>NZ_JACKUR010000012.1:0-167513 GCF_025822865.1 Mycobacterium paraffinicum | reverse complement strand
CGGCTCTTCGTGAACGAGAGTGCAGCGGTGGCCGGCGGATATCCGCGTGAAAGTGTCGTGTCGGTGAGCTGAGGCGGGGCCTCGGTGGGTGACGATGCGGGTTCCTACACCGTGCTTCACCAACACCACCGAGGTGACCCGTTGTCTGAGGCTACTGCCTGCCCGCCCTCTGTTGTTGCCGACACGATCATGCGCACGATCGAGTTGGGCGTGACGATCACCGACGCTGCCGTTGACGAGAAACAGACGACGATTTTCTGCATGCCGGTGACCCGGGATCCACGCTGCCCCGGTTGTGGGCGCGAGGGCCGTTATCGCGACACCGTCATCCGCCCGCTAACGGATCTGCCGGTGGCCGGCTACCCGCTGGTGCTGCGGGTCGCCGTACCGCGCTACCGCTGTACCACAGCGGAGTGTGGTCGTGCGGTGTTCAATCAGGATCTCGGAAAGCTGGCCGCCCCGCGGTCGTCGACGACGCGGCGGTGTGCCCAGTATGTGTTGCGGCGGTTGATGATCGACCGCACCACGGTCTCGGCGATCGCCGCTGAGCTGGGCCTGTCCTGGCATACCGTGAGCTCCATCGCGATGCGGACGGTCACCGAGCTGATCGCTACCGCCGGCCCCGACCGACTGACCGGCGTGCGCGTCATTGGCGTTGACGAACATCGCTGGGCGCCCCGCCGCCTTGGCGCGGCCGGCTTCGTCACGCTGATCATCGACCTGACCCCGACTCACGACCGGACTGGCCCGGCACGGCTGCTTGACTTGGTCGAAGGACGGTCTGCCACCGCGCTGGCGTCGTGGTTGGCTGCCCAACCCACCGATTTCGCTCAGGCCGTACAAGTCATTGCGATGGATGGGTTCGCCGGCTATAAGACCGCCGCCACCGAGGTCATCCCAGATGCAGTCACCGTGATGGACCCCTTCCACGTCGTCGCGCTGGCTGGCACCAAGTTCGACCTGACTCGCCAGCGCATCCAGCAGCAGACCCTGGGGCGGCGCGGCCATACCGGAGATCCGCTCTACGGGATCCGCCGCATCGCCCGCACTCGCTTGCAGCTGCTCTCCACTCGCCAGTACGCACGGCTGAACAGCGTTTTCGATGCCGAGGAACACCTCGCCGTCAAGGTGGCCTGGCTGATCTACCAGAAGATCATCGCCGCCTACGCCGACCCGAACCGCCGTCGCGGCAAGAAGGCGATGACCAGGCTGATCGAGTCGATCCGGCGCGGAGTGCCCGCCGGATTGGAGGAGATCGCCCAGCTCGGCCGCACGCTATGGCGCCGTCGCGCCGACATCTTGGCCTTCTTTGACCACCACGCCTCCAACGGGCCGACCGAGGCCATCAACGGCCGACTGGAAGCCTTGCGCCGCAACGCCCTCGGATTCAGAAACCTCACCAACTACCGCTGGCGCTCACTACTGCACAGCGGCGCACTCCACCAACTCATCAATGCACTCTGATTTGCGAAGAGCCNCGACTGGAAGCCTTGCGCCGCAACGCCCTCGGATTCAGAAACCTCACCAACTACCGCTGGCGCTCACTACTGCACAGCGGCGCACTCCACCAACTCATCAATGCACTCTGATTTGCGAAGAGCCACAAAACCCTGGGGTAGTTCAATTGGGACCCGAGCGGACAATACGAGGCCGAACGGTTCGTATCCGATCTGATCTCGCGACGAGGACACGTCAGCCCCGACAGTCCTCTGGCGTCGTCGGTGCATCGTTGGGCGGGCTGATCATCCTCGCTACCCACCCGCTGGCCTCACCCGACCTCTGGGCAGCCGTTGTCCTGGTCGACATCACCCCGCGAATGGAATTTGATGAATCACGGCCCCAACGCTGCTAGTACGCGGCGCACTTTCAGACGTAGTCTCCCAGGACACCGTCAACGAATTCCTCCTGCTCGTCCCGCACGCCGAAACGACGGACGTCACCGGCACCGGTCACATGGTTGCCGGCGACAACCACGATGCGTTCACCGCCGCGGTCACCGACTTCCTCGACCGCACAATGGGGATGACATGAGGATCCAATCAATGGGCACGGCCCGCCCTGCTATTGATCTCGTTGAATTCGACGAATCCGGCTGCCATTACGACTAAGCGCTCCAGATTGTTCCCTACGCCCCGCATGTAGTGATTTACGTAGTATCTGAGTCGTCGTCTTCTGCAGAAAGGTCGTGCCGAACCGCTCGGACTCGGCCCCGAGGCAGACACGCCATGTAGCCATGGCCTTTGCCATAGAGTTCCCACGCGGTCGCTGCTGCATCTGGGGGGACATCGATGCGGTGTCCGCGGGAGAACCCGAGATGGAGCGACCCGTCATCGTCGAACCAGGCTCGCGTGCATACCGCTCCGGCCAGGTCCAACAACGTCCGCTCTTCCGGCGAAAGGTGGGCGGGGTCGATCAACACCTCTTCCTCGGGCCAGACTCCTACTGCAGGAAGCGTCAGTCGCATCGGACGGGAGATTACGAGCTCGCTGTAGTCGTCGAGGTCGAGTACCAAGCCACCTTGCAGTGAGACTCGCTGAACAGTGCACTGCTCGATCCATTGTGCAGGCATAGCCGCTCCCTTCGACACGTCAGCGGAGCCACACTTATAAGACTTCTAGTATCGCAGCGATACTGCCGGTATTGCTAGAGATCGTTGGCACCCGCCCCCATCAAGAACAAATCGCATAGCTCCGTCGATGCACTCGCGTGTCTGCTCCGCTGTTGCCCGGCCGCCGATGAAGGCCATCAAGTTGGCCAGCCAGATATCAGCGATGAGCCCTGCGATCTGTCGCTCGTGGATTCCTTGCGTACCGCCACTCAGTGCCCGCGCCAGCATGCTTTCGATCAGATCGGCGGCATGTTGGACCGCCAGAGCTTCATCGGTGCCAGCAGTAACGAATGCGCGAACCACGGCCTCGGTGAGCTTCACATTTTGCTGCCATTCGTCGTGAAGCCGCCGAGTCAAGGATTCCACTCGCCGAATCGGGGACGCCGCACACGTGCTCCAGTCGCGTTCTTCATCCAGGCGCACGAACTCGCGGGCGAGCAGCGTCACCAGCAGGTGGGTCTTCGACGTGAAATGGTCATACACCGACCCGACCGTGACGCCGGCTTGCTTGGCGACCGATTTGAAGTGGACCGCCTTGAAGCCGCCAAACGTTGCGACCGCCCGGGTGGCGTCGAGGACTGCTGCGCTGCTCGCGGTGTGTGCCCCTGAACGAGACATCGCGGCCTCAACCTCAGCCAACAAGACACAGACCTCTACTGGGGGATGGAGGACCTAGCAACCTGAGGCTTGCGGAGCGCCATTTCTCAGCGGAATGTCGACAACCCGGACAGCACCAAGAACGGCAGGCACGAGCGCACTGTTTGGCGACCGATCTAGCCAGCGCCGAATTCGCGCCATGCCGAGCCGGTGTGAAACCTGAGCCCGATTGGCGGGCGCCTGTGGCCGCGGCTACTCGCGAATATTCGTGAGGCGACCGCCATTCCCGCGCAATCCGCGTCGCCTGCCTCGGTCCCCGACATCGCGACACCAGCAAAACAACCCCTAGTACTGTTGGTTTCGCTACGCTACTGTTCGTACCATAGCGCAGAAGGAAGCCTGGAATGTCGGATTGACGAAGGCGATGTCATGCCCTCCGCAAACACTGGCTCGTTAAGGGACCGACGCCGCGCCGAATTGCTCTCGCAGATCCAGGGAACCGCACATCAACTTTTTGCCGAACGTGGATTTGCTGCGGTGACCACCGAGGACATCGCTGCCGCTTCCGGGATATCCATCAGCACGTACTTCCGCTACGCGCCTACGAAGGAAGATCTGCTGATCGCCCCCTTGCGGCAAACGGTCGCTGAAATCGTTGCCGCCTATGGCGCTCAGCCATCGGACCAATCAGCAGCCGACGCGCTGATCGCGTTGTTCGCCGAAACCGCGTGGGACAAAACCAATCCGAAGCCGCACTACTGGCAACAAGCCATACTGACCGCCCCCCACCTACTGAGCAAATCGGCACTGATCAGCGATAACGATGGCCGCAAGTTCATCGAACTCGTCGCTGCACGGATGGGCGTCGATGCAGGGTTGGACATTCGTCCCTCGCTGCTTGTCCACACGGCCTTGGCCACCGCACAATTCATACTTCGACGCTGGCTGAGTGAAGACACTAAAACGAGCCCACCGCTCCACGTTGAGTTGGAACGGGCCTTGAGGGTTACGTTGGCTGGATTCGACTGAGTGCAGACCGCTGTGGAAGTCCGGGCCGTACAGTTGGCCAACTGCCCGCAATCTGGTCCGTCATAACCTTTAACCTGAAACGACATTTACTCCATCATGGGCGCGGGAGTGCGGATCTTCATCGAATGCATGCTTCCTGAGATCAAACAACTGGCGTAGACACACCCACTGGAACAAAGCCCTCAAGAAAACCGGCCTGGCGCCGCTGACGATCCACGACCTCCGCCACACCTACGCCAGCCTCGCCCGGAAATCCGGGGCCGACCTCCGCTACGTCCAGAAGACCATGGGGCACTCGACGCCGACCGTCACCGCCAACATCTACAGCGACCTCTACTCAGACGAACTCGACCACGTCGCTACGAATCTCGACCGGCTCAATGACGTCGCCAAAGACCGGGCGAACGGACAGGAACCGGACACACCGAAACATCCATAGAGTGCTGTCATCGCGTCCGTGCAGCTTAAGACTGGTGGCCAGGGGCGGGATCGAACCGCCGACCTTCCGCTTTTCAGGCGGACGCTCGTACCGACTGAGCTACCTGGCCGGAAGGCATGAAGTGCCTCGCCGAATCGGCGACCCTGACGGGACTCGAACCCGCGACCTCCGCCGTGACAGGGCGGCGCGCTAACCAACTGCGCCACAGGGCCTTGCTGCTGCTTCGCGTCACCGCGTCGCGTACCCCCAACGGGATTCGAACCCGTGCTACCGCCGTGAAAGGGCGGCGTCCTAGGCCACTAGACGATGGGGGCCAGAACCGAATCACTCCGGGGTACTCGCAACGAGGTTTCGTTAGGAGCCACGTCAGCTTAGGTCACCGCGGGCCCAATCCTCAAACGAGCCGCGTTTGGGCTCCAAGTATCCTGAATCTCCGCAGCCCCTATAGCTCAGTTGGTAGAGCTACGGACTTTTAATCCGCAGGTCCTAGGTTCGAGTCCTAGTGGGGGCACCGAAGCGTATTGGCCTCGGCAGATGGGCGCTCAGCGCCCGAGCACCGCGCTGCTGTAGGTCACGTCGGCGAAGGCTTGGGCGACCTCGTCGTCGGCGTAGACAAAGCCGTTGGCCGCGTGCAGTTCCGCGACAGTCTGCGACGTAGTCCGCCAGCCGCGCTGGCCCAGGTGGTCGACGATGTGGCTGCGCTCGCCGTGATAGACGAGGTCGTTGAAATCGACCTCGAACCCGTGCTCGCTCATCCGGTCGTGGTGTGCGCGCCAGCGCGGGTCGGCGAAAATCGCGGTGTCGGGCACGAAGTCGAAAGCCAGGCGGCTCCCCGGGGCGCTCAACGCGGTGATGTTGTCGAACAGGGCGTCCTGGGCCGCCTCCGGCAGGTATACCAATAGGCCTTCGGCGCTCCACGCCGACGGCGCCTGCGGATCGAATCCGGCATCGCGCAACGCCGTGGCCCAGTCGTCACGCAGATCGACGGCCACGGGGCGCCGCTCGGCGGTCGGCTCGGCGCCCAGATCGTCGAGGGTCAGAGTCTTGAACTCGATGACCTCCGGCATGTCGACCTCGTAGACGACGGTGCCCGCGGGCCACGGCAGCCGGTAGGCGCGCGCGTCCAGCCCCGACGCGAGGATCACCGCCTGGCCGATTCCGCTCCGCGTTGCGTCCAGGAAAAAGTCGTCGTAAAACCTTGTCCGGCAAGCCATCCCTCGGGCCATCCGGTGCGGATCGAACTCGGAAGCCCCGCCGGCCGGGATCTCGCCGTTCACCAACCGGACGTAGACATCGATCCCGACGGCGCGCACGAGCGGCGCCGCATAGGGGTCGTCGATCAGCTTCGCGTCGGAGGACAGGGCCCGCTGGGCGGCGACCATCGTCGCCGTCGCGCCCACGCTCGTCGCCAGATCCCAACGATCACGATCGGTGCGCGCCATGGTGCTCCCTCATCCCGACCAAATTAAATAGACAATCTAGTCAGTATCACAGGGCCCGACCTTCAAAGCCCGCGGGACTACCCTCCGGCCTATGACCGACTTCGCCCAGCGGACGATCGACCTGGCCCGGCGCAACGTCGCGGAGGGCGGTCGCCCGTTTGCGACCGTGATCGTCAAAAACGCCGAAGTCCTCGCCGAGAGCGCCAACAAAGTGGCACAGACGAACGACCCGACCGCCCACGCGGAAATCCTGGCCATCCGGGAGGCGTGCATGAAGCTGGGCACCGAGCACCTCGTCGACTGCACGATCTACGTGATGGCGCATCCGTGTCCGATGTGCCTCGGCTCGCTGTACTACTGCTCGCCCAAGGAAGTCGTCTTCCTCATTACCCGCGAGGCCTACGAGCGGTATTACCTCGACGACCGCAAGTACTTCGAGGTGTCCACCTTCTATGACGAATTCGCCAAGCGTTGGGACCGGCGGCGCCTGCCCATGCGCTACCAGCCACAGGAAGGCGCGGTGGACGTCTACCGGCTCTGGCACGAGCGCAACGGCGGTCAGCGCCGCTCCACCGTCGTCCCGTCACCCTAGGAAGGCAGCCGTTGGCAGCGCCGCCGAACTTGAATATTATTTGCGTATGCATGCAGATAGTAGTGAAGGCCGACTGCCGGACGATCAGGCGAGTCTGGTGGTCGAGGTCTTCCGGATGCTGGCCGACGCCACCCGCGTGCAGGCGCTCTGGGCGCTGACCGACCGCGAGATGTCGGTCAACGAACTCGCCGAGCACGTGGGCAAGCCGGCGCCGTCGGTTTCCCAGCACCTGGCGAAGCTGCGGATGGCGCGCTTGGTCCGCACCCGCCGGGAGGGAACGACAATCTTCTACAGCCTCGAGAACGATCACGTCCGTCAGCTCGTCATGGACGCCGTCTTCAACGCCGAGCACGCGGGCCCCGGCGTGCCCGGTCATCACCGCACGGACGGCGGGCTGAAGGCCGTCGCCGAATCGGCGCCCCCACCGGGCCGGCGGGACAGCGGCACCAAGTGAATAAGAAACCGGCACAACGCATTTGACCCAAGGAGTCGCACCATGACCGAGCAACACACCCATGACGCGCCGCACGCCCACGAACACGAGCACGGCGACGTCACTCACGCGCACGCGCACACCTCGCATGAGCACGAGCACGTCCAGCACGAGCACTCCCACGGCCACGCCGACGGCACCGAGCACAGCCATCAGCACGTGCACCAGGCGGGCCTGGAGGACGTTCACGGTCACCCGCACTAGAGGGCACTAAACCCGAGGGCAGTAGTGCTTTGGATCGCCGCGCAACTCCTGCGGCGGCAGATTGCGTGCCGGTGTCTGCGGCAGCGGCGCGTCGGCGGGGATGCGCCCGGATGCGCGGTCGAGGCCGGCGCGGGCCCGCGGGTGCTTGCGGTACCTGGGCGGCACAACCGCGAAGACCAGCCGCACCAGGTTGCCGAAGCGCCGGTGCAACCACTCGTCGCGGTCGGTCCACTGAAAGCCCAACCGTTCGCGAACGGCTGGGTGATACAAGCCGACTGTGAGCCAGACGAAGAACGGCCGCGACAGCTTGGTCAGGCCGCCCCACAGCCAATCCGGGAGCCACGGAGCGATCGGCAGCTTGTCATATATGGTCAGATCGAGCACGGCCCGCGTCGCGTAATTGTCCTCTAACACGTTGCGGCACATGTGGTCCCAGTAGACCTGAAACTCTTCCCAGGTCTTTGGCACCGGACGCATACTCATGCCGTACATCCGGTACCACTGGATGTGTTCGTCGAAGAGTTGGCGCTTTTCTGCCTCGGTCAGACCACCGCCGAACCGTTCGGCCACCAGGATTGTGCCCATGAAGAACGTGCTGTGCGCCCAATAAAAGACGTCGGGATTGAGTGCGTGGTACCGCCGCCCTTGGTCATCCACGCCCTTGATGTCGGTGTGGTAGTCGCGGACCTCGGCGCCCGTCGTCGGAGCCCGGTCGCCATCGAAGACCACCCCGCCGATCGGGTACAGCGACCGCATCACCCGCGGCAACGGTTCGGTGAAGAACGTCGAGTGTTGCTCCACAGCGGCGCCCAACTGCGGGTGCATGTTCTGCATGGATCCCGCGAACGGGCCCTGCAGCATCCCGCGCCAGTCCCCGAAGTACCGCCAGGTCAGCGATTCGGGACCGAGCGGGACCGGTGGCGCGTCGTAGCCGAGGGGCGACACCGGGCAGCCGCCGGCTACACCGGAAGATGCATCCGCGGTGGACGAAGCGCCGGGCACGACGTCGCTGTTCAGCGGGCGGGGTCCGGACGTATGTTGAGGCACTGGGTTCCTGTAGGTATCTGTAAAACTGACTACATGCGTTGTCAGTTTCAAGCTTAGGAGCGATGTGCAGTCCGGTCAACGACGGGGCCGGTGGACCGGCGTTCCCCTGGGGGATCGCCTTGCCCGCCGCCGCGACGACCTCATCGCCGCCGGCGTGCAATTGCTCGGCAGCGACAGTCGACCGGCGTTGACCGTGCGTGCCGTGTGCCGCAAGGCCGCGCTGACCGAACGCTACTTCTACGAAAGCTTCTCGGATCGAGACGAATTCGTGCGCGCGGTCTACGACGACGTGTGTACGCGCGCAATGAAGACGCTCACCTCGGCGAACACCCCGCGGGAGGCCGTCGAAAAGTTCGTCGAGCTGATGGTCGACGACCCGGTCCGCGGGCGCGTGTTGTTGCTGGCACCGGCGGTCGAGCCGATATTGACACGCTCGGGGGCGGAGTGGATGCCCAACTTCATCGAACTGCTGCAGCGCAAGTTGTCGCGGATCGGCGATCCCGTGCTGCAGAAGATGATCGCCACCAGCCTGGTCGGCGGCCTGTCCAGCCTGTTCACCGCATACCTGAACGGACAGCTCGGCGCGACGCGCAAACAATTCATCGACTACTGCGTCGACATCCTGTACATCACGGCGGCCCCGTACGTGCCCGCGCCGGACCTGGGGTAAGTGCGACCAACTGTTTATCGGCGGTGGCGCGGCGGCAACTCAATAAAACGTGAACTTGACGGCCGCGAGAAGCGCAAAATAAGGCATCTAACCGTTACAACGGCGCGCGGCCAGGCAGCTTGATGCTACTGATGTGCACAGATATATTGACTGCTACCCGTCGACACAGATAACTGGAGGGCCCCATGTCAGCCGAGCTGACACACCTACAGCTGCTGCACGAGCTCGAACCGTTCGTCGAGACCTACCTCAACCGGCACGAGAGCATGCATAAGGACTGGAACCCGCACGACTACATCCCGTGGTCGGACGGCAAGAACTTCTACGCGCTCGGGGGTCAGGACTGGGAACCCGGGCAGAGCAAGCTGTCCGACCTCGCCCAGGTGGCGATGGTGCAGAACCTGATGACGGAAGACAACCTCCCCTCGTACCACCGCGAGATCGCGATGAACTTCGGCCTGGACGGCCCCTGGGGCCAGTGGGTCAACCGCTGGACCGCCGAAGAGAACCGACACGGGATCGCGCTGCGCGATTACCTGGTGGTGACCCGCGCGGTCGACCCGATCGAGCTGGAGAAGCTGCGCATCGAGGTGGTGAACCGGGGCTTCAGCCCGGGCCAGAACCAGCAGATTCGAGCCGACCTGTTTGCCGAGAGCCTGTTCGACTCGGTCATCTACGTGACGTTCCAGGAGCTGGCCACCCGGATCTCCCACCGCAACACCGGCAAGGCGTGCAACGAGACGATCGCCGACCAGCTGCTGGCCAAGATCTCGGCCGACGAAAACCTGCACATGATCTTCTACCGCGATGTCAGCGACGCCGGGTTCACCGCGGCGCCCAACCAGGCGATGAAGTCGCTGCACAAGGTCCTGCGCAACTTCCAGATGCCGGGCTACCAGGTACCCGAGTTCCGCCGGAAGGCTGTCCTCATCGCCGTGGGCGGCGTGTACGACCCGCGCATCCACCTCGACGACGTGGTCATGCCGGTGCTGAAGAAATGGCGCATCTTCGAGCGTGAGGACTTCACCGGAGAGGCGGCCGCCATGCGCGACGACCTTGCGCTGCTGATCAAGGAGCTTGAGCAAACCTGCGAGAAGTTCGAGATCTCGAAGCAGCGTCAGCTCGACCGGGAAGCTCGCACCGGCAAGAGGACCACCGCGTTAGAGCTGCACCAGACCGCGGGCACGCTGACCATGAGCCGGCGGTAACCACGCGGTGCGCATCGGGCCCATCGCACTTGCCAGCCCGGTGGTGCTGGCACCGATGGCGGGCGTAACCAACGTCGCCTTTCGGACCCTGTGTCGTGAACTCGAGCAGTCGAAGGTCGGCACGGTAAGCGGCCTCTACGTCTGCGAGATGGTGACGGCGCGCGCGCTCGTCGAGCGGCATCCGGTCACCATGCACATGACCACCTTCGCGCCGGACGAGTCGCCACGCTCGTTGCAGCTCTACACCGTCGATCCGGCGACCACGTACGCCGCGGCCAAGATGATCGCCGACGAGGGCCTGGCCGACCACATCGACATGAACTTCGGCTGCCCGGTGCCAAAGGTCACCAAACGCGGCGGCGGGGCCGCCCTGCCGTACAAGCGGCGGCTCTTCGGGCAGATCATCGCGGCGGCCGTGCGCGCAACCGAAGGCACCGACATCCCGGTGACCGTCAAATTCCGCGTCGGCATCGACGACGAACACCACACGCACCTCGATGCCGGCCGCATCGCCGAAATGGAGGGTGCCGCCGCCGTCGCGCTGCACGCCCGCACGGCGGCGCAACGCTACTCGGGCACCGCCGATTGGGAGCAGATCGCCCTGCTCAAGCAACACGTGCGGACGATTCCAGTGCTGGGCAACGGCGACATCTATGACGCCAGCGACGCCCTGACGATGATGGCCAGCACCGGATGCGACGGCGTCGTGATCGGCCGCGGTTGCCTGGGCCGGCCCTGGCTTTTCGCCGAACTGTCGGCCGCGTTCACCGACAGCCCAGCCCCGGTGCCGCCCACGTTGGGCGAGGTTGCCGACATCGTCCGCCGGCACGGGCAGCTGCTGGCCGCGCACTTCGGCGAGGACAAGGGGATGCGCGACATCCGCAAGCACATCGGCTGGTACCTGCACGGCTTCCCGGCCGGCTCGGAGCTGCGCCGAGCCCTGGCGATGGTCAAGACGCTCGACGAACTCGATTCGCTGCTAAGCCAATTGGACCGCACCGTGCCCTTCCCGGACGCGGCCAGCGGCCCCCGGGGCCGGCAGGGCTCACCCGCCCGGGTGGCGCTGCCCGAAGGCTGGCTCACCGACCCGGACGACTGCGCCGTGCCGGCCGGCGCCGACGTGATGCACTCCGGAGGCTGATCGACCGCGCGAAATCGCGTCCGGACAGATAACTCAGTACGATGTGGACCTTGCTGCATTGCGCGTTGCTGCGGCGGATCGGTAACGCGCCGCCGCCCGAGCGCGACAAAGGAGTGCGCCCCACGGGTGGCACGGGCCGCAGCGCAGATACGCCAAGCGGTGGGCCGCTATTGCGCACGGATACGCTGACATCCGCATCAGAGCTTCGGAGGCCGGTAAGACATGAGTGACGCCGAGGACGACGCCACTCGCGACGCCCGACGCGCTGCGCTTGGCGCCGCCCCCTGGGAGCGGTTCTCGGAGCCACCGGCCCACTACAGTCGCCATCTCTGGCAGGCCGAGACCGCAGTCGAGCCCATCCAGTCCCGAGCCGCCGACGACGAAGAATCCGGATCCCATACGGCGGGCGGAGTGAGCGTCGCCGACCTGATCGCGAAACTCGGTGCCCCTCCGATCGCCCGGTCCACTCACCGCCGCGCCGAGCCGGACGTCGAACCCCTCGAGGCCGAATCGGCCCTGCCGGTGGAGCTGCAGAAGACGCAGGTGATCGAGGACCTGGCCTATTCGCTCGACGCGGTCTCGGAGCTCCCCGACCTCGACGCCGCCGACCATCCGAGCGGCCAGGGGTCCGTATCCGACGAAGCTCCCGACGCTCAGCGGCGGACACCCCGGCGCCGCCGCCGGCCGATGCTGCTGGCCGCGCGCTCGGTGGCGGCGGTGCTCGCGGCGCTCACCCTGGCCATGACCGGCGGGGCGTGGCAGTGGAGTACGTCGAAGAATGCCCGGCTCAACACCATCAACGCCCTCGACCAGGACTCCAGCGACATCCGCGACCGCAACGGCCAATACGGGGACGAAGACTTCTTGATCGTCGGCCTTGACTCGCGCGCCGGCGACAACGCCAACATGGGCGCGGGTAACACCGATGACGCGGACGGCGCCCGGTCGGACACCGTGATGCTGGTCAACATTCCGGCCAACCGCAAACGCGTGGTGGCGGTGTCGTTCCCGCGCGACCTGGCGATCACCCCGATGCAATGCGAGGCGTGGAACCCGCAGACGGGTAAGTACGGGCCCCTCTACGACGCGAAGACCAAATCCTGGGGCCCGAAGATGGTCTACACCGAAACCAAACTGAACTCGGCATTCGCCTTCGGCGGCCCGAAGTGTCTGGTCAAAGAGATCCAGAAGCTGTCCGGTTTGAGCATCAACCGCTTCATCGCCGTCGACTTTGCGGGGTTCGCCAAAATGGTGGACGCACTGGGGGGTGTGGAGGTGTGCTCGAAAACCGCGCTGCATGACTACGAGCTGGGCACGGTGCTCGACCACGGCGGCCGACAAGTCCTGGACGGCTCGACCGCCCTGAATTACGTGCGAGCCCGCCAGGTCACCACCGAAACCAACGGGGACTACGGCCGCATCAAACGCCAGCAGCTGTTCCTGTCCTCGCTGCTGCGCTCGCTGATCTCCGAGGACACGTTGCTCGACCTGAACAAGCTCAACAATGTCGTCAACATGTTCATCAGCGACACCGTCGTCGACAACGTGCAGTCGAGGGACTTGATCCAGCTCGGTCAGTCGTTGCAGGGCATGGCGGCCGGGCACGTCACGTTCGTCACCGTGCCGACCGGCGTCACCGACCAGAACGGCGACGAGCCGCCGCGCATGGCCGACATGCGGGCGCTGTTCGACGCCATCATCAACGACGATCCGCTGCCCGAGGAAAACGACCAGAACGCAAAGAATCTCGGAACTTCCGACGACAAGTCCGGGCAGACCAAGACACCCGCCACCAAGAAGGCGCCGCCCCCTACCGCGGCCCCCGAGGCCCGGCACGAGCAGGTCACCACGACCACACCGGGCGATGTCACGGTGCGCGTCTCCAACGCGACGACGCAGAGCGGCCTGGCGGCCACCGCGACCAGCCAACTCAAGCGGGACGGCTTCAACGTGATGACGCCGGACGACTACCCGAGCTCGGTGAACACGACGACGGTGTTGTTCTCGCCGGGCAACGAGCAGGCGGCGGCGACCGTGGCGTCTTCCTTCGCCAATGCGAAGGTGCAGCGAGTGTCCGGCTACGGGCAGGTCGTTCAGGTGGTGCTCGGACCCGACTTCAAGTCGGTCGCCACTCCCCAACCGAGCGGATCGTCGATCAGCTTGCAGATCGAACGCGGCTCGGGCAGCGCCCCGGCCAAACTGCCCGAGGACCTGACCGTCACCAACGCCGCCGACACCACCTGCGAGTAAGCGCCTTTGGCGGCGCTCCGCCGCTCCTTTTCTCTGCCGAGAACGTAGGCTTGGCGATATGCGAACCGCCTACCACGAGCAGCTCTCGGAGTTATCCGAGCGGCTCGGCGAGATGTGCGGGCTGGCGGGCATCGCCATGGAGCGGGCAACCCAGGCCCTGCTGCAGGCCGATCTGGTGCTGGCCGAACAGGTGATCTCGGACCACGAGAAGATCGCCACCCTGAGCGCCCGCGCCGAGGAAAGCGCCTTCGTGCTGCTGGCATTGCAGGCGCCGGTCGCCGGTGATCTGCGGTCCATCGTGAGCGCTATTCAAATGGTGGCTGACATCGACCGGATGGGCGCGCTGGCCCTGCACGTCGCGAAGATTGCCCGACGCCGGCATCCCCAGCACGCGCTGCCCGAAGAGGTCAATGGCTACTTCGCCGAAATGGGCAGGGTCGCAGTCGAATTGGGGAACAGCGCGCAAGAAGTGGTGATGTCACGCGATCCGGAGAAAGCCGCCCGGATCCGCGAAGAGGACGACGCCATGGACGATCTGCACCGCCATCTGTTCTCGGTGCTGATGGACCGTGAATGGAAGTACGGTGTGGCGGCCGCCGTCGACGTGACGCTCCTGGGCCGGTTCTACGAGCGCTTCGCCGACCACGCGGTGGAAGTGGCCCGGCGCGTCATCTTCCAGGCGACCGGCAAGCTGCCCGAGGAAGAAACGAAACCCACCTCGCAGTAAGCCAGAACAGGGCCGGGCTAGCCGAAGCGCCCGGAGATGTAATCCTCTGTCGCCTTCTGGCTCGGGTTGGAGAAAATCTTTTCGGTGTCGTCGACCTCGATCAACCGCCCCGGCTTTCCGACGGCTTCCAGGTTGAAGAACGCGGTGTAGTCGCTGACTCGCGCCGCCTGCTGCATGTTGTGGGTGACGATGACGATCGTGTAGTCCTGCTTCAGCTCGCTGATCAACTCCTCGATGGCCATCGTCGAGATCGGGTCCAGCGCGGAGCACGGCTCGTCCATGAGCAGCACGTCGGGCTGCACGGCGATCGCCCGCGCGATGCACAAGCGCTGCTGCTGGCCGCCGGACAATCCGCCGCCCGGCCTGTCCAGCCGGTCCTTGACCTCATCCCACAAGTTCGCACCGCGCAGCGAGTATTCGGCGGTCTCGTCGAGTACCTTGCGATTGCGCACGCCCTGCAGCTTCAAACCCGCGACCACGTTGTCGCGAATCGACATGGCGGGGAACGGGTTCGGCCGCTGGAACACCATTCCGATCGCCCGGCGCACGCCGACCGGGTCGACCCCGGCGCCGTAGATGTCCTCGTCGTCGAGGAGCACGCTGCCCTCGACCCGGCCGCCGGGGACCACCTCGTGCATCCGGTTGAGCGTGCGCAGCACCGTCGTCTTGCCGCACCCGGACGGGCCGATGAACGCGGTCACACTGCGGGGCAGGATCGACAGCGTCACATCCCCTACCGCGTGAAACGCACCGTAGTAGATGTTGACCGCTTTGAGGTCCAACCGCTTTGCCACTTAGTGCTCCTGCCTATGACTTTTTGGCGCCAAGAAACTTCGCTATCACTCGGGCCCCGATGTTGATGGTGGCGATCACCAGGATGAGGGTTAGGGCGGCACCCCACAACCGATCCGTGGGGACCGGGTTCACGCCGGCACCGGCGCTGGTCTGGTTGTACATCATGCCGGGTAGCGTCCCCATGAATCCACTGAAGATGTCGAAGCTCATAGATTGCGAGTAACCGACGAGAATCAGCAATGGGGCCGTCTCGCCCATCACCCTGGCCACCGCCAGCATGATGCCCGTGATGATGCCGGAGACCCCGGTGGGAAGCACGACCCTGACGATCGTCTTCCATTTCGGGATGCCCAGCGCGTAACTGGCCTCGCGAAGATCCACCGGGACGATCCGCAGCATCTCCTCGGTGGCTCGCACGATCACCGGCAGCATCAACAGGACCAGCGCAAGGGACACCGCGAACTCGGAGCGAGGAAGTCCCAACGTCGCCACGAACAGCGCGTAAATGAACAACGCCGCCACGATCGAGGGCACTCCGCTCAGGACGTCCACCATGAACGTGGCCAGCCTGCCCAGCGGGGTGCCGCCACCATATTCGGCCAGATAGATGGCGAGCATGAGGCCGATCGGGATGGAGATCAGCGCGCACACCACTCCTTGCAACACGGTGCCGACGATCGCGTGATAAGCGCCGCCGCCGGCCACGAACGCCGTCATGCCCGCTTGCGAATGCGTCCACCAAACGGTCGAAGCGATCGCCTTGCAGCCCTTGGCGATCACCGAGTAGAGCACCAACAGCAGGGGCGTCACCGCAATCACCATCGACAGCGAAACCAGCACCATCGCAACATGATCCGCGACCCGGCGGCGCCGGCTCGGCCGAGCGAACGTACGCGGCTTCAGCGGGCGGTCCAACATCGAGGTCATCGCCCGGCGCCCCATCTGGTTTTGGCGGCCGCGCCGCGCGCCAGGGCGTCGACCAGGAAGGTGAGCACGAAGAGCGCCAGCCCCGCGGCGATGTACGCGCCGGCCTTGTATTGGTCATTGAACTGCGCCACGGTGCCCGCGATCTTGGTCGCGACGGTGGAGCCGCCGTCGAACAGCGACCAGCCGAACGCCGCCTGGGTTCCGCGCAAGATGATCAGCAACGCGACCGTCTCACCCATCGCGCGGCCCAGTCCCAACACCGCTGCGCTGATGTATCCCGACCGCCCGAACGGCAGCACGATCGTCTTCACCACCTCCCAACGGGTAGCGCCGAGGGCCAGCGCGGCCTCGACCTGATCCTGTGGTGTCTGGACGAACACCTCGCGGGTGACGGCGGTGATGATCGGCAGGATCATCACCGCCAGGACGATGCCGCCGGTGAAGATGGTGCCGCCGCCCGCCACCGACGCGTTGCCGTCGGCGAACAGAAAGCACCAGCCCAGGTCGTGGTTCAGCCAGGTCGCCAGGGGTCGCAGCTGCGGCGCTAGCACATGCAGGCCCCACACGCCGTAAATGATGGACGGAACCCCCGCCAGCAGATCGACGGCGTAGGCCAGGGAGGCGGCGGCGCGCCGCGGCGAATACTGCGTGACGAAGATGGCGACGCCCAGCGCGACGGGCATGGCCAGGATCAACGCGAACGCCGACACGAACATGGTGACCTTCAGCAGGTCGGAGATGCCGAAGTGCATGGCCGAGGTGTCGGTGGTGATCCAGTTGCCGCCGTAGCTGAAGAAGTTCTCCCGATCCCGCCTCAGGGCCGGAATGGCCCGCAGCAGCAGGAATCCGCCGATTGCCCCGATGACGACGACGATCAGCAAGCCTGAGCCCTTGGCGAGCCAACGGAACGCGCGATCCCCGACGTGGGGGCGCCCATCGCCCCACGGGTTGATCGGTATCACCGGCGCCTCCGGAAAGGGCGCGGCGACGGTCGCGCCCGAGCCGGCGTCGATCGGGTTTGGCGTGGTCACTGTGATCCCAGCACAGTTCACTCGCTCCTTAAGCGCGGGGCCACTTGGTCACTGCAGAGCGTTGATCGCGGCAACCAGTCGCTCTTTGACCTTATCGGGCAGCGGGATATAGCCGGCCGAGGGAAGCTCGGTCTGCCCGCTGCCCGCGGCGACCGTGAGGAACGACTTGATCGCGCCGGAGGTGTCCGGGTCGGAGCCCTTCGAGCACACGATCTCGTACGTCGCCAGGACCAGCGGGTAGACACTCGGTTCCTGGGAGCGGTACATCGCGTTGAGGTCCAGCACCAGGTCGTTGCCGTCGGCCACGAAGTTGGCCGCCTTCACCGCATTCCCGGCCGTCTCGTTGGTGAGCGGGACCGCGACGCCCTTGTTGGTGGCGATCTGGGCGTACGGCATACCGCCCTGGTCGGCGAAGCCCTTCTCGACGTATCCGATTGCGCCCGGCGTCGCCCGCACGGCCTGGACGACGCCGGCCGACTTCATGGCGCCCTCACCCGCCCCGCCCTGAAATTCGGTGCCCACGCCTTTGGTCCAGCTCTGCGGCGCGGCGGCCGTCAGATATTTCTGCATGTTGTCGGTCGTTCCCGACGAGTCCGTCCGGTAGATCGGTGCGATCTTGGTGTCGGGCAGCACGACACCGGGATTGAGGGCCGCCAGGATGGGGTCATTCCAGGCGGTGATCCGTCCGCTGAAGATCTTGGCCAACGCGTCACTGCTCACCACCAATGCCGGCACTCCGGCCAGGTTGTAGACCAACGCGATCGGCCCGAACACCAGCGGCAAGTCCCACGCCGGGTTTCCCTCGCATCGTGCGGCGGCCGGACCGATCTGGTCGGCGCCCAGCGGCGAGTCGGCGCCCGCGAAGTCGACATGGCCGGCGATGAACTGCTCGCGGCCGGCGCCCGAACCGGTCGGGTTGTACGACACGCTCTTGCCCGGGCAGTACTGGCCCCAGACCTGGTTGAACAACGCCATCGCGTTTTGTTGGGCCGTCGAGCCTTCCGCCGTCAGCTTGTTCTTGCCGCCGCATCCCGCCGTGCCCGTGGGCCCGGAGACGGCTGCCGCGGACGCATCGCGGCGGTTCTGGTCGCTGCCACAGCCGGTCAATGCGCCGATACCCACTGCCACCGCCACCGCCAGCACCGCCAGCGCCCTGCCACCACCCCTGTCGAGCCTCACCGATCCAGCTTCCTGCCCCCTACGGGCCCGCGCGTGCCCCGCCGGCCATCTCCCAACAGGTTGCCAGGTCGTCGCGAAAATATGCCCCGTCGCATCCCGGGCACCCGGCTTCGCGCGGGCGCGTCTGTCAGTCGGAGGCGACGGCGTAGGCGGTGTCCACGCTGTAGGTGGTGAAGCCCAAGCGCTGGTAGGTGCGCACCGCGGCGACGTTGTCCGACTCCACGTAGAGCAGCACGGTCGGCTCGGCCGCCCCGGCCAGCCGCCGCGCCAAGGACTCGATGCCGATCGCCGTCAGCATCCGCCCCAGACCCCGCCCTTGCGCCGAAGGGTCGACGCCCACGACGTAGACCTCCCCCAGGCCGGGTTGATCGGGATGCACCTTGGTCCAATGGAAGCCCAGCAGCTTGCCCGGCTGATCGGTTTCGGACACGCCGAAAGCGAGGAACAAGCCGTCGGGGTCGAACCACGGTTCGTTGCGCCGCTCGGCCAGCTGCACTTCGGTCCAGCCGCCCTGTTCGGGATGGTCGGCAAAGGCGGCGTTGTTGACGCGCAGCAGCTCAGCGTCGTCGGCGGTTCCCGCGTAGGTGCGGACCCGTACGTCGGGCACGGGGCGGACCAAGTCGTGGGTGTCACGCAGCGTGCGGCGCATCTGCAGCAGTTCGCGTACCGGGACCAGGCCCAGCGCGTCGGCGGTGGCCCGGGCCGGCTCGAGTGTGCCGTGCGCCCAGAACCGGTTCCGTCCGCCGGTCTCGGCAAGGGCCGCACGCACCAGCGCCGTCCCGAAGCCGTGCCGGCGGACCCGCGGATGCACGACGAGTTCCGCCATCGCGGCTTCTGCGTCGTGCGAGAGATTGAGGTAACCCACGGTCTCGTCGGTCTCGGTGATGAGCAGATGCCCGGTGCGATCGTGCGAGAGATTGAGGTAACCCACGGTCTCGTCGGTCTCGGTGATGAGCAGATGCCCGGTGCGATCGTGCGCGAGCTCGCGCAGCACCTGTTCACCGACGGGTGCCACCCCATCGAATTCCGTTGTCGCCGTGATTAGTTCGCGCACTTGCCGCTGCTCGTCAGCGGTCAGCGCCGAGCGCCACTCGGGCGCGGTCACTGACTGCGCAACGGGTCGCCCAGGGGTTCTTGCATTTCCTCGGAGTCGGACTCGACGTCGTCGGCGGGTTCTTCGTCAGTGGTGTCGGCGATCGGGGCGCGGCCGCGTGCAGGCCGGACGGCTTTGTAGCCGACGTTGCGGACGGTGCCGATCAATGCCTCGTATTCGGGGCCGAGTTTGGCGCGCAGCCGACGCACGTGCACATCCACGGTGCGGGTGCCGCCGAAGAAGTCGTATCCCCAGACTTCATGCAGGAGCTGCGCGCGGGTGAAGACGCGCCCGGCATGCTGGGCGAGGTACTTGAGCAACTCGAACTCTTTGTAGGTGAGATCGAGCGGACGTCCCCGCAGTCTCGCGGTGTAGGTGCCCTCGTCGATCACCAGCTCACCCAGGCTCACCTTGCCGGCGCTTTCCTGATCCGCCAGCCCGCCGCGGCGCCCGACCACCAGCCGCAGCCTGGCGTCGATCTCGGCCGGCCCGGTGCTCGGCAGCAGGATCTCGTCCAGCCCCCAGTCGGCGCTGACCGCCACCAGACCACCTTCGCTCACGACAGCCAAGACGGGGACCGACCGGCCCGCGGTGCTCAACAGCCGGCAAAGGCCACGGGCCGACGACAAATCTGTGCGCGCGTCCACCAGCACGGCGTCCGCAGTCCCGGCCTCGAGCAACGAGGACGGTTCCGCGGGTGCCGTCCGGACGGTGTGGGGAAGCAGCGACAACGACGGCAGGACCGGGTCGGGATGCAGCTCCGAGGTAAGCAGTAATAGCTCCAACTAGCCCCTCCAGCTCGGGGGAACGGCATCTTCCACAATTCGCAACGCAACAACGCGTTAGTTGCCAGGCCACCTAACGATAACTTGCCACCTGCCATTTTTGCGTGGTGACGATGCAGTGTGAGCCCCGCCACCCGGGTGGTCCGCGACACGGCGCGCTAGGGGCTACGCGACAATAAGCGGGTGCGCAAGGTCCTGATCGGGGTGGCGGCCGCGGCGATCGCCGTGGCCGCGGTCGTGCTCGGTGCGGTTGTCGTCGACTACGGAAGCAGCATCTACGCCGAATACCGGCTGTCCTGCAGCGTGCGCAAGGCGGCCAATCTGAGGTCCGACCCGTTCGTGGCCATCGTGGCGTTTCCCTTCATCCCGCAGGCGATGCGCCACCACTACAACCAGGTGGAGATCAAAGCCAACGCCGTCGACCATGCAACGGTGGGCAAGGCCACCCTCGAGGCCACGATGTACGCGGTCGATCTGACCCACGCGTCCTGGCTGATCGAGCCCGTTGCGAAGCTGCCGGTGGGCAAACTGGAGAGCCGCATCATCATCGGCTCGACCCACCTGGGCCGTTATATGGGCATCAGCGACCTGATGGTCGAGGCGCCGGCGAAGGAGACCAACACCGCCACCGGCGGCGTCACCGCGTCGGGCATCTCCGACAGCCACGGTCTGGTGTTCAGCGGCACCCCGCACTCGGCCAACTTCGAGCACCGGGTGAGCGTCTCGGTGGACCTCTCCATCGCCCCGGACGACCAGTCGACGCTGGTGATCACGCCGACCGGCGTCCTGACCGGGGCGGACACCGCGGATCAAGCCGTTCCGGATGACAAGCGGGATGCGGTGCTGCGCGCCTTCACCACGAGGGTGCCCAACCAGCGGCTCCCGTTCGGGGTGGCACCGAAGACCGAGGGCGCGCGCGGCTCAGACGTAATCATCGAGGGCATCAGTTATGGCGTGACCGTCGATCTGGACGGCTTCAAGCAGTCGTGACTCCGCCATCGCCGACGACTTGCGGTCGCGGGGCAACCGCCGCTGGATTTGATCGCTGAACGTCATTCGGTAAGCTTGCCGACGTGCTAGCCCGCATTGAGCCCCTGCTCACCCAACGCCGCGCAGTCGATCTGTGCCGCACCGCGGGCTGTTGCTGTCGCTGTAGCTGCTGAGTCGCCGCGCACTTTCGCGTCGCACTCGGAGCAGCCCCGGAACGTTACCGTGGCCCGTCTCCCGTCGTTCGTTCCCTCAGCAACAGGCGTATCCAGGAGTAGTACCGTGCCGATCAGCAACACCACCCAGCCAGACATCGTCGACGTGCGCGGTCCGCGGTTTGCCGCCTGGGTCACCACCGCAGTCCTGGTGATCACGCTCGCCGTGTCCGCCGCCAGTCCCCTGGCGGCGGCGGTCATTCTGGGAGTGCAGGCCATTGTGTTCGCCGTCGGCGCCGCGGCCGGCCCGCGCAAGCATCCCTATGGGCGGATATTCGCCCTGGTCGTTGCACCCCGGCTCGGCCCCGTCACCGAGCGGGAACCGGTCGCACCGCTGAAGTTCGCCCAACTTGTCGGCCTTATCTTCGCGCTCGTGGGTGCCGTCGCATTCGCCGCGGGCGCCTTCTTGGTCGGCGTCATCGCCACCGCCGGGGCGCTCGTCGCCGCATTCCTGAATGCCGCCTTCGGCATCTGCCTGGGTTGCCAGCTCTACCCACTGGTTGCGCGTTTCCGAGGAGCCGCGCGCACCACATGACCTGTTCATAGAAAGCGATCGAAAGGATCCCCCGCATGGCACGCTCCGACGTCCTGGTCTCCGCGGACTGGGCCGAGAGCAATCTCGACGCAGCCGGCGTCGTCTTCGTCGAAGTCGACGAGGACACCAGCGCATACGACACCGGCCACATCCCCGGCGCGATCAGACTGGACTGGCGTTCCGACTTGCAAGACCCGGTGAAGCGGGACTTCGTCGACGCGCAGCAATTCTCGAAACTGCTCAGCGAACGCGGCATCTCCAACGACGACACCGTGATCCTCTACGGCGGCAACAACAACTGGTTCGCCGCCTACGCCTACTGGTACTTCAAGCTGTACGGCCATGACAAGGTCAAACTGCTCGACGGCGGCCGCAAGAAGTGGGAACTCGATGGGCGCGCACTGTCCCGCGACACGGTCACCCGGCAGGCAACCTCTTACACCGCCGCCGCGCCGGACAACAGCATCCGGGCGTTCCGCGACGAGGTCATCGCTGCCATCAACGCCAAGAACCTGGTCGACGTCCGTTCACCCGACGAGTTCTCCGGCAAGATCCTGGCGCCGGCGCATCTGCCGCAGGAGCAGAGCCAGCGGCCCGGCCATATTCCCGGAGCGATCAACGTGCCGTGGAGCAAGGCCGCCAACGAGGACGGGACCTTCAAATCCGACGAGGACCTGGCCAAGCTCTACGCCGACGCCGCACTGGACGGCACCAGGGAAACGATCGCGTACTGCCGCATCGGAGAGCGTTCGTCGCACACCTGGTTCGTGCTCCGGGAATTACTCGGCCACAAAAACGTCAAGAACTACGACGGAAGTTGGACGGAATACGGCTCCCTGGTGGGTGCCCCGATTGAGTTGGGAAGCTGATATGTGCTCTGCCCCGAAGCAAGGAGTGACGTTGCCCGCCAGCGTCGACTTGGAGAAGGAAACGGTGATCACCGGCCGGGTCGTGGACAGCGACGGCCAGGCGGTGGGTGGCGCGTTCGTCCGCTTGCTCGACTCGTCGGACGAGTTCACCGCCGAGGTCGTCGCGTCGGCCACGGGCGACTTCCGGTTCTTCGCGGCGCCGGGGTCCTGGACGCTGCGGGCGTTGTCGGCCGCCGGCAACGGGAACGCCGTGGTGAGCCCGTCGGGCGCGGGCATCCACGAGGTGGACGTCAAGATCGCCTGAGACCCCGGCTGCCCTGACCGGGATCTCCCGCGGCGAATAGACTTGTCCCCGTGGTGCTCTTCTTCGAGATCATGCTGGTCGTCGCCGTTGTGGTGATCTCATGGTTCGCGCTGTACACGCTGTACCGGCTCATCACCGACGAATCGTGACCTCTGACGAACTGGGTTCTTCTGCGAGCTCCGGCGATCGCGCGGTGGCCGCCGCCGCTGAGCGCGCCAAGCTGACCGCCGGCCGCAACATTCCCGCCTTCGACGACCTGCCGCTTCCCGCCGACACCGCCAACCTGCGCGAAGGCGCCAACCTGAATGACGCACTGCTGGCGCTGCTGCCGCTCGTCGGTGTGTGGCGCGGAGAAGGCGAAGGCCGCGGACACGACGGGGATTACCGATTCGGCCAGCAGATCGTGGTCTCGCACGACGGCGGCGACTACCTGAACTGGGAATCCCGCTCGTGGCGGCTCGACGAGACAGGCGATTTCCAGGCACACGGCTTGCGCGAAACGGGCTTCTGGCGCTTTGTCAGCGATCCCGACGACCCCACCGAATCTCAGGCCATCGAGTTGCTGTTGGCCCACTCCGCCGGGTACGTCGAACTGTTCTACGGACGGCCCCGTACCCAGTCGTCGTGGGAGCTGGTGACCGATGCGCTGGCCCGCAGCCGATCGGGTGTGCTGGTCGGCGGCGCCAAACGGCTCTACGGGATCGTCGAGGGCGGCGACCTGGCCTACGTCGAGGAACGGGTGGACGCTGACGGCGGACTCGTTCCCCATCTTTCGGCGCGGCTCTCGCGGTACGCCGGATAGCCGCCGACCTGTTGCCCGCCTGGATAACTCGGCGGCGCGCACCGGCCCGCAATCATTGCTTTCGACCTACCTTTTGCGTGTACTGTTCGACGTCCGAACAGCCGATACCGCGCGAAGGGAGATCGGCGGATGCGTCCCACGAGGGCACCCTCGCCCACGTTGCGCTGGGGCCTAACCGCGGTCGGCGTGCTGCTCATCGTGTACCTAGGTGTCCTGGACCTGTGGCCATGGATCATCGACGCGCTGCCGCCGGCCCTCGCCTGGTTCGGCCGACCCGGATCGATGCCCACGCTCGCGATCGTCGTGGCCGTCCTGATCGCGGTGTGCGTACTGACCTTCCGATCCGACAACAGCCACCGAGTGGTCGGCGTCTCGTTCACCGTGATCGCCGTCCTCATCGGTATGAGCGCGATCCTCGGCCTGACCTCGTATTGGGGATGCCACGACGCCAACCATCCCGCCTTCTTCACGCCACTGATGGCGACGGCCAGCCTGGTCAAGGGTGGCACCGGCGACTTCTCGGTGAGCGGGCGAACCTGCCCGAGCCCGACGCCGGTCGGCCTGGAACTGGCCCGCATCGCGGCACTGTCGGCGATCTTCACCGGGTTGGGGGGCGTCGTGGTGGGGGTCTTCCGGGCCCAGGTGGACCGGGTGCGGGCCAACCTCGCTGACTCCGTCACCGCCATCGTCGGCATCGACGCCGACACCCAGTCGATCGTCAGCGGGGTCGCGCGGACGCTGGACCGGCGCAGCACGCTGGTCGTCATCACCGGCGCCAGCGATGACCGGGTGCAGCGGGCACGCAGGCAGGGCGCCCGGGTCGTCCTGGTGGACTTCAACAACCCGTCCACCTTGGTGTCGCTGCGCCTGTGGCGCCACCTGTCCCGCCTCTACCTGATGGCGCCCGATCCCGCGATCAACCTGTTGTGGCTGGAGCAGATCGGCCGCCGGCTCGACGAGGTCGCCCACAAACGGCGGTTGCCGCTGATCGTGCGGATGGATGACCCCTGGCTGGCCCAGGCGTGGCGGGCCCAGCAGTTCGGCGGGTCGGACATTCGGTGGGCGGCCGACGTGGTCGGCAAGTATGAGGTGACCGCGGCCAGGCTACTCGACGGCATCATCGCAACTGGGCGAACGGAGCGGGTATTCGTCTGCGGCACTTCACAATTGACCCTAGCGCTGTGCGCGGATCTGACCCAACGCGCCCTCGAACGCGACTTCTACACGCCGCCGGGCGCGGTGCCGTTGCCCGCGCTCACCCTGGTCGAAAGGGACGCCCCGGAGTACTTGGCGGATCACGAGTTCTACCGGCAGCAGGCCGGATTCATGTCGGACGGGCCGACCATCGATGCCACGGCCGAGGCGCCGACGGTGCCGACCATGCTGAAGCTGATCGGTGACGTCGACCCCGCGACCAGCGCCGTGATCTTCATCGACTCCCATGACGCGACGACCGCGGCGAGGCTGGCGGCCCGCTTCCCCGACATGCCCATCTACGCCTCGGACCTCAACACCAGCATCACTGACGACTCGGTTCAGGTCGTCGGCCGGTTGCAGTCCTACTCGCTGGTGCTGGACACCCAGGAGGGCCAGGTGCAGGACGCCTGGGAGCGAGCGGCGAGGTTGATCCACGAGCGCTATGTCTCGACCATCGACGCGGCCGCGCCACGGTCTCCGGCCGCCATGCCCTGGGCCGAGCTCAACGAGTTCTATCGGGGGTCCAACCGGCGTCAGGTGCGCAACGCGCTGTGGATGGTGGAGCAGATCGCCGGGCACACCTGGAACACGTGGGGCAGCCCGCCCGCCCAGCTGTCCGGCAACGCGATGGCCGGGCTGCCTCCCTTGGAGCAGCTGGCCCTGATGGGCTTCGACCAGTATTCGGCGATGAGCATGGCCCGCGCCGAGCACGAGGATTGGTGCCGCTATTACCGCCGCAACGGCTGGAAATTCGGTTCGCCGCGCGACGACTCGCGCAAGATCCACAACAAGCTGGTCGACTGGTCGGTCGTCGAGAGCGATCCGGAGCTGCTCAATGCCGCGGTGCGCAGCCTGGCGGCCACGTTGTGGAGCCTGCGCCGGCTTGGCTTCCGGTCGCGCCCGCTCTGGCGGTCCTTCACCCGGGTGGGGACGGTGGCCGCCGAACAACGAAACGCCCCATGGACGTGGACGTCGGATTCGGGGCACACCATGAGCGCTGACGCCGGCGACTGGGCGATCCAGGAAGACGGCAGGGTGTGGTCAGTTCGCGACGACATCTTCAGGGATTCCTACGAGCCGGCCGGTGACGGGCGCTGGCAGCGCAAAGGGCGGGTCCAGGCCCGTCCCGCCCACCCGGGCGAGACCGTGAACACCTTGGAAGGGCCGACAACCGCGGCGGACGGCGACTGGGTCGTCCGGGGATCCACCGGTGAGCAGTGGCCGG
Source organism: Mycobacterium paraffinicum (assembly GCF_025822865.1). Classification (NCBI taxonomy): domain Bacteria; kingdom Bacillati; phylum Actinomycetota; class Actinomycetes; order Mycobacteriales; family Mycobacteriaceae; genus Mycobacterium; species Mycobacterium paraffinicum. The sequence continues at coordinate 141,122 of NZ_JACKUR010000012.1, read as the reverse complement.
TTCCCGGTGCCGAATTCGCGCGTCGCTATGCCGAATTCCACCCTCCCGAGGATGCTTCGGCGGTTGGCGGCGCCCAAGGTTAGTTTTAGCCGTCGCACCCCGAATAGCCGTGAATTTGGCCCGTCTGACACCGCCCGACACTGATACGGTATCGGCGCATGCCCAATAGCCGCGTGCACCGATTTTCGCCGTTCGTTTGCTACGCCTCCCCGTAGGAGACCGTGATGCCGCTGTTCATCAGCTACTCGAGCCAAGACAGGGCGGCGGTGGACGCCCTGACGGCCGCGCTTCGGCGCGCGCAGCAACAAGTTTGGTTCGATCAAGAGCTGGGCGGCGGCGAGTCGTGGTGGAACAAGATCCTCGAGCAGGTCCGCTCGTGTGACGTGTTCATCGTTGCGCTGTCCAACAACTGGCTGCAGTCCAAGCCCAGCCAGGCCGAGTTGCGATACGCGCGGGCGCTGAACCGGCCGATCCTTCCCGTGCGCATCGGTGACGTCGACAGCATGCGCGTGAATCCCCTTGCCGCACTGCAGATCATCGACTACCGGGAACCGACCGTCGACGCCGGCATCCAACTCGTTACCGCGGTACACGCGCTGCAAAGCAAGCCGGTGCCGTTGCCGGACCCGCTGCCCGAAGAGCCGCCCGTGCCGTTCGGGTACATCACCCGGTTGGGCGACACCCTCGCCGAAAAAGAGCTCAGCCCGCAGGCGCAGACCCAGCTTTTGATCGAACTCAGGCAGGGACTCGACGAGGACGGCGACGATCCCAGCGCGCGCGGCGACATCGGGCAACTGTTGCGCATGCTGCGCCTGCGCCACGACGTCACATACCGCACCCGCACCGAAATCGACAACGTGCTGGCCGAGATCGAGGCCAAGGACAGTTCGTCGGGGGGGCCGTCGCAGGCGAAGACGCCGACCCCTGCCGCACCGCAGCCCGCCGCCGCGGCGACACCCGCCGGGCCGTCGGCCGGGGCCGCAGCGCCCGTAGCGGCGGGCGGGTCCAGCAAGCGGTTGATGATCCTCGGCGGCACCGCGGCGGCGGTCATCGTCGCGATCGCGGTCGTCGTCGCATTGGTTATGCAGGGGGGCAAGACGAAGCCGTCCGCCAAAGCCGGCGGGAACCCGAGTTCGGCGGCGCCCAGCGCCCCGGCCACCGGGAACGCCTCGACGTTGGATTCGTACCTGCTCGGCCCCGCCGATGTCGGCGCCGTCGTCGGCGACCCGAACCTCGTGGTCTCCGAGAAAGCCGCACAGCTCCGCAACTTGCGTGCGACGCTGTCCAACCCGGACTGCAAGGGCGCGTACGAACCCATCGAAGAATCGGCCTATAAGGACGCGGACGGCTACACCTCGATGAGCGGGCAGGCTGTGCACACCGCCGGTGAAAACCCGCCGCACCGGGTCTACGAAGCGGTCGTGGGGTTTTCGTCACCCGATAAGGCGGCCGCCTTCGTGCAGACGTCGGCGGACAAATGGAGGGCGTGCGCCGGGCAATCGATCACCGTGAGCTTCAACGGCAAGAGCAGTGGGTGGAAGTTCGGCGAGGTCACCGGAACGGTGCCGAAGATCTTTCAGGAGCGGACTGAAGCGGACGGAACCCGGATCTGCCACCACGCGCTACACGCGGTGTCCAATGTGGTTGTCGACCTGTTGCTGTGCGGTCCCGACGCCGAGAACGGCCAGGCGGGCAAACTCGCCGGCCAGATAGCCGCGAAGGTCAGCCAGTAACCGCTCCTGACATGGAGCGGCCCCCGAGCAAGGCTCCTGGTTGGACAGACCGGAAGCTCGGGGGCCGGGTGGCTACGGGGAATTCGCCAGCGCGCGTAAATCGCCGGCTCTTCGAAAGCCACTGCTGCTAGCGCGCAGCCACCTCACATGTCCATGAAGCTATCAATTTCTCGGACCACCTCCCTTCCTGTGTACGGCCGACCGTACCCGGGATTCCGCAAGCCGACAACACAATTCAGCGCTTAGCGATCGCTGACGATCGCCGAGTCGACCAGTGCAGCGAATTCGGCGGCCAGCGGAGACCGGGGCAGCGGCCGGCCGTCGAGCGTGTGTACGCGGGCGGCCAACGTCATGCTCGAGACCAGCCAGATTCCTTGCGCCGCATTGAGATCGGTGAGCCGCAACGCGCGATAGTCGCAGTCGTAGCCCTTGGCCCGCGCCACCTCGAAGAGGGCCTGCTGCGTGGTGCCACGCAAAATCGGATACCACGGCGGCGGTGTCAGCAGGCAGAGGTTCCCGCCTGTTGCCGTCTCGTCAGCGGCCGCGATCACCACCGTCGAGCGCGGTCCTTCCAGGATGTAGCCATCCGAGCTGACGAAGATCACGTCACCGGCCCCTTGCCGGGCGGCATGACGCAAAGCCGCCATGTTGACCGCGTAGGACAGCGTCTTGGCGCCGGCGAGCAGCCACGGCATCGCGCCGGCACCGCCCGAGGGCAGTCCACGGTCCAACGTCACCGCGGCCAGGCCCTCGCGCCGAACCGCCGTCACTCGTTCGGGGACGGCGTTGACCATCACATAGGTGGTCGGCGTCGTCCCGCCCTCCCGGCCGCGGCTGTAGATCAACCGCATCGCGCCTTCGTCAGCGGTATCCGCGACCCACTGCCGAGTGGCCAGGTCGATCGCATCGCGCCAGCTCGGCAGGTCCGGCTCGGGCAGGTCCATCAGCCTCGCCGACTGGGTCAGCCGCTGCAGATGGGACTCGACGAGACAGGGCCTGCCGTCGCGGACCAAAAGCGTCTCGAAGATGCCGTCGCCGCGAACCGCCGCCAAGTCGTCAGCGTGCAGCAGAGGCGCGTCCGGCGGATGAATCGCGCCGTCCAGCGTGACGATCACACCCGCCCGGCCTGCCATGGAGGTAAAGCCTAGCCGCGAATGTGAGGGTGGCCGCACGCTCGCCGGACGGGACGCCGGGGTCCGTAGAGTTGACGTGTGTCTCGCGCCGGCGACGATGCAGTGGGGGCACCTCCCGCTTGCGGGGGACGTAGCGATGAGGAGGAGCGGCGCACATGAACGCAGTCCCCGCACCCGATGCCGGACCCGACGCGGGCGCCGTCTGGCATTACGGCGACCCCCTGGGCGAACAACGCGCGGCCGAAACCGCTGCAGTCGTGGTGGACCGCTCAAACCGCGCAGTCCTCACCCTGACCGGTCGCGATCGCCAGAAGTGGCTCCACAGCATCTCCACCCAGCACGTCAGCGACCTCCCCGAGGGCGCCAGCACGCAGAACCTCAGCCTTGACGGTCAGGGCCGCGTAGAGGACCACTGGGTCCAAACCGAACTCGGCGGCACCACCTACCTGGATACCGAACCCTGGCGCGGCGAACCGCTGCTGGAATACCTGCGCAAGATGGTCTTCTGGTCTGATGTCACTCCGGCTGCCGCCGACATGGCGGTGCTTTCGCTGTTGGGCCCGCGCCTGTCCGACCGGGCGGTGCTCGACGCGCTCGGCGTGGACGCCCTGCCCGCCGAGCTGACGGCGATCCCGGTGGCCGGCGGGGGCTTTGTGCGGCGGATGCCCGGCGGCGCGGCCGGCCAGATAGAACTGGATTTGGTGGTCCCGCGCGGCGACTCCGCCGGCTGGCAGAAACGTTTGGTGCAGGCGGGCCTGCGACCCGCGGGGGTCTGGGCGTACGAAGCGCACCGGGTGGTGGCGCTGCGCCCGCGATTGGGCGTCGACACCGATGAGCGCACGATTCCGCACGAGGTGGGGTGGATCGGCGGTCCCGGCGAGGGCGCCGTCCACCTTGACAAGGGCTGTTACCGGGGGCAAGAGACCGTCGCCCGGGTGCACAACCTCGGTAAACCACCCCGGATGCTGGTGCTGTTGCACCTCGACGGTTCGGTCGAGCGGCCCTCGACGGGTGACCCGGTGGTTGCCGGCGGTCGCGCGGTCGGTCGCCTTGGCACCGTGGTGGATCACGTGGACCTCGGGCCGGTGGCCCTGGCGCTCATCAAGCGCGGGGTGCCGGCGGACACGGAATTGGCGACCGGCCCGCAGGCTTCGGTGGCTGCGGTCATCGACGCCGATTCGCTGCCACGCACGGAACAGATCGGCGCGGGACGGCTGGCCGTTGAACGCTTGCGGGGCGGTGCGAGATAATTGTGAATGACGTCCGCCACAGCGGCAGGGGGCGCCGACGCCCGACCGTAAGGCACGGTAAACTGTCGGCAGGACAATAACGAAACCAGGAGATCGGAGCCGCCTACACGTTAGGCCGCTCCGTTATTGCGCGAGGGGGTTCCCCCATGGGCCGCGGCCGGGCTAAGGCAAAGCAGACCAAGGTTGCTCGAGAACTCAAATACAGTTCCCCGCAGACCGACTTCCAGCGGCTTCAGCAAGAGCTGGCAGGAACGGGTGCCGACGAATCCACCGAACTGGAGGACGACGGCGTCGGCGACTCCTGGGCAGACAGCGACGACTGGCGTCGCTAAGACTCACGCCGCTGCGCCGCTGCCATCCGCTCCGGCACGGCGCTAGCCCGGCTCCCGCCTTTTAGAATCTCGGGTGCTGCCCGACGAGCTTTGCCCGCGGGCCTTCTTTACCGCCTTTACAGACGATTCCCAACACCCAGCAGTCCAAGTGCCGGGCGGTCAAGATGGCCAGGGCCCGGTCGGTGTCCTCGGGGGCGACGACGGCGACCATGCCCACGCCCATGTTGAACGTCTTCTCCATCTCCGCCCGCGCCACCCGGCCACGCTGGGCGATCATGGCGAACACCGGTGCGGGCGTCCAGGTCCCGCGGTCGATCTCGGCAACCAGGCCGTGCGGGATGACGCGTTGCAGGTTGCCGCCCAGCCCGCCGCCGGTGACATGGCAGAACGTGCGGACATGGGTTTCGGCGGTCAACGCCAGGCAGTCTTTGGCGTAGATCCGGGTGGGTTCCAGCAGCTCTTCGCCCAGCGTGCGGCCGAACTCTTCGACATAACCCGCCAGGTTCATCCGGTCGATCTCGAGCAGCACCGTGCGGGCCAAAGAGTAGCCATTGGAATGCAGGCCGGAGGAGCCCATCGCGATGATGGTGTCGCCGGGTTTGACGCGTTCGGGACCCAACACGTCGTCGGCCTCGACGACGCCGATACCGGTCGCCGAGATGTCGTAGTGGTCCGGTTCCATCAGGCCGGGGTGCTCGGCGGTTTCCCCGCCCAGCAGCGCGCAGCCGGCGCGCACGCACCCCTCGGCGATACCGGCAACGATCGCGCTGAGGCGTTCGGGCACCGTCCGGCCCACCGCGATGTAGTCCTGCAGGAACAGCGGCTCGGCGCCGCACACCACGAGGTCGTCGACCACCATCGCGACCAAGTCCAGGCCGACGGTGTCATGCTTGTCCATCGCCTGGGCGACCGCCAGCTTGGTTCCCACACCGTCGGTGGACGCCGCCAGCAGCGGTTCGCGGTAATCGTTGCGCAACGCGAACAGCCCGGCGAACCCACCTAGGCCGCCCCGCACCTCGGGCCTAGTGGCCTTCGTCGCCAGCGGCTTGAACATTTCAACGGCGCGGTCGCCGGCCTCAATGTCCACCCCGGCCGACGCGTAGGTGATGCCGTGGGTGCCCGGGCTTCGTCCGGGGCTTTTTCCGGGATCCGTCATCGCGATAAAGGCTACCGGGCGCCGCCGACCGCCGTTATCAAACGTCTTGGAAGCGGCGCGCCGGACGTCCGTCAGTGGACGATCGGCACTTCGTCGGGTGCCAGATCGTCGAGACCGGCTCCGCGGGCGGCGTTGGTGAGCATGTGCTCGATGACGTTCTTGCCCAAAGCCGTCTCCTCGGGCAGTTCGATCGGATACTTGCCGTCGAAGCAGGCGGTACAGAGCCGCGACGCGGGTTGCTCGGACGCGGCGACCAGGCCGCGCAGCGAGATGTAGCCGAGGGTATCGGCGCCGATGGCATGCCGGACCGCCTCGAGTATCTCCTCTTTGTCCTGTACGGCGTTGGCGATCAACTCGGCCGGCGACGGGAAGTCGATGCCGTAGAAGCAGGGCCACTTCACCGGCGGCGACGCGATCCGCACGTGGACTTCGACGGCGCCGGCCTCGCGCAGCATGCGCAGCAGCGCGCGCTGGGTGTTCCCCCGCACGATCGAGTCGTCGACGACGATGAGCCGCTTGCCTCGGATGACCTCGCGAAGTGGGTTGAGCTTCAACCGGATACCGAGCTGCCGGATGGTCTGGGACGGCTGGATGAAGGTCCGCCCGACGTAGGCGTTCTTCATCAGGCCCTGCCCGTACGGAATGCCGGACTCCTGCGCGTATCCCACCGCGGCCGGGGTGCCCGACTCCGGGACCCCGATCACCAGGTCCGCGTCGACCGCGCATTCACGGGCCAGTCGGCGACCGATCTCCACCCGGGTGGCGTGCACGGACCGGCCGGCGATCGTGCTGTCCGGACGCGCCAGATAGACGTATTCGAAGACGCAGCCCTTGGGCGTGGGGTTGGCGAAACGCGTGGAGCGCACCCCGTCGGCGTCGATCGCGAGCAGCTCGCCAGGCTCGATGTCGCGTACGAACGACGCGCCGACGATGTCGAGGGCCGCCGTTTCAGAGGCCACCACCCAGCCGCGATCCAGCCGACCGAGCGAAAGTGGCCGCACCCCATGCGGATCGCGGCACGCATACAGCGTGTTCTCGTCCATGAACGTCAGGCAGAACGCGCCGCGCACGGTTGGCAGCAGATCCAGGGCCGCCTGCTCCAGCGTGGAATCGGCCGCGCCGTGGGCCAGCAGCGCGCCCAAGATGTCGGAGTCCGTTGTGGCGGGGGCGGGGGCACGCCGGGCGATCAGGCCCGCGTCGCGGGCGCGGGCGGCGAGCTCGGCGGTGTTGACCAGGTTTCCGTTGTGCCCCAGAGCGACGCCGGTACCGGCGGCGGTGTTGCGGAACACCGGTTGCGCGTTCTCCCAAGTGGTGTCGCCCGTGGTGGAGTAGCGGCAATGCCCGATGGCAACATGGCCCGGCATCGCCGCGAGCGTCTGCTCGTCGAACACCTGGCTGACCAAGCCCAAGTCTTTGAAGACGAGGACCTGCGATCCATCGGCGACGGCGATACCCGCAGCTTCCTGCCCGCGATGCTGCAGGGCGTACAAGCCGTAATAGGTGAGTTTTGCGACGTCCTCGCCCGGGGCCCAAACCCCAAAGACACCACACTCTTCACGAGGCGAGTTCAGGTCCTGCTCGGGTTCTCCGACGGTCACGATTGGGCGGCTCCCTGGGGAACGATTGGTGACGTAACGGAGTCTACGGGTCAGACGCCCGCGACCGCGAATTAACAGCGCGTGTTGGGCGGCGAAAATTCCCGCACCCGACCCTAAACCTGCAGTTCAGAGTTGCCATTCAGCCGACACCGAACAAGGGCAGACAGTGTTCGATCTCACCCGCCCGAGCGCCGGAAAGGCTCAGCACACCGGCATCCCTCGCGTCCTGGAAGGACATCATCCCGGTCGCCAGCAGCAGCCACGTCCGCGGATCGGTCTCCACCACGTTGGGAGGCGTGCCCCGGGTGTGCCTCGGGCCGGCGACGCATTGCACCGCGACAAACGGCGGGATACGCACTTCGACGCTGGCGCCGGGGGCCACGGCGGCCAGAGTGCGGGCAGTGAGCCGGACGGCCGCGGCCAGGCCCTCGCGGTCGGGGGCCGGCAGGGATTCGTCGCGCAACCAATCCGCCACCGCCAACACGGCCTGCCGGGTCTTTGCCGGATCGGCCTTCTCGCGGGCGGCCATACCCTAGGGTCTCAAACTCATGGAGCGTCGTCGCTTGCGGCGCGGGCCACCGTACAAGACCGTCGGCCTCGTGACGGTCATCATCATGGGTTTGGCCGGGTCGCTCCTGTACCTACAGTTCCGTGGCGACCTCACGCCGATGACGAAACTCACCATGGTCGCCACCCGGGCCGGACTGGTGATGGATCCAGGATCCAAGGTCACCTACAACGGGTGCAGATCGGCCGGGTGGCGAGCATTTCCGAGATCACCCGCGACGGTAAGCCGGCCGCCAAGGTGGTCCTCGATATCACCCCCCGGTACGTCAGGATGATCCCGGCTAACGTGGCGGCCGCCATCAAGGCGACCACGGTCTTCGGCAACAAATACGTCGCGCTGAACTCGCCGCCTCGGCCCGCGGCCCAGGCGATCACACCGTCGACCGTGATCGACGCGAGGTCGGTGACGACCGAATTCAACACCGTGTTCGAGACGCTCATCTCGATCGCGGAGAAAGTCGATCCGGTCAAGGTGAATCTGACGCTCAGCGCGGCCGCACAAGCCCTGACGGGATTGGGCGACAAGTTCGGCGCGTCTGTGGTCAACGGCAACACGATCCTCGACGACGTGAATCCCCGGATGCGCGAAATCCGCGCCGACCTTCAGCGGCTGGCCGCGCTCGGTGACACGTATGCCAACGCCTCCTCGGACTTGTGGGACGCGCTCGACCACGCGGTGACCACTGCGCGTGCGCTCAACCGCCAGCAAGCCGACCTGGACGCGGCACTGCTGGCGGCGGCCGGACTGGGCGGCACGGGCGCCGACGTATTCGGTCGCGGCGGACCGTACTTGGCGCGGGGGGCCGCCGATCTGGTCAGTTCCAGCCAGTTGCTCGACGAGTACAGCCCGGAAATCTTTTGCACCATCCGCAATTTCAACGAAGTCGGACCCAAGATCCACAACGCCCTCGGCGACAACGGCTACTCGCTGGGCGCCCACGCCGCGGGCGCGATCGCCGGCGCGCCCAATCCGTACATCTGGCCCGAGAATCTGCCGCGGACCAACGCCAGGGGCGGCCCCGGCGGCCTGCCGGGCTGTTGGCAGACGATCACCCGACAGCTGTGGCCGGCGCCGTTCCTGGTGATGGACACCGGCGCAAGCATGGCCCCCTACAACCACTTCGAAATCGGCTCACCACTTTTCGTCGAGCATGTGTGGGGTCGGCAACTGGGCGACTACACCATCAACCCGTGACGCCGCACGCCCAGCGCGGCGATCGCGCCGGCCTCGTTGATGGCCAGGTGCACCAACATGGGCGCGGCGATGCTGCCGGAACAGTCTGCCAGCCAACCGAATACCCAGCCCGCGATGCCCGTCACCAGGACGGTTCCCACTACCGGGTCGCCCGCCGACCTTGCGTCCGCGACGTGGGAGAGCCCAAAGCACGCCGCTTGCAACAGCCTTCCACCCGACCTGCCACACGCCCCGGAAGCGGCGACGGTCAGCGCGGCGCGAAACGCCGCCTCCTCGGCCCAGACGGTCCCGACGGGGATCCGCAGCAACAACCAACCGGACACCGATCCGGGGGGCTCCCGCTCGGCCATCGATGCCCGCACCAACGGCACGGCCGTCGTCGCCGCGATCACGCTCGCCGCCGCCGCGCCGGCCGCCGACCCAAGCCGCAGCCCCGCCCACAGCCGCGGCGGAGACAGACCCAGCGGAGCACGCGTCACCAGCACCAGCAGGCCGGCCGCACCGGCCTGCACCGCGGCGCGCCACGCCATGGGCAGTCGCGGGCCGACGAAGCTCCAACCAACCAGGGCGGCGGCCAAAGAAAACGCTTCCGCCCGCCGAAAACCGTTTCGGCCCATCAGGATTCGCTGCGAGGACTCATCCGAAGAGGCGGGGCAGCACCGCCTCGGACGTCTCGCGCAGTTCCTCGAGCGACACGGTGAACAGGCCCTGAACCTCCACCGCGTCCGAGGCCTGATCGACGACGCCGATGCGCACCGCGGGTAGCCCCCGTGCCTCACACATCGCCCGGAACCGGCTCTCCTCGGTGCGCGGCAGCGCCACCAATACCCGGCCCGCCGACTCGGAGAACAACGTGACGAACGGATCGGCACCCTCGGGAAGCACGATGCGGCAACCGGTTTCGCCCGCCAGGGCAGCCTCCACGATCGCCTGCGCCAACCCGCCCTCGGACAGGTCGTGCGCCGCGGACACCAGCCCGTCGCGGGAGGCCGCGGTCAGCACCTCGGCCAACAACTTTTCGCGCGCCAGGTCGACCGCGGGCGGCAGCCCACCCAGGTGATCGGCCGTCACTTGCGCCCAGATGGAGCCATCGAGTTCATCGCGCGTATCGCCCAGCAGCATCAGGGCCTCGCCCGGTTCGCCGCCCAGACCGGTTGGGATGCGCCGGCCGACATCGTCGAGCACACCGAGCACACCGACCACCGGCGTGGGCAGAATCGCCGCCGACCCGGTCTGGTTGTAGAAGCTGACGTTGCCGCCGGTGACCGGAATACCCAGGGCCGCACAACCATCGGCCAGCCCCCGCACCGCCTGAGCGAACTGCCACATCACCCCGGGATCTTCCGGAGAACCGAAATTGAGGCAGTTGGTCACCGCGACCGGGGTGGCGCCGGTGACGGCGACGTTGCGGTAGGCCTCCGCCAGCGCGAGTTGGGCTCCGACATAGGGGTCGAGCAGCGTGTAGCGCCCCGACGCGTCAGTCGACAACGCGATTCCGCGGCCGGTGGTTTCGTCGACGCGGAGCACACCGCCATCGGCGTGCTCGGCCAGCACGGTGTTGCCGCGCACGTAGCGGTCGTACTGCTCGGTGATGAAGGCGCGGCTGCACAGGTGCGGGCTGCCCAGCAGCGCAAGCAAAGTCACGCGCAGTTCCTCCCCGGTCGTTGGCCGCGGCAGGCTGGTGGACCGGTCGGCGTTCAGGCCGTCCTGCGATTCGGGCCGCGCGACCGGCCGCTGGTACACCGGGCCCTCGTGCGCCACGGTGCGCGGCGGCACGTCGACGATCGTTTCGCCGCGCCAGGTGATCCGCAACCGGTCGCCGTCGGTCACCTCGCCGATCACCGTGGCCAGCACCTCCCATTTGCGGCAAACCGCCAAGAAGGCGTCCACGTTCTCCGGCGCCACCACCGCGCACATCCGCTCCTGCGACTCGCTGCAGAGCACCTCCGCGGGCGTCATGTCCTTGGCCCGCAACGGGACCGCGTCGAGCTCGATCGCCATCCCGCCGTCCCCGGCCGACGCTAATTCCGAAGTTGCGCAGGACAATCCGGCCCCGCCGAGGTCCTGGATGCCGATCACCAGACCGCCCGCATAGAGCTCGAGGCAGCACTCGATGAGCACCTTCTCCATGAAGGGGTCGCCCACTTGCACCGAGGGGAGCTTCTTGCGGGACCCTTCGCTGTCGAAGGTTTCCGACGCCAGCACCGACACCCCACCGATGCCGTCGAGGCCGGTGCGCGCGCCGAACAGGATGATCTTGTTTCCGGTGCCCGAGGCGAACGCCAGGTGCAGGTCCTCCTGGCGTAACACGCCGACGCACAACGCGTTCACCAACGGATTGCCGGCGTAGCACGCATCGAAGACCGTCTCGCCGCCGATGTTGGGCAACCCGAGCGAGTTGCCGTAGCCGCCGATGCCACGGACCACCCCGTCGACCACGCGGCGGGTGTCGGGCGCGTCGGCGGCGCCGAACCGAAGCTGGTCCATCACCGCGACCGGCCGGGCCCCCATGGCCATGATGTCGCGGACGATGCCGCCCACGCCGGTCGCTGCGCCCTGGTAGGGCTCGACGTAAGACGGATGGTTGTGGGACTCCACTTTGAAGGTGACGGCCCAGCCGTCGCCGATGTCGACCACGCCGGCGTTTTCGCCGATGCCCGCCAGCATGCCGGCGCGCATGTCATCGGTGGTGGTCTCGCCGAAGTAGCGCAAATGAACCTTCGACGACTTGTACGAGCAGTGCTCGCTCCACATCACCGAGTACATCGCCAGCTCGGTGTCGGTGGGTCTGCGGCCCAGGATCTCGCGGATCCGCTCGTACTCGTCCTCTTTGAGGCCCAGCTCGGCGAACGGCTGCGGCTGGTCGGGGCTGGCAGCGGCGTGCTCGACGGTGTCGGTCGCCTGGGTGCGGGCGCTCGTCCCGGAGACAGTCACGCCAGACAGTCTAGGGCGGCGCCGCTACCGCCGTGGGGTCGCCGCGTGGCTATTGACCGACGACGCAGAAGACGTTGCCCTCGGGGTCGGACAGCACCACCCAGCGAAAGTTGTCACCGAACGTGTGCCGGCCGACCTCCGTAGCCCCGGCGGCGGTCAGCCGCGAGACCTCCGCGTCAACGTCGGAGGCACCGAAATCGAGGTGCACGCGGTTTTTCCCGGGCGTGGGATCGGGCACCTTCTGGAATCCGAGCCGGGGTCCTTCCGACAAGCTCACCGCGGTGAACTCGTCGGCCAGCAATTCCTGCGTCGTGCCCCCGAACTGCTCGGCCCACCATCCGGCCAGCATCGCGGGGTCGCTGCAGTCGAAAGTGATCATCTCCACGTTGAGCGCCATACCGCCAGACCTTAGGCCTCGGAATGACTCGGGTGGAAGGACTGCACGCATCGCCGAGGTGACCCGGCGGTTAAGCGATGGTCAGGAAGTCGGCCATCATGGCCATGTCCTCGTGCTCGAGGTTGTGGCAATGCAGAAGGTACGAGCCGGCGTAGTCGGTGAATCGGGTGAGGACTTCCACCGCCCCGGCCGGGCGGACGTCCACGGTGTCTTTCCAGCCCACGTCGAAACGTCCGGGTGCGCGGTTGTTGCGGGACAGCACTTGGAAGGAGTTCAGGTGCACATGAACGGGATGGTGGAACTCGGTGATGAACCGCCAGACTTCCGTCGTGCCGATCCTCGGACGCGCCAGCGGCCGACCCGGTTGATACGGCAGGTCGTTGATCGTCCATAGCCCTCTTCTGCCTAGGCGGAAGAGGAAGGTCCGAGTGCCCACCACTTGCTCTCGGCTTAAGGGGATGCTTGTGCTGAGCCGCTCGGGGATCGCCGAATCATCGGAGCGGTCGGCGCCCACGATGTCGAATCGCATAACCTCGGCGGCGCTTCCGGTAACCAACAGGTTCAGGAGGCGCACGCTTGTTCCCCTTTGGTAGCGGCCGAAGTCGACCATGACCTCGAAGCGTTCGGCCGGAGCGATGTCGATGAAGTCATGGCTTACCGGCCGCGCGAGCAATCCGCCATCACTGCCGATTTGCACCAGCGCCGACCCTCCGGGCGGCTGCGGGTCCAATTGCAGCCGGTAGCGACGGGCGTTGGATGCGTTGAGTAGCCGCAGGCGATAGCGGGCAGGATCGGCTTGCAGCACCGGCCATGGCGCACCGTTGACAAGGATGACGTCACCCAGGACGCCGTTCATGTAGTCACCCGTCACCCCGCCGGAGTCAGCGACGGGGTACCGAAACGAATCATCGGCGGCGAACGCACGATCGGTGATCATCAGTGGGATATCGCGGAAGCCGCGAGGCAGCGGCAACGCGTCTTCCTCGTCGTCGTGGACCAGGTGAAATCCGGCTAGCCCGCGCCACACCGCGGCACCGGTGTAGCCCATGCGGTGATCGTGGTACCACAACGTGGCGGCCCGCTGATCCATCGGATAAACGTATTCACGTTGTCCGACAACGCTATTGCGTGCCATGTCCATAGCGGCGGGTTGACCGGCCTGCGGCAGGATGAAATCGGTCGGGTACCCATCGTGGTCCGGCGGGGTGTGCCCGCCATGTAGATGTACCACCACCGGCACCGGCAGAGCGTTGCGGTGCCGCACGACGGTGCGTCGGCCGGACCGTGACGCGATCGTGGGGCCCGGGAAGCTCGTGTTGTAAGTCCATGCCGCAGTGGTTGTCTCGGGCAGGATACGCAACTGCGTGACCTGTTGCGTGATCTCGTAGTAGTCGGTGTGAGCATCGGTGCTCACTGGCGTCAATTGTTCCGGGATCGGCAGCGGGACTTGGTAGCGGGCCGGCAGTTTGGTCTCGCTGCGAATCAGCCGTCCCGACTCGGCGGAGCCCAGCAGTGCGTGCGACATCGGCCAGCCGGCGCCCACGACGCCGATCCCTGCCGCGGCGGCGCCCAACCGTAACGCGCTGCGCCGATTCACCGAGTCACATCCTGCTGCTCCGCGGGAGGGTGTGCGGTCAGCGGCAGGCGCCAAACCGACGCGGTCAGCTGCAGGATTCCGGCAATCAGCAGAACCCCGAGCGGAACGTGCAGGCCCGTCAGCCGCAATTCGCCCGAGGCGAACTCGGCCACGAAGAGAACTGTCACGAGCGTACCGACCGCTATCGGCCACCGCGGCCCGCCTGTCCTGCTGACGATCACGAGCGCAACCACCTGCACGACGGAGAGCACCGTGGTCACTCTGGCGCCGACCGAGTGCAGCATCAGTGCGTTGTACTGCCCGCCCAGGAAGCTGCCGGCGAATGCGGCCTGAGCCACCGCCAGGATCGCCAACGTGGCGGTGGTAGCCCGGGCGACTACCCGGGGCCAGCGTCGGCCCTGCCAGTTATCCGATGTCATTGCGGCACACTCGCTCCGCCTAGGGCTTCGTCGATGCTGTTCTTCCGCCGGATTTGGCTTGCGTCACGAAACCGCCAGCTTGCGTACAGCTTGGCGCCAGTCATGGTTCTCCTTCGGGGCGTCGGACATCCGTGCTCAGGAATGACGACGAGACGGCGCTGCGAAAAGTTACGGACGCAGTTGTAACTTTCTGCGCCACCGATCCGTCCTTGAATTACGAGCTGCGAGTGGGCGCCGGTTACCGCCTCGGCGGTACCCCGTCACAGCCGATTCCACGCTCACCGCAACGGAAAAGACCCAAGGAGAAGTGATGTCGAACCCGACGCCGCCCCGGTGGCTGAAGCCGATGAACAAGTTCATGATCGCGATGCAAAAGCTCGGCGTACCGACGGGACCGCCCATGGTTTTGACGGTGCCGGGCCGCAAATCCGGGAAGCCACGCAGCACGCCGATGACACCCTTCAGGCTGGACGGACAGCTTTTTGCCGTGGCCGGATTCCCCGGTGCCGATTGGGCACGCAATGCGCGCGCCGCCGGCGCCGGGACGCTGCGCAAGGGCCGAAAGGTGCGGCGCATCAGGATAACTGAGCTGAACGCCGAGCAAGCTCGCCCGGTGTTGCGGGAATACCCGAACGAAGTGCCGGTCGGTGTTGGCTTCTTGAAGCGCTCGGGCCTGGTGCGCCACGGCCATCCCGAAGAGGTCGAGGCGCTGGCCGGCCGGATCGCCGTGTTCCGGCTAGACCCCATTCCGGCGAGCTGACGCCGGACCATTCCGCTATCGGTCGACGATCCCCGAAAGCCACCAACATGCACACCGCGTACCTGGTCGTGACAATAATTGCCGTTGCCCTCGACGGATTTTCGGGGGTGAGCGCGCTGCTCCATTTCGCGCCCATCATTCCGCCCATGAGACGGGCCGGGGTTCCGCTGTCCTGGCTGAGATTTCCCATCGGCACCCTGAAAACCTTGGGCGCACTTGGGCTTGTGGTCGGACTGTGGGTTCCGGCAATCGGTATCGCGGCCGCGGCCGGGCTAACCATCTTCTTCGTCTGCGCGATGTACACCCACGTACTCGCCAACGATATTTCCGGTCAGTTCGTCTTCGCCGGGTTCCTGCTCACGCTCAACGCCGCGACCTTCGCACTGACCCTGACCGCCCACGCCGCTGCCGTTTAGGCCTGAGGAACCTCAGAATGAGTCAGGCGAAAGGAACGCGCGCATCGCCGCCGAGTAGGTGCCTATGTCGTGGGCGCCCATCAACTCGCGCGCGGAGTGCATCGCCAGCTGTGCGGCGCCGATGTCGACGGTGGGGATGCCGGTCCGGGCCGAGGCCAGCGGCCCGATCGTCGACCCACAGGGCAGGTCGGCGCGGTGCTCGTAACGCTGCAGGGCGACCCCGGCCTGCTGACAGGCCAGTGCGAAGGGGGCGGCCGTGCGCCCGTCGGTGGCATAACGCAGGTTCGGGTGCACCTTGAGCACCGGCCCGGCGTTCACCTCGATGAGATGGCCGGGTTCGTGCCGCTCCGGATAGTTGGGGTGGGTGGCGTGCGCCATGTCCGCCGAGGCCAGCAATGACTCGGGCAGCCGACGCAGGAAATCCTCCCGGGTGCCGCCGGCGGCGAGCACGATCCGCTCGAGGACGGTGCTCAACAGGTTGGACTGCGCACCGTGATCAGAAGACGAACCGACTTCCTCGTGGTCGAAAAGCACCAGCACAGGCAGGACGCCCCGCGGCTCGGCAGCCAGCAGAGCCTCCATCCCCGCATAACAGCTGGCCTGGTTGTCCAGCCGGGGAGCGCTGAGCAGGTCGCCGTCGGCGCCGAGCACAATCGATCCGGTGAGGTCGTGGGTCATCAGGTCGGCCGCCAGCACGGCGGCCGGCGCAACCCCGGCGCGTTCCGCGACGAAGTCAACGAACGATCTGGTTTCGGCGCCGGCGCCCCAGACCGCGTTGACGTGCCGCTGGGGGTCCAGCGTCAGTGATTTGCGGTCCTCGGCCAGGTGAATGGCCAGCTGCGGCACCCGAAGGATCGGCTCGTCTATCCGGACCAGCCGGTGCTCGATCCCCGGGCCTTGATTCGAGTGCACCGATAACCGTCCGCTGATGCCCAGGTCGCGGTCCAGCCAGGAGTTAAGCCACGCTCCGCCGTACGGCTCCAGCGCCACGACGCGCCAACCCGCGACCAGCCGATCCGGATGCTGCTTGACCCGCAGGTTAGGGCTGTCGGTGTGTGCGCCGACGATCCGGAACGGGCCGTCGGGCCCGTCGGAATTCCAGGCGACCAGCGAGCCGGCCCGCACGGTGAAGTAGCGACCCGGTTCGTCCGGCCAGCGTTGGGCCTCGCTCAGTTCGGTGTATCCGGCGGCAGTCAGCCGCGCCGCCACCGTGGCACAAACGTGAAACGGCGACGGAGAAGCGTCGATGAAATCGCAGAGGCCTGCGGCGCTGGCCGACATGTCCAACATCATGGCTGTCGACCGCAACGGAGTTCACGCTAGGTCCGATTGCGCGGCTCTCCCCCGCAAGCGGGGGGACCCCCAACCGCGCACTTCCTGCGCTCGCCGTCGCCACGCTAGGGTCGCCCATGTGCCTCCCGTCCAGCCACAGCCGATCCTCGAGCCATTGACGCCTGCGGCGGTCTTCCTGGTAGTGACCATCGACGGCGGCGGAGAAGCGACAGTGCACGACGCGCTGCCCGATATTTCCGGACTGGTGCGCGCGATCGGCTTCCGCGAGCCGCCGAAACGGTTGTCCGCCATCACCTCCATCGGCTCGCGAGCCTGGGATCGCTTGTTCTCCGGTCCGCGTCCCGCCGAGTTGCACCCGTTCGTCGAACTGGAGGGCCCACGGCACACCGCACCGGCCACGCCCGGGGACCTGCTGTTCCACATCCGGGCCGAGAGCTTGGACGTGTGTTTCGAATTGGCCGACCGCATTCTGAGGTCAATGGCCGGTGCCGTCACCGTCGTCGACGAGGTGCACGGATTCCGCTACTTCGACAACCGCGACCTGTTGGGCTTCGTCGACGGCACCGAAAACCCCGACGGCCCGTTGGCCGTCAGCGCCACCGCCATCGGCGCCGAGGATCCCGAATTCGAGGGCTCGTGCTACGTACACGTGCAGAAGTATCTGCACGAAATGTCATCGTGGAACGCGCTGTCGGTCAGCGAGCAGGAGTTGGTGATCGGCCGGACCAAACTGGAGAACCTCGAACTCGACGACGACCAAAAGCCGGCCAACGCCCACATCGCCCTCAACGTCATCACCGACGACGACGGCACCGAGCTGAAGATCGTGCGGCACAACATGCCGTTCGGCGAGCTCGGCAAGGGCGAGTACGGCACCTACTTCATCGGCTATTCCCGCACGCCGCGGGTCACCGAACAGATGCTGCGCAACATGTTTCTCGGGGATCCACCCGGAAACACCGACCACATCCTCGAGTTCTCCACCGCGGTCACCGGTGGCTTGTTCTTCTCCCCCACTGTGGACTTCCTCGATGATCCACCGCCACTGCCCGCAGCGCCGGTGGCGGAAACGTCTGTTGCACAAGACGGCTCACTTTCGATCGGCAGCCTGAAAGGAACCCCTTCATGAACAACCTCTACCGCGACCTGGCACCGGTCACCGAAGCCGCTTGGGACGAAATCGAGACGGAGGCGACCCGGACATTCAAACGCCATGTCGCCGGGCGCCGGGTCGTCGACGTCAGCGGCCCCGGCGGTCCGGTCACCGCGGCGGTCGGCACCGGCCGATTGATCGACGTGGCGGCACCGTCCGACGGCGTGGAGGCTCACCTGCGGGCGAGCAAACCCCTTGTCCGGCTACGGGTTCCGTTCACCCTCTCGCGTTACGAGATCGACAATGTCGAGCGTGGCGCGCAGGACTCCGACTGGGACCCGGTCAAGGAGGCCGCCAAGAAGTTGGCGTTCGTGGAAGACAGGGCGATCTTCGAGGGCTACGCCGCCGCATCGATCGAGGGCATCCGTTCCGCCAGCTCGAACAAGCCGTTGACCTTGCCGACCGATCCCCGCGAAATTCCCGATGTCATCACGCAGGCGATCTCCGAATTGCGGCTGGCCGGGGTCGACGGCCCCTACTCGGTGTTGTTGTCCGCCGACGTCTATACGAAGGTCAGCGAGACCACCGAACACGGATATCCGATCCTCGAGCACATCGACCGGCTGGTTCCGGGAGACATCATCTGGGCGCCGGCCATCGACGGTGCCTTCGTGCTGACCACCCGCGGCGGTGACTTTGATCTGCAGCTCGGGACGGACGTGTCGATCGGCTACACGAGCCATGATGCGGACACCGTGCAGCTGTATCTGCAGGAGACGCTGACATTCCTGTGCTACACCGCCGAGGCGGCGGTCCCGCTGGGCTCCTAGGAATAAAAGCCGGGGTGCGGCTGCTGTCGGTGAGGCAAATGAACTTCTCACCAGGAGGATCCGATGGCAGCAACGATGGCCGGCTCCACCGCGCTGGTGACCGGGGCCACGTCCGGTATCGGCAAGGAAATCGCGCTACAACTCGCCGAACGCGGGGTTGAGGTTGTGGTACACGGCCGCGACGCCGAACGCGGCGCGAAGACTGTCCGCGAGATCGAAAATGCCGGCGGTAGGGCGCGTTTCGTCGCGGCCGACCTCAACGACGGCGAAGACGTCCGCCGGTTGGCCGACGAGGCGGGGCCGGTCGACATATTGGTCAACAACGCCGGCGTCTACCAATTCGGAGCCACCGTGGACACCGACGATGCGACGTTCGAACAGCACGTGAATGTCAACCTGCGCGCCCCTTACATTTTGGTCCAGCAGTTGGTGCCGGGAATGATCGAGCGCGGCGGTGGCGCGGTGGTCAACGTGAGCACCGTCGCGGCGTCGGTGCCGGCGAGCGGCGCGGGCATCTACGGCGCCACCAAAGCCGGCCTGGAGCTGCTGACGCGCGTCTGGGCGGATGAGTACGGCCGGTCGGGAGTGCGGGTGAACGCGATCGCGCCGGGGCCCACCGACACTCCCGGCGTGGCGGTCCTACCGGGCGTGTTGGACGCGGTGGCGGCCAGCACCGCGATCGGCCGGCCCGCCGAGCCGAGTGAAATCGCCAGCGCGGTCATCTTCCTCAGCTCTCCCGACGCCAGTTACGTCAACGGCGCTGTGGTGCCCGTGAGCGGCGGTCAGCGCGCGATCGCCGCCTGAAGCAACGGTTTTCGTTACAGGTCGAGCACCAGCTCGCCCTCTGGGGCCGCCGAGCAGATGAGTACGGTCCCCTGCTCGGGCGGCTCCAGCGGCGGCTGCAGGTAACTGGCACTGCCGGCGACAACGCCGGTGACGCACACATGACACACGCCGCTCCGGCAGGAGAACCGGGTGGGCACGTCGCAAGCTTCGGCCAGCTCGAGGATGCTTCCGAATCGGGATGACCAGTTGACCGTTAGGCCGCTGCGCGCGAAGGTGATCGACGGGCCCGTCCCCGCAAGTCCCGCCGGCGGGTGCGGTGGCGTACCAGGGGCGCCATCGACGATGCCCGGATTGATCGACGGCAGGGCGCCGAACAGCTCGCTGTGGATCCGCTCGGGGGCCAGGCCCTCCGCGGTGAGTGCGTCGCGCATGTCACTCATGAATTGGGTTGGGCCACAGAGGTACGCAGTGGCGTTAGCCGGGATACCCAGCGCCGCGAGTGCCGACCGGCCCAACCGCCCCTGCGTGTGCGTATAGAACACCGACTGCCGCGCGCGCGGCAACGACTCGATCAAGCCCGCGACTTCGGCGGCGAAAGCTTGTGTTTGAGGACTGCGGGCGGTGTGCAGCCACCAGATCTCGCGGGGGCTGCGGACCGCCGCGAGCGCATGCAACATCGCCAAGACCGGGGTGATGCCGATTCCCGCCGAGAGCAGCAAGACTGGGCCGTCACCCTCGGCGAGGTGGAACTCGCCTCGCGGGGCGGCGGCCTCGACGACCGAGCCCACTTCGACGTGCTCGTGCAACCAGCGGCTCACCAGACCTTGCTCTTCACGTTTGACACTGATGCGGTAGTACCCGGCGCCGGGGTCGCTCGAAAGGGAGTAGCTGCGCAGCGGCACTGGTGCGCCCGCGCCGGGGATTCGTACCGTCAGGTATTGCCCGGGGAGCGCGGGTGGGAGACTCGCATGGTCGTCGGCCTCCAACCAAAGGGACATCACCTGTGAGCTTTCCCGGCGTATTTCACTGATACGCAAGGGACGAAAGCCCTCCCACGCCGGCTGCAGTTGGGCTGTGGATTCCTGTTGCGCTGCCAGCATGTCGCGGAACGACTGCTGCCAGCCCGGGCTGAGCGCGGGGACGTCGACGACCTTGTGAAGGCGGTCGAGGTCGCGGTTCGGCAGATAAAGGAGCGCATCGACATCGGCGACGCTGAGCTCGTGTCTACCACGGTGGGTACGCACGATCTCATCGTCGGCGCGGACCTCTCCCTCGGTGATCACCCGGAAGTAGAATCCCGGACGCCGCTGGGAGACAAGCAAGTTCGGCATCCTGGGTTCGTTCATGCGCAGACCAACGCGGAAACAGGTGACTCTGGGCTGGGTCACCTCGAACTCGGCCCCACCGATCCGGTAGCGGTCACCGATGCACACATCGTTGTCGGGCAGCCCGGTGATCGTGAAGTTCTCTCCGAAGTGGCCGGGCGCGAGGTCGTCGCGACCCAGGTAGCTCCTCCAGAAGTCGTAAGACTCGGTCTGGTAGACCATTACGGCGCGCTGCTCACCGCCATGGCCGCCGAGATCGCCCTGCGCGTCGCCGTCGATGTTCAGGCGGCGCACCATGACGACCCCTCGACCGGTCTTTTCCAGATCCCGGTGTAGACGGTCTTGTCATGCCACCGAACGTTCTTGGGCATGCCGACGTTCACCGAAATCAGCTTGCCCACTATTCACCTCCTGGCTTCGCCAGTGTGATGGCCGGCCCAGAATATGCCGCTCCGCGCCGGAGGGCAACAGGTGGCGGGACTGTTGCACCGTGCCGACTCTGGTGCATACTGGGTCGTACAACCCAAAATGCTCCGCCGCTGGAATTGAGTGCACCTCCGCCCAGCGCGTGGTGTTCGAGGGACGAAAACTGAGGAGGAAATGTCATGGCGGCTGTGCATCATCGATACGCCACCGTCGACGGCCACCGGCTCTTCTTCCGCGAAGCGGGCGACGCGAACGCTCCCGCGCTGGTGCTGTTGCACGGGTTTCCGACCAGCTCCTACATGTTCCGGCATCTGCTTCCGGCACTCGCTGACGACTTCCACGTCATCGCGCCGGATCACCTGGGATTCGGTCTTTCCGACGCGCCGTCCGTGCAACAGTTCGACTACACCTTCGACGCGCTGACCGACCTCACTGCCGGGTTGCTACGCGCGCTCGGCGTCGGCAGATACGCGATGTACGTCCAGGATTATGGCGCGCCGATCGGCTGGCGGCTGGCGTTGCGCGACCCGTCGGCGATCACCGCGATCATCACCCAGAACGGCAACGGCTACGACGAGGGATTCGTCGACAGCTTCTGGAAGATCGTGCGGGCCTACCAACGCGAACAAACGCATGAGACGGAGGCCGCGGTACGGCAATTCCTTACGCTGGACGCAACCCGATGGCAGTACGTCACCGGCGTTCCCGACGAGACCCTCGTCAACCCGGAATCGTGGCATCACGACTACGCGCTCATATCGCGGCCGGGCAACGACCTGGTGCAGCTGAAACTGTTGCGAGACTATGCCACCAATGCGCCGCTCTATCCGCGCTTGCACGAATACTTTCGAGCCAGCCAGGTGCCGCTGCTGGCGGTGTGGGGTCGCGGCGACGAGATCTTCGGTCCAGCCGGCGCCGAGGCGTTCGCCGACGATCTGCCGGATGCCGAGATTCGCCTGCTCGAGGGCGGCCACTTCCTGCTGGAGTCCGCACTGGACGACGTCGCCGCGCTGATCGGCGGCTTCCTAACCAAGGTTGACATGACCGCCTGACCGGTTCCGGGATCAATGGGTTGGATATCCCATAGTTCCCGAGCCACGCGGGTTAGCCTGACGCGATGGCCCATTCCGATGTTCGAGACGAACAACGGTTGACCGCCAAGGGGCGTGCCACCCGGGACCGCATCGTGGAAGCGGCCGCCCAACTGATCGTCACCGAGGGCCTGTCCGCGGCGAACATGGAAAACGTCCGCAGGGCGGCGTCGGTCAGCGGTTCGCAGCTCGCCCACTATTTCGCCGACAAGAGCGCACTGATTCGCGCGGTCCTCAGGCGTCAGATCGGGGTGGTGCTCGACTTCCACCGGCAGCCCAAGCTGGGGGGTCTGGATTCCTTCGAAGACTTCGAGCGGTGGATCGACCTCAACATGCGGTACCTCAGGCGCATCGGATATTTCGGCACACCCACCTACCATGCGCTCGCAGCCCAACTGGCGAAGTCCGACGACGCGACGCGCGAAACGCTGGCGGCCGGCTATTGGCAGTGGGTCGACCTGCTCCAGACAGCGATCCAGCGGATGAAGGAGGGCGGCGCCTTGGTCGCGGACGCCGACGCTCGAGGATTGGCGATGGTCATCGTCGCCGCCCATCAGGGCGGGGGCACCTTGGCCTTCACCTACCGGGCGGAGTGGCCGCACGCGGACGCGGTTCGCTTCGCGATCAACTACCTACGCACCTTCGCCACCGACCCCGGTGAGCGGGTTGGGCGACCTGCGCGGCGTCCACGGGGCCGCCGAAAGACCGTCACGTGAGCGACGACAGCACAACGCGATTCACCAGCAAGGGACTGGCGACTCGCGCGCGCATCGTTGACGTAGCCGCCCGTCTGATGTTCGAGCGGGGCGTCGCCAACACCAGCATCGAGCAGGTGCGGCGCGCGGCGGGGGTGGGCGGCTCTCAGATCGCGCACTATTTCCGGGACAAACGCGATCTGACCCGCCAGGTCGTTGCCACCCGCCGCGAAGACGTGCGGGCATTTCACACCCAGCCACCGCTGGGCGCCCTGGACAGCGTCGACGCCCTACAGGCATGGGCCGACGCCTGCGTCGCCGACATAGACACCGTGTACCGCGTCGGCGGTTGCGTGTACGGCTCCTTGGCGGGTGAGCTGATCGACGCCGACGACCAGATACACGGCGATCTCTCCGCCGGCTATGACCAGTGGATCGACCTGTTTCGGGCCGGCCTAACGGCGATGCGCCGACGCGGCGAACTGCGCGCCGGCGCCGACCCCCGGCACCTGGCGGTGTCGCTGGTCGTCGCGCATCAGGGCGGTGCGCTGTTGACCTACGCCACCGGGGATCCGGAACCGCTGCGAACCGCCGTCAACGCCGCCGTCGACTACGTCCGCTCGTTCGCGACACCCACGCGCAAGCGCTGAGCCGAATCGCCCTGGACAGATTGGGATGTGTAGCCCATAATAATTGGGTCATCTGGCCCATTATGCGCGGGGCCCTCACCGCGGGTTTCGCACCTCCGGATTCGTCGGGGCGGCCAGGAATTTGGGAGGAGCGGCACGTGTCCACCATCGATGCACCCCAGCTGCCGAACGCCCCCGCGATGGTGCGCGAGCAGCCCGGCGGGGAAACGATGCGCGCGATCATCCTGGACGGGTTCGGCGGTCTGGACAGGCTGGTCTACGCCGATATTCCGAAGCCGCTGCCCAAGGACGGCGAAGTGGTGATCGAAGTCCAGGCCTTCGGCATCAATCACGCCGAGCTGCACATGCGGCGCGGGGAATGGGCCGAAGCCGCGGAAGTCAGCGGCATCGAATGCGTCGGCGTCGTCGACACCTGCCCGGGCGGCGAATTCCCCGTGGGCGCCAAGGTGGCGGCGCTGATGGGTGGTCTGGGCCGAACCATCAACGGCAGCTACGCGCAGTACACCCGCGTACGCGCGGCGAACGTCGCCCTCATCGAATCCGACCTGCCGTGGTCGGATTTGGCCGCGCTGCCCGAAACCTACGCGGTCGCTTGGACATGTCTCTTCCGCAACCTCAACCTGAAAGCCGGCCAGACGCTGGTATTGCGCGGCGCGACATCGTCGTTGGGCCAGGCCGCACTGAAGATGGCCGTCGCCGCCGGCGCGCGCGTCATCTCCACCGCGCGGAATCGCGGCCGGTTTCCCATGCTGGAGGAACTGGGTGCGTCGCGCGTCGAATTGGAAAGGGGCGACCTGTCCGACCGCCTCCCCGAGGCCAAGCGGGTAGACGCGGTCCTGGACCTGGTCGGCAACAGCACCATCCTGGACTCCCTCGACATGCTGCGCCGCGGCGGAACGGCCTGCTTGGCGGGCTGGCTGGGCGGACTCGACCCGATCGGGGATTTCAATCCGCTGCTGCGCATGGCAAGCGGCGTCAACTGGAACTTCTTCGGCAGCTTCGTCTTTGGAACTCCGGGATTCCCGCTGTCGGACGTTCCTCTGCAAGACATCGCGCGGCAGGTCGCCGAGGGCGCTCTGGAGGCCAAGCCATCTCGCGTCTTCTCCTTCGACGAGATACGTGAGGCGCACCGAGTGATGGAAGCGGGGGAAGCGGGCGGCAAGATGGTCGTAGTGATGCGGTGAGCTACGCCGTTTCAGCACAGGGGCTTATCGGGTACTTACGGCCGGACGTGCCCACATTGCGGAAGATCGAGGCCTGACCATGCCCACACCGTCCGTGCTGGTTTTCGACGTCAACGAGACGTTGATTGATATCGATTCTCTCGCACCGCTTTTCGCCGAACTGTTCGGCGATGAGCGGGTGCTCCGCGAGTGGTTCGCCCAGCTGATCATGCACTCGATGTCCGCGACGTTGGCGGACAGCTACGTGAACTTCTCCACACTCGCCCAGGGCGTGCTGCGCATGGTCGGCGAGATCCACCGCGTCGACGTCTCCGACGATGACCTGCACCGCCTGAAGACCGGCCTACTCACCATGCCGGCGCATCCGGACGCCGCGGAAGGGCTGGCGAAACTGCGAGACAACGGTTTTCGCCTTGCGGCCCTGACGAATTCACCGCCCAACCCGGATGGGCCGACGGCGCTGCAGAGTTCCGGGCTGGGCGAATTCTTCGAACTACAACTGAGCGTCGATGCCTGCCGCGCCTTCAAGCCGGCGCCCACCGTGTACCGATACGCGTGCGAGAGGCTCGGGGTGGCCCCGGCCGACTGCATGATGGTGGCCGCGCACGTGTGGGACACCCTCGGCGCCCAGAAGGTCGGCTTCAGCGCGGCGCTCATTACCCGGCACGGCAATCCGCCGCTGCCGGTCGACGGGCTGCCCCAGCCGGATCTCGTGGTGGGTGACCTGCGGGAGCTTGCAGAGAAACTCATCGACAACTGAGACACGCACGGGGAGGACCGCCGGCAATGGCAACAGACACAAGGGACTACGACGTCATCGTTGTGGGCGCCGGGCCGATCGGCCAGAATGCCGCGGAGCGCGCCCGAGCGGCGGGCCTGACTGTCGCGCTGGTCGAGCGTGAACTCGTCGGCGGCGAGTGTTCTTATTGGGCCTGCGTACCGAGTAAGGCCTTGCTCCGCCCGGTAATTGCCGTCTCGGAAGCCCGCCAAGTCGACGGCGCGCGCGAGGCGGTCAGCGGCCCAATCAACGCTGCCGGAGTTTTCGGTCGCCGCAACCGCTATGTCAGCGACTGGGACGATAGTGGCCAGGCCGACTGGGTGAATCAAATCGGCGCAACCCTGGTGCGCGGCCATGGCCGGTTGGATGGCGCGCGACGAGTCGGCGTCACCGCTCCCGGCGGTGCGACGTCCCTGTTGACCGCACGGCACGCGGTCGTGATCTGCACCGGAAGCCGGCCCGTCCTCCCCGACTTGCCCGGAATCGACGAAGCCAGGCCGTGGACCAACCGCCAGGCCACCGACAGCAGCAACGTCCCCGAGCGGCTCGCGGTGGTCGGCGCCGGCGGCGTGGGCGTCGAAATGGCCACCGCGTGGCAAGGATTGGGATCCCAGGTGACGCTGCTCGCGCGAGGTCCGGGACTGCTGCCGAGGATGGAATCCTTCGTTGGGGAGCTCGTCGGCCGCGGCCTCGCCGATGCGGGCGTGGACGTGCGTGTCGGCGTATCGATTCGCGCGCTGCACCGGCCCGACGGCGGCCTCGTCACCCTCGAATTGGATGACGGCTCCGAATTACAGGTCAGCGAGGTACTTTTCGCGACGGGCCGGGCACCACTGACCGACGACATCGGCCTGCAGACCGTCGGTCTGACGCCGGGCAGCTGGCTCGACGTCGACGACACCTGCCGGGTGCGGGCCCTTCGGGACGGTTGGCTCTACGCGGCGGGCGACGTCAATCATCGGGCGTTGCTGACCCATCAGGGCAAGTACCAGGGCCGCATTGCTGGAGCGGCGATCGGCGCGCGCGCGGCGGGTACCCCGTTGGACACCGCACCGTGGGGCCGGCATGCCACCACCGCCGACCATTACGCCGTGCCGCAGGCCTTCTTCACCAATCCCGAAGCCGCCGCGGTCGGCCTGACGGCCCGGCAGGCCGAGCGGGCCGGGCACCGGGTACGGACGGTCGACGTGCAAATCGGCGATGTGGTGATGGGGGCCAAGCTTTATGCCGACGGGTACACCGGTCGGGCGCGGATGGTGGTGGACCTCGATCGCGGACACTTGCTCGGGGTCACGATGGTTGGGCCCGGGGTCACCGAAATGCTGCACTCCGCCACCATCGCTGTCGCCGGTCACGTGCCCATCGACCGGTTGTGGCACGCCGTGCCCTGCTTCCCCACGGTCAGCGAGCTGTGGCTGCGGCTCCTCGAGGCGTATCGGGATGCATCGGACCATAATTGACGCATGGCCACCACAGACGGATTCCACCCGGACTTCGACGAGACAACACCGGAAGTCACCCATAACCGGGTGCACCACGTCAGGGCATCGGACATCAGTTCCGACACCGCGCAATCGGAGGGACTCCGTCGCTTCGCAGCGCTCAGCGGCGCGTCGGTCGGAGCTGAGAAGCTCTGGATGGGCGAGACACACGCAATGCCGTCGACCATCTCGTCCAACCACCATCACGGCGATTCGGAGACCGCCATCTACGTGCGCAGTGGTCACCCGGAATTCGTCTTTCACGACGGCGCCCAAGAGGTGCGCATCTCGACTTCGCCCGGGGACTACGTCTTCATCCCGCCTCACCTGCCGCACCGAGAGGAAAACCCCGATCCGAACACAACGGCGGAGGTCGTCATCGCACGCAGCACCCAAGAGGCGGTCGTGGTGAACCTACCGGCGTTGTACCCGCTTTAGAGCGCTATACCGTTGAGTAGAAGGCGATTTCGACCAGATTCCCGTCGACGTCGCGGCAGTAGTGCGAGGTCATCGGGCCGAGCACTCCGGTTCTGGTGACCGGTCCCGCGATGATCTGAACTCCGCAGTCGGCGAGGTGGGCGCGGACGTCGTCCGGGCTGCTCAGCGTGATGAAGCACAAGTCCTCGGAACCGGCCGCTTCGATCGAAGCGGTGGCCCACTCGGGATCACGGGCCAGCGCCCCGACCGGCCGCAGGTTGAGTTTCTGCTCGCCGAAGCGCAGGGCGATCCGGCTAGAGGGACCAAACGTTTCTCGCCGCATGCCCAGAACCCGCTCGTACCACGCGGCGGTGGCCTCGACGTCCTTGCAGTTCAGCACGACATGATCAATCCGTTCCACCACGAATCCCACGGTCACCTCCTGGGGTGTGCAGCCGAAACTTGCTTGGCGCCAGAGTAATCCGACGGCGGGTACCGGTATGCGCGACGAGGAGCGGCCGCGGCCTTTACGCCCTGCTCACCAGACGTTTTAATACGTCTTATGAGCACCCGGTCGCTCGACCTCGAGTCCGCCGATCTGCGAGTCAGGCGCGGCAGCGTGCCCGCGAGCACCCAGCTCGCCGAAGCGCTCAAGGCCGCGATCATCAAGCAGCGCGTTCCCCGTGGGGGACGCCTGCCCAGCGAGCGGGAACTGATCGATCGATCCGGTCTGAGCCGGGTAACCGTGCGAGCGGCAGTCGGACTGCTCGAGCGCCAGGGCTGGCTGGTGCGGCGCCAGGGTCTGGGCACCTTCGTGACCAACCCGGTAAGACAAGAATTGGGCTCCGGCGTGCGGACGATCACCGAGGTCTTGGCGAGCTCCGGGATCACTCCACACGTCGACGTGCTGTCCCATCGCGTCGATGAACCCCCGCAACGAATAGCCGAAACGCTCGGCTTGTCCAAAGTCCTTTGCATCCACCGGCGCTTTCGCGACGGGGACGTACCGCTGGCGCTGATGATCGCCTACCTGCCGCCGGGAGTGGGCAAGGCCGTCGAACCGCTGCTGTCGAGCGTGTCGGACACGCAACCCGCACGGGCGATGGAAAGCACCTACACGATGTGGGAGCGGCGACTGGGCATCCCCGTCGCCCGGGCCGGCTATGAGATCCACGCGGCGGGGGCCTCCGTCGAGGTGGCCGGCGCGTTGAATCTGCCGTTGGGCTCCCCCGTGCTTGTGCTCGAACGCATCAGCTACGGCACTGATGACAAGCCGCTGGAGGTCGTGGAGTTCCACTATCGTCCCGAACGGTACCGGTTCTCGGTAACGCTGCCCCGGACCATGCCGGCGCCCGGTGCGGGGATTGTCGAGCGGCGCTGAAAGACCGGCTTGACTCAGGCAATTCTCAACAGATTCTTCGGTGGCTCATGGCTGGTCTCCCAGCATCCGCAAAGCCACTGGCCGCAGCATGTTTTCATGACGAACGAGCCCATGTGCGCGAACTTGGTCGAACGTTACCTGCGCACCCGCGGGCGACGCTATTTCCGTGGCCACCACGACGGTGAATATTTCTTCGTCACCGGTGGCCGCGCTTCCGTCGCGAGGCGCCTGCACGTCCACCTCGAGATCTCGCCCGAACATGGCGACGTGCTGATCATTCGCGTGACTCCGGGGTGCTTCTTCCCCGCCGCCGAGCGCCCCTGGTTGGTGCACTTCTCTGACACCTGGAACCGCCAGGACCGCGAAGTCACCGCGATCGTGCACGGCTCCTCCGATCCCCAGCGGATCGGAGTGGTGGCGCGCAGGTCGCACTGGATCCGGCAGAACGTTTCCTTCGAGGACTTCGCGGCCTTCGTCGACCGCACGATCGCGGACGCGACCGACCTCTTCGCCGACTTGAGTCCCGCCGTCGAACTGCCGGCGGCGCATCCATTGCTGCGCGACGCCGGCTGATCCTCGCGCGGTGCCACCCGTGGTCACCGGGTGAGAGCGACAAGGGCTTTCTCTATACCGTCCGGCACTGTCAGCAAACGAATATGCCATTCTCCTATACGGAGAGT
Organism: Mycobacterium paraffinicum; assembly: GCF_025822865.1. Lineage (NCBI taxonomy): Bacteria > Bacillati > Actinomycetota > Actinomycetes > Mycobacteriales > Mycobacteriaceae > Mycobacterium > Mycobacterium paraffinicum. The sequence continues at coordinate 111,525 of NZ_JACKUR010000012.1, read as the reverse complement.
AAGCTATGTCAGTCTGGGGCAGCAGGTTTGAGATCTGCGTCACACCGGCAATCAATAGCAAACGACAACAACATGACAGCGGGGAGCCATGACAGGCAGCGGTGTTGAGGCGGCCGAAAACCCCGAGACCGCCAAGTGGGATCCGGCCTTCACCGAGCAGGTCAGCAATGCCCTGGGGCCGGTCATCAAGCGGTGGTACCGGGCCGAGGTACGCAATCTCGACAACATCCCGCCCTCTGGCGGAGCGTTGGTGGTGTCCAACCACTCCGGGGGCATGCTCACCCCGGACGTGTTGATCTTCTCCCCGGCGTTCTACCAGAGGTTCGGTTACGACCGGCCCGTCTACACGCTGGGCCACTACGGCCTGTTCATGGGCCCTTTGGACGGCTGGCTGCGCCGCCTCGGGGTCATCGAGGCGAGCCGCGAAAACGCTGCCGCAGCGCTGCACTCGGGCGCGGTGGTGTTGGTGTTTCCGGGCGGTGACTACGACTCCTACCGGCCTACCTTCAGCGCCAACTCCATCGACTTCAACGGGCGCACCGGTTACGTGCGGACCGCCATCGAGGCCGGGGTGCCGATCGTGCCCTCCGTCTCGATAGGCGGCCAGGAGACCCAACTCTTCTTGACCCGCGGCAACTGGCTGGCGCGCAAATTGGGGCTGACGAAGGCGCGCATGGACATCTTGCCGGTGAGCTTCGGGTTCCCGTTCGGGCTGAGCGTCATCTTCCCGCCGAACCTGCCGCTACCCGCGAAGATCGTCACCGAGGTGCTCGAACCGATCGACGTCACCGCCCAGTTCGGCGACGACCCCGACATCGACGAGGTCGACGCGCACGTGCGCGCGGTCATGGAATCGGCGCTCAAGCGACTCGCCGGTCAGCGCCGGCTCCCCATCCTCGGCTGACCTCCAACGACTGAGGGCGAGACGCCATGCGAAACTCGTTACAGCACAGGCTGATTCCACGGCGAGGTGGCGGGTGAAAAGGCTCAACGGCATGGACGCCATGCTGCTGTACAGCGAGACGCCCAACCTGCACACGCACACGTTGAAAGTGGCGGTCATCGACCCCGCCGAATCCGAGTTCGGTTTCGAGGCGTTCCGCCGTCACGTTCGTCGCCGACTGCACCTGCTGGAACCCTTGCGCTACAAGCTCGTCGACATCCCCTGGCAGCTCCATCACCCGATGTGGCAGGAGGACTGCGAGGTCGACCTCGATTACCACCTGCGGCGGGTGCAGGTGCCCGCGCCGGGCGGCCGGCGAGAACTCGACCAGGTGATCGGCCAGGTCGCCTCGACGCCGCTGGACCGCAGCCGGCCGCTGTGGGAATTTCACTTCGCCGAGGGGCTGGCCGGTGGGCGGTTCGCCCTGGTCGGCAAGATTCACCACGCGCTGGCCGACGGCGTGGCGTCGGTCAATCTGCTGTCCCGCGCCATGGATCTCGAGGACGGGCCGACCGACGAACGCGACAACGACGAAGCGGGCGTCACCGCTTCGACCGCCGACCTGCTGCGCGCCGCAGCCCGCGACCATGCCCGGCAGATCGCCGAGCTGCCGGCGCTGGTCAGGGACGCCGCCGTAGGGCTGACGCGGGTGCGCCGCCGGTCCAAAGAACGGGGTGACCACCCCGACCTCGCCGATGCCTTCGACGCACCGCCGACCTTCTTGAACCACGTGGTATCGCCTCAGCGGCGGTTCGCCAGTGCGACGCTGCCGCTGGCCGGCGCCAAGGCGACGGCCAAGGCGCTGGGCATCACCATCAACGACCTGATCCTTGCGACGGCCGCCGGTGGCCTGCGCACGCTGCTGTTGGCCTATGACGGCACGGCCGACCGGCCGATCATCGCATCCGTACCGACGGCCACCGACAAGTCGGGCCGGGTCACCGGTAATGAGATCAGCGGCCTCATGATCTCGTTACCGGTACACGTCGCCGATGCCGCCGACCGGGCGCGGCTGGTGGCACTTGCAACTCGAATTGCCAAGGAAGACCACGAGATCCTCGGCCCGCAGCTCTACGGGCGACTAATGGCCTACCTGCCGACCGCCGCCGCCCCGGCCGCTTTCCGGTGGCTGGGGAAGCGCGACGCGCCGAACAAGCTGATGAACGTCGCCGTCTCCAGCGTGGTGGGCCCGCGTGAGCGCGGGCACTTCGGCGGCGCGGCGGTCAGCGAGATCTACTCGACCGGGGTCTTGTCGCCGGGCGCCCCGGTCAATATCACCGTGTGGAGCTACGTCGACCAGCTCGGCGTCGCCGTGCTCACCGACGACCGGACGTTCAACGACCCACACGAAGCGACCGACGCCATCAGCGCAGCATTCGCCGAATTGCGTTCAGCCGCAGGGGTTTCCGCTTAGACCGAAAGCACCGCGTCCAGCGCCGAATAGAACAGGCCCAAGCCATCGTCGGAGGGGCCGGTCAACGCTTCGATGGCGTGCTCGGGGTGCGGCATCAGCCCGACGACACGGCCGTTGGCGGAGCTGACTCCGGCGATGTCGTGCAGGGAGCCGTTGGGGTTGTCGAGGTAGCGGAACACGACCCGGCCCTCCCCTTCCAGCTCGTCGAGCACATCGTCGGGGGCCACGTAGCGGCCCTCGCCGGACTTCAGCGGCACCAGCAGCTCAGCGCCCCACTCGAAGCGCGACGTCCAGGCCGTCGAGATCGACGCCACTCGCAACCACACATCGCGGCAGACGAAGTGCAGCCCGACGTTGCGAGTCAGCGCCCCGGGCAGCAGCCCGGCCTCGCAGAGCACCTGAAATCCGTTGCAAATGCCCAACACTGGCATGCCGCGGTGCGCGGCGGCGACCACTTCACCCATCACCGGGGCGAACCTGGCGATCGCCCCCGCCCGCAGGTAGTCACCGTAGGAGAAACCGCCGGGCACCACCACGGCGTCGACACCCTTGAGGTCGGCGTCGGCGTGCCACAGGCTGACCGCCTCGGCCCCGACACGCCGCGCCGCCCGGGCGGCGTCGACGTCGTCCAGGGTTCCGGGAAAGGTGATGATGCCGATTCGCGCCGTCACTTGGTCTCCCGGCTGATCGTCCAGTCTTCGATCACCGTGTTCGCCAACAGCGTCTCCGCTATGTCGGCCAGCACCGAATCGTCGACGGTTTCGTCCACCTCGAGTTCGAATCTCTTGCCCTGTCTGACATCTGAGATCCCCGGATGACCGAGTCGGCCCAACGCGCCGACGATGGCCTGACCCTGCGGGTCGAGAATCTCCGCTTTGGGCATCACATGAACGACTACCCGGCCCACCGGCGCTCCTCCTCAGATCTGTCTTCGCGCCAACTCTACCGGCGGAGGTGCGGCTCGGCCGTTACGGGCACGAGGCAATGTAGGCCTCGCACAGGGGCGCGGTCATGGCGTTCAGCACGGGGTCGTCGGCCATTGCCGGCCACGGGACCTGCGGCGGGCCCGACGACCAGAGCGTGAGCTCGCTGATCGTGCTGCTGGCCGGGTGGGCGAGCAGGTAGGTATGCATGACGACCGGACCACTGATCACCGCGGCCATCCGGCTCGTATCGTCGCTGGTGATCGATGGTGATTGCAATGGCGCACGTTGCTGGCAGGAGCGCAGCGCGGCGACGGCGCTGCTGAACACCGACCCGGCGATGGCGCCGCCGCTGGCCGTGTCGCCGCGCCAGTGCAGGATCTGTGCCTGCAACTGCCACTGCCCGTCCGGGTGGGCGACCGTGGCCCGTGCCACGACCGCCGAATCGCGGGGGTCACGTGGCACCGGCGGGGTGGCACACACCTCCTCGAACCGGAACCGAGGGCCGGGCGTCGACCCGGTCACCTGCGCTGCCAGGCCCGCCAGCGGGGGCCAGCTGTAAACCGGATCCAGCGGCACCGCACGGCGCTGGATCCACGCGGAGTCGGGGATCTGGTCACACACCGGCGGACAGGCCTGCGGCTCGGCGGATGCGGGCACGGCGACAATGAGAGCCACCGCGAGGCCGCCGACCACCACCATGGTCGCCAGGATCACCCGCATCGGCATCACCCCCGTCGGGGCACAATCGTAGTCATGCAGCTGACGCATTTCGGCCATTCCTGTCTACTCGCAGAATTCGACCACACCCGCGTGCTCTTCGATCCTGGAACATTCGCGCACGGTTTTGAAGGCATCACGGGGTTATCGGCCATCTTGATCACCCATCAGCACCCCGACCACGTCGACGGCAGCCGCCTGCCGGCGCTGCTCGAGGGCAACCCGGACGCCGCGCTGTTCGCCGACCCGCAAACCACCGCCCAGCTGGGCGCGCCGTGTCAGGCCGTACACGTCGGCGACGAGCTGAGGATCGGTGAGCTGACGGTTCGCGCGGTCGGCGGCACCCACGCCGTCATTCACCCCGAAATCCCTGTGATAGAGAACATTTCATTTCTGGTGGGCGACGGGGATCATCGCGCCAGGCTGATGCACCCCGGCGATGCGCTGTTCGTGCCCGACGAGCCGGTGGACGTATTGGCGACGCCGGCGGCCGCCCCATGGATGAAGATCTCCGAGGCCGTCGACTACCTGCGCGCGGTGGCGCCGGCGCGTGCGGTGCCCATCCACCAAGGGATCATCGCCCCGGATGCCCGGGGCATCTACTACGGCCGGCTCACCGAGATGACCACGACCGATTTCCAGGTGCTGCCCGAGGAGGACGCGGTCCAGTTCTAACCGCTACTGGGGTCGGGTGTCACGCCAGCGTGACGCTCGAGCGGCAGGGTTGTGCTGGTGTGACGTTCGGCGAAGGTCGAGGGAGCTAGGCGATGTCGTCGGCCACGCCGCGCCCGGCGGCCCGGCCGGAGAAGATGCAACCACCCAGGAACGTGCCCTCCAGGGCGCGGTAGCCGTGCACGCCGCCCCCGCCGAAGCCGGCCACCTCACCGGCGGCGTACAACCCGCTCAGGGGTGTGCCGTCGGCTTTGAGCACGCGGGCGGCCAAATCGGTTTCGATGCCGCCCAACGTCTTTCGGGTCAGGATGTGCAGCTTCACCGCGATCATCGGCCCCGCCTTAGGATCGGTCAGCCGGTGCGGTGCCACCACCCGGCCCAGCCGGTCTCCCAGATAGCCGCGGGCGGCGCGGATCGCGGTGATCTGGCCGTCCTTGCTGAACTTGTTGGCCACCTCGCGGTCGCGGGCGGTCACCTCGCCCTCGACCGTGGCGTAGTCCAGCGGCGCCACGTCGGGCAGCTTGTTCATCCCGGTGACCAACTCCCGCAACGAGTTTGCGCTCACGAAGTCCACTCCGCGGTCGACGAAGGCCTGCACCGGCCCCGGCGGTCCGGAGCGCGCCCGGTTACGCAGCAGCTCGCGCAGGCTCTGCCCGGTCAGATCGGGATTCTGCTCCTGCCCGGACAGTGCGAATTCCTTCTCGATGATTTTGGCGTTCAACACAAACCAGGTGTAGTCGTACCCGGATTTGGTGATGTATTCCAGCGTGCCGAGGGTGTCGAAACCGGGGTACAGCGGCACCGGCAACCGCTTGCCGGTCGCGTCGAGCCACAGCGACGACGGCCCCGGAATGATCCGGATGCCGTGCAGTGGCCAGATCGGGTCGTAGTTGGTGATGCCCTCGGTGTAGTGCCACATCCGGTCCGGGTTGATCACCCGCGCACCGGCCCGCTGGGAGATGCCGATCATCCTGCCATCAACGTGCGCGGGCACGCCGCTGAGTAACTGCTCGGGTATGCGGCCCATCCGCTTCGGCCAATTCTTGCGCACCAGATCGTGATTGGCGCCGATGCCGCCGCTGGTGACGATCACCGCGGGCGCACGGAACTCGAATTGCCCCACGGCCGTTCGTGACGACGCCACGCCCCTGGGCGCGGCCGAGGGCTCCAGCACCGTGCCCCGGACCCCGATCACCGCGCCGCCCTCGACGATCAACTCGTCGACCTGGTGGCGGTGCGCGAATCGCACCGCCGAGCGGTCCCGCAGCTGACGGGCGAAGATCTCGACCAAAGCGGGCCCGGTGCCCCAGGTGATGTGGAAGCGGGGCACCGAATTGCCGTGGCCCTGAGCGTCGTACCCGCCACGTTCGGCCCAACCCACCAACGGAAAGAGCTTGAGTCCCCGGTCACGCAGCCAACGGCGCTTCTCCCCCGCGGCGAAATCGACGTAGGCGTGCGCCCATTGACGTGGCCAGTAGTCCTCCGGCCGATCAAACGCCGCGGTGCCGAGCCAGTCCTGCAAGGCGAGTTCGTGGCTGTCTCGGATCCCCAAACGGCGCTGCTCGGGGCTGTCGACGAAGAACAGGCCGCCGAACGACCAGAACGCCTGCCCACCCAGGTTGGCACTGCTCTCCTGGTCGACGATCAGCACCCGCATGCCGCGGTCCACCAATTCACAGGCGGCCACCAAGCCTGCGAGTCCCGCCCCCACGATGATGGCATCGGCGCCGAACCCCGCGGCCGAAGAATCGCTCATGTCGGACCAGGGTAGTGCGCGTGCCGGGCGGGTCGAGGGGACGCTTGGTCAGGCCGCGTCGAGAATCGCCTTGTCGCGCCGCCAGCGGTAAACCGCGGGTGCGCAGCCGTGCATCAGCGACAGATCGACGGCGTCCACCATCGCCTGCAGGGGGCCGGGTTTGCGCAGGTGGCGAGCTGCGACGGCCACCCGCACCACCCCGCCGCGCCGGGCGATCCGCTCGGCGGACAGCACCACCATCCGGCACCACCACGGTTCGGTGAGGAAGCCTTCACCGATACCGAGTACCCGGGAGCGCACGGTGGTGTGCCGAACCAGGTCGGTGATGCCATGCAGGTCGGCGAGCAGGCGGAAACCGTTGTCCGGCAACGCCTTGACGACCCCCGGGGACACCACCCAGCCGGGCGCCGCGAACAGCCGCGTGCGCAGCCCGAGGTGCTCGAGCACCCGGTCGGCAGCCATCAGACGCAGGTTTGCCTCGTGCGCCCGAAGGATCGCGAACTCGCCGCGGCGCTTCTTGGTGGCCGCATCGTCATAGCCGTGCAGCACGATGGCGTCGCCGCCGGATCGCCGGGCGGTCAACCATTCGACGGTGCGCGGGTCGTGGTCGAGTCGGTAGTCACCACTGAGCCGGGGTGCCACCAAGAGCGACACCGGCACGTTGCGGGCATCCATTTGCGCACAGAACGCCTCGACGTCACTCAGGGTGCGTTCGCCTATCCCCGAGACCGAGACGATCAATTTTCCAGCCACACCCGCAGTTTGACGATCTCAGGTGTCGGAATGGTGAAGGACACGCAGACGGCAGGCGTATATCGATACCGCAGGTCCTGCCGATCCGCTCCGCGCGGCACGGCCCGCGGGCGACGGCAAAGGGAATCGGTTCGATATGCTAAGCAACGCCATGGATCAGGCCCCGTACGCAGCGGCCGACACCCCGCTGCCCTACGTCCCCGCCCCGCAGCTGGGCGAGGGTGAGCGGGGCTACCCCGACAAGCTGGACGCCGGACTGTTGCGGATTTCCGGCGTGTGCATCTTGGCCACGGTGATGGCGATCGTGGATATCACCGTCGTCAGCGTCGCGCAGCGCACCTTCATCGACCAATTCGCGTCATCGCAGGCCGTCGTCGCTTGGACAATGACCGGCTACACGCTGGCGTTGGCGACCGTGATACCGATCACCGGGTGGGCGGCCGACCGGTTCGGCACCAAACGACTCTTCATGGGCTCCGTCCTGGCGTTCACACTGGGCTCGCTGCTGTGCGCGCTCGCCGCGAACATCTTGCAGCTCATCATCTTTCGGGTGGCCCAAGGCATTGGCGGTGGCATGCTGTTGCCCCTGAGTTTCATGATCTTGACCCGGGAGGCGGGGCCGTTGCGGCTCGGTCGCCTGATGTCGATCCTGAGCATCCCGATGCTGCTCGCCCCGATCGGTGGCCCAATCATGGGCGGCTGGCTCATCGGAACCTCCAGCTGGCGGTGGATCTTCCTGATCAACCTGCCGATCGGAGTCATCACCATCGTGCTCGCGGCCATCATCTTTCCCCGGGACCACCCGGCGCGATCGGAGACCTTCGACCTCGTCGGCGTGCTGCTGCTGTCTCCCGGCCTGGCGACATTCCTGTTCGCGGTGTCGTCGATCCCGCATTGCGGGACCGTGGCCGACCGCCGCGTGCTGATACCGGCGATCATCGGTCTGGGGTTGATCGCCGGGTTCGTTGCGCACGCGTGGCGCCGTGCGGATCACCCCCTGATCGATCTGAGGTTGTTCCGCAACCCGGTGCTCACTCACGCCAATGTGACGATGCTGGTGTTCGCCGCAGCCTTCTTCGGCGCCGGCTTGCTGCTGCCGAGTTACTTCCAGCAGGTGCTGCACCAGACGCCGATGCAGGCGGGCCTGCGCATGATCCCCCAGGGACTCGGCGCCATGCTGACGATGCGGCTGACCGGACCGTTGGTGGACCGGCAGGGGCCCGGCAAGATCGTGTTGGTCGGGATCGCGCTGATCACCGCCGGCCTGGGCACCTTCGCGGTCGGCGTCGCCCGGCAGGCCGACTACCTGCCCACGCTGCTGATCGGCCTGGCGATCATGGGCCTCGGCATGGGCTGCACCATGATGCCGCTGTCGGTCGCCGCGGTGCAGGCGCTGACCCCGCACCAGATCGCCCGGGGCACGACGCTGATGAGCGTCAGCCATCAAGTGGGCGGGTCGGTGGGCACCGCGCTGATGTCGATGATCCTGACCAATCAATTCAACCGGAGTGAGAACATCGTCGCCGCGAACAAGATTGCGGCGTTGCAGCAGGAAGCCGCCGTCAGCGGGGTGCCGGTCGACCAGTCCGCCATACCGCGGCAGACGCTCGACGCCGGTTTTTGGGCCAACGTCGTACACGACCTTTCCCACGCCTATACGGCGGTATTCGTGATTGCGGTGGTGTTGGTGGCCTCCACGATCATTCCGGCGTCCTTTTTGCCGAAAAAGCCGGCCAGCCAAACCGTCGGTAAGTGGCAGGATTCCTTCCCCGACCCAAACGGCGGCCAATGAACCGAAAATGCCCTATCCAGCCGGTTACCGGTGCTGGCGGAGCCAAACGCCTAAAAGCGTCAGCGGGCGGGTACCTATCTCGCTATGCTCGGCCACACGATGCAGAAAGCCTATTCCGGCTTGACCGACGCCCCCGTGCCCACCGCTGACACAGGGGCGTCAGACGACGACGCCGCACCTAATTACCCCGACAAGCTTGACATCGCACTGCTCCGTATCGCTGGGGTGTGCGGACTGGCCTGCATCATGGCGATTCTCGACAACACCGTCGTCGCCGTGGCGCAACGCACCTTCGCCGATCAGTTCGGGTCGACCCAAGCCATCGTTTCGTGGACGATGGCGGGGTACATGCTGGCGTTCGCGACTGTGATTCCAATCACGGGCTGGGCCGCCGACCGGTTCGGGACCAAACGACTCTTCATGGGCTCGATTCTGTTGTTCACGTTGGGGTCCCTGCTGTGCGCCGTGGCGCCGAGCATTTTGCTCCTCATCGTCTTCAGAGTGTTGCAAGGCATCGGTGGCGGCATGCTCTTGCCGCTGAGCTGGACCATTTTGACTCGCGAGGCCGGCCCTAACCGGGTAGGTCGCCTGATGGCCGTCGGAGGGGTTCCGATTCTGCTCGGGCCAATTGGTGGACCGATACTGGGTGGCTGGTTGATCGGCGCCTACGGCTGGCAGTGGATCTTCCTGGTCAACGTCCCGATTGGCCTGGCGACGTTCGTCCTCGCTGCGATCCTCTTTACAAAAGACTGCCCGGCCCCCGCGGAAGCACTCGATGTCACTGGACTGCTGCTGTTGTCACCCGGGGTGGCGATCTTTTTGTGTGGTGTGTCGTCCATCCCAGGACGACACACAATTGCCGACCGCTACGTCTTGGTACCGGCGGCACTCGGCCTGGCGCTGATCATCGCCTTTGTCTTGCACGCCCGGCGCACAGATCACCCGCTCATCGATCTTCGGCTGTTCAAGAACCCTGTCGTGACCCAGGTCAACGTGACGCTGCTGATCTTCGCCGCCGCCTCGGTTGGCGCGACACTTCTGATACCCAGTTACTTTCAGCTCGTATTGCATCAGACGCCCATGCGGTCTGGGCTCTACATGGTGCCGGTGGGAATCGGCGCCCTGATAACCCTGCCGATCGCAGGGGTTTTCATGGACAAGTACGGGCCGGGCAACATAGTGCTGATTGGCCTCCCGGTGATGGCTGTAGGTCTTGGCATCTTCACGTTGGGGGTGGCCCGGCAGGCCCACTATTCCCCGATGCTACTTGGCGGGCTGGCGATCACAGGTCTGGGCGTGGGTTGCACCACGACACCGCTCTCGGCGGCGCTCATGCAGTCCCTCGCCCCGCATCAGATCGCCCGGGGCACCACCTTGGTAAGCGTCAACCAGCAGCTGGGCGGCTCGATAGGAGCGGCCTTGATGGCCGTCGTCTTGACCAACCAATTCGCCAACAACGAAACTCTGGTCGCCGCGAACAGGCTTGCATCACTGCAGGAAGACGCCGATAAGCGCGGGCTGCCGCTTGACCCGTCGGCGATACCACGGCAAGCTCTCTCCCCGGATTTCAGCGGCCATGTGATCCATGACCTTTCCAAGGTCTACACGCTGGTGTTTGTGCTGGCCGTCGCACTGGTTGCGTTCACAATCATCCCAGCGGCGTTCTTGCCGAAGACACCGGTAACACCCGACCCCGACGTTTCCTAACGGGGCCGGACTCCCCCAAGGCGCATCGCCGCGGTCCGCTGCTCGGAGTCGGTGGAGCCCGCCCTTGGACTTGGATCATTGACAACACCGTTGAGCCGCAGCGTCAAAAGTCGCGGTGGCCTTCGGCGACAGCTAACAGCCAGGCGTACTGGAATGCGGTCTCCTGCCACGCCTTGTAGCGGCCACTGACCCCGCCGTGTCCGGCGTTCATCTGGGTCTTCAGCAGGATCGGACTGTCGTTGGTGTTGGCGTGCCGCAACGCCGCCACCCACTTGGCGGGCTCGACGTAATAGACCCTGGTGTCGTTCAGGGAAGTCATCGCCAGAATGGCCGGATACTGCTTGGCCTCGACATTCTCATAGGGCGAATATGACTTCATATAGGAATAGACGTCCTTGTCCTGCAATGGGTTTCCCCACTCGTCCCATTCCGTGACGGTCAGCGGCAAGGAGGGATCGAGGATGGTGGTCAGCGGGTCGACGAACGGGACCTGCGCCAGGATGCCGGCGAAGAGATCCGGCGCCAGGTTGGCGACCGCCCCCATCAGCAGGCCGCCCGCACTGCCGCCCAGCGCCACCAGCTGATGTGGCCGGGTGACACCCGTGTCGACCAAGTGCCTTGCCACGGCTACGAAGTCGGTGAAGGTGTTCTTCTTCTCCAACAGCTTGCCGTGCTCGTACCACGGCCGGCCCATCTCACCGCCTCCGCGGACATGTGCGATGGCGAAGACCATGCCGCGGTCGAGCAGCGACAACCGAGCGATGGAGAAGCTGGGGTCGGTACAGATCTCGTAGGCGCCATAGCCGTAAAGCAAGGCCGGCGCGGGGAATTCGATCCCGGCGCGGTGCACGATGGACACCGGGATGCGGGTCCCGTCGTCCGCAAGGGCCCAGTCGCGTCGTTCTACGTAGTCGTCGGTGCGGTAGTTGCCGAGCACGGGTTGCTCGCGCAGCAAGGTTCGCACCCCGGTGGCAAAGTCGATGTCGTATACCCGCGCCGGGATGACCAGCGACCCCGCTCTGATTCGCAACTTGGGCGCATCCCAGTTCGGGTTGCCCGCGAGACCGGCCGACATCAGCTCCGAGTCGAACGTGATCTCCTCGGGCTCACCGTATTCCCCTCGGGAATCGATGTGCCACACCTGGAGCCGGGGCAAAGCCTCCCGCCGGTAGCTGACCACCAGATGGCCGGCGAAGGCGTCTACGCCGTCGAGTCGCACGTCGTCGCGGTGCGGGATCAGGGTGCGCTGCTGGGTCGGGTCGCTCACCGGCGCTTCGGTCAGTGTGAAGTTCACCGCGTCTTCGTTGTGCAGAATCAAGAACCGGTCCTGCCCACCGACGATCGCGTGCTCGACGGCGTACTCGATGCCTTCGCGACGCGGCAGCACGAGGGTGAACGGTGCGCGCGGATCGGCGGCGTCGGCGTACCGGTACTCGGTGGTGATGGAGGAACCCGATGCGATCAACACGTAGGCCTCGCTGCGGGTGAGCCCCACGCCGAGCCAAAAGCGTTCGTCGGCCTCGTGATACACCAACTCCGCGGCCTCACCGGAGCCCACCCGGTAGCGCCAGACCTTGTCGGGGCGGTGAGCCTCATCCAGGGTCAGGTAGTACACGGTGCGGTTGTCGGCCGCCCAGGTCGCCCCCGCCCCGATGTCGGCGATCTGGTCCGGATACAGCTCGCCGGTGCGTAAGTCCTTGAAGCGCAAGGTATAGCGTTCGTCCCCGACAGTGTCGACGGAATATGCCAGCAGATTCCCGTCCAGGCTGACGGTCGCGGCACCGAGCGCGAAGAATTCGTGGCCTTGGGCCTCGGCGTTCGAGTCCAGCAGGATCTGCTCACCGGGTACTTCGGTGTCCTCTTCCAAAGTCGGCGGATCCCAGTCATCGGGATCGCTTACCGGACAACGGCACTGGACGCGGTACTGCTTGCCTTCGAAGGTGCGGGCGTAGTACCACCAGTCGCCTTGCCGCGTCGGAACCGACAGGTCGGTTTCCTTGGTACGCGCTTTGATCTCCTCGAAGATTTTCTGCCGCAGGGGTTCGAGATCGGCCGTCATCCGGTCGACGTAATCGTTTTCCGCCTCGAGGTAGGCGACGACTTCGGGGTCGGACTTGTCGCGCAGCCACTCGTAGGGGTCGATGAAGACGTCTCCGTGATGCTCGCGTCGGGTCTCCTCACGCTTGGCGACGGGTGGCGCCGAGGCGCCGGCGCGTGTTTCCGTCATGCGCCGATCCACTCGCCGAAACTGAGGCCCGAAATGCGTTCGTAGGCATCGATATAACGGCCCCGCGTGGCGTCGATGATGTGGTCGGGGAGCGGTGGCGGTGGCTGCGAGCCATGGCGGTCCCAGCCCGACTCGGGACTGGTGAGCCAGTTACGGACGAATTGCTTGTCGAAACTCGTCTGCACAACCCCGACCCGGTAATCCTCGGCCGGCCAGTATCGCGAGGAGTCCGGCGTGAAGATCTCGTCGGCCAGCAGCAAGTTGCCGTCGCCGTCGGTGCCGAACTCAAACTTCGTGTCCGCGATGATGATTCCCCTCGTCAGAGCGTGGTCGGCGGCCTGCACATAGATCTGCAGCGTGCGGTCGCGCAGCTGGTTGGCATAAACGCCGCCCACCAACTCGATCACCCGGTCGAACGAGATGTTCTCGTCGTGATCCCCGAGCGCCGCTTTGGTGGCGGGGGTGAACAGCGGTTCGGAGAACTTGCTGGCCTCGACGAGGCCGGGCGGCAGGGTGATGCCGCAGACCTTGCCGGTCGCCTGATAGTCCAGCAGTCCCGACCCGGTGAGGTAGCCGCGCGCCACACACTCCACCGGAAGCATCTCCAGCCGACGCACCACCAGTGCACGACCCAGAAGCTCCTCGGGGATCCGTGGGTCATCCGGCGGCCCGGCCAGGTGATTGGGAGCGTCGACCAGACCGAAGAAGAAGACACTCATCGCGGTGAGTATGCGGCCCTTGTCCGGGATCGTGCTGTCGAGGACGTAGTCGTACGCGGAGATCCGGTCAGTCGCGACCAGTAGCAGATGTTCCTCGTCGACGCGATAGATCTCGCGGACCTTGCCGCTGGCCAGGTGCCGGTAGTCGGACAGTGCAGGGCGCATCGGGTCAGCCTATCGGGCACCCGGGAAGGGGTCCCCTGTCGGGAGCTGTGCTGGGATCGAGACCATGACCCCGCGGTTTTTGCCCTACTCCACCCGGCCCGGCCGGCTGATGGCCCAGCTGCTCAGCGACTTCGCCGTCGTCCTGTGGACCGCTATCTGGCTGCTCGTCGGTCTGGCGGTTTACGACGCCGTTTCGACGATCGCCGAGGCCGGCCGGCAAGTCGAGAGCGGCGCGCACGGCATCGCCGGCAATCTGGCGTCGGCCGGCAAGGGCGCCCAGCACATCCCCTTGGTGGGGGACGCGGTCAGCCAGCCGTTGAACTCCGCCAGCCAGGCGGCGCTCGATCTTGCGGGCGCCGGCCACGACCTGGACTCCACGGCCAGCTGGCTTGCGGTCCTGCTGGCGATGGCCATCGCCGCCGTCCCGATCCTCGTCGCGGACGTACCGTGGCTTCTCCTGCGGCTGCGGTTCTTTCGACGGAAATTGACTGTGACCGCGCTGGCCGCCACCCCGGCCGGCGAGCAACTCCTTGCCTTGCGGGCATTGACGAACCGACCGCCGGGAAAGCTCGCCGCGGTCAGCGCGGATCCGGTCGGTGGGTGGCGCCGCGAGGATCCGTTCACGATCCGGGCGCTGGCCGCGCTCGAATTACGCGCAGCCGGCATCTCGATCGGCCGGCTCTAGCAGCGCTCTGCCGAGGAGCAACAGCCCAGCGACGACGACAACGAGCCACGCCGCCAACGCATCCCAGAAGAAGACCAGCGAAACCGTCAGCAATGACCGCTCGGCGATCTCGCCCGCCATGGCGTAGCTGGCCGCGGAATACATTCCCAGCGGAAACACGAACGCCCACCACACGCCGGCGAAGCGCAACACGTTGGGACGCCGGCTGATCCGGTGCAGGCCGAAGTAGATCAATGGCGGTATCCACAGGGTGGCCGTCATCCACGTCACGACGGTGACGATGCGCACGGGCCCGGCCAGCCAGGTGGGGGCCAGGGGGTGGATGTTGTCGCCGGCCAGCGTCACAATCGCCATGCCGCCCATCAGGATCCAGGTGTCCGGCTCGAATCCGTCCCGGTCCTGTCGTTCGTTGACGACCCGCCACAGGATCAGCCAGGTCATCAGGCCGTAGATCAGGATCGCCACCGCCCACACCGCCACGGCTACGGTCAGCCACCAACGATGACCGGTGTGGTACGCCGCCCGGGCGATGACGATCGCCAGCCCGGAGCTTCCCACGCTACCCAGTTCCCACGCGCCGTGGGCGTGGTCGCGCAGCGCCGGCCAGTCGCGCGCCAACATGTTCCGCGCAGTGAGGCCGATCAACACCAACCAGGACGACAGTCCGACCGCGCCGAGTACCCGCAGCACCCACACATCGGATGACAAACGGGTGTCGATCACCGCGCAGGCGGCGACGAAGGTGAACAACCGAAGGGTGACATCGGGATCCGCCAGATCCCAGCGCAGTTTCTTGCGCCTGCCCACGGCCGTCGTGATCACCAGGGCCACCAAGAACACCAGGCCGACGGTGGCGGCGACGCCCAGCGTGTCACTGATCCAGCGGTAGCCGTGGTTGTGCGCAGCGATCGACAGAATTCCGGTCGCCATCACCGCGGCGAAGACGTCCGGCGTCGGTTCGGCATCGGCGCGCCGGATCGTCACCGTTCCTCGAGTAGTTCCACAACCAGGTGCCGGATTCCGGTATGCCGATTACTGCGAGCCCATTCGACCGGCCGCACGACCCGCACGCCGCCGAATCGGGAGAGCAGCTCCTCATAGAGCACGCGCAGTTCCAGCCGGGCCAGGTTGGCGCCCAGGCAATAATGCACGCCTTGACCGAACCCTAAGTGCGGGTTGGGCTTTCGGGCGATATCAAAATCGTCGGCGCGCTCGAATACGGCGGCGTCGCGATTGGCCGAGCCCTCCCAGATCTGGATCTTCTGGCCCGCCTCGATCGACTGCCCGCCGAGCGTGGCGTCGCGCGTGGCGGTGCGCCGCTTGGACGGCGACGGCGACGTCCACCGCACGATCTCCTCGACGGCGGTCGGCAGCGCGCCGAGATCCGCGCGCAGCGCCCGCAGTTGCTCCGGATGGTTGGCGAACGCCAGCAGCCCCCCGGCGACCGCGTTGCGCGTCGTCTCCGCGCCGGCGCTGAACAACAGGCTGAAGAACAGGTAGAGCTCGAGATCGGATAGGGACGGCGCATCCGCGTCGTCGACCATCGCGTTCGCGACGACCGACAACATGTCGTCGGTCGGCTCCGCCCGCTTCGACGCGATCAGCTGCTGGCCGTACTCGTACATCCGTGACCCGGCCTCTTCGACCGACAGCTGCGATAACGACGCCTTGCGCGAGCCGCCGAAGTCGAACTGCGGCTCAATGGCCTCGAACAGCCAATGTCGTTCGGACTCGGGCACTCCCAACAGGATGCAGATCATCTGCATCGGCAGCTCGGCGGCGATGTCGACCAGGAAGTCGAATGGTTCGCCGGGCGTCACCGCGTCCAGCAGCCGACGCGTCCGCTCCCGCAGATCGTCTTCGACCAGCCGGATCATCCGGGGTGTCAGCCCGGAGCTGACGAGTCGCCGTATCTGCGAGTGGCGCGGGTCGTCCATCATGTTGAGTACTTGCCCGGCGATCGAGAGGTCCTGCAGCAGCGTGCCGCCGTACGGTCGGCCGCCACCCGTGACCGATGAGTATGTCGCCGGATCCTTAAGCACCTCAAGCGTTTCCGCATAGGTGGCGACGGACCAGAAACCCTCGCTGTCGGGGGTGTTGTCGGTCGGCTCGTGCCAATACACCGGCGCCTCGCGACGGTGGATGGCGAACAAGTCGTGCGGAAATCCGTTGGCGAAATTGTCCAGATCGGTGAAGTCGATCCCCGCGAGCGCGCCGGCGAGGGTCACAGCATCGCGCCCGGGGCGTACTTCGCGGCGTCCGGGTAGCGGCTCACCAGCGCGTCCACCGTGGCGGCCACCTCGTCCACCTGATCGCCGGCGGCGCCGATGAACGCCTTCTTGTCGGCCAGCGCGGCATCCAGCGCCGCCCGGTCCAGCGGCAGTCGCTCGTCGGCGGCCAGCCGCTCCAGCAGGTCGGGCTCCGCGCCCTGCTCCCGCATGGCCAGGGCCGTCGCGACCGCGTGCTCGCGGATCACATGGTGCGCGGCCTCGCGCCCCATCCCCGCGCGGACCGCCGCGATGAGTACCTTGGTCGTGGCCAAGAACGGCAGGTAGCGATCCAGCTCGCGGCTGATCACCGCGGGGTAGGCGCCGAATTCGTCGAGCACGGTCAAGAACGTCTCGATCTGCCCGTCTATGGCAAAGAAGCTGTCCGGCAATGCAACTCGGCGCACCACCGAGCAGAACACGTCACCCTCGTTCCATTGCGCGCCCGCGAGCTCGGCGGCCATCGAGGCGTAACCGCGCAGCACCACCTGCAGCCCGTTGACCCGTTCGCAACTGCGGGTGTTCATCTTGTGCGGCATCGCCGACGAGCCGACCTGGCCGGGAGCGAATCCCTCGGTGACGAGCTCGTGCCCGGCCATCAGCCGGATCGTGTGGGCCATCGACGACGGTCCGGCGCCGAGCTGCACCAGCGCGGAGAGCACGTCGTGGTCGAGCGATCGCGGATAAACCTGCCCGACGCTGGTCAAAACCGTTGCAAAGCCGAGGAATTGAGCCACGCGACGCTCGAGTTCGGCCAGCTTTGCCGCGTCACCGTCCAGCAGGTCCAACATGTCCTGGGCGGTGCCCATCGGGCCTTTGATGCCGCGCAGCGGGTAGCGGTCGATCAACTCGCGCAGCCGGGTCAACGCGATCAGCGTCTCTTGCGCGGCGGACGCGAACCGCTTGCCCAACGTGGTGGCCTGCGCGGCGACGTTGTGGCTGCGTCCGGTCATCACCAGGTCGCGGTAGGCCACCGCACGTTCGGCGAGCCGCGCAACCACCGCGATCCCATGGGCGAAGACCAACTCCAGGGACCGCCGGATCTGCAACTGCTCCACGTTCTCGGTCAAGTCGCGGCTGGTCATGCCCTTGTGCACGTGCTCGTGACCGGCCAGCGCGTTGAACTCTTCGATGCGGGCCTTGACGTCGTGGCGCAGCGCCCGCTCGCGCTCCGCGATCGAGGCCAAATCGACGTCCTCGAGCACCCGCTCGTAGTCGGCAATGGCGTCCTGCGGAACGTCCACTCCGAGCTCCGCCTGTGCCCGCAGCACCGCCAGCCACAGCCGGCGTTCGGCGACGACCTTGGCCTCCGGCGACCAGATCGCGACCATTTCCGCGCTGGCGTACCGGGCGGCCAGGACGTTCGGAATGCTCACAGACATAGAGCTTACGATCCGGCACGCCATACCCTGGGCAGGATGTACTTCGCCGGCGTCGATCTGGCGTGGGCCGGACGCAATCCCACCGGGGTCGCGGTCGTCGACGCCGGGGGCTGCCTCGTGCACATCGATGCCGTCGGCGACGACGCGGCGGTGCTCGCCGCATTGTCGCCCTATGTGCAGGAGCAGTGCCTGGTCGGATTCGACGCGCCGCTGGTGGTGACCAACCCGACGGGCCAGCGCCCCGCCGAAGCGGCGCTCAACCGCGACTTCCGCAAGTTCGAAGCCGGGGCGCACCCGGCCAACACGGCGAAACCGGAGTTCGCCGACGGCCCGCGCGCGGCGCGACTGGCGCGGGCGATGGGACTGGACATGGACCCGCGGTCACCAGCGTCCCGACGCGCCATCGAGGTCTACCCGCATCCGGCAACCGTCGTCCTGTTCCGGCTGGAGCGAACGCTCAAGTACAAGGCCAAGCCCGGCCGCGGCGTCGATCAGCTCAAATCCGAGCTGCTCTTGCTGATGGACGGCGTCGAGAAGCTCGCGCACGCTGAGGTGCCCCTGCAGGTGGCGGGTAATGAAGAGTGGACTCGGCTGCGCAGGCGCGTAACCACCGCCGAGCGCAAAAGCGAGCTGCGCCGCGCCGAGGATCCCGTCGACGCCGTCGTCTGCGCCTATGTGGCGCTCTACGCGCAGCGCAGCCCGGCGGATGTCACGATTTACGGCGACTTTGCCACCGGGTACATCGTGACGCCTTCGCTGCCGGCCGACCGCAGGGGCCGTTGATCGATGGGGGCGAGCACTTCGATGAGATCGACCACCGTCCCCAGCGCGGCCGCCCGAGGATCGCGGCCCTCGACCAACGCGGACACCACCGAACCGTCGACCGCGCAGATCAGCGTGCACACCAGCTCGATGTGCACCGTGCGGCCCGATCGCTCGATGGCCTCGGCCACGGCCTCGGCGCGCTGCCGCAGGCTGCGACGCATGGTCTCACGCAATGCGGGCAGCCGGGTGCACGCGATGTGTCGCTCGTAGCGCGAGATCAACTGATCGCTGAGCCCCGGGCTGGACACGTCGCCGACGAGCAGATCGACCAACACCTCGGCGATGGTCTCCGGTCCGCGGCGCCGGCGGGAAAGGGCGGTAACCCGCGACCGCAGCTGCGCCACCTCGATCATCGCGATGTGTTCGACGGCGCGCGCAATCAAATCATCAAGGGACGAGAAGTAATACGTCGTAGACGCCAACGGCAGTCCGGCCCGCCGAGCGACCGCGCGGTGGCCCACCGCATCGAATCCGCCTTCGGCAAGCAGCTCGGCGGCGGCGCTCACGAGCGCATACCGCCGACGTTCTCCCTTCGGAGTGACTGCTGCCGTCACGAGTAGCCATCGTGCCAGCCAAAGTGGTACTGCATTGCCATTTCGGCCAAACGGCCCGCCAAACGAACGTGGCATGATGGCCCGCATGCCCGACTTGAGCCGCCGCGCCCTGCTGGGTCTCGGCGCCAGCGCCGCCGCGGGCGCAGCGGGCACGTATGCGCTCGACATCCTGTTCAAACCCCGACCATCTCAGGCTATGCCGCTGTCGCCGGCCGGCAGCCAGGCGCCGCTGGCGCCGCGGCCGGCCCCACCCCTCGAGCCGGCTCCCCCGGGTCAGCCGGCGCCCACCATGGTGACGGGTTCCTTCGTCTCGGCGGCGCGCGGTGGCGTCAACACCAGCTGGGCCATCGCACGACCGCCCGGCCAAACGAAGACGCTGCGACCGGTCATCGCGCTGCACGGCAAGGGCAGCGACGCATCCACGGTGATGGCCGGCGGCGTCGAACAGGGCCTGGCCCAAGCCGTCAACGCGGGCCTGCCGCCGTTTGCCGTGGTCGCCGTCGACGGTGGCGGCAGTTATTGGCACAAGAGGGCGTCCGGCGAAGACAGCGGGGCCATGGTGCTCGACGAGCTCATCCCGATGTTGAGTAGTCAAGGCCTGGACACCTCGCGGGTGGCGTTCTTGGGCTGGTCGATGGGCGGCTACGGGGCGTTGCTGCTGGGGGGCCGGCTGGGTCCGGCCCGCACCGCGGCGATCTGCGCGGTCAGTCCCGCATTGTGGCTCTCCTCCGGCGCGGCTGCGCCTGGTGCCTTCGACGGGCCCGACGACTTCGCGGCGAATTCGGTGTTCGGGATGCCCGCACTGGGGTCGATTCCGATTCGGGTCGATTGCGGCGACGGCGATCCGTTTTACGCCGCGACCAAACAGTTCATCGCGCAACTGCCACATCCGCCCGCGGGCGGTTTCTCGCCCGGCGGCCACAACGGGGAGTTCTGGAGTTCGCAGCTGCCCGCCGAGCTGACCTGGATGGCGCCGCTGCTGACGGCGTGAATGCCCTTGGCCACCGTGCGTCACGCTAGCGCGGCGCTGGGCACCGAGCGTCACGCCAGCGCTACGCTCGCGAAGGTGACGGCACCCTTCGATTGGGAGTTCCCTTACGCGTGGCCGCGAAAGCCCATGCTGGCGGACAACGTTGTGTGCACGTCACAACCGCTGGCAGCCCAAGCGGGCCTTCGGATGCTCGCCGACGGAGGAAGCGCGGTGGATGCGGCCATCGCCACCGCGATCGCGCTCACGGTGGTGGAGCCCGTCTCCAACGGCATCGGCTCGGATGCCTTCGCCATCGTGTGGGACGGCCGACGCTTGCACGGGCTGAATGCCTCCGGCCGTTCGCCCGCGGCCTGGACCCCGGAATACTTCGGCGGCGACGCCGTTCCGGTGGTCGGCTGGAACGCGGTCACCGTGCCCGGGGCGGTGTCGGCATGGACCGAATTGCACGCCAAGTTCGGCAAGCTCCAGTTCGAAAAGCTCTTTGAGCCCGCAATCGGCTACGCGCGCAACGGGTTCCTGGTCTCACCGACCGTCGCCGAGCAATGGGCGGCGCAGCTACCGCTGTTCGAAAACCAGCCCGGCTTCGCAGCCGCCTTCATGCCCGCCGGGCGGGCGCCCAAACCCGGTGAGCGGTTCAGCTTCGCCGACCAGGCCGCCACGCTCGAGAAGATCGCTACGACCAACGGCGACGCGTTCTACCGCGGAGAGCTGGCCGCCCAACTTGAGGCGCACGCCCTGGCCAACGACGGCGTGATGCGCGCCAGTGACCTCGCCACTCACCGCGTCGACTGGGTGGGCACCATCCGCGGCAGCTACCGCGGGTACACCGTCCACGAGATCCCGCCCAACGGTCACGGGATCGTGGCCCTGATCGCCCTGGGAATCCTGCAGCACTTCGACATGGGCTCGTTTCCAGTCGATTCCGCCGACAGCGTGCACCTGCAGATCGAGGCGGTGAAGCTGGCCTTTGCCGACGCGCAGGCCTACGTCGCCGACATCGAGCACATGCCGGTCCGCCCGGAACACCTCCTGGACGCGGACTACCTGAGGCAACGCGCGGCCCTGATCGATCGCGCGCGGGCGAGGCCGGCGTCAGCGGGCGCTCCGCGTGGGGGAACCGTGTATCTGACCGCCGCCGACGCCGCGGGGACGATGGTGTCGATGATCCAGTCGAACTACATGGGATTCGGGTCCGGTGTCGTGGTGCCGGGCACCGGGATATCGCTTCAGAACCGCGGCGCGAATTTCGCTGCGGCCGAAGGACACCCGAACCGGGTGGGGCCGGCCAAACGGCCTTACCACACGATCATCCCGGGCTTTGTCACCAAAGACGGCGCCCCCGTGATGAGCTTCGGCGTGATGGGCGGAACGATGCAGCCGCAGGGTCACACCCAGGTGATGGTGCGCATCGCCGACCATGGACAGAATCCGCAGGCCGCGTGTGACGGCCCTCGGTTCCGGTGGGTGCAAGGCATGCAGGTCAGCTGCGAGAAAGGCTTCCCGGCCGCGACGCTCGACGGGCTTCGCCGCCGCGGACATGACCTGGTTGCCGTGGACGACTACAACCAGTTCGGCAGCTGCCAGGCGATCTGGCGGCTCGACGGCGGCTACCTGGCGGCGAGCGATCCCCGCCGCGACGGCCAGGCCGCGGGTTTCTAGACGCTGATCTTACCCTCGGCCGCCAACAGCGCGATGTCGCTTCGAAAGTGGCTGCCCGGCAATCGAATCGACCGCATCAGCTCGTACGCTTGCGACCGCGCGGCGGTGAGGTCGGCGCCGGTGCCCACCACCGACAGCACGCGGCCCCCCGACGAGACCACCTCGCCGTCGTCGCGACGCGCCGTCCCGGCGTGCAGCACCCCCTCGGCTTCCGAGCCGGCGACGACGTCCCCGACGCGAGGACGCCCGGGATAGTTCTCCGCCGCCAGCACCACCGTGACAGCCGCCCCCTCGTGCCAGCGCAGCTCGCCGAAGTCGGCCAGCTTGCCGGTGCCCGCCGCGTACAGCAGCTGCCCGAGCGGCGATTCCAGCAGCGCCAGCACGGCCTGGGTCTCCGGATCGCCGAACCGGCAGTTGAATTCGACCACGGCCGGCCCGTTGGTGGTGATCGCCAGTCCGACGTACAGCAATCCGCAGAACGGGCTGCCACGCTGAACCATTTCCGCCGCAACGGGTTCGACGATATTGCCGACGATGTCCCGGTACACCTCGTCGGGAAGCCACGGAACCGGTGCGTAGGCGCCCATGCCGCCGGTGTTGGGTCCGGTGTCGCCGTCGCCGACACGCTTGAAGTCCTGCGCCGGCAACAGCGGCACCACCGTCTCGCCGTCGACGACACAGAACAGCGACACCTCCGGGCCGTCCAGATACGACTCCAGCAGCACCGGGTGGCCCGCCTCGAGCAGTCCGGCGGCGTGCGCGCGGGCGACGCCGCGGTCCGCGGTCACCACTACGCCCTTGCCCGCGGCCAGCCTGTCGTCCTTGACCACCCAGGCGGGGTCGCCCGCCGGAGGCCCGAACCGATCCAGGGCGGCGTCCAAATGCGCCGGGCTGTCAACGGTTTCGCTTGCCGCGGTACGCACGCCGGCCGCGGCCATGACCTCCTTGGCGAACGCCTTGGAGCCTTCGATGCGGGCGGCGTCCTTGCTGGGCCCGAAGCAGACGATGCCCGCGGCTCGCAGCGCGTCGGCCACCCCCAGCACCAACGGCACCTCGGGACCGATCACCACCAGGTCGGCACCGAGCTCGCGCGCCAAGGCGACGACGTCGGAATTCGACGTGATGTCGACGTCATGCTGATCGGCCACGCGGGCGGTACCGGCATTGCCGGGAGCGACGAACAGGCCCGTGACCTGGGGGTCTTTCCGAAGCGCCAGCAACAGCGCATGCTCTCGTGCACCCGAACCGATCACCAGAACTCGCACGACACGTCAGACTAGCTCAGGCGTTCAGACGATTCGCTCCAGCAGGTCTTTCAGCTCTTTTTGCTGCGCGGCAGTGAGGCGTCCGAGACGCTTATTGAACTCGTCGGACAGCAGCGCCAGCCCGTCCGTGGCGGCCTTACGTCCGGCCGGAGTGAGCAGTAGTCGATGGCGCCGCAGATCGGAGGCGTCGATCTCACGACGCACGAATCCCGCGGCCTCCAGTCGTTTGAGGTAGACGGTGACCGTCGCCTTGGGCATGCTCAACGTCGCCGCCAGTTCGGCGGGGTAGGGGTGCTCGTCGATCTCGGCGAGCAGGAACAGCTCTTTGGATTCGAGCCCCAGCGCGCAGATGTCGGGTTCGGCGCACGAGATGACCGACAGCAGCACGCGGTAGTTCAACGACCAGATCTTGGCCGCGTCGATCGCAGGCTTCGACTTGCCTGATCGTTCAGACATGAACTAGTTTAGAATTGAACAAGACCACAATCGAACAATTTACCAGAAGGCGGCCCCTATGCCCCTGGATCAATACGTGACACTCGGACGGTCCGGATTGCGCGTCAGCCCCTTGTGCCTGGGCGCCATGACGTTCGGCGAGGACCTCGGCTGGGGAACCAGTGTCGAAGAGTCCCAACAGATCATCGACCGGTACACCGAACTCGGCGGCAACTTCGTTGACACCGCCAACTTCTACACCCGAAGCCATTCCGAGAAGATCATCGGCGACCATGTCGGTCGCAACGCTGCCCGCCGGGATCGATTGGTGATCGCCACCAAGTTCAGCGGCAACCTGTATCCAGGCGATCCCAACGGAGGGGGCTCGGGCCGTAAGTCGCTGATCAACGCTTGCGACAACTCCCTGCGGCGTCTGCAAACCGACTACATCGACCTGTACTGGCTGCACATCTGGGACGCGAACACTCCGATCGACGAGACGATGTCGGCGCTCGACGACCTCGTCCGCGCCGGAAAGGTGCGCTACATCGGCGTTTCGGACACCCCGGCATGGAAGATCGCCGAGGCCAACCTCATCGCCCGGTTCCGTGGCTGGTCGAGCTTCGTCGGCCTGCAAGTCGAGTACTCGCTCTTGGAACGCGCCATAGAACAGGAACTCGCCCCGATGGCAGCGGAGTTCGGCCTCGGCATCACACCATGGTCGCCGCTGAAGAGCGGCGTGCTCAGCGGCAAGTACACCCGCGCCACTGCCGGTCAGCACGACGCCGATCGCGGCGCGATGGTCGACGCATTCCTCAGCGAGAAGACCTACGCGCTGATCGACGAACTCGAAGGCATCGCCAAGGCGCACGAGACGAACGTCGCCAGCGTCGCACTGGCCTGGGTGCTCGCGCAGCCCGCCGTCTCCTCGGTCATCATCGGGGCGCGCAGGCTCGCGCAGCTCGAGGACAACGTCCGCGCCGTCGATGTGCGGCTCAGCGCCGACGAACTGGGCCGGCTCGACGCGCTGACCAAGCCGAAATTCGGTTTCCCGCACAACATGCTGGAAATGGCGCCGGGCATCATCAACGGCGGGACGTCGGTCAACGGCGGCTCCGCGCCGATCTCCGAGTACGTGATGCCCGAAGGCGGCCGGCCTTACTGATATCGGTCAGTCCTTGTCCCCGGAGTGCATCTTCAGGGCGGCGTCCACATTGGCCTTCTTGTCCTCTCCGGTACCCTTCGCCGCAGCCTTCTTGCGCTTCGCCACGACGGCGCTCACCGCACCGTTGAACGCCGAACCCAGCGGGAATCCGAGATAGTGGGTGAGGAAGACGGCCATCTCCTTGAGTTCGTCCTCGGTGAGTTCCCCGTTGAGCAGTGCGGCGTTGATCTGGATCTCGGCCAGGTCGCGGCTTCCGACGGCCGTCACCGCCGTCAACGTCATGATCCGCTTGTCGCGCATCGAAAGTCCCGGCCGGGTCCAGATGCTGCCGAACAGGTGGTCGACGGTCAGGTCGAAATACGCGTCGCCCTCGATGTTGGGCATCTCCCAGCCGTAGACCTCGTTCATCTTTTCGAGGCCCTTGCGGCGAAGTTCGTCCATCACGTTTCTCTCTCTGTGTGCGGTACCCCAAGGCCGGCGGCCAGCCCGCCGTAGGCCAACCGGGCCAGCGGCAGATCCACCGACACCGCCTCGCCCAGGGCCAGCGCCAGGCTCAGGTCTTTCTCCCCCAGCCCCCGGGTGTGCATGAACGGCTGGTACAGGAAATGTTCCGGCTCAAGGTCTTTCATGTCATCGCGGACCATTATCGCGCCGGGCCCGCCGGTGAGGGCATCGGTGTGACGCACCACTCGACCGAGCGCCTGCAGATCCAGGCCCGCCGCCTCCGCCAGTTTCATGGCTTCACACGCCGCGACATACGAAGTGAACGTCAACATGTTGCGGGCCAGCTTCATTCGGGTCCCGGCGCCCGGCTCACCGGCGTGGATGACCACCGCAGCCCAGTGTTTGAACGCCGGCTTGATCCGCTCGTACACCTCCCGATCGGCCCCGACCATGGTGGCCAGCTCGCCTTTCGCGGCGGCCGCGGCGCCACCGCTGACCGGCGCGTCCACGACATGGATGCCCTGCGGCTTGAGGTCACTGGCCAGTTCCGCAGCCGTGGTATCGCTGATGGTCGAGTGGATCGCGATGACCGTTCCGGGCTTGGCGTGGGCGGCCAGCTCGCCGACGACCTCGCGCACCTGCGCATCGTCGAGGACGGTGACGTGGATAATGTCGGCGGCGGCGGCGACGTCGGCGACGCTGTCGGCCAGGCCGGCGCCCTTCTCGGCCAGCGGCGTCATCGCCTCCGTCCGGATATCGTAAACCGTCACCCCGCTGGGCCATTCGGTCATCTTCGTGGCCATCGGCGCACCCATGTTGCCCAGCCCGATGTAGCCAAGCCTCAAGTCGTTCGTCATGACCGGATTATCTGCCCGCCGTCAACGTTGAAGATCTGCCCCGTGATCCACGACGCCTCGTCGGAGAGCAAGAACAGGCACATCCCGACCAGATCCTCGGGAGTCCCCATGCGCGACAGGGGAAGACCCTTCACGATGTCGGCGACCATCTCCTGCGGCGTGGTGGTCCGGTTGGCTTCGGTGTCGATGGGCCCGGGCGCGATCGCGTTGATCCGGATGTTCTGGCCGCCCAACTCGCGGGACAACTGTTGGGTCAGGCCGTTCACGCCGACCTTGGCCAGGCCGTAGTAGTTCGAGTACAGCCACGCCGCCGTGGACGACTGGTTCACGATCGCCCCGCCGCCGCGCTTGGCCATCTTCTTATAGACGGCGCGGGTGCACCACAAGGCGCCGTCGAGGTTGACGCTCATGAACTTCTTGTAGTACTCGGGGTCGATCGTGAGCAGGAAATCCAGCTTCATGCCCCCAAAGATCGCGGCGTTGTTGACCAGATAATCGATGCCACCGAACTCGGCCAGCGCGCGGTCGGCCATCGCCTTCGCCGACGCCGGGTCGGACACATCGACCGGAACCGCCAGGGCCGTGCCGCCGTCGGCGACGATTTGCTTGGCCACCGCCTCGGCCGCCTCGGATTTGATGTCGGCCACGACAACCGCGGCACCTTCGCGTGCCAGCGCCTCGGCGTACGCCTGCCCGATGCCGCCACCAGAACCGGTGACGATCGCGACCTTGTTCTCAAACCGCATGCTCTCGAGCTCCTCTAGTTAACCGCTGTCGCGATGGTCTTGATTTCCAGGTACTCCTCGAAACCGGCCAGGCCCATCTCGCGGCCGTTGCCGGACTGCTTGTAACCGCCGAACGGGGCGTCGGCCGAATACCACACGCCGCCATTGACATTGATGGTGCCCGCGCGAACCCGTGCGGCAACCCTCGCCGCCCGATCCGGGTCAGCCCCGAAAACGGTGCCCGACAAGCCGTATGGCGAGTCGTTGGCAATGCGCACCGCGTCGTCGTCGCCGTCGTGCGGGATCACCGTCAGGACCGGGCCGAAAATCTCCTCGCGCGCGCAGCGGGCGTCGTTGCCCAGCCCCGCGATGACGGTGGGCTCGATGAAGAAACCGACGTCACGGCCGGCCGGCCGGCCGCCCCCGCACGCGAATGTGCCGCCCTCGGCGATCGCCGAGTCGAGGTAGCCCTGGATTCGGTCCCGCTGGCGCGCCGAAATCACCGGCCCGCAGATGGTTCCGGGGTCGGTGGGGTCACCGGCCTTGATGCCGCCCATTGTCGCGGCCGCGATGGCGACGGCTTCGTCATACTTCGCCCGCGGCACCACCAGCCGGGTGGTGATCGCGCATCCCTGCCCGGCGTGCATGCAGACCGAGAACCCTGCCACGCCCACGGCACCGCTCAGGTCGGCGTCGTCGAGGACAATGAACGCCGACTTGCCGCCGAGCTCGAGGAAGACCTTCTTGATGGTGGCGGCGCCGTCGGCCATCACGCTGCGACCGGTGGCGGTTGACCCTGTGAACGAAACCATGTCCACCCGTGGGTCTTTGGCCAACAGCGCACCCACGCCGTGGTCGCTGGAGGTGACGATGTTGATGACACCGGGCGGGAAGTCGGTGTGCTCGGCGATGAGCTCGCCCAGCACGGCGGCGCACCAGGGGGTGTCGGGGGCGGGTTTGAGGACCACGGTGTTTCCGGCGGCCAGCGCCGGTCCGATCTTGGCGAGGTTGATCTGGTGCGGGAAGTTCCACGGGGTGATCGCGCCGACGACTCCGACGGCCTCACGGGCGATGGTGCGCCGGGTGGGAATGCCCATCGGCGATGCCTCGCCGAGATCCTGGTTGTACTCATAGGATTCGGCGGTGTCCGCCGCGAACGCCAGGTCGTTGACCGGGACTTCGAGCTGGGCGATGCTGGTGAGCATCCGCGGCGCGCCGACCTCGGCGATGGTCAGGTCCCGCAGTTCTTCGAGGTGCTGCTGCATCGCCTCGCGCAGTTGGCGCACGCACCGCACTCGCAGCTCGGTGTCGCGCGACCAGTCGGTGTCATCGAAGGCGCGCCGCGCGGCGTCGACGGCGCGGCCCATGTCGTCGGCGCCGCCATCGGCCGCGGCCCCCAATACTTCCTCGGTCGCCGGATTGATCGTCGGGAACGTGCCGGCGCTGCCGGGCGACATCTTCCCGTCGATGAAAAGTGCGCTCACGCCGTCGGCCAGCAAGGCCATCTCCCGCTCCCGTCTCTGCGACCCATCGAGCACGCGAATACCATTGGATTTCAGTGGACAGTTGTCCGATATTATCCGATGGAACCATAGCCGCCCGGCTGTTGGCGGTGCAAGGGCCGATCTCGGCTGGCGCGGTTCTTGACCGAAAACAGCACATTAACCCGTATCTTCGCCGATCGGTCTTGCTTCCGGCGGAGTCGGTCCGATAGCTTGGACATGTGTCCAGCGATGCACTGGTGACGATCACGTCTCAGGCCGAGCACCAGACCGGCCGGCCCGCGCGAAACCGCCGCCAGGAGGAGACCTTCCGGAAGGTGCTCGCGGCGGGCATCGAAACGCTGCGCGAAAAGTCGTACGCCGACCTGACGGTGCGCGCGGTGGCGGCCCGCGCCAAAGTCGCCCCGGCCACGGCTTACACCTACTTCTCGTCGAAGAACCACCTGATCGCCGAGGTCTACCTGGACCTGGTGCGGCAGGTCCCCTACTTCACCGACGTCAACGACCCGATGCCCACCCGGGTGGAACAGGTGTTGCGCCACCTGGCCCTGGTGGTCGCCGATGAGCCAGAAGTCAGCGCCGCGTGCACGACGGCCTTACTCAGCGGAGGCGCCGAGCCCGCGGTGCGGGCCGCACGCGACCGGATCGGCGCGGAGATCCACCGCCGCATCACGTCCGCGATCGGCCCCGACGCCGACCCCACCGCCGTGTCCGCACTGGAGATGTCGTTCTTCGGGGCGCTCGTTCAGGCCGGCAGCGGCGAATTCACCTATCGCGAGATCGCCGACCGGCTGGCCTATGTGGTCAGGCTGATACTCACCGGCGCCGGAGAGACGAGCCAGGAGATAGACATCGAATGACCATCCATGTTGGCGACCACGAGCTGGTCCTTGATCCGTACGACTACGACTTCCATGAGGACCCGTACCCGTACTACAAGCGCCTCCGCGATGAAGCCCCTGTGTATCGCAACGAGGACCTGAAGTTCTGGGCGTTATCGCGGCACCAAGATGTGCTGCAGGGGTTCCGAAACAGCACCACGCTATCCAACAAGTACGGCGTCTCGCTGGATCCGGCATCGCGCGGCCCGCACGCTTCCAAGACGATGTCGTTTCTGGCAATGGACGATCCCGCCCATCTGCGCCTGCGGACGCTGGTGTCAAAAGGCTTCACACCGAGGAGGATTCGCGAACTCGAACCCCGGGTAACCGAGATCGCGACACAACACCTCGACACGATGCTGGAGAAGGCCAGGTCTTCAGCGGACGGCACCGTCGACTATGTCGACGAGTTCGCCGGGAAGCTGCCCATGGACGTCATCTCCGAGTTGATGGGTGTCCCCGAACCGGATCGAGTTCAGGTGCGCGCCTGGGCCGACGGGGTGATGCACCGCGCGGAGGGCGTCACCGACGTGCCGCCGGAGGCCGTCGAGGCATCCATCAACCTGATCGTCTACTACCAGGGGATGGTCGCCGAGCGGCGCAAGCAGCTGACGGAAGACCTGACCTCGGCGCTGCTGGAAGCCGAGATCGACGGCGACCGGCTCACGGACGAGGAAGTCCTCGGCTTCATGTTCCTGATGGTGATAGCCGGCAACGAGACGACCACCAAACTGCTTGCCAACGCCGCGTTTTGGGGCCACAAGAACCCCGAACAGCTGACCCCGGTCTACGCCGACTTGTCGCTGGTGCCGCTGTGGGTAGAGGAGACCCTGCGCTACGACACGTCCAGCCAGATCCTGGCCCGCACGGTGTCGGGGGAGCTCACCCTGTACGACACCACTATTCCCGAGGGCGACGTCCTGCTGCTGTTGCCCGGTTCCGGCCACCGCGACGAGCGGGTCTTCGACCGTCCCGACGACTATCTGATCGGCCGCGAAATCGGCCCCAAACTATTGAGTTTCGGTAGTGGCGCACATTTCTGCCTGGGCGCGCATCTGGCGCGGATGGAAGCCCGGGTCGCGCTCACCGAGTTGTTCAAGCGAATCCGCGGATATGAGGTGGACGAGGCCAACGCCGTCCGCGTCCACTCCAGCAATGTCCGCGGATTCGCTCACCTACCAATGACCGTGGAGGTCCGCTGAATGCCCCGCTTTGACCCCCTGCCCGAACGCCGGCCGGCCATCGTGGCCGGCGCCTCGTCCGGCATCGGAGAGGCTACCGCCATCGAACTTGCGGCACACGGCTTCCCGGTCGCGCTGGGCGCGCGCCGGGTCGAGAAGCTCAACTACATCGTCGGCAAGATCAATGCCGAAGGAGGCGAGGCGGTCGGATTCCACCTGGACGTCACCGATCCGAACTCGGTGAAATCCTTTGTTGCGCAGTCGGTCGACGCACTGGGCGACATCGAGGTGCTGGTGGCCGGCGCCGGCGACACGTACTTCGGCAAACTCGCCGAGATCACCACCGACGAGTTCGAGTCGCAACTGCAGATCCACCTCGTCGGCGCCAACCGGCTGGCCGCCGCGGTGCTGCCGGGAATGCTGGAGCGCCAGCGGGGCGATTTGATCTTCGTCGGCTCCGACGTGGCCCTGCGCCAGCGGCCACACATGGGCGCCTACGGCG
Source organism: Mycobacterium paraffinicum (assembly GCF_025822865.1). Classification (NCBI taxonomy): domain Bacteria; kingdom Bacillati; phylum Actinomycetota; class Actinomycetes; order Mycobacteriales; family Mycobacteriaceae; genus Mycobacterium; species Mycobacterium paraffinicum. Next base: position 80,414 of record NZ_JACKUR010000012.1, on the reverse strand, counting down.
CGGCCAAGGCCGCACTCGTGGCGATGGTCACCAACTTCCAGATGGAGCTCGAAGGCACCGGCGTGCGGGCCTCGATCGTGCACCCCGGCCCGACGAAGACCTCGATGGGCTGGAGCCTGCCGGCCGAGAAGATCGGCCCCGCACTGGAGGACTGGGCCAAGTGGGGCCAGGCCCGCCATGACTACTTCCTGCGTGCGGCGGACCTGGCGCGCGCCATCACGTTCGTCGCCGAGACACCGCGCGGCGGGTTCATCGCGAACATGGAGCTTCAGCCCGAAGCCCCATTGGCCGACAAGAAAGATCGACAGAAGCTCGCACTCGGCGAGGAGGGGATGCCGTCATGACAACCACCGCGATTGTGCCGCGGGTTTCCGGCGGCGAGGAAGAGCACGGTCACCTCGAGGAATTCCGCACCGACCCAATCGGTCTGATGAAGCGCGTCCGGGAAGAGTGTGGCGACGTCGGCTGGTTCCAGCTGGTCGACAAGCACGTCATCCTGTTGTCCGGCGCGGGCGCCAACGAATTCTTCTTCCGCTCCGCGGACGAGGATCTGGACCAGGCCGAGGCATACCCGTTCATGACGCCGATCTTCGGCAAGGGCGTCGTTTTCGACGCCAGCCCCGAGCGGCGCAAGGAGATGCTGCACAACTCGGCGTTGCGCGGCGAGCAGATGAAGGGCCACGCCAGCACGATCGAGGGCGAAGTCAAGAAGATGATCGCCAACTGGGGCGACGAGGGCGAGATCGAGCTGCTCGACTTCTTCGCGGAGCTGACCATCTACACCTCGACCGCCTGCCTGATCGGGCTGAAATTCCGTGAGCAGCTCGACCACCGGTTCGCGGAGTACTACCACGAGCTGGAACGCGGCACCGACCCGCTGTGCTACGTCGATCCCTACCTGCCGATCGACAGTTTCAAACGACGGGACGAGGCGCGCGTCAAACTCGTTGCGCTGGTACAGGAGATCATGGACCAGCGGCTGGCCAATCCACCGAAGGACAAGGGCGACCGCGACATGCTCGACGTGCTCGTCTCGATCAAGGACGAAGGCGGCAATCCCCGATTCTCGGCCGACGAGGTCACCGGCATGTTCATCTCGCTGATGTTCGCGGGGCACCACACCAGCTCGGGGACCTCGGCGTGGACGTTGATCGAGTTGATCCGCCACCCCGATGTGTACGCCGAGGTGCTGGCCGAACTCGAGGAGCTGTACGCCGACGGCCAAGAGGTGAGTTTCCATGCGCTGCGGTCGATTCCGAAGCTGGACAACGTTGTCAAAGAGACCCTACGGCTGCACCCGCCGCTGATCATCTTGATGCGGGTGGCCCAGGGCGAGTTCGAGGTCGAGGGCTTCGGAATCCACAAGGGCGACTACGTCGCCGCGTCCCCGGCGATAAGCAATCGCATCCCCGAGGACTTCCCCGATCCGGATGCGTTCAAGCCCGACCGCTACAACAAGCCCGAGCAGGCCGACATCGTCAACCGGTGGACCTGGATTCCGTTCGGCGCGGGGCGACACCGGTGCGTCGGCGCCGCCTTCGCCCAGATGCAGATCAAGGCGATCTTCTCGGTTCTGCTGCGCGAGTATGAATTCGAGATGGCGCAGCCTGCCGACAGCTACCACAACGATCACTCCAAGATGGTCGTCCAGCTCGCCCGGCCGGCAAAAGTCCGCTACCGCAAGCGCCAGAAGTAGGTTCTTCCATGGGATTCAGGATCGAAGCCGATCTGGATTTGTGTCAGGGCCATGCCATGTGCGAACTGGAGGCGCCGGACTACTTCCGGGTGCCCAAGCGGGGCAAGGTCGAAATCATCGACCCCGAACCGCCCGAAGACGCCCGCGACGAAGTCGAGCGCGCGGTCGATTTGTGCCCAACGCATGCACTGTTCATCAAAGAGAAAGAAGACCAATAATGGCGTCACGCGACGAACTCGAGGCATGGGTCGACCGCTGGCTGCAGGCCAACAAGGACTGCGAGAAGGCCGGTGACTGGCGGCCGTTGGCGGACTTCTACACCCAGGACGCCACCTACGGCTGGAACATCGGCCCCAAGGAAGACGTCATGTGCGTCGGCATCGACGAGATCCGCGACATCGCCCTAGGCCTGGAGATGGAGGGCCTGGAGAACTGGGTGTACGAGTACCAGAAGGTGCTCATCGACGAGAAGCAGGGCGAGATCGTCGGGTTCTGGAAGCAGATCGTCAACAAGTCCGACGGCACCCGGGACGAGATCTACGGCATCGGCGGCAGTTGGTTCCGCCTCAACGCCGACAACCTCATCGAGTGGCAGCGGGACTTCTTCGACTTCGGTCACGTCGCGTACATGTTCGGCAAGCTCATCGAGTCCGGCGACCTCAGCTCCGGCATGCAGAAGCGGATCGAGCGCAGCATCGCCGGGGAGAAGCTGCCGGGCTACTACCCACTCGGCCAGGCACCGGTGCCGATCTGGTGACCGCAGCCAGTGGCGGACCAACCAAGCATTTGATTTGTTGCACGCGCTATGCTGACGCGACAAGGGTGCCTGTGGCGCCCGTCACCAAGTTGTCCGGCATGAAGGGGCCGGCCAGCTCTGATCGATTCAAAGGCGAAATGGGGTCAGGACCATCGTGAAGACAAAAGGCGCACTGATCTGGGAGTTCAACCAGCCCTGGTCCATCGAGGAAATCGAGATCGGCGACCCGCAAGCGCATGAGGTCAAGATCCAGATGGAAGCGGCCGGCATGTGCCACTCCGATCATCACCTCGTCACCGGCGGAATCCCGATGGCCGGTTTCCCGGTGCTCGGCGGGCATGAGGGTGCCGGCATCGTCACCGAGGTCGGTCCGGGCGTCGAAGACATCGCCCCCGGCGACCACGTGGTGCTGTCCTTCATCCCGTCCTGCGGGCAGTGCCCGACGTGTCAGGCTGGCATGCGCAACCTGTGCGACCTGGGGGCCGGACTGCTCGGCGGTGCCGCCGTCTCCGACGGCACGTTCCGCATCCAGGCAAAAGGCCAGAACGTCTTCCCCATGACGCTGCTGGGCACGTTCTCGCCGTACATGGTGGTCCACCGCAGCTCCGTGGTAAAGATCGACCCGTCGGTCCCCTTCGAGGTTGCCGCCCTGGTCGGCTGCGGCGTCACCACCGGGTACGGCTCGGCGGTCCGCACCGCCGACATCCGGCCGGGCCAGGACGTCGCCATCGTCGGTGTCGGCGGGGTTGGCATGGCAGCGCTGCAGGGTGCCGTCAACGCCGGCGCACGCTACATCTTCGCGATCGACCCGGTCGAATGGAAGCGCGACCAGGCGCTGAAATTCGGTGCGACCCACGTCTATCCCGACATCAACGCGGCGCTGATGGGCATCATGGAGGTCACTTACGGCTTGATGGCCCACAAGGTCGTGGTCACGGTCGGGGAGCTGCACGGCGCCGACGTCGACAACTACCTCAACATCACCCAAAAGGGCGGCACCTGCGTGCTGACCGCCATCGGCAGCCTGCTGGACACCAACGTCAACCTCAACCTGGCGATGCTCACCCTGATGCAGAAGAACTTGCAGGGCACCATCTTCGGCGGCGGCAACCCGCAGTACGACATCCCGCAGCTGCTGTCGATGTACAAGGCCGGCAAGCTCAACCTGGACGACATGGTCACCACCCAGTACCGCCTGGAGCAGATCAACGAGGGCTACCAGGACATGCTGAACGGCAAGAACATTCGCGGCGTCATCCGGTACACGGACGCCGACAGGTAACAGCCACCCCAACCGACTGGGTCCCGAGTGACGGGGTTCGGGCACCTGCTGGCGCCGGGACAGATCGGCGCCATGACGGTGCGCAACCGCGTGGTCATGTCTCCGATGGAGACCATGTACGGCACGCCCGATGGGCTGCCGTCCGAGCGCACCCGCGACTACTTCGCCGCGCGCGCCAAGGGCGGCGTCGGCCTGATCACGCTGGGCGCCACGGGGATCGACCACCAGCACCCGGAGACTCCCGGCGGGTTGCACCTGGCCACCGACGAATCGGTCGACGCGCATCGGGCGCTCGTGGAGGTGGTGCACGAGCACGGGGCCAAGATCCAGCCACAAATCGTGCATGCCGGTCCCGATGGCCTGGGGCCCGAGATCTTCGGTGTCACGTCATTGGGTCCGTCGGTGATCCCGTCCTACCTCACCGGGCGCCCGTCGGTCGAGATCAGCAAGCAACAGCTGTGCGGAGTGTTCGACTTGTTCAAGGCCGCGGCGCGGCGTGCGGTCGAGGCCGGGTACGACGGCATCGAGCTGCACGCCGCGCACGGCTACATGATGCTGGGCTCGTTCCTTGCGCCGCAACGCAATCGCCGCACCGACGACTATCGCGGTGATTCGGCGCGCGGCCGGGCGCGGGTGGTGCTCGATGCGCTGGCCGCGATCCGTTCCGAGATCGGTGACGCCCTGCCGATCACGCTGCGCATCTCGGGCTACGAACGCATCGCGGGTGGCCGGCCGATCTTCGAGACCGCGCAGCTGGCGCCGGAGTTCATGGCAGCGGGTGTCAACGCGTTCCACGTCAGCGGCGGGGTGATCGACCGGCTGGTGACCGGGATGGTCAACGGTGCCGACGACGGCGACGGGCTCAACGTCGGTGCCGCGGCCGCGGTCAAGCAGGTGGTCGACGTGCCCGTGATCGCCGTCGGCCGCATCCACGATCCGGCACTGGCCGAACGGATTCTGGCCGACGGACGGGCCGATTTCATCGCTATGGGCCGTCCGCTGCTGGCCGACCCCGAGCTGCCGCGCAAACTGCGCGACGGGCAGGCACACCGGATCCGTAAGTGCATCTCCTGTGAAAACTGCATCGATGCAATGGAACTGCGCTTCTCTGTCGACTGCGCCGTCAATCCACGCACCGGCAAGGAGCGCGAAATGGCGGCGACTCCCGCCGCGCGCACCAAGCGCGTGGTGGTGATCGGCGGCGGGCCCGCCGGTCTGGAGGCCGCCCGGGTAGCCGCTGAACGGGGACACCGCGTCACGCTGTTCGAACGCAGCGCCGCGTTGGGCGGCGCGCTGCGCTGGGCGGCGGTTCTGCATCCGGAGAATGAGCCTTTCCTGCGCTACCTGCGCGAGGAGATCAAGCTCAGCCGCGTGGAAGTCCGCCTGAGTCAATCGGTTTCGTCTCAAGACGTCGTCGATGCCGGCCCGGATGCGGTGGTGGTGGCGACCGGCGGCAGGGTCGCCGTGCCGGCGATCCCCGGATCCGATCTACCGCACGTACACACCGGGCCCGGGTTGCGCGAATTGCTGGGCGGGCGAGCCGAATCCGGCGCACCGGGCTGGCAACGGCTGGGGGCTTCCGCGCTGGGCGGGTGGCGGCAGCGGCTGGTGCGGCCTGCAGCGATCCGGATGGCCAGCCGCGCCTGGATGCCGGTCGGACGGCGGGTCGCCATCATCGGCGGAGACCTGGTCGCCCTGGAACTGGCCGAATTCCTGGCGGGCCGGGGCCGGCTGGTGTCGATACTCGAACCCGGCAAGAACATCGCCCCGGAGGTGGGCAACAAACGCAAGACTGAACACATGGACCGCCTCGACCGGTTGGGCGTCACCGTGCATGTGCGGGCCACCGTGGAACGGATCACAACCGACGCGGTGGTGTTCACCCCGGCCGGTGGCACCGCCCGGCGACTGGAGGCCGACAGCGTCGTGCTGGCCGGAACGTTCGAACCCGACGCCACGATGTTCGACGCGCTGGTCGCCGCCCTGCCCGGCGCTCAGGTGCACGCCGCCGGCGACTGCACCGGGCTCGGGCTGATCCGCAAGGCCACCGAGGAAGGCGCGCGCGCCGCGTGCGCAATCTAGTGACAGGAGAGATAACCATGACGCAAACCGCCCAATCCCCGGCACTGACCGCGTCGCAGTCATCATGGCGCTGCGCACAAGCCAAAGATCGGGACGGCTGGCTGGCGCTGATGACCGACGATGTGCTCATCGAGGACCCGATCGGCAAGTCCGTCACCAACCCCGACGGCACCGGCGTGCGCGGCAAGGCAGCCGTCGGCGAGTTTTTCGACAACAACATCGCCAAGAACCAGCTGACCATCACCTGCGAGGAGACTTTCCCGTCCAGCTCACCCGACGAAATCGCTCATATTCTGGTGCTGCAGAGCAAGTTTGAGGGCGGCATGACCAGCAAGGTGCGTGGCGTGTTCACCTACAAGGTCAACGAAGCGGGACTGATCACCAACATGCGGGGCTACTGGAACCTCGACGTCATGGAGTTCGGCCAGGAGGACTGAGGCGGGCGCGGCCCGAGGCGAGGACCGCGTCGCCCCTATGCTTGGGGCCATGGCGTCGATCTTCACCAAGATCATCAACCGTGAGCTTCCCGGCCGCTTCGTCTACGAGGACGACGACGTCGTCGCGTTCCTGACGATCGAGCCCATGACCCAAGGGCACACGTTGGTGGTGCCGCGGGCCGAAATCGACCAGTGGCAGGAGGTCGACGGCGCGACGTTCACCCGAATCATGAGCGTGAGTCAGCTCATCGGCAAGGCCGTGTGCAAGGCCTTCAAGACTGAGCGGGCGGGGGTGATCATCGCCGGGCTGGAGGTGCCCCATCTCCATGTGCACGTGTTCCCCACCCGCCGCCTGAGCGACTTCGGTTTCGCCAACGTCGACCGCAACCCGTCACCGGAGTCCCTGGACGAGGCGCAGGCCAAAATCAAGGCCGCCCTGGCTCAATTGGCGTGAACCGGCTCCTGCGCCGGCACCTCGCTGACGCGTGGCAGCGTGACGCGGAAACAGCAGCCCTCCCCGGGCGCGGTCGTCACCGTGACGGCGCCGCCATGCGCACGCACCAGCGAGTCGACGATCGATAGCCCCAGTCCGGTACCGCCGCTGGCACGTGCCCGCGACGAGTCGGTGCGATAGAAGCGCTCGAACACGCGCGACGCGTCCTGCTCGGTCATGCCGGGACCCTTGTCGGCCACTTCGAGCACGGCGTCGTCCCCCTCGGTGCCGACCCGCACGGTGACGTCGGCGCGCTCCGGGGTGTGCTGCAAGGCATTCGCGACCAGGTTGCTCAGCACCTGTCGGATCCGCGGTTCGTCCCCGAGCACCTCCGGGGTGCCAGGGCCGTCGAGCATTTCCATGGCAATCGTGCGTTTGGGGTCCACCGCCTGCGCGTCGTGCACGGCGTCGCTGGCCAGCGCCAGCAGGTCGACCCGGTTGTGCTCGAGCGGTCGCTGCACGTCCAGGCGGGCCAACAGCAGCAGGTCGTCGACCAGCAGCCCCATCCGGCTGGCTTCGCTTTCGATGCGCGACAACAACATGGCGACGTCGCGCGCGGCGCCCTGCCGATACAACTCCGCGAAGCCCCGGATGGTCGTCAGCGGGGTGCGCAGCTCGTGGCTGGCGTCGGTGATGAACCGTCGCATCCGCTCCTCGGAACCGCGGGCCTTCTCGGCCGACGACTCCGACGACGCGAGCGCTTCCTGGATCTGCGCAAGCATTCCGTTGAGGGCGAGGGACAGCCGGCCGACCTCGGTGCGCGGATCCCGTTCCGGGACACGGCGATCCAGCTGGCCGGCGGCTATCGCTGCGGCAGTCTGTTCGACCTCGGACAGCGGCCGCAGGCTGCGCTGCACGACCGCGAAGCCGGCGATGCCGACCACGACCAGCACCGCCACCCCGATGCCGATCTGCAACCAGACCAAGGAGCTGACGGTGTGTTGGACATCGGACAGGTCGATCGCCACGGTCGTCAGGCCGTGCGGGCCGCGCACCGACACCGCTCGCCACAAGATGTCGGACCCGTTGACCGACGGCAGCGTCGTCGGATTGGGGCCGACGTCGTTGTTGGGCGGCAATGCCGGTTCGGAGTTGCGGTCGTTGATGGCGGTGAACGGAGTCCCGTCGATGCCGACGCCCCGTACGTAGAACTTCGACGGCGGCCGGCCCGGGTCGGGACCCTCGTAGGGCGGCGGTGACTGTCGCCGCGGGTTCTGCGCCCAACCGCGCGAGGCGTCGAGCAGCGTCTGGTCGATCCGGGTGACCAGGCTGTGCCGCAGGATCGACGTGACCGCGATGCCGGAGACCGCTAGCCCGCACGCCACCAGCACCAGAGTGGCGGCGACCAGGCCTACCCGGAGCGGCAATCCGCGTCGATGCTGTTTGGCCATGTGAATCATTGTTCGCTAACGCTGATGAAAGAGCGCGGGCTCAGCGCGGTTCCCGCAACACATAGCCCACGCCCCGCAGGGTATGCAGTAGCCGCTTCTCCCCGGTATCGATCTTGCGACGCAGATACGACACGTAGGACTCGACGACATTGACGTCACCTCCGAAGTCGTATCGCCACACGTGGTCGAGGATCTTGGGCTTGCTCAAGACCGTGCCCGCGTTGATCACAAAGTAACGCAGCAGCGTGAACTCGGTCGGCGAGAGGGAGACCGGTTCGCCGGCCTTCCACACCTCATGGGTCTCCTCGTCGAGTTCGATGTCGGCGAAGGTCAGCCGGGCGCTGCGGGGCTCCGCTCCGCCCTTGCCGGCGCGCCGGAGGATGACCCGCAACCGGGCGACGACCTCCTCCAGGCTGAACGGCTTGGTCACGTAGTCGTCGCCGCCCAGGGTCAGTCCGGCGATCTTGTCCTGCAGTGAATCACGGGCCGTCAGGAACAGCGCCGGGGCGTCGATGCCGTCGGCACGCAGGCGCCGCAGCACCCCGAATCCGTCCATGCCGGGCATCATCACGTCCAGAATCACCGCGTCGGGGCGGGCTTCCCGGGCCCGATCCAGGGCTTGGGCGCCGTTGGTCGCGGTGTAGACCTCGAAACCCTGGAACTTGAGGCTCACCGAGAGCAGCTCAACGATGTTGGCCTCGTCGTCGACCACGAGGACACGAGCCTCCGGTTTCGTTTCACTTGGGGTTGCCGCGGTCATCAGATTCTCGCCTCTTGTTGAACGTTTCCTATGTAAAGATTGTGTAGTTGCTGAAAGCTCAGTGCCAACACTCTGATAGTAGTCTGCCAGGAATGATCGCAACCGCCTGGACCTGCGGGGGTCGACGCGGTCGCGTCGCGAATAAACTCGTGGAATGAACTTTGCCGCACGGATCGTCTTGGCCGCGACCGCCCCGGCACGTGTCGGGCTCGCCGCCGCGGACGCCGGCCTGACCGTGGCAACCGCGGCGGTCGGGGTGGCGAAACGGGCGTTGGGTGAGGGCGGCACCGGCGGAACGAACGCGATGACTTCCATGCTGGGAATCGACGACGCGATCGTTCGCGCCAACCGGCTCGCCCGGCTGCTGGACGACGATGCGCCACTGGGACGGGCCGTGGCGCCGGACGGGCCGATCGACCGGCTGCTGCGCCCGGGCGGGGTCGTCGACATGCTGACGTCGGACGGCGGTCTGCTGGACCGCCTTACCGCGGAGGGCGGCGGTCTGCACCGCACGCTGCAGCCCGGTGGCCTGGCCGATCAGCTTGTCTCCGAGGACGGATTGATCGAGCGGCTGCTGGCCGAGGATGGGCTGGCAGACCGGCTGCTGGCCGAGGGTGGTCTGGTCGACAAGCTGACGGCGAAGAACGGGCCGCTGGACCAGCTCGCCGACGTCGCCGACACCCTGGCACGGCTGACCCCCGGCATGGAAGCGTTGGAGCCCGCGATCGCGACGCTGCAGGACGCGGTCGTCGCGCTCACCATGGTGGTGAACCCGCTGAGCAACATCGCCGACCGCATACCGCTCCCGGGCCGGCGGCGTCCTTCGTCCCGGGCGGTGCGCTCCACGCGCATCATCGACAGCGGCGAGTGACCGATTAGGCTTGGACCGGTTTGATCCCGCCTCCTTAGCTCAGTGGTAGAGCACTCGCCTTGTAAGCGAGCGGTCGTCAGTTCAATCCTGACAGGGGGCTCCGCTCAGCGTGTGACGTCTACCGAGACCGCTAGGCATCGCCGCCGGTCGGCGCTGTCAGATTCCCGCGCAGATACGGATGATTGGAATCGGCGCGCAAATGCTGGCAGAGACGTATGGCCGGGGGCCGTAATAGCCACCCCAGGCGGGCGGCGGCGGGGCTGCGGGGGGCGGTGGTGGCGGTGGGGCCGCCGGTGGCGGCGCCACCGGTTGGGTCGCCTGCGCGAGCACCACACAGGTATCGGATGGCGCGTCGTAGACGGTGCCTTCGCCACATTCCGCGGCCCTACTTACCGCCGGCAACAAAGACGTCGTGGTGACCGCCAGCCCCAATACGGCTGGGCCGATGAGTGCCAAACGGTTAGCCATTCTGAGCATCACATGTCTCCGTGCAGGGAAATCGTAGTCCCGACCCCGTTGCTACGGAAGAGGCCGAAGTAGCCATTTTTGCGCGAACTCAACGCAAAACCAGTCGGCGAATTCGGGGGGCTCCGCACGGCAATTTCCTGGCCGGGCGAAGGACGACCACCCCGATCATGGAGGGCCTGGGATGCCCTCCAGATCTCGGTGGATGCCTTGCAGGTCCCCTTGGATGCCTTGCAGCTTTCCCTCGATTGCCTGCAGATCGGAGAGAGCGCTCTGGTAGGCCGGCGACAAGTCAGCCGGGGTGGCGGGTTGAGACTGAGGGCAGTACGCGACGATGGCACCCGCGGTGACTTCGGTGCTTTGGTTGGCGTCCCAAATCGAGGATCGCTGCACGAATTCGACCGCATCCGCAAAATTGGGTTGGCGCGCCAGGAAATCGCATACCGCGTGACCCTGGGTTATCACGTACTCGCGGCTGGGGACCGGTACGCCTTCGTGCTTCAACGCGGCGATGAACGCCGCGTCGGCCATCTCGATGCGCGGAGTGGGTGCTTGCGGCGCAACGGGTTTGGGCGCAGGCGCGGCCGACGGCGGTGTTTCTTCCTGCTGCGCCGGTGAGTCCTGGCGGTGGAGCGAAAACATCATCACCACCGCCGCGGCGAGGGCCACCAGAGATAGCGGCAACGCCGCGAGCAGGCCCAAATGCCGCGGCACGCCCTTACGCCGGCGAACCGTGGTGCCGATTCCGCCGCCCCTCGACCCGGCGTTCGCTGCAGCATTGGTTGCGCAGGCTTTCGCCGCAGCGGGAAGGGGCGCCCCGGCACTGTGGGCCAGGAGCTCGTCGAGCAGTTCGTCTACCTCTCGGGACGACGGCTCGCCGCCGTGCTCTCGGACCGCTCGTCGCCCGAGCGCGATGCGCCGCAATTCTGAATCGATGGTCTCGCGGTCGCGCATATCAACCAGTTTGAGCGCGTCGGGACGGCGTCACAAGCCCCGGTCAATACGGACCGATGACGGCGCACCCGCACTGCCGCCTCCCGCCGACCACACAGCGTTCTTGACACCGCCGCGAGCGCCGCCGAGCACGGCCAGACTCGCCGGGAGCCAGCCGCAGCACCGGCAGTTGCATGCCCCGTCGAGCTGGCGCAATGCGCAGGCCCCGATTCCATAATCGGGCTCGTAGCGGAGGCAGTCGAGACTCCCCGATTGGTCGCCCACCAGCCATATGATGAGGCATGAAAATCCCTCTGGCACAGTTGATTACAGTTCCCAGCCACCCCACGTGGTACGCTTGCCCGGGATGCCCGTCGGCATCCGTTCAAAATGAGAGAAGTTGAAGGTATGACACAGGGAACTGTGAAGTGGTTTAACAGCGAAAAAGGCTTCGGTTTTATCGCTCCGGACGGCGGCGCGGCTGACGTGTTCGTCCACTACTCGGAAATCCAGGGAAACGGCTACAGGTCGCTGGAGGAAAACCAACGAGTTGAGTTCAATGTCGAGCAGGGGGCCAAGGGTCCCCAGGCAGTCGGAGTAACCGCCGTCTAGTGCGAGTTCGACCGTGTGGGCTGGTGGGTCGTTTCCCACCAGCCCACAGCACGTTTAAGGGGTCTCCCAGCCTACTTCCGCAGGGGTACAAGGGGCCGCGGTTTTCGGGGTCGATGAATGCCAGGCGCTCGGCGCAACGTCTTTGCGAACTCTGGCGTGTAGATTGGTAGCAGCAGTCCGCGTTCGCGCTGCCGAGAAGCCAAATTCTTGTGGAGATGAGCAGATCCACGAATCGATCGCCCTTCGCCCCAAGCCAACCACGTTTGGGCTGAAGCCAAACTAACTTGAGGACCCGCTCCATGACATCGTCCGATTTGTTTTCACATCGCTACGAGCCGGAGGTCGTGTCACCTGCCAGCCACGATGCGGAACCGGTGCAACTTCCGACTTTCTCCGACGGCCCCAATAGCGATTCCGCCGCTCCGAAACCCTGAGCGTCTGAGCGCGATCCCGGTCTGACGCCCGGCCACCCGCGGCGTGAACGCTACAACCGCCGACCCGGGGTTTCCGATCGTCGTCGCACCGCGCTCCGCCGCCTACTGAGCCGGAGGTGGAACGGGACCCGGCGGCGGTCCGTCCGGCGGGGATGGTGGCGACGGCGTCCGATGCGTGCAGTCGGGCACGAAAATCACCACATGCCCGGCCATCGTCCACCCGATTGCGCAGCCCGGTGGCAGCAGAGGGCGGGTGTCCGGCGCGGCGACCAGCACCGTCACCACCGCGGTAAGCAGCGCTGGACGAACGAGACGGGAGATGAGCTTGGGCGTTGCCGGGGCCGAAGCTCGGCGAATCCTGTTTGGTCTCTCGGTCGGTTCAGCCGCGGCGTCACGCATGTAGCTTGTCCACTCTGCTGGGAAGGTGATTCTCAAGTCTGGAATAAGCCGCGGCCACCCGCAACTCGTGGGGATTTCCCGGTCTGCCCCGAGATTTCGCCAGTCTCCGCTCGGTGTGAAGCAGGTTGCCGTCAACGAGATTTCGCACTTCAGGGCCGCCTTGAGGGCACTGCCTAAGGCGATCTACCCCGGCCGATACGGACCACGGCATTGATGTCAGGCGGTCAGATGCGAAAGACTATTCCGGGCAAAATCGACGGAAGTGACTCCAGTGAGCCGTAACCCGACAGTCGCCGCGACCGCGCCGGTGTTTCTCGGCGCCATCATGTTCCTAGTCGTCGGCTGTTGGTCCCCGACGGTGAAACCCAATGCAACGCCGACGAACGCTTCAACCGCAGCGTCGGCGGGCGCCGCACCGCTCGCATCGAGAACCGTTGCCGCAGCACCGAATCCGCCCCTTGGCGCCCAGCCGCAACTGGCGTCGGACCCGGCTCAGTTGGCCGACGATTTGGTCGCGGACGAGCGCGCGCTGCGTGACCCGTCGACGCCGGAGCCGGCACTGACGGCGGCAGCGCACCGCGAGCAGGCCGCGTACCGCGCCATTGGGCGGCACCCCGAATGGGACTCGATCACCCGGCCGCGCATCCCGCCGGAGCTGGGCGGCGTCTACGACCGTAACCTCGATGCCCGTCGCCAGCTTCAGGCGATGACGCCCGCCAAAGACACGCTGCCCGCGTGGCGGATCGAACCTCCCGTACCCGCTGACGAGCTGACGAATGACTACCACCCGGCGGAAGCGGAAACCGGCGTCGGCTGGAACTACCTGGCCGCGATCAACCTGGTCGAGACCCGCTTCGGCAGCATCAACGGCGCGAGCACGGCCGGCGCGCAGGGCCCCATGCAGTTCTTGCCGTCGACGTTCGCCACCTACGGCCAGGGCGGCGATATCAATTCGCCGCGCGACAGCATCATCGCGGCGGGCCGCTTCCTGGCCGCCAACGGCTTCGCCAACGACCCCGACCGCGCCATTTACGGCTACAACCACGCACACGAATACGTCCAGGCGGTCGACCAATACGCGGCGCTGATCGCAGCCGACCCGGCCGCGTTCCCGACCTACTACCGGTGGGACGTCTATTACGTCACCACCGCCGGCGACGTGTTGCTCCCCGTCGGTTACGCGGCGCCGTCACCGATCCCGGTCGGGGACTACCTGGCGACCCACCCGCAGTAAGGCCTCGTGCGCACGAGTGATTCGTCAGCACCGCAAGGGATTTCGTGCACAGTCTGCCGTAAACGGCCGCCGCTACGCTCGGTCCTTCTTACGGGCCAGAAACGCTTGCATGTGGTGTTGGGGCTCCCCGGTCAAGAACGCCAGACCGAACTGCTCGATGCTGTCCTCGATCGCCCCGTGGACCGTCATGTCGAACCACTTGTTGAGCAGGCGCTTCTGCTGCCGGACCGCGTGCGGGCCGAATCCGGCGAATTTCGCGGTGAGTTCGGCGATGCGAGAGTCGAGCGCGTCGGCGGCAACCACCTCATGCACCAAACCCCACGTGACGGCCGTGCCCGCGTCGATTGTCTCACCGGTCAGCAGGAGCCACGCCGCGTGCGACGCCCCGATCAGCGCGGGCATCAAGGCCGAGTGGATCACCGAGGGGATTCCGACCGCCACTTCCGGCATGCCGAACGTCGCCCCGGATTCGGCGATCCGCAGATCGCAACACATCGCGACCTCGAGCCCACCGCCGAGGCAGTACCCGGCCAACCGGGCGATGACGGGGACGCGACATTCGCGGATCGACTCGCACAGGGTTGCGAGCCGCCGGATGAACGCCTCGGCGCTCGACCGGTCCAGGTCGACCATCTCGTTGATGTCGGCCCCGCCGATGAACGCCGCGTCCCCCGCCCCGCGCAGCACGACCACCCGGACGTCACCGTCGCCGTCGACGGCGCGGAATGCCTGAGTCAACTCCTCCACGGCGCGCGTGCCGACGATGTTGAGCCGTTTCGAATTGGTCAGCTCGATGGTGAGTACGCCGCCGTCACCACCGACCCGGACGAACCGCTTCTCCATCGCGTTCACGCACCCATTACAGGTACTTCAGGGCGATGTCTTGGAGGTGAGCGCGCATCTTCTGGCCGGTCGCCTTCTCCAGCTTGATCCCCAGCTCGCCCGCGAGGTTGACGAAGCCCATCAGCAGCAGGATTTCTCCGTCGGGCTCATCGATCACGTTCTCGACAAGCCGGTTCCAGGCGAATTCGTTGCCGCTGTCGGACGTCCAAGCCGTCATCACGTCGATGGCTCGGCGGACGTTCTCTCGCACATCCATTCCCGGAGCCTGCCACGACCACCCGATTACCGCCCGCCAACGGCGCGCCGGCTAAGCCGGCGGACCGTCAGTACAGCGGAACCCAGACGCCCATGTACCAGAACCCCCAACCGCCGAACTGCCAGTTGAAGACCGGGATGGCGGTGTAGGAGTCGTACTGGAACGGGCCGAAATCGACCTGCGCGACGGCGACATCACGCTGCGGCCCGGACCACGGACGGTTCCAGCCGCCGGGAGGCGGCGGACCGTCCCAACCCCCTGGAGGCGGCGCGCCGACCCAGTGCGGCGGCTGGTGGCCCGGGGCCGGACCGTCGTTCCAGCCGTGACCCCGCGGCGGGGGTGGCGGCGGCGCCCCGTGGTCGACGATGCTGAAGCCCGCTCGCGCGTCGCCGGGCCCGCCTACCTGGGCATTACCGCTGACGTACGTTCCGCGCGGAACGTAAGGCTGATGCGGAGGCTGGGTGCTCGGCGGGTTGAGGGCCTGCCTGCCCTGCGGCGGCGGCGGGTTGTGCTCGCTCGCCGGCGCGTTGGGTTGTCCACCCGGCCCGTTCTGATCGTGATCACCCGGCTGGTTGCCCGGCCCGCCCTGCTGTGGGTTCTGCCCGTGGTCGTTGGGCGCCGGCGAGTTCTGCCCGCCCTGCTGGGGGTTGTTCTGCCCGCCCTGCTGCGGGTTCTGTCCGTGCCCACCCTGGGGAGGATTGTCTTGGCCACCCTGCGCGCCGCCGGGCCCGCCCTGTTGTCCGCCGGATCCGCCCTGCTGCCCGCCGGGCCCGCCCTGCGGCCCACCGGGTCCGCCCTGCTGCCCACCGGGTCCGCCTGGCTGCCCACCGGGTCCGCCGGGGTTGCCCCCGCCCCCGCCGGGTCCGCCGGGGTTGCCCCCGCCCCCGCCGCCGCCGCCGCCATGGCAGCCAGGGCACGGCGGCGGTGGGTCGAGCGGAGCCGCGAAGGCCGAACCCGCGTTCAAAGTAACCGCGGACATGCTCAGGCCCGCCGCGACGGCCGCCGCGCTGACGACACGTTTCATAGACATAGCTGCGTCCCCTCTTGGGTCTCGGTCGCCTGCACTACGGGCAGGTCACGTCCAACTCGAAAGACTTGGTCACCTGCTGCGGTTGCTGCGGGTTGCTCATGTCGAGCCCGGTCGCGGTGCCCTTGATTGCGTAGGTCTTCCCGTTGACCGCGGCTCCAGCGTTGCCCCCTTGATTGGGAGCGGCGTCAGAAAAGCCGAGCGTGATGCCGTTGACGCTGCCGAGTCCGACCGAGTGCACGATGGGCGGGTTGGCGTTGCTGACCACGGCGCCGACCCCCGCCGTCGGGTCACCGATGCCGATGTTGGTGTTGTCGCCCGCCGGCGTGCACGTGACCTGGCCGCTGACGTTTTGAGTCTGACCGTCGACGATGACCTGCGGGCCGGCCGATGACGGCGACGAGGAACCCGACGATCCGGTGCTTGACTTGTTACTCGAACAGCCGGCGCACGCCGCGACCACTACGGCCACGCCCGCCACGCCGACGACGATCCCACGCTTCACTACTGCTCTCCCTCGTGTCGCTGGTGTCGCACTAACGAACTCATTGGCCGCGTCAACCTAGCGAGCCCCGGCCAGTGCCGCGGCGCGCGGATACCCGTTAGCCGCAGGTTACAAACGCTGTGTTAATGCGGGCGGGCGCGGTTGACCGTCAAGGGAGAACGCGTAACCCCCACCTGCCCAGCAGCGGGTCGATGAGCGTGAAGTAGGTCGTGTAGTCGTCGCCGTCGGGTGAGGACATCAACAGGCCCACGGCACTCACGGTGCCGTCCGGGTTCTTCACGAAACCCGGACTGCCGCTGTCGCCATTGAGGCTGAACACGCTGGCTTCGACAATGTCACCGTCTACGTGTGTGACGGAACCACAGGTCTCACCGGTGACCGCGCCTAGTTTGCAGAAAGGCATACCTTCACGAATTTGGTTAGCGCTCAACACATCGCGGACGAGGTACCGTCCGCCGACATCTCCGAGGGGCGCTCCCACGCTCGGGCCGAGGAGGATGATGGCGGCGTCCCTCGTGTCGCCCTCCTTCTCGCTGGCGGTGATCTTTCCGAGCGGGACGTCGTTGCCGTATGTCCACTGTGAGCCGTCGTGGGCGTCGCAGTGGCCGCTGGTCATCAGGTAGTAGCTGCCGTCATTGCCCTGAGCGGCGAAACCCGATGTGCACGAGCTTTTTTCGTCTTCGACCTTGATGCCCGGCGTGACGCGCGCGTCGGCCAGCGCCGGCTTCGCCAGTGCCGTGGCGGCGACGAGCACAGCACCGGCCAAGCCCAAACCTCGCAACCACCGCAATGCCGCGCCGCCTCTCTTGATGTGTCGGCCAGCATGCTAACAGCGCGAGCAGGTTTCGGCCGCCTGGGCGCCAAGTCCGGGCGCACGCCTGACCCGACCGAATTGACATGAGCGACAAAACTTTGAGCGAATGACCTGCTGGACAACGACTTTCACCCTAGGCCGACGGACTGATCAGTCGCCGAGATGCCGGGCGAGGAACCCCAGGATGGCGTCGGCGAAGATGTCGTTGCGGTCGCCGGCGACCATGTGTCCGGCACCGCGCACGTCGGTGAACTCGACCTGCGGAAAGCGCGCCAGAAATTCGTCCGCGCGTTCCTGGCTGACGAGGTCGCTCATCTGACCCCGAATCAATAGCATCGGCACGCCGCCGCCCAAGATGGCGTCGACGGCCGCGTGCATGCGGTCGGGGTCGGTGACCTCGAAAGGGGGATAGGCGGCGGTGCCGCTGATGAACTGGGGATCCCAGTGCCAGTACCAGCGATCGCCGCGGCGGCGCAGATTCGTCGTCAGGCCGTCTAAGTCGGTTGGGCGCGGGCGGTGTGGGTTGTACTCGGCGATCGCGTCAGCGACCTCGTCAAGCGAGGCAAAGCCCGATTCCACCCGATCGGACATGAAGGCGTGTATCCGATTGGCGCCGGACTGGTCCATGTTCGGCACGATGTCGACCAACACGACCGCGCTGGCGATGCCCGGGGAAATCTCACCCGCGAGCAGCATCGAGGTGAACCCGCCAAGAGAGGCACCGACCAGCACCGGCTGCGGGGGCAGCGTGCCCAGCACCTCCTGAACGTCGCCGGCGAAGCTGACGACGCGGTAGTCGCCTTCGTCGGACCAGTCGGATTCGCCGTGGCCGCGCAGGTCGACGGTCACGGCTTGCCAGCCACGCTGGGCGACGGCTGCGGCGGCCTTGCCCCAGGAGCGGCGGGTCTGCCCGCCGCCGTGCAGGAACACCACGGCGCGCGCTCGAGGATCGCCCAGCCGGTCGGCGACGATGCGCACGCCGCCGGGACCCTGGATCGAAAACGGTTCCACTGCCATGGGCATCAGGTGATACTAAGCCGCTTCGACGCCGACCTGGTGTCGAAGCGACTCCAATACGATGCAGCGGGGCGCCCAGAGGAGAGACCGATGCAGCTTGACGAGTACATGTCCTTGGACGCCTCTGCGTTGGCGGAACTGGTCGACCGCAAGCAGGTGAGGCCGGCCGAACTCCTCGCGCTGGCGCGTCAGCGATCAGACGCAGTGAATCCGCGGTTGAACGCGCTCGTCCGCCGCCTCGGCGATGTGGCGGACCGGCAGGCCGCCGACCCGGGCCTGCGCGGACCTTTTGCCGGTGTGCCCTTCGTGATCAAAGACCTTGCTCAGGAGTACCGCGGCTTTCCGACCTCGAGCGGTTCCCGTTCGCTGGCCAACGACGTGGCCGACCAACACGCTCTGGTGACTCAGCGGTTCCTGGACGCCGGACTGGTGATCTTCGCAATGACGAACACCCCGGAGTTCGGGGCCAAGGGCGTGACGGAATCGGATTACTGGGGCCCGGCCCGCAACCCGTGGAACACCGAGCACACGCCCGGCGGTTCGTCGGGTGGTTCCGGCGCGGCGGTCGCGGCCGGGATCGTCCCGGCGGCCGGGGCCAACGACGGTGGTGGATCGATCCGCATTCCCGCCGCCTGCAACGGGCTGGTCGGACTCAAGTTCAGCCGGGGACTGTCACCCTACGGCCCGCAGACCGGCGAGCCGATGTTTGGGATGGTGACCCAGGGCGTCGTATCCCGCACCGTGCGCGACAGCGCCGCACTGTGTGACGCGATCGTCGGCCGGGATCCGCGCGCCGCCTACGAAGTTGCCCTTCCGCGAGGCACTTTCGCCGACCACATCAAGCGTCGCCCGGGCGAGCTGCGCATCGGATACTCGTGGTCCTCGGCGATCAACCCACATCCCGACCGGGAAGCCGTTTCCGCGGTGGAACGGGCCGGTCGTGCTCCTCAGCGATCTGGGACACCGGGTCGAGGAGGTTCCACCCCCCTACGACGACGCCGCCCTGGCGCGGGACTTTCTCACCATCTGGTTCGCGCAGCTCTATCAGCACGTTGCCGACGCCAGACAACGCACCGGCGCCCGCGACCGCGATTTCGAGGCCGACACCTTGGCCGTGAGCGAACTCGCCCGCGCCACCGGCGTTCTGGCGCCCATTCTTGCGTTGGAGAACAGAAACAATCACATCCGATCCCTGTCGACGTTCCATGAGACCTTCGATTGCTTGTTGACCCCGACCCTGGCCACGCCGCCCCTTCGCGTCGGCGAAACGGCGACGCCGCGCCCGCTGCAACAGGTGGCCCGCGTCGCCAGCAAGCTGCGGGCGGGAAAAGTCATGGCGCACAGCGGAATTCTCGACCAACTGATCCAGGAAAGCCTGGGCTGGGTGCCCTACACGCAACTCGCCAACATCACCGGGCGCCCAGCGATCAGCGTGCCCCTGCATTGGACAGCGGCCGGGCTTCCGCTCGGTGTGCAGTTGGTGGGGCGCCTGGGCGCCGACGGCGATCTACTCCAGCTGGCAGCCCAACTCGAAGAAGCCGGCCCCTGGGCGCACCGATACCCGGCGCCCGCGTGACTAACCCGGGGACCCGGGCTTGTCCCCCGGCGCGTGATCGCCCCGCCACAACCTGGCGAACCGCCGGGCCACGTCGCCAAGCCGATACCCCGCTCGTCGCGAAGCGTTGATCCTACCGAGGGCCTGTTTGCCCTCCGCGGCGTAGTCCTTGACCGTTTCGTCGCCTTCTTCAGCGCGCATCCTCAACCTCCGGTCCTCATCAAGCTGCTTGTGTCCGCGCCCAACGCTCGGACGGTTCCGACGGCGTCAAACGCTCCGGCGGATCCGCCGGTGTGAGCCGTTCAGGTGTTTCCGTCGGCGCCGGCCGCTCGGGTGTCTCGCTCGGAGTACCCCGCTCCGGCGGCTCGCTTGAGTCCATCATTAGCCCTCCGATCGGCTCAGGGTTGCCTACCCGCCGACCCCGGGGATCGAAACGCTTACGGCGTTGAACACCGATGCCCGGTCAGGACACCGGTTCCTTGCTGGCCTTCACCGGCGTGGTGCTCGGTGGCAGCTTGAGCAGGTTGCCGCGGAGGCTGCCCCGCGCGGTGCGCGCGGCAACCAGCAGCCAGGTGAACAACAGGCCGGCGTACGCGATGGCCGCGGCCACCCGGAACGCGGACAGATGCGTGTGGCCGGCGAGCTGGGAGGTACCCGTGACGAAGGTTCCGACCGGGAAGGTCAGGCTCCACCACGTCAGGGCGAACGGCATGCCGCGCCGCAGTGTGCGCACGGTCAGGGCGGCGGCCAGCGCGATCCACAACACCGCGAAGCCCCAGACCGGAACTCCGTACAGGATCGCGAAGGCGTTCATGTCCTCGGCCACTTCGGGGTCGACGGCCAGCCCGGCGCTGGCGCCTAAAAGCCCTGCGGCGGTGATGGATTGGCCGAGCGGACCCAGGACGATCCACAGCGTTGGCACCCGCGCGGAACCCGAGGTGCCATACAGGGTCAGGCGCGCCCAGATCATCGCGATGATGTTCAGGGAAGCCAGCAACGACAGCCCGAACATCGCGTAGCAGCCGTACAGCATGGTCTCGCGCCCGCTCCCCGCCGACATGTGCGGCAGCAGCAGCGCACCGGTCGCCGCGGTCACCATGGGCGGAACCACCGGCATGAGCCAGCCACCGAATGCCGCGTCCGGTTCGACGTTGTGCTGGGTGAACATCAAGAACGGAATGCTCACCGCGGTGAACAGCCCGCCCAGCGTGCCCGCGGTCCACAGCACCCAATCCAGGTCGACGGCGATGCGTTCGCCCAGCAGATCCCTGCCGACCAACACCGCTCCGCCGCCGACCGTCATCAACGCCATCGGGGCGGCGCCGTAGAAGTGCGCCATCTGTGGATTGCGAGCGTGCGTGCGCGCGACGGTGGGGTGGCGCAACCAGTGCCCACCCACCAGGACGATCAGCGCCACCAGCAGGACGGCGGCCATCAACCAGACCGCTTGGGCGAACGCGCGCAATCCCGCCACGTGCACGGGAAGGGTGGCGCCGGCGATGGCCACGATCCCGGTCCCCATCACCGAGGCGAACCAGTTGGGTCCGATGTTGCCAAGTACCTCGACCCGGGTCTGCGGCGACGGCGCGCCGTCCGGGTTGATGGTGGTCATAGCTGAAAAACCCTACTGCGCCGCGCCGGACCGGGCGGGCATCCCGCTTACACTCCAACGGTGATGCATCCGGCGCCCCCGACGAGGCAGGCAATCATCAGGGTCCCGCTCATGGTCGGGATTGCCGTGGTGGTGGCGCTCGCCATTCTCGCCATCCCCATCAAACAACGATGCGGGGCGCCGGGCTTGTCCTGCGCGACGGCGGTGGACCCCCAGGGCAATGTTCATTACTACTACGAGGTCGAGCCGCTCGGTGTCTACCTCGCCGAGATCATGACCGGCTCGAACATCACTGTTTTCTACGAGTCGGGCGAGGACCTCGTCCCCGCCCGGTAGCCGCCGTCTCGGCTCGATAACAAGTTCGAGTCGGTCCCGCCGGCAGTGTGACCTTGTCGAAACCACGATGCGACGCTCGAGCCGGAACGCGCTGGTCAGGCCCGGATTACCGCCGCTAACGCGCGCGCGGGCCGCCGCAGGGGGCCGACCTGGGAAGCGTTCTCGATTGGGGGCTTCACAGCAAGCTAACGCATACTTGACATCATGCTTGAAGCGACATCGCCGCAAACCGCCGTTGCGGTGGCTGGTGATGCGCTGGGCGTGGGCAGAGGTTTGTGATGGCCCGCTCGGGCGGTGCTCATCGCCGTCATCGAGCCGTCCGCCAACCCTCACGTTTCCGTAAAGGGCTGACGCGCACCTTGGGCGCACTGATCTCGGTGGCGGCGGTAGGGCTGACCGGGGCGGGATACTACGTGGCTCACGGCGCGCTGGGCGGCATCACCGTCTCGAACGCCCTGCAACCCGACGATCCGCGGTCCAGCGGCGACGACATGAACATCCTGCTGATCGGGCTGGACTCGCGCAAAGACCAGGACGGCAACGACCTGCCGTGGTCGATCCTGAAGCATCTGCACGCCGGCGATTCCGACGACGGCGGCTACAACACCAACACGCTGATCCTGGTGCATGTCAGCGCCGACAACAAAGTTGTCGCCTTCTCAATCCCGCGCGACGACTGGGTGCCCTTCACCGGGGTCCCCGGGTACAACCACATCAAGATCAAGGAGGCGTACGGCCTCACCAAGCAGTACGTCGCGAACAAGCTTGCCAACCAGGGCACCAGCAGCCAGAAGGAACTCGAAACCAAGGGTCGCGAAGCCGGCCGGGCGGCGACGCTGCGCGCGGTGCGCAGCCTGACCGGCGTTCCGATCGACTATTTCGCCGAGGTCAATCTGGCCGGGTTCTTCGACCTGGCACAGACCCTGGGCGGGGTGGAGGTCTGCCTCAACCATCCCGTCTACGACTCGTATTCCGGTGCCGACTTCCCGGCAGGGCGACAGACGCTGGACGCCTCCCAGGCGTTGTCCTTCGTCCGGCAGCGCCACGGGCTGGAAAACGGTGACCTGGACCGGACCCACCGGCAACAGGCGTTCATTTCGTCGGTCATGCAGGAGCTGCAGGCCGCGGGAACCTTCACCAACCTGGACAAGCTCAAAGGCCTCATGGCGGTGGCGCGCAAGGATGTGGTGTTGTCTTCCGGTTGGGACGAGGAGATGATCCAGCGGCTGGGTTCGCTGGCCTCCGGCGGCCCCAATGGAAAAGGGGTCGAGTTCCGGACGCTGCCGGTGGTGCGCTACGACAACATCGACGGCCAGGATGTCAACATCATCGACCCGGCCGCGATCAAGGCGGAGGTGGCCACGGCGATCGGCGGCTCGCCCCCAACCACGACGCCCGCCACCACGGCCGCCAAACCGAGTCCGTCGACCACCGTCGACGTCATCAATGCCGGCAGCATGAGCGGACTCGCGACCGAGGTGTCCCACGCCCTGCAGAACCACGGCTACACCACGGGACAGACCCGGGACCGCAATTCGGGTGAGCCCACGGCGAGCACGGTCGCGTATGGCGCCGGGGCGGAAACCGACGCGCGTAACGTGGCCAAACTGCTCGGCCTCGACGCGCCCAGCCAGCCCGATCCCAGCGTCCAGCCCGGACACATCAGGGTGACCGTGGATACGAATTTCTCGGTGTCGATGGTTGACGACGGCACTTCGGACGAAACGGCGAGCACTACAACGTCGACCAAGGCCAAATCGTATTACTACAACGGCACCACCACGACCTATCAGACGCCGGATCAGGGGAAACCGATCGACGGCGGCGGCGTGCCCTGCGTTAACTAGCGGCGGAGCCGGACGCTGCGGGTCGCCGCATTCCGGCTAAGCGTGCGTCCCGCCGTCGATGCGGATCTCGGTCCCGGTGATGAACGCGCCGTCATCGGAGACCAGCATGGCGATCACCCCGGCGACCGCCGACGGGTCGGCCATCCCGGTGCCGCTGGACTCCACCGTGGTCGGCAGGATCGGCATCAACCTCGAAAACAACGACCAGTCGGCGTCTTTCGGGATGTATCCCCCGGTCGCGTCGGTGATTCCGGACTTGATGCTGCCGGGTGCCACACAGACCGCCCGCAGGCCGTCACGCGCGTACTCGAGCGCCAGTGAATGGGTGAAGGCCTGGATTCCGCCTTTGCTCGCCGCGTATGCCGCCATATACGGGTGGGCGAACGACGCCGAGGTCGAACTGAAGTTGACGATCGCGCTGCGCGGATTCTCCAGTAGCATCGGAAGCGCTTCGCGCACAACAAGAAACGTCCCGGTCAGGTTGACGCCGACGATCTGGTTCCACAATTCCAGGCTGGTCTGGTGGGTGTGCGCGGCGCGCAGGATGCCGGCGGCATTGACCAATGAATCCAGGCCGCCGAGCTTTTCGACGGCCAGGCGCACGCCGTCGATCACCGAGTCCTCGTTGCCCACGTCCATCCGCACAGCGGTGAGGCAGCCGGCGGTCGCGGCCTCGTCCGCGCGGGCCCGGGTGGCGTCCAGCCCGGCCTCGGCGACGTCGGAGGCGACCACGGTGGCGCCCTCGTCGAGGAGCCGCAGCGCGGTCGCCTGCCCGATCCCCGACGCGGCGCCCGTCACCAGAATTCGCTTGCCCTCGAGTCGATTCATTGCTGCTCCCGTGCTCGTCGCGTCACTAGGCGCTCATCATCGCAAAGGACGGCCCCCGACAAGGCAGAGTGGATGCATGGACATCGGATTTATCGGCTTGGGCAACATGGGCCGGGGCATGGCCGCCAACCTGATCGGGGCGGGCCATCAGGTCACCGTCTACAACCGTTCGCCCGGCAAAGCGGAGGGCCTGGTCGAGCGGGGCGCCACCGCCGCCTCAACGGTCGCCGAGGCCTGCACCGGCGACGTGGTGTTCACCATGCTGGCCGACGACCACGCCGTCGAGGCCGTTGCGTTCGGCGAACACGGGATTCTGGCGGCTCTGGCCGCGGGCGCCACGCACGTCTCGTCGAGCACCATCAGCGTTGCCCTCTCGGAGCGCCTGACCACCGCGCATGCCGAAGCGGGTCAGCGGTACGCCGCGGCGCCGGTATTCGGTCGGCCCGAAGCGGCAGCCGCCGCAAAGCTTTTCGTCGTCGCGGCGGGCCAGCCGCAGGTGCTGCAACCGCTGTCCCCGCTGTTCGACGCGATCGGCCAGCGGACCTTCGTGGTTTCCGAGCAGCCGCACAGCGCCAACCTGGTGAAACTGAGCGGCAACTTCCTGATCGCTTCGGTGATCGAGAGCGTCAGTGAGGCCGTCGCGTTGGTCGCCAAGGCCGGGGTCGACAGGCAGCAGTACGTCGACATCCTCACTTCGACGTTGTTCGCGGCCCCCGTCTATCAGACCTACGGCGGGCTCATCGCCCGGCGGGAATTCGAGCCGGCCGGCTTCGCCGCCCAGCTGGGCCTCAAAGATGTTCGCCTGGCGCTCGCCGCCGCCGAGCAGTTGCAGGTGCCACTGCCGGTGGCAAGCCTGCTGCGTGACCGCTTCCTCACCTTGGTGGCCACGGGCGGCGGGCACCTGGACTGGTCGGCGCTCGCCACGCTCGCCGATCGAGACGCCGGCCTGGGATCAGACGACTCCGCGTAGCCCGTCGGCGCCGAACGCGGGTTCCAGCATCGCGGAGTAGTCCGGTCCGCGTCGCAGCATGAGCCCACCGTCGACATTGATGACCTGCCCGGTGATGTAGCACGCGGCATCGCTGAGCAAGAACATCGCCAGGTTGGCGACGTCCTCGACCTCGCCGGGCCTCGGCAGGGGCGTGCACTCGCGGTAGTCGTCGCTTACTTCCGGCAACGCGAAGACCGGGGCGACCAGATCCGTGCGGATCAGGCCCGGCCGGATGCTGTTGACACGCACCCAGGACGGGCCGAGCTCGTCGGCGGCCAGCTGCATCATGTGGTCGACGGCCGACTTGCTGACGCCATAGGCGCCGAACCACCGGTGGGTGTTGCTGGCGGCGATCGACGAGATGCCCACGAACGAGCCGCCGCCGCCGCGGACCAGCTCCCGCGCCGCGTGCTTGAGCACGTACATGGTGCCGTTGACGTTGAGATCGACGGTGCGCCGCCAGCCTTCCGAGTCGATCTGGGTGATCGGCCCGATGGTCTCAGAGCCACCCGCGCAATGCACCACCCCGTGGAGTTGACCGTGCCAGGCCGTGGCGGCGTCCACCGCGCGGGCGGCCTCGTCCTCGTTGGTGACGTCGGTCGGCTCGTAGCGAATGGAGCCGCCACCCGGAAGCGCTTCGATCTCGCTGACTGCCCCCGCCAGCCGGTCGGGGTTACGGCCGACGATCATGACCGAGGCGCCCGCCGCGACCAGCCCGGCGGCCACGCCCTTGCCGATCCCGCTGCCACCGCCGGTGACCAGATATGTCCGGTTCTCGAAAGAAAGCTGCACGCGACGCCCTCTCAAACTGAAACAGGTTCTAGATATCGAACCACGCGGAGAACTCGCCGCGGCAACGGGTAGCCGCGTGCGCTACGGCGTATCGCGGCGGGCCACCTGCGTCGGCTTCGCCTTGCGCCAGTCCTCGACGTCGGGCGGCAGTCCGACCGCGTACCTGTTCTCGTTGTGGGCCGCCCAGTGCGCATGCCCCAACTCGTGGATGTGGAACGCATGCCGCAAAGCCTCGGTGAATCCCATTGCGTCGGAAGCCGCGTTGACCGAGTCCTTGACAAGCAGCGCCGCCATCGTGGGCCGGTCGGCGATGCGCCGGGCGAATTCCAGTGTCTTGTCGGCCAGCTCGTCGACGGGGAAAACCTTGGACACCATGCCAAGCCGATAGGCCTCGTCGGCGTCGAGCGAATCTCCGGTCAGCAGCAGTTCTTTGGCCTTGCGGGGACCGAATTCCCAAGGGTGTGCGTAATATTCGACGCCCGGCATCCCGAGGCGCACCGCGACGACATCGCTGAACTTGGCGTTGTCGGCGGCCACGATCAGATCGCATGCCCAAATCAGCATCAGGCCAGCGGAGATCGCGTTGCCCTGCACCTGGGCGATGGTGATTTTGCGCAAATCCCGCCAGCGGCAGGTGTTTTGGAAGAAGTAGTGCCACTCCTGCAGGTAGATCTTCTCCGCGATCGGATCGCGGGTCCCGCCGTTGATGCGGAAGCTCGGAAGCTGGCTGCGCTCGGCGATCGCCAGCTCTGAGCCCAGGTCGTGGCCCGCGGAGAAGTTACGGCCGCGCGCCGCCAGGATCACCACGCGCACGGTGTCGTCGGCCTCGGCGCGCAGAAACGCCTCGTCGAGTTGCACCAGCAGGCCGCGGCTTTGCGCGTTGTGGGCGTCCGGCCGGTTGAGCCAAATCCGCACGATGCGGCCCTCGTCGAGGGTTTCGTAGCTCACCAGCTCTTCGGCGTTGGCGTCGCCCGTCTGAGCACCGGTTTGCTCGGAGAGTGTCATGCGGCCCACCTCACTTGTTGTCAGGTCCGACGTCTTTACACATTACGGCCAGTGTGTAAGTGGGTCACCGGTGGGTGGGTGAGCCGTCCGGCCGCATGCCGAGCGGCAGCAGGCGGTGGTCACGGGTGAACGCCAAGCGGACCAGTCCGAGTGCGACGACGACGGTGGTGGCTGCCACCGAGCCCAGGATCAAGAACATCACGACGGCCTGGACCAGCACGGCCTGCACCGGGTGTACGCCGGCGAGGATGAGGCCCGTCATGGCACCCGGGAGGAACACCAGCCCGGTGGCTTTGGTGGTTTCGATCTGCGGCGATATCGCCGACCGCAACGCAGTCCGCAGGTACGGGGAGGCGGCCTGGCGGGAGGGTTGCCCGAGGGCGAGCCTGGCTTCGACCTCGTCGCGCTTGTCGCGGAGCTCGTCGACCAACCGCCGGGCCACCAACACCGTGGCCGTCATCGAGTTGCCGATCATCATCCCGGCGACCGGCACCAAAGTCCGCGCCTGCAGGGGGAACACCCGCAGCCCGAAAATCACCCCGAGGGTGATGACGGCCGCGGCGGCGAACGCCGCGATCGTCAGCGGCGCGAGTCGCGGCACCTCGGGCGCCCGACGCCGGGCGAGATCCCCGGCGTAGGCCACCATGCCGGCCACCCAGGCCCATGACCACCACAGGGAACGGCCGGGCTCGAACAGCAACGTCAGCGCACCGCCGACGAGCAGCAACTGCGCCAAGGCGCGGGCCGCCGCCCAAGCGAGCTGACCCTGCAGCCCCAACCGCTGCCACAGCGAAATCGCCGCCGCGAACGCCACCAGAATCAGCGACGCCGCCAGGCCCGTCCAGCCGACCTGGCCGTTCATCACGCCACCGACCCGACCGGGCCGAGGCCCAGGCTTCGGCCCCGCTCGATATGCAGGACCCGGTCCGCGGCGCGTTCCACCTGCGCCGAATCGTGGGTGACCCACAAAGCGGGAATCCCGTCGGCCGCCAGGTCACGCACGGCACGCTCGATCACCCTGGCGGCTTCGGCGTCGACGGCGGAGGTGGGTTCGTCGAGGAGCAACACCTGCGGTTGGGCCATCAGCGTGCGGGCCAGGCACATCCGCTGCGCCTCCCCGCCGGACAGGGCCGTGGCGTCGCGGTCCAGCCAGGATCCGGTCAAACCGACCCGGGACAGGGTGTCCCGCATCCGTTCGTCGGATGCGTCTGGGCCGGCTGCCCGCAGGTTGTCGGCGACCGTCCCCGGAAACGGCGACGGACGCTGGAAACACATGCCCACCCGGCGCCGCAACCACAGCGGATCGATGCCGGCGACGTCCTCGCCGCAGAACGACACCGTGCCGCTCGTCGGCACCTCGAGTCGGTTGCACAGCCGAAGCAGGGTGGATTTGCCCGAGCCCGACGGTCCGAACACCGCCGTCACGCCCCGACCCGGGATGGCCGCGGTCAGGCCGTCCAGCGCCCGCATTCCTTGCCGCTCTACGACCACGTCGAGGAACTCGAACATCAAGTCCTCACCCACCTGCTCATCCTGCATCACCTACAGTTATGTCATGGCTACGAAATCTAACGCTGGCGAGATCGGCGACGTCGAACCGGTTGCCGACAGCACCGCGAGCCAGGCCAGGCGAGTCGTCGCGGCCTACGCGAACGACGCCGACGAGTGCCGCGTCTTCCTGTCCATGCTCGGTATTGGGCCCGCAAAACTCGACGCGTAAATGACACCCGGGGCCGGGCACGACTCGAAGACACCGACCTTCGGGAATTCGGACTTTGTGGTGGTCGCCAACCGGCTGCCGGTAGACCAGGAACGGCTTCCCGACGGCACCACCGCATGGAAGCGCAGCCCCGGCGGCCTGGTGACGGCCCTGGAGCCGCTGCTGCGCCGCCGGCGGGGCGCGTGGGTCGGCTGGGCGGGCGTCGCCGAGGAAGAGACCGATTTCGATGACCAGCCCATCGTCCAGGAGGACCTGGAGCTGCGCCCGGTGCGGCTGAGCGCCGACGACATCGCCCAGTACTACGAGGGATTCTCGAACGCCACGCTGTGGCCGCTCTACCACGACGTCATCGTCAAGCCGATCTACCACCGCCAATGGTGGGACCGCTACGTCGAGGTCAACCGGCGCTTCGCCGCGGCCACCTCCCGCGCCGCCGCCGAGGGCGCGACCGTGTGGGTGCAGGACTACCAGCTGCAACTCGTGCCGGCGATGCTGCGGGAACTGCGGCCCGACCTGACCATCGGCTTTTTTCTGCACATCCCCTTCCCGCCGGTGGAACTGTTCATGCAGCTGCCGTGGCGCACCGAGATCATCGAGGGCCTGCTCGGCGCCGACCTGGTGGGCTTCCACCTGACCGGGGGCGCCCAGAACTTCCTGTTCCTGTCCCGGCGATTGATCGGCGTGAACACGTCCCGCGGGTCGGTCGGGGTGCGCGCGCGGTACGGCGAGGTCGATCTCGGGTCGCGCGTCGTCCGGGTCGGCGCCTTCCCCATCTCCATCGATTCGGGTTCACTGGACCAGGCCGCCCGCGACCGCGACATCAGGCGGCGCGCCCGGGAGATCCGGACCGAGCTGGGCAACCCCCGCAAGGTGCTGCTCGGCGTCGACCGGCTGGACTACACCAAGGGCATCGATGTGCGGCTGAAGGCCTTCTCGGAACTGCTCGCGGAGGGACGCGCAAAACGCGACGACACCGTCTTGGTGCAGCTCGCGACGCCGAGCCGCGAACGCGTGGAGAGCTACCAGATTCTGCGCAACGACATCGAGCGCCAGGTGGGCCACATCAACGGCGAATACGCGGAGGTCGGCCATCCGGTGGTGCACTACTTACACCGTCCCGTTCCCCGCAAGGAATTGATTGCCTTCTTCGTGGCCGCCGACGTCATGCTGGTGACGCCCCTGCGCGACGGCATGAACCTGGTGGCCAAGGAGTACGTCGCCTGCCGCAGCGACCTCGGCGGTGCGCTGGTGCTGTCCGAATTCACCGGCGCCGCCGCCGAACTCCGGCAGGCCTACCTGGTCAACCCGCACGACCTCGACGGTGTCAAGGACGCGATCGAAGCGGCGCTGAACCAGCCCGTCGAGGAGGGCCGGCGCCGGATGCGGTCGATGCGGCGCCAGGTGCTGGCCCACGACGTCGACCGCTGGGCGCGGTCATTCCTCGACGCGTTGGCCGAGCCGAGTTCGCAGGATGCCGAGTAGGCCGCCCGCACCCATGGTGCTGCCGCGCAAACGCTGTGATACTCGGTGGATCGGTGCAGGGGAAGGTCGGGAAGGGAGGGCACTGTGAAGCTCCGTCGGGCGCTGGCCGCCGGTGCCGGCATCTTTTCGGCAGTCGCCATCGGAATCGCGCTGGAATCCGGTGACCCGGCCCACGCGGTCGGACCACCGCCGGACGGCAACTACAACTACAACGAGGCGGGAGTCTCCGGGGTGACCTGGACCATCTCGGCCCTGTGCGACCAGCCGTCCGGAACCCGGAACATGAACGACTATTCCGACCCGATCGTCTTCGCGATGAACTGCGCCCTCAACATCGTGAGTTCGACGAACGAACAGATCACCCCCGCGGACAAGGCACAGAACTTCAGTGGCAGGGCCCGGATGTCCAGCATGCTGTGGACCTTCAAAGTCGATAAATCAGACGGCGTTTCGTGTCCGGGCGGCGGCACCGCAACGTCCACCGAAACCTACGCGTTCAGCGACGAGAACATGAGCGGCACGCACACCAGCCTGCACGGCCCCGTCTGCGGGATGCAGCCGGAGATGAAGAAGCAACCGTTCTCGCTCCAACTTGCCGGGCCCCCGCCCAGTCCCGTCGAACGTTATCCGTTGTACTGCAACGGTATTGCGATGTGCTACTAGGACCTGCTGCTAGATCGGCGTGATGTAGGCGATCAGCCATTGCTTGCCGATCTTTTTGTAGTCCACCCGTAACCTGCTGCCGTCGTAGAGCGGCTGGCGTGACTTGTCGGTCACGGTGCGGTTCATGTAGACCATGAGCGATGCCGAATCACGCTTGGCTGACATGATTCCCACTCCCACAACGCTGGCCTGAACGACCACCTCACGCTTCTTGGCCTCCGGAATGATCTGCGCGTTTGCACTTTTCCGGAACTCCTGGCGATAGTCGGGAGTCAACAGCGGGTACGCATCACTCAGGCTGCGTTCCACCGTCTGATAGTCGTAGGCGAAGACTTCGGGAATCTCCTTGGTAGCCAAGCCCGGTAGCACCGCCCGCGCCGCCTCCTCGCCACGCGTCTGCACCCGCCCCCAGTAGAACCAGCCGGCCGCCGCGGACAACCCGACGAACACCACAACCAGGAGGTAGCCCGCGACGACGAGCAGCCTGCGCCGCCACCGCATCAATTACCCCCGTTGGGATACTTCAGGTCATAGCCCGTCATCCGCCCCTGCTCGTCCTCGTGCACGATCACCCGCAGGCGGTAGGGCATAGAGGGCTTGTTCACGCCGTCGATGTCGGCCACCGTCACGCGCACCGAAACAAGCACGGACGCGTTGTCGGTGACGGTGTCGATGCCCTCCAGCGCGGCGCCGTTGATGACGGCCTCCGACGTCGCGTTGGTGGAGCGGAAGATACCCTTGAGGTTCTCGATGTTGTTGTTGGCGCCGAGCATTCCGCGCAGCGGTCCGCTGGTGCCGTTGTAGAACCGGTTCACGCTCTCGTCGATGTTGTCCTGCTTGTAGCTGAACATGTTGACCACCGTCTGGGTGGCGGTGTCGACGAAACGCTGATCGCGCGCCTGTTGGGCGTTGGCATGCCGTTGCTGCACAACGAGCACGGCCAGGCAGGCGGCCAGCGCGCCGATGGCCAACAGCGCGGACGCGAACGAGATCCCGGCCACCAGGGCGCGGTGCGGCCGCGGCCGTGGTGGCGGCCTGACGGACTTGAGGGCCTTGACGGTCTTGGCCGGCTGCGTCGGCGCGGCTTCGACCTGCACTGTGGCGGCCTGATTCGCCTCGCCTTTCGCGGGGCCGGCCGCGCGGGAGGCCCGACGACGAACGCGCGGGCTGTTCGTTGGCTCGTCTGCCACTACATCGGCCTCGGATCAAGCATCAGGTCCACCCAATTCTCGGCACTCGACGCGCCGCTAGCACCGGCCGCGAAAATACCAGTACCGCCGGCCGGGTCCTTGAACGCGCCAGTCTTCTCGTCATAGGTGGCATACGCCGGTCCGCTGGCCTGCGGCTGTCCGCCGAGTGGCGGCCCCCACGGCTTCTCCGGTCCCGGGCCCGCCGCTGGAGGGTTGATCCCATCCGGCGGCGCCGGCGGCGGCAGCCACTTGGGATAAGGCAGCTGCGGCGGCACGGGCGGAACCCCGGGCGGCTGCCAGGACGTGAACGGCGGTGGCGGCCCGTTGTCGTTGGGCGGCGGCGGATCGTATGCTGGCTGCTTGTTCGGCAGCGGGCCGGGCCCGGGCACCACCCCTGGCGGGGGCGGCCCGACGATGGGTGTGCCGGGATCGGGCTCGGCGCCCGGCGGGATGTATGGGAACTTGTTGGGCGGCAACACGTTCAGCCCGTTGGTCACCGGGGTGTCGTAGGGCACCGGCGGGCCGCGCCACGGGTTGCGTCCAACAGGGACGTAGCCCTTCGGGTCGCGGCAGAGTTGAACGGTCGGCGCCCGTTTGCCGGGGAATTCCTGGCACGGATAGTTACGGGCGCCCCGCACCGTGCTCGGATCGTTCTGGGCGACCTTGCAGTACAAGTCCTTTGGCAGGTCCCGCAACGAATCGTCGGCCGGCGTGCGCATCAGCGGCGGCGGCAGGAAGCCGACGGCGCACGGCGGCGGGTCGTTGAGGTCGAGCTTGAAGTCCAGCTTTGCGCCCTCGTCCTGCGGCACACCTCCCGCTGAGGTGATAATCGCGGCGAACAGCGCGGGCAGCACGACCAACAGATGTTCGATCGACTTGTGGTAGATGACGCCCACCCGTCCCAGGTTGGCCAGGCTGGCCGCCAACGCCGGGAAGGACGGACGGATGCCGGAGAACGCCGTGCTGGCCTCGTCGGTCGCCCCCGGGGCGGTGGCCAGCGTCGAACGCAGCTCCGGGTCGGCTTGCCGCACCTCGGAGGTGAACCGCGCCAGCCCGTCCGACAGCGACTTGATGTCCGCGCCGGCGCGAATCTGCGCCGCCAGGAACGGGCCGGCCTGGTCGATCAACTGCGACGCTTGCGGATAATTCGCGTTGGCCTCGTCCACCAGTAACCGGGCGGACTCGAACAGCCGGGCCAGCTCCGGGCCCGACCCGTTGGTCGCGATGAACGTCTCGTGCAGCAACTCCCGCAGCCGGGTGTCACCCAGGCTGTTGGTCAGCGCCTCCGCCCGCTTCAACAGCTCGGCGACGTCCTCCCCGATCCTGGTGTTCTGCCGGTCAATGCGGAATCCGTTGCGCAGCTTGGCCGTTGCCGGCGTGCCCGGAGGGACCAGGTCGATGTATTGCTCACCGACGGCCGACACGCTCTTGACAGTGGCAGTGACGTTCGACGGGATGGGCGTCCCGCTGTTCAGCCGCATCGTGGCGGTGACACCGTTCGGGTTGAGGTCCACCGACTCCACCCGACCGACCGCGACACCACGGTAGGTGACGTTGGCGTTCTTGTACAAGCCGCCGCCGGCAACGAAATCGGCCGCCCCAGCATAGGTGCCAAAGCCGAAAGTCGAAGGCAACCGTAAGTAGAAGATCGCCATGATGGTCAACGTGATGATGGTGATCACGGCGAAAATCCATAACTGGATCGTGGTGAGCCTGTCGTGCATATGTCTGTTCCCTATTGTCCTGAAGCCGCACCCGGCGGAATCTTGAACGGGTCAGCCGCCTGCCCGGATAGGTTGGCTAGTTCGCCCACCAAGAAGTCTGGGGGGTTCAGGATCTCGTTCATATGCGCCATGTTCGGGTCGAAGTACGCGGTCGTGAAGAACGTCTCTCCAATCCGGCGCAGCGTAAGGTCATACGTGGTGAACACGTTCAGGTAATCGCCTCGCACCGATTGTTTAATACCGAAGTTCGGGAACGGGAAGGTGAGCAGCAATTGCAGCGATGTGACGAATTCCTTTCGGTTGTCGTTAAGCGCCTTGACGACCGAATAGAGGCCCTTGAGATCCTCGGCAAAATCGACCTTCGTCTTCGCTAGCACCCGCGACGTAACCATAGCCAACTTCTTGAGCGCGGCGAACGCCTCGACAATGTGCTCGCGGTTCTTGTTGAGGACGCGAATCGCTTCGGGCAGCGTGTCCAGCGCGCGCCCCAGGTTGTCCCTATCCTGCGCTAGGGTCGCCGAGAATCGGTTCAATCCGTCAACCGCATCGATGATGTCGTTGACCTGCCGGTTGAGTCCCGCGGTCAGTTCTGCCAGTCGCGGGACCAGGTCGACGAACTGGTCCTGATGCCCGGCGAAAGCCTGATAGGTCTCGTCGGTGATCTCTTCCAGCGCACCGACGTTGCCCTTGTTCACTACGACACCGAGGGCTGAGAGCACCTCCTCGGTGGTGGGCGAACGGCCGGTGGCCGACTCGGATATCTTCGACCCGTCGGTCAGCCAGCCGACGGCCGGCTTGTCCTTTGGGCGGGCCAGGTCGATGTGCATCGAACCCAGCAGCGACGTCTGTGCGACCGTAGCCGTCGAGTTGGCCGGCATCATGACATTTTTGTCCAACGCCAATTTGACTGCCGCATAGAAAGAACCGTCGGAGCGCTGCATCGCCTGAATGCCCGCGACGCTGCCGACGGTGACGTCGTCGACCATGACGGGCGAGTTCTGGGGCAGCGTCGCCACGTCGGGCAGGTCGACGGTGATTGAGTAGGCGCCGGTGCCATGTCCGGCGGTGCCCGGCATCGCCACCGAGTTCAAGCCGTTGTATTGGCAGCCGGCCAGCAGCGCGCTACCCGCCGCTAAAGCGCCGCCGCGCAACCACATTCGGTTCATTTACCCGCCCCCTTGGTCGGCGGGTGGGGTCGGCGCCTGTCCCGGCGGCCCCGGTAGCGGACCGAAGGCGCTCCCCGGCGCGGGGCCCGGGGCCGGGGCGGCATTGCCCAAGGCCGGCGCGTGACCCGGGGCGGCACCCGTCTGCGGTGCCGTCGGAACGAGCAGGGCCTGCAGGTCCGCCGGGTTCTGGGGGGCGGGCGGGGCCTTGCCGCCGTTGGCCGGGATCCAGGTGAGATCTGGAACTGGGGTCTGCGACTTCGCCTGCGTCTCCGGAGTGTCGTAGATGATCTGGCCCTTGTAGGCAGTGATCGTGTTCAGCGGATGAAACATGATCGGGGGGTAATTGACGGTGAGCCGGCGCAGCACCGGCCCCAGCCGCTCGCGGCAGAGTTCGGCGCGCCGGAAGTAGTCAGGGCCACGTGGCCCTGCGGCGGTTTCGAAGGAACCACCACAAATGAATTGCACCGGGTTCGCAAACTCCGGAATAGAAAGCAAGCCGTTCAGGGCCCCCTGCGCGGGGTCGTAGATGTTGTAGAAATTGGAGATCCCCGGGCCCGCCACGTGCAGCACTTGCTCAATGTTGTCGCTCTGGTCGCTCAACGTCTTTGCCAGATCATTGAGGTTGTTGACCGTGTCGATGATGGTCGAGTTGTGCTCGTGCAAGAACCCCCGAATGTCAGAAAGCGCCTGGTTGAGCGTGCCCAGCGTCGTATCGAGGTGGCGGGAGCTGTCGGCGAGCACCTGGGAGACCGAGGCGACATTGCCGGCGAACTGCACGATCTGTTCGTTGCTGGCGGATAGCGCGTTGACGAGAACCTGGAGGTTCTTGACCGTGCCGAAGATGTCGCTGCGTGAATCCCCCAGCCGCCCAGCGGCTTGCGAGAGCTCGCGCAACGCGTTGTGGAAAGACTCGCCGTTGCCGCTGAGCGTGTCCGCGGCCTGGTTGATAGCCCGGCCCAAGGGCCCCTGCATCGATCCCGTGGTGGGGCCGAGTTGGGCAGCGAGCTGGGTCAGCGACTCCTTGACCTCATCCCATTCGACCGGAACTCCGGTGCGGTCCAAAGCGATGTTGCCATCGTCGGGCAGCATCGGCCCGCCGGTGTACGCCGGCGTCAGCTGAATGAACCGGGCGGCCACGAGGTTCGGCGACATGATGATCGCCTTCGCGTCCTTCGGGATCTTCACGTCCTTGGACACCAACATGGTGATCTTGACGTCGGAGGGCCGCGGCTCGATCGTGTCGACCCGGCCGACCGGCACCCCGAGGACGCGGACCTGGTCGCCGGGGTACAGCCCGACGGCGGACGTGAAGTAGCCGACGATACTGCGCGTATTACCGGTCGAAGACAGCACATACACGCCGCCCACCAACGCCGCGATGAGCGCGATGGCGTTGGTGTAGCGCAGCCCGCGGCTGCCGGCGATCCGCTGCATCATGGCGACTTCGGCCTAATGATCCAGCGTTCCTGGATGAGGCCCCGCAGATAGTCGGCTAGGCTCGCCGGCAGCTTGCCGGGTTGATAGAAGAAGTCAAACACCGTAGCGATCAAGGGCGCGGGTAGAACACTGTAGACGTTTACGTTGAACCCCGGTCCGGAGCCTACAACTTCGCCCAGCGTCGTTGCGTAAGCGGGGAGGCGCTTTAACGCCTCGGCAATGTAATCGCGGCGTTCATTGAGGTTGTCTAGCACAAGATTCAGCTTGTTGAGCGACGGGCCGAATTCCTTGCGGTTGTCGGCGACGAAGCCGGAGATCTGTGCCGACAGTCCCTGAATTCCCGAGATCAGCCGGCCGATGGCAGCACGCCGCTCATCGAGCGCGGCGAACAACGCGTTGCCGTCATCGACCAGCTTGTTGACTTGGTCGGCGCGCTGCGCCAGCACGCCGGTCACCGACTTCGCATGTGCCAGAAGGCTTTGCAGCGCCTCGTCACGACGGTTGAGGGTGCGTGACAGCGTCGTGACACCGTCGAGCGCACCGCGCAGCTCTGGGGTGGCGTCGTGCAGGGTGTCGGTCAAGACGTTCAACGCCTGCTCGAACTGGGGCTTGTTCAAGTTGTTGGCGTTTTGACCCAGATCCTCCAATGCGCCGGCGAGCGTGTAAGGCGTGGTCGTGCGGCTGAGCGGAATCGTGGTTGCCTTGCCGCTGCCGACCGGGGTCACCGCGATCGAGCGCTCACCGAGGATGGTGTCGGTGCGGATCGCCGCCAGTGACTGATCACCCACGGCGACATGGCGATCCACGCTGAAGCTGATCTTTGCGCTGTCTCCGGCCAGCCCGACCGACGTCACCTTTCCCACCTTCAAGCCCGAGACGTATACAGCGTTGCCGGGATTGATGCCGCCGGCGTCGGAGAAGTAGCCGTCGTATATCTTTCCCTGCGGCCAGAACGGCAGAGCCGCGTACCCGAACGCGATCAGCACGACGCACACCACCAGCACTACCCCGAAGATGCCGGTGCGCAGAGGATCTCGTACACGTTCACCCTCACTTGACAAAAGCGCACCTCCCCTTGCTGGGGTCGACCGGGCCGCCGAACGGAATCAAAATGTCGCCACCGGCTGGGCCGTTGATCTTGATCGTCACGGAGCAGAAGTAAATGTTGAAGAACGAACCGTAGGATCCCAGCGCAGCTAACCGCAGGTAATCCTCGCCCAGCTGCTCGATATCGTTGTCAACCTCGGCTTTACGATTGTCGATCTCGGTCGCCAGCGGCCGGGTGTTTTCCAGGATACCCTGCAGCGGCCGGCGTGAATTCTGCAGCAGCTCGGTCAGATCCGTCGTCGTAGATGCCAGCGGCGGGATGGCGCCCGCGATGTCGTCCTTGTTCTTGGCCAGCCCGCTGATCAATTGCTGTAATTGGTCAACACTCGTCGAAAATTGGGTGTTGCGCTGATCGAGGGTCTTGAGCACCGTGTTGAGGTTGTTGATGACGTCTCCGATGAGTTGGTCGCGCTGGCCCAGCGCCGACGAGAACGCGCTGGTGTCGGCCAGCACGTTGGACAATGCGCCGCCTTGGCCCTGCAGCAATTCGATGACGGCGCTGCTGATCGTGTTGACCTTGTCCGCATCCAGGCCTTTGAGCACCGGCCGCAGGCCGCCCAGCAGCGCATCGAGATCCAGTGCAGGCTGGGTGTGTTGGGAGTTGATGGTCGCGCCCGGCGGCAGCTTCCGGAGCTCCCCCGGGCCTGAGGTGATCTCCAGATACCGGTCCCCGACCAGGTTTTCGTAGCGAATCACCGCGCGCGTGGAGGAATAGAGCGTATAGCGCTTGTCGAGTCCGAACGTCACGTCAATGGTGTTGTCCGGGTTGAGCTTCACCCCGGACACCGCGCCGACCGGGACGCCGGCGATGCGGACTTTCTGGCCAGCCTTCAACCTCGACACGTCGGTAAACGTTGCGTGATAGGTGCCTTCGGGTCCGAACCGGAAGTCGCCGAAGATCACCACCAGTCCCGCGGACACGAGCAGCATTGCCACCGTGAAGATGCTGACCTTGATCATCATCGAGCGGTGTGTCGGCATGCTCCCGGCCGCCACTAGAAGTCGTCCCGTTCCGCGAACGCGCCGTGAAACAAGAATTGCAGCGTCGACGGCGCATCGACCTGCACCTCAGTGAACGGCTCGTACGGAACGTTCGCGTTATCGGTGACTAGGAAGGGTGAACGGTAGAACGAGCCTCCGTTCTGCTTCGTCGGAAGGTCGGGCAGACCGCGGCAGTTCGGTCCACCGGAGGCGTTGACGATCGGCAGAGATTCCGGGTACGTGTACGACGGTGAGCCGAG
This sequence comes from Mycobacterium paraffinicum, assembly GCF_025822865.1. Lineage (NCBI taxonomy): Bacteria > Bacillati > Actinomycetota > Actinomycetes > Mycobacteriales > Mycobacteriaceae > Mycobacterium > Mycobacterium paraffinicum. The sequence goes on along the minus strand of NZ_JACKUR010000012.1, from coordinate 41,410 downwards.
TACGAAGAGCGATGAGGTGAACAGGCCGGCCTTTACCGTGCCGATCAAAGGAGCAAACTCCTTCACTCCTCGCGCCACTCCCTTGAACAAGCAACCGAATTCGGGCGAGTAGTCATGGGCCACCTTCAATGGGGCTCGCAGCCGATTGATGGCGTCGATGAAATTCTGCTCGGCCGGCGCCAACGTCTCGTAAGCGTTGTTGGCCAGGCCGATCGTCGCCAATAACGTGTTGTTGAGGTTCTTCTGCTGGTCGACGACGGTCTTGTTGATCGCCGGCAGGTTGTCGAATACCGTGTTCAGGTCCGGGGCGGCGTCGGCGTAGGTGTTGGCGACGATGGCGGCCTTGCGGAAGTCCTCCTGCAGCGCAGGTAGCTTCGGGTTTGCCTGGCGCGTCAACGTGTTCAGGCCCGACAAGATGCCGCCCAAGTCGTCGCCGTGGCCACGCAGACCTTCGGACAGTGCGCTCAGCGTGCCGTTGAGCTCGACGGGGTCGATCTTGTGCAGCAGGTCCATCAGCGACTGGAACAAGGTGTTGACTTCCAGCTGCACCGCAGAGGCCATGACGTGCGCGTCCGGGCGTAGCGAGGTCAGCGAAGGGTACTGCGGCGGAAGGAATTCCACCGACTTGGCACCAAAGATGGTGTTCCCCCCGATGTGCACCGTCGCGTTGGAGGGGATGAAGTGCATGTCGTTGCTTTTGATGCCCAGCGTCAGCCGCGCCTGGTCACCGGAATAGTCGATGTTCTCGACCTTGCCGATTTGGACGCCGCGATACTTGACCTTGGCGCCCTTCGCCATCACCAGCCCGGCCCGCGGAGTCGAGACCGTGACCTTGTCGATCGAGGCGAAAGCCGCTGTGTAGGAAAGGTAAGTCACCGCGACGAACGCCAATATCAGACTGGCAAGCACGGCGGCTGCCAGCCGGACGGGGGTACGTCGCGTTCCTGTGTGTGCCATTTCCTTTAAGCGGTCCTCTTACCCGGAGAGGTTGAAGTTACCGGACGCGCCGTAAACGGCGAGTGAGATGAACAGTGTGATGACGACGACGGCGATCAGCGAGGTGCGCACGGCCTGGCCGACCGCGATGCCGACGCCGACCGGGCCGCCGCTGGCGTTGTAGCCGTAATAGGTATGGACGAGCATCACCGCGATGGACATGACGATCGCCTGCAGGAAAGACCACAGCAGGTCCGACGGGATGAGGAACGTATTGAAGTAGTGGTCGTAAAGGCCCTTGGATTGCCCGTTGATGTACACCGTGGTGAAGCGGGCGGCGAAGAACGCGGCCAGCACCGACAGCGAATACAGCGGAATGATCGCAATGAGGCCGGCAATCAAGCGAGTTGACACCAGGTAGGACACCGAGTGCACCGCCATGCACTCGACGGCGTCGATCTCTTCGGACACCCGCATGGCGCCCAATTGGGCGGTGGCACCGGCACCGATGGTGGCCGCCAGCGCGATGCCGGCGATCACGGGCGCGACAACCCGGACGTTCAGGAATGCCGACAGGAAGCCGGTCAGCGCCTCGATGCCGATGTTGCCCAGCGAAGAATACCCCTGCACGGCGATGACTCCGCCGGACGCCAAGGTCAAGAAAGCGGCGACGCCGACCGTGCCGCCGATCATGACGAGAGCCCCTGCGCCCATTGTCATCTCGGCGATCAGCCGGATCGTCTCCTTGCGGTAGCGGGTGAGCGCGTTTGGAACATAGCGCATGGTCTGCCCATAGAACAGTGCCTGTTCGCCGAAGTCGTCGACCGGCTCCTGAAACCGCAAGGCGAGGCTGCGCAGGCGATAGCTTACGTCGTAGCTCATCGAGTACTCACTTCGCCGAGATCCGCACGCCGATGGCCGTCATCACCACGTTGATGACGAACAGACAGATGAACGCATAGACGACCGTTTCATTGACGGCATTGCCGACACCCTTGGGTCCGCCCTTGACGGTCAGGCCGCGGTAACAACCGACCAGCCCGGCCATCACACCGAACAGGAGCGCCTTGACCTCGGCGAGCACCAGCTCGCGCAGCCCGGTCAGCACGGTCAGCCCGTTGATGAACGCACCCGGATTGACGCCCTGCAGGAAAACGGAGAACACGTAGCCACCCGATAATCCGATGGCGCACACCAATCCGTTGAGCAAGAGCGCGACGACAGTCGATGCCAGCACGCGGGGTACCACGAGTCGATGGACGGGGTCGATGCCGAGCACCCGCATCGCGTCGATTTCTTCGCGGATGGTGCGCGCACCGAGGTCGGCGCAGATCGCGGTGGCACCCGCACCGGCCACCACGAGCACGGTCACCACCGGACCCAACTGGGTGATCGTGCCGAATGCCGTTCCGGCGCCCGACAAGTCGGCGGCCCCGATTTCGCGCAGCAGAATATTGAGGGTGAACGCCACCAGCACGGTGAACGGGATGGATACCAGCAGCGTCGGGACCAGCGACACGCGCGCGATCATCCACGTCTGTTCCAAGAATTCGCCCAATTGAAACGGCCGGCGAAAAGTCTCGCGGCCGGTGTCGATCATCATTTCGAAGAACCCGCCGACGGCACGGGCGGGAACCGCAAGCTGCTGCATCAACTCGGCTACCCCCCTCAGCTGCTCGCGGCGAAGTCTATGCGTCGCCTTAGCGGTGTCTTCGTCGCATGCGGCTCGGTGTGAGCCGGATCATATTAACCCAGAACAAGTTAATGGTGTCAATGAACAGCATTTCTTTGTCTGAAACGTTAATTTGCCAGGTCAGATGCGCTTACGTCATTCCAAACTGACACACGTTCTTACTGCTGATTCCCCCCCACGAAGTAACGTCACACAGCTATTGCTCCATCAGCCCGACCGCGGAAAAGTTCCGCTCCGGATCCCGCCCAGCAAAGTACTCTTGCAGCGTCGCGCTCAGTTGCGCAGGCTCCCAAGCCTCACCCGCGGCGCTGAATTGATGCTCAGCGGTCGGCGCCGCAACCAGTGTCACCCGGGGCCCATAGACAATGAACACCTGGCCGTTGACTTCCGCGGCCGCCGGCGATGACAAGAACTTGACCAGACTGACGACGTGCTCGGGCGACAGCGGATCGATCCCGCCCGCATCGACTTCCGGTGCGGCACCGAAGACGTCGGCCGTCATGGCGGTGCGGGCGCGCGGACAGATCGCGTTGGCGCACACGCCGTAGCGGCCCAGCGCCCGCGCGGCCGTCAGGGTGAGCGAGATGATGCCGGCCTTGGCGGCGCCGTAGTTGGCCTGGCCCACCGGGCCGACCAGCCCCGCTTCGGACGCGGTGTTGACCAGGCGCCCGTAGACGGTTCCCCCCGCGTCCTTGGCCTTGGAGCGCCAGTAGGTCGCCGCGTTGCGAGTCAGCAAGAAGTGGCCGCGCAGGTGCACCGCGATCACCAGGTCCCACTCCTCGTCGGACATGTTGAACAGCATCCGGTCGCGGGTGATCCCCGCGTTGTTGACCACGATGTCCAGTCCACCGAGCCCGTCGGCCTGGGCGACCAGCTCGTCGGCGGTGGCGCGCTCGCTGATGTCGCCGACGACCGCGACGGCCTTGGAGCCGGCCGAGTTGATCTCGTCGATGACGTCGGAGGCGTCCAGGGCGGCGGCGATGTCGTTGACGACGACGGTGGCGCCGAGCCGGGCCAGCCCGAGCGCCTCGGCCCGCCCCAGTCCCGCGGCGGCACCGGTCACCACCGCGACCTTTCCGGAGAGATCGGTCGCGTTCGTGCTGTTAGTCAATTTATGAATACCTCTAGTTTCGGATGGCGCGCGTCAGTCTCGGGCTAGTCGCTGCGCGATAGCGCCGCGCGCGGGCATTCGGCGATAGCCCGCTCGGCCAGCTGTTCCTGATCGGCGGGAATCGGGTCGAGCTTCACGACGGCGTAATCGTCGTCGTCCAGGTCGAAGATATCCGGCGCGATTCCCATGCACACTGCGTTGCCTTCACACCGGTCACGGCCGACAATCACCCGCACAGCACTCTCCTTGCACCTGGCCTTCAGCTGAGGACATGCCCCATCAGTATGTAGGACCACCATAGGGCCCCGATACCGCCCGGGAAACGGTCGCTGGAATCTCAGACTAGAACGTGTTACAACCGGGAAGACGAACGGGTAGTCGTCGGCTGAGTAACGTCGGCTAATCGAGGCGTGTCACGTTAACAAAGGACGGCTGGGAATGCGCATCAGTTACACCCCTGAACAGGAGGAGCTGCGTCGCGAGCTGCGGTCGTACTTCACCACGCTCATGACCCCGGAACGGCGCGAGGCGCTGACATCGACGCAGGGCGAGGTCGGAACCGGCACCGCGTATCGCGACACCGTCGCGCAGATGGGCAAGGACGGATGGCTCACCCTGAACTGGCCCAAGGAGTACGGCGGCCAGGACCGCTCCCCGATGGACTCGCTGATCTTCACCGACGAGGCCGCGATCGCCGGCGTGCCAGTGCCGTTCCTGACGATCAACAGCGTGGCGCCGACCATCATGGCGTTCGGCACCGAGGAACAGAAGAAATTCTTCCTACCCAAGATCGCGGCCGGTGAACTGCACTTCTCGATCGGCTACTCCGAGCCCGGCGCCGGAACCGACCTGGCCAACCTGCGAACCACCGCCGTCCGCGACGGGGACGACTACGTCATCAACGGCCAGAAGATGTGGACTAGCCTGATCGCCTACGCCGACTGGGTCTGGCTCGCGGTCCGCACCAACCCCGAGGCGAAGAAGCACCGCGGCATTTCGATGCTGGTCGTGCCGACAACCGCCGAGGGTTTCTCCTGGACGCCCGTGCACACCATGGCCGGTGTGGACACCAGCGCCACCTACTACTCCGACGTGCGGGTGCCGGTGACCAACCTGATCGGCGAGGAAAACGGCGGCTGGAAGCTGGTGACCAACCAGCTCAACCACGAACGCGTCGCCCTGGTGTCGCCGCAACCGATCTTCCTGGCGCTGCGCGAGGTTCGCGAGTGGGCGCAGAACACCAAGGCCGCCGGCGGGGCGCGGCTGATCGACTCGGAGTGGGTGCAGATCAACCTGGCCCGCGTCCACGCCAAGGCCGAGGTGCTCAAGCTGATCAACTGGGAGCTGGCGTCGGCGAACAGCGAGTCCCTGTCGCCGGCCGACGCATCGGCGGCCAAGGTGTACGGCACCGAACTGGCCACCGAGGCGTACCGGCTGCTGATGGAGGTGCTGGGCACCGCGGCTACGCTGCGCCAGGATTCGCCGGGCGCCCTGCTGCGCGGCCGGGTCGAGCGGATGCACCGGGCGTGCCTGATCCTGACCTTCGGCGGCGGCACCAACGAAGTGCAGCGCGACATCATCGGCATGGTCGCGCTGGGCCTGCCCCGAAACCGCTGAACTCCCCTCTCCCTAAGGACGAATATCGATGGACTTTTCGACAACCGAAGCGGCGAACGATCTCGGCGGCCTGGTCGACACGATCGTGAACTCGGTATGCACACCGGAGCACCAGCGTGAGCTCGACAAGCTCGACCAACGGTTCGACCGCGAGCTGTGGGGCAAGCTCATCGACGCCGGCATCCTGACCAGCGCCTCGGCCACCTCGGTGGGCGGCGACGGATTCGGGGTGCTCGAGCAGGTTGCCATCTTGGTGGCGTTGGGCCACCGGCTGGCGGCCGTGCCCTACCTGGAGTCGGTGATGCTGGGTGCCGGCGCATTGGCCCGTTTCGGCACCGAAGAGCTGCAACAGGATTGGGGTGCCCCGGCGGTCAGCGGCGAGAAGGTGCTCGCCGTCGCGCTCTTGGGTGAAATGGGTGAGGGCCCGGTGCGGGCCGCCCGCGCCGGTGAGGGCTACCGCCTGACCGGTACGCGCACCCAGGTCGGCTTCGGGCCGGCGGCCGACGCCTTCCTCGTTCCGGCCGAGACCGATTCCGGGACCGCCGTTTTCGTGGTCGCCGCCGGAGACCCCGGGGTTGCGGTGACCCCATTGAAGACCACCGGCCTGGGCAGCGTGGGGCACCTGGCGCTGGACGGCACCGCAGTGGACGGCACCCGGATGGTCGGCGGCGCCGAGGTCGTGACCTGGCTCGACACGCTTGCGGCCTTGGGCCGCAGCGCCTTCCAGCTGGGAGTGCTGGAACGCGGACTGCAGCTCACCGCCGAATATGCCCGGGAACGGGAGCAGTTCGATCGCCCGATCGGCAGCTTCCAGGCGGTGTCGCAGCGGCTGGCGGACGGTTACATCGACGTCAAGGGCTTGCGGCTCACGCTCACCCAGGCGGCCTGGCGGGTCTCCGAGGATGTACCCGCCGACATCGACGTGGCCAGTGCAGCGTTCTGGGCCGCCGACGCCGGGCACCGCGTGGCGCACACCATCGTGCACGTACACGGCGGCGTCGGCGTCGACACCGATCATCCGGTGCACCGCTATTTTCTGGCCGCCAAGGAGGCCGAATTCGCGTTGGGCGGGGCGACGGGTCAGCTGCGCCGGATCGGCCGCGAGCTGGCGGAAACCCCTGCCTAGCTTCGTGCTTCCTCCGGACCCCACGGTCACCAAACTGCTGGTACCGCTGGCTGAGATCGACGACCGGGGCGTCTATTTCGAGGACTCCTACACCAGCTGGCGCGATCACCTGTGGCACGGCGCCGCGATCGCGGCGGCGCTGCGGGAACGCCTCGACCCGGTGAAGCCGCCACACGTCGGCGTGTTGTTGGAGAACACCCCGTTCTTCTCGGCGATGCTGACGGCGGCCGGCATGTCCGGGATCGTGCCGGTGGGGCTCAACCCGGTGCGCCGCGGCGACGCGCTGGCCCGCGACATCGCCCACGCCGACTGCCAGATGGTGCTGGCCGACTCGAATTCGGCAGCCGCACTGGGTGACATCGATTACGTGAACGTCGATTCCACGGAGTGGGCCGACGAGGTGGCCGCGCATCGCGACGCCGAGCCGCGATTCCAATCCGCAACCGCCGCGGACCTTTTCATGCTCATCTTCACCTCAGGCACCAGTGGCGAGCCCAAGGCGGTGAAGTGCAGCCACGGCAAGGTTGCGATCGCGGGCGTGACGATGGCCCAGCGATTCGATCTCGGCCGCGACGACGTCTGCTACGTGTCGATGCCGCTGTTTCATTCGAACGCGGTGTTGGTGGGCTGGGCGGTGGCGGCGGCCTGCCAGGGTTCACTGGCGTTGCGGCGCAAGTTCTCCGCCTCGAACTTCTTGGCGGACGTCCGCCGCTTCGGTGCCACCTATGCCAACTACGTCGGCAAGCCCCTGTCGTATGTGCTCGCCACGCCCGAGCAGCCCGACGACGCGGACAACCCGCTGCGCGCGGTCTACGGCAACGAGGGCGTGCCGCGCGACGTCGAACGCTTCGCGCGCCGGTTCGGCTGTGTCGTGCAGGACGGATTCGGTTCCACCGAAGGCGGTGTGGCGATCGCGCGATCTCCCGACACGCCGGACGGCGCGTTAGGACCACTGCCCGAAGGAGTCGAGATCGTCGACCCCGATACCGGTGCACCCTGCCCGGCGGGCGTGGTCGGCGAGCTGGTGAACACCGCCGGCGCTGGCCGCTTCGAGGGCTACTACAACGACGAGGCGGCCGAGGCCGAGCGGATGGCGGGCGGCGTGTACCACACTGGCGACCTCGCCTACCGCGACGACGCCGGTTACGCGTACTTCGCTGGGCGGCTCGGTGATTGGATGCGGGTCGACGGTGAGAACCTGGGCGCGGCTCCGATCGAGCGGGTGCTGCTGCGGCATCCCGACGTGACCGAGGTGGCCGTGTACGCGGTACCGGATCCGGTGGTCGGCGACCAGGTGATGGCCGCGTTGGTGCTGACGCCGGGCGCCGAGTTCGATGCGCGGAAGTTTCGCGCCTTCCTGGCCGGGCAGCCAGACCTGGGGCCCAAGCAGTGGCCGTCGTACGTCCGGGTCAGCGCCGAACTTCCGCGCACCGTGACCTTCAAGGTGCTCAAGCGCCAGTTGGCGGCGCAGGGCGTCGACTGCGACGATCCGGTATTACGGATCCAGCCGCAAACGGCGAGGGGAACGTCCGCGCGTAAATGTCCGTAGGACGATCGTCGGGTCCGCCCTCCTTGCTTCCTTCGGCGCCGTCGTGCTCGGGTTGGGCGCCGGTTTCGCCGCCGCGGATCCGGTGTTACCGCCGCCCCCACCGACGCTGGCATGGGTACCCCAGACGCCGGAACCCGATCCGTGGGAGCCACCTCCGCCGGCGGCGGGGCTGCCGCTTCCGCCCAGCTAGCGGCGCGCCGTCACCCTTGTCGCACTGCGCGTTAAGACCGTCGACGATAATGCGCCATTGCACAGACATGTCGGGATCGAAGGAGACGCGATGGTTGGTCCGATCAGCGCATGACTTCCCGGCCCCTGGAGACCGCGCTCGAAGCGAGCTTCGAGCAACTGTCCGCCGCGGTACCGGCGGACGTCGGCATAGCGATCGCCCGGCCGGATCGCACCTACTCGCTGGGCCGATGGTGGTCCGGTGTCGCATGGTCGACGATCAAGGTGCCGCTGGCGATCGCGGCGCTGCGCAGCGATTGGCTGCACGCCAAGGACCTGGCCGTCAAGGCCATCACGGAATCCGACAACCGCGCGTCGGAGCAATTGTGGGCCGCCCTGGGCGATCCCGGGGAAGCGGCGCGGCGGGTGCAGGGTGTGATCGCCGAGGGCGGTGACACGGCCACCGTGGTCGAATCTCGTCGGCTTCGGCGTGGGTATACGGCATTCGGCCAGACGCAGTGGACCCTGCAGCGGCAAGCGCGGTTCGCGGCCGAGCTGCCTTCGATCCCCGATTCGGCCGACGTCATCGAGCTGATGCAAGAACTCACCAGCGGCCATCGCTGGGGGCTGGCCGCCAAAGGACTTGCGGCCAAGGGCGGCTGGGGGCCCGGCATGCACGGCGACTACCTGGTGCGGCAGTTCGGCATCGTGCCCACACCATCGGGGCAGTGGGGCGTCGCGCTGGCGGCCACGGTTCACGACGGGGTGTTGGAGACTGGCGTCGACGTCCTGAACACGATGTCCGAGTGGGTCCTCAGCCGGCTTCCCGGGCTAGCCCGTTATTGACGGCACCACGGCGTCGATCAGGTGCGGCCCCGGTTCGCTCAATGCTTGACGCAGCGCGTCGGCGAGTTCCTCCGCGGTGGTGACGCGCCGGGCGGGCACTCCCATCCCCTCGCTGATCTTGACGAAATCCATTGTGGGGCGCGACAAGTCCAGCAGGCCCAGCGCCTTGGGCCCGGGAGCCGATCCGGCGCCCACCCGCGCCAACTCGATCCGCAGGATGTCGTAGGCGCTGTTGTCGTAGATCACCGTGGTCACGTTGAGGTTTTCCCGCGCCTGTGTCCACAATCCGGAGATCGTGTACATCGCCGACCCGTCGGATTCCAGGCAGAGCACCGGACGATCGGGGGCGGCCACCGCGGCACCCACGGCGGCCGGGATGCCGTACCCGATCGCCCCGCCGGTCAGCGTCAGCCAGTCATGGGCCGGCGCGCCGGCCGTGGCCTGGGCGAGCAACACCCCCGAGGTGTTCGACTCGTCGACGACGATCGCCCGTTCCGGCAGCAGCGCGCCGATCACGTCGGCCGCTGACGCGGACGTCAGGGCACCCGTCGGCAGCTGCGGCCGCGCCGCGGCCGCCACCGGGGCAGCCGCTCCGGGCGCGACCTCGTCGCCCACCGCGGCGAGCGCTTCGGCGGCGCCGCTGTGCCCGGCGAGCAGATGCACCTCGCAGCCGGCCGGGACGAGGTCGCTGGGCATGTTCGGGTAGGCGAAGAACGACACCGGCGACTTGGCGCCGGCCAGCACCAGATGCTTGGCGCCGTCGAGTTGGGCGGTCGCGGCCTCGGCGAAATAGGCCAGCCGCTCGACTGCGGGGACGCCCGCACCGCGCTCCAGGCGAGTCGGGAACGTCTCGCACAGCACCCGTGCCCCGGTCGCCTGCGCGATCCGAACGGCGGCGGCTAGGCCCGGACCGCGAGTGGCGTCACCGCCGATCATGAGCACCGTGGGTTCCCCGGAGCGCAGCGCCTCGATCACTTCGAACGCCAACCGCGGCTCGGCCCCCGCGGGTTCCGCGGGCATGGTGCCGCCGGCTTGGGCCCCGTCCGACCAGGACACGTCGGCGGGCAGGATCAGCGTCGAAATCTGCGAGCCCGCGCGGCTGGCGGCGATCGCCTCGGCGGCGTCGGACGCGACGTCCGCGGTGTGTTCGGTGCGACGCACCCACCCCGAGACCGTGCCCGCGAGCGCGTCGATGTCGGATTCCAGTGGGGCGTCGTACTTTTTGTGATACGTGGCGTGGTCGCCGACGACCACCACCATCGGCACCTGAGCGCGCCGGGCGTTGTGCAGGTTAGCCAGGCCGTTGCCCAGGCCGGGACCCAGGTGCAACAGCACCGCCGCCGGCCGGCCGGCGATGCGCGCGTAGCCGTCGGCCGCGCCGGTCGCGACTCCCTCGAACAGGGCCAGCACGCCGCGCATGCGCGGGACGGTGTCCAGCGCGGCCACGAAGTGCATCTCCGAGGTGCCCGGGTTGGCGAAACACACGTCGACGCCGCCGTCGACCAGGGTGTTGATCAGGGCCTGGGCACCGTTCACGTGATTGCCTCCAGTTTGAAAACGCGCTCGGCGTTGCCGTGCAAGAAGTCTCGGCGGCCCTCGTCGGCCAGACCGAGGTCCGCCAGTCCCGCCAAGGCGTGCGCGTGGGTCATCATCGGATAGTTGGTGCCGAACAAGACCTTGCGTTGTCCGGTACCGGTTTTCATGAATCGGATCAGTTCATCCGGAAGTCGCTTGATGGTGTAGGCCGACGTGTCGATGTAGACGTTCTCGTGTTTACGGGCGACCGCGACCATCTCCTCGGTCCACGGATAGCCGACGTGCCCACACACGATCACCAGCTCGGGGAAGTCGAGGGCGACCTCGTCGATGTAGGGGATCGGGCGGCCGGTCTCCGAGGGCCGCAGCGGACCGGTATGGCCCACCTGGGTGCAGAACGGCACCCCCAGCTCCACGCATTCGGCGAACAGCGGATAGTAGCGGCGGTCGGTGGGTGGCGCGTTCCACAGCCACGGCACCACCCGCAGGCCCAGGAATCCCGCTCGAACGCGGCGCCTCAGCTCACGGACCGCTTCCATCGGGCGATCGAGGTCGACGGTGGCCAGCCCCCCAAACCGGTTCGGATGCAGGCGAATCCACTCGGCGACCTCGTCGTTGGAAATCAAGTCCTGGCCGCCGGGGCCACGCCACGCGCTGAGCAGGCCGAAGCGGACGCCGGCCGCGTCCATGGTCGCGATGCTCACCTCGATCGGGACGTCGCCGTCCGGTATGGAGTCACCGGTCCAGCGCCGCAAGGATGCCAGCATGTCGCTGCGCAGGAACCGCGCAGTGGGGTGCTGCATCCATACATCGACCGTCATCGCGATCAAGAGTAGACGCGGCGTCAGAGGGCCAGCGCGGCGCGGGCGCAGGCGTGCGTCTGTTGCGCATACCCGCCACCGAACAGCACGACGTGTGCCAGCAGCGGAAAGAGTTGGTGCAGCCCGATCCGGTTGCGCCAGCCGTCTTTCAGTGGCCGCACCCGCTGGTAGCCGTCGAGGACCGCGTCGTAGTGCGGGCAATCGAACAGGGCAAGCATCGCCAAGTCAGTTTCGCGGTGGCCGCCGTGCGCGGCCGGGTCGATCAGTGCCACGCCGTCGGGCGTCCACATCACGTTGCCGCTCCACAGGTCGCCGTGCAACCGTGCGGGCCGGTCACCGTCGTCGAAGTCGCCCGCGCGGCAACGCACTACGACGGAATCGATCGCGCCGCGGGTGGCGGCGTCGAGCCGCGCCGCCGCGAGCTCGGCCATGGGGACCAGCCGCTCCGCGGCGTAAAACTCGCCCCAGCGGAGGTGCCGCCGCAGCGACATCGGCAGCGGCTGCGACAGCGGCCCGAAGAACCCCGGTCCGTCCCATCCGTCGGGCCCGGCGCCGAACGCGGGGGCACCCGCGTCGTGTGTGACGGCGAGCCGGCCGCCGAACTCGCGCGCCGCCTCGGGGGTCGGTGTCACCGAATCAAGCCGCCGCAGGGTCAGGCTCGTCGCGTCGACGGAGACGACGTGCGCGCACGGCACGCCGCCGTCAACGTCGGCCAGCCAGCGCAATCCGGCGGCTTCCCAGGCGAAGTAGCCGCTGGGCGCGGCCGGGTGTTGCTTGACGAAGTCGCTCAAGCGGTCGCGTGAGCGGCGTGCACGTCGTCGGCGGGACGGGCCTCCGTCTGCTCCTTGGCCCAGCGGTAGTCGGGTTTACCGGCCGGCGAACGCTTGACCTCGTCGACGAGCCAAAGGCTGCGCGGCACTTTGTATCCCGCGATCTCGGAGCGCACGAAGCGGTCCAGCTCGGCCAGCGACGGCCGGGCGCCCGGGCGGGGCTGCACGACGGCGGCCACGTGTTGGCCGTAGCGGGGATCGGGGACGCCGACCACCAGCGCGTCGAAGACGTCGGGGTGGGCCTTGAGCGCCGCCTCCACCTCTTCGGGGTAGATCTTCTCGCCGCCGCTGTTGATCGACACCGAGCCGCGGCCCAGCATCGTCACGGTGCCGTCCTCCTCGACGAGCGCCCAGTCCCCCGGGATCGCGTAGCGGACCCCGTTGATGGTCTTGAATGTTTCGGCGGTCTTCTTCTCGTCCTTGTAGTAGCCGACCGGGATGTTGCCCTTTTTGGCGATGAAGCCGCGCACACCCGAGCCAGGCTTGACCTCGTTGCCTTCCTCGTCGAGGACGACCGTGCGGTGGTCGATGGCCACGCGGGGCCCGCCGCTCTGCGGCGCGTCTTTGGTGACGACGCTGATACCGCCGAAGCCGGTCTCCGAGGAACCGATGGAGTCGGTGATGACCCGGTTGGGCAGCAACTCGAGGAGCTTCTCCTTGATGCTCGGCGAGAACAGCGCCGCGGTGCTGGCGAGCAGGAACAGCGATGACAGGTCGTAATCGTGATCGGTGTCAAGCGCGTCGAGCAGTGGCCGGGCCATCGCATCGCCGGTGAAGAACAGCAGGTTCACCTTGTGGTCGTGAATCGTGCGCCACACTTCGTCGGCATTGAATTCCGGTGCCAACACGGTGGTGTGACCGGCGAAGAGAGACATCCAGGTGGATGACTGGGTGGCGCCGTGGATCATCGGCGGAATCGGATAGCGGATCATCGGCGGATTCTCCGCGGCGGCCTTGGCGAGGTCGTATTCGTTCTCGACGAATTCGCCCGTCGCGAAGTCGGTCCCGCCGAAGAGCACCCGGTAGATGTCCTCGTGGCGCCACATCACCCCCTTGGGAAAGCCGGTGGTACCGCCGGTGTAGAGCAGGTAGATGTCGTCGGCGCTGCGCTCGCCGAAGTCGCGGTCGGGGGAACCCTGCGCGATCGCCGAGTAGAACTCGACGCCTCCGTAGCGCTCGTAGTCGTTGTCGGAGCCGTCCTCGATCACGAGGATCGTCTTGACGTTGGGGGTGTCCGGCAGCACATTGGCCACTCGCTCGGAGTATTGGCGCTCGTGGACCAGCGCCACCATGTCGGAGTTGTCGAACAGGTAGCGAAGTTCGCCCTCGACGTAGCGGAAGTTGACGTTCACCAGGATGGCGCCCGCCTTCACGATGCCGAGCATCGCGATGACGATCTCGATGCGGTTACGGCAGTACAGCCCGACCTTGTCGTCCTTTTTCACCCCCTGATCGATCAGGTAGTGGGCCAGGCGGTTGGCCTTCTCCTCTAATTCGGCGTAGGTCAGCTTCTCGTCGCCGCAGATCAGGGCGACACGGTCCGGCACAGCGTCGATGGCGTGCTCTGCGAGATCGGCAATATTCAGGGCCACGGCCACCAAATTAGAACGTGTTACATTTCTTGACAAGCTCACCCCCGACGTGGACGGAAAGGCGGTAGCCGTGGCCGAGGCTTCAGCAAACGAACAAACGGGACCCGACGCGCTGGTGGAACAGCGTGGCCACACCCTGATCGTCACGTTGAACCGGCCCCACGCGCGCAACGCCCTGAGCACCGAAATGATGGAAATCATGGTGCAGGCCTGGGACCGCGTCGACAACGATCCGGACATCCGCTGCTGCATCCTGACCGGGGCCGGTGGCTACTTCTGCGCCGGCATGGACCTCAAGGCGGCAACCAAGAAGCCGCCGGGTGAGTCGTTCAAGGACGGCAGCTACGACCCGTCGCGAATCGACGCTCTGCTGAAGGGGCGCCGGCTGACCAAGCCGCTGATCGCGGCCGTCGAAGGGCCCGCGATCGCCGGGGGCACCGAGATCCTGCAGGGCACCGACATCCGCATCGCGGGCGAGAGCGCCAAGTTCGGCATCTCGGAGGCCAAGTGGAGCCTCTACCCGATGGGCGGGTCGGCCGTGCGGCTGGTGCGCCAGATTCCCTACACCGTGGCGTGCGACCTGCTGTTGACCGGCCGGCACATCACCGCCGCCGAAGCCAAGGAGATGGGCTTGATCGGGCATGTGGTGCCGGACGGGCAGGCGCTGACGAAGGCGCTCGAGATCGCCGAGATCATCGAGAACAACGGCCCGCTGGCCGTGCAGGCGATCCTGCGGGCCATCCGCGAGACCGAGGGCATGCACGAGAACGAGGCCTTCAAGATCGACACCCAGATCGGCATCAAGGTGTTCCTGTCCGACGATGCCAAGGAAGGCCCCCGGGCGTTCGCCGAGAAGCGCAGGCCCAACTTCCAGAACAAGTAACCGGGTTCTTGGCGCCGAACGTGAACTGAGGGCTACTTTTCGGCCGACTTTTCGCCCTGACGTCACGTTCGGCGTTGTCAGTCCCCCGCGCCACACTGCCGGGATGCGGGAACCATTCATCGGCAGCGAGGCGCTGGCATCGGGCGCACTGACGCGATACCGGCTGCGCAGCCGATTCGTCGCGCTACATCCGGACGTCTACGTCCAACGCGACACGGATGTCACCGCTGTCATGCGTGCCCACGCCGCATGGTTGTGGTCACGGCGGCGCGGCGTGGTCGCGGGACAGTCCGCTGCGGCATTGCACGACGCGAAATGGGTCGATCACCGCGCACCGGCGCAATTGCTGTACGAACACCGTCGTCCACCGGCCGGCATCCACACTTGGTCGGACAGCGTCTCCCACGACGAAGTCCAGTTGATCGGCGGTATTCCGGCAACCACCTCGGCACGCACCGCTTTCGACCTTGCCTGCCGGAATCCCACTGGAAGGGCGGTTGCGGCTATCGATGCGCTAGCCCGGGCAACCAGGCTGAATATCGATCAGGTCCAACGACTCGCCGAACGCTACAAAGGTCGACGCAACATCCGGCGGGCGCGGTGCGCGCTGACACTCGTCGACGCGGGCGCGGAATCGCCGCGTGAGACGTGGCTGCGGCTGCTGCTCATCGAGGCCGGCTATCCGCGGCCGCGTACCCAGATTCCGGTCTATGGCGAATACGGGGAGCTCGTCGCGGTCCTCGACATGGGTTGGGAGGACGTCAAACTGGCCGTCGAATATGAAGGCGACCACCATCGCACCGATCGCAGGCAGTTCAACCGGGATATCGCCCGCTACGAAGCGCTGGCCGATCTCGGATGGATGGCCATCCGGGTCACGGCCGACGACACGCGGGGTGGCATCCTCGGACGCGTGGCCGCCGCTTGGACCCGCCGAACGTGAACTCACGGCTGGTTTCGGCCGATTTCCTCGCCCTCAGATCACGCTCGGCGCGAGGCGGCGCGGAGAGCGGGGCCCTTACCCCAGCGGCGCGCTCGGCGTGAACGCCACCGGCATCTTCTCCAGGCCGGACACGAAGTTCGCCGGGCGCAGCGGCAGGTCGGCGTCCGAGGCCAGCCGCATGTCGGGCAGACGTTGCAGCAGGCGCGTCTGCATGATGGACAGCTCCAGCCGGGCGAGCTGGTTGCCGAGGCAGAAGTGCGTCCCGAAGCCGAAGGCGAGGTGGTTGTTCGGGTAGCGCTCGATGTTGAACGTTTCCGGGTCGTCGAAAACCTTCTCGTCGAAGTTCGCCGACTCGAACAGCAGGATCATCTTCTCGCCCTGGTGCAGCTGGGTGCCGTGGAATTCGGTGTCGGCGGTGATCGTGCGCGCCATGTTCTTCACCGGCGCGGTCCAGCGGAGCATCTCTTCGATCGCGTTGGGCAGCAAGCTCAGATCGGCGGCCAGGCGCCGGTGCTGATCGGGATGCAACAGCAGCTGCCTCGTTCCGCCGGAGAGCGTGTGCCGCGTGGTCTCGTCGCCGCCGATCAACAGCAACAGGACCTCGGTGACGATCTGGTGGTCCTCGAGCCGCGAGCCCTCGACCTCCGCGTGTACCAGCACGCTGACCAGGTCGTCGGTCGGCTTTTCCTTGCGGGCCTCGATCATCCCCATCATGTACTGGCTGTAGGCCGCGAAAGCGTCCATGGTGACCTGGACGTCCGCTTCGGCCGCAGTGCTGCTCAACGCGCCGACCAGGTCGTCGGACCACTTGAGGAACATCGTGCGCTCTTCCGGCCGCACGCCGAGCATGTCGCCGATGACGGCCATCGGCAGCGGTGCGGCCAGGTCCCAGACGAAGTCACACTCGCCGCGTTCGCATACCGCGTCGATCAGCGTGTCGCACAGCGAAACGATCTTGGATTCCAAGTCTTTGACGCGCTTGCGGGTGAAGCCGGAGTTGACGAGCTTGCGGCGCAACAGATGTTGCGGATCGTCCATCTCGATCATCATCTCGACGCCCGGTTGGTCGGGGCGGATGCCGCCGGCGTTGGAGAACAACTCCGGGTTGCGCTCGGCGTCGATCACCGCCTGATAGGTCGAGGCGGCGGCTAATCCGTTGCGGTCCCGGAAGACTGGCTCGTTCTCGCGCATCCACTTGTAGACGGACCGAGAGTCACCGGCGTAGAAAGTCCCGTCGGTGAGGTCGATGTCGGGCTTGGTCTTCAACTCGCTAGCGGTCATGAGATCTCCCCTGGGCATCACCGAAGGACATTTGTACGTGGTCAACAGAGCTGGACATCAAAGCGCGTTTCGGAAGGCCCAGCGACGCAAGCTCTTTCGAATACGGATGATCGCCTAGCCGCACGCTCACTCCGCCGAACCGGGTGCGCACGCCGTCCAGGCTGTGTTCGAAGGCGGTTTCGCGGGTGATTCCGTCGCGGTGCGAGTAGGTGCGTTGCGATTGCTGGCGGGGCGTGAGCCGAAACGGCAGGCCGCGGCGGAATTCCATGCCGATCACCGATTGACCGTCGATGCTGAGGTCGAAGCCGAACTGACGGCCTTCCCGAACGGTGAAGTCGCCCATCACTTTCGGGTAGCCCCAGATCTTGGTTCCCGCCTCCAGGGTGAACGCCTGGTCGACGGGAAGGTGGTGGATGAAGGCGCCGGCCGACCGCAGGGCACCAAGACCGCTCGCCTTGGAGCCCGGTGGGTTGACCATCACGCTGGTGCCGAACTCGTGGTACCGGCCCAGGTCGCCGTCGATGTAGTGCATCAACATCAGGACCACGATCGCGCGGCCGGGGAGGTAGCGGCACACCTGCAGGCCGCTGTAACCGATCATCTGCTGCGCGGCATCGGCGTCGACCGAGAACATCGCCATGTGTTGATTTGCCTGGCGGATCTTCACCGGCATGGTGAGCACCGTGCCCGCGATGGTGTGCTGCGAGGCTGTCATCGGGCCAATCTAGAACGCGTTCTATTCGTTGGGCAATACTGGGTCAGATTAGCGTGGCCAGCTCCCTGATCTGCGCCTCGTTGCGTCCGTTGACCACCATCATGGTCACACCGGCGGCCTCCCAGACCTTGACCTGCTCACGAACGTAGTTGATATCGCCGACGATCGCGGCGTCGTCGACCACCTCGTCGGGGATGATGGCCGCGGCCTTGTCCTTCTGGTTGCTGCGGAACAGCTTGGTTACGTCGTCGACCACGTCGGCGTAGCCCATCCGACGGTACACGTCCGCGTGGAAATTGGTGTCCTCGGCGCCCATCCCACCCATGTAGAGGGCCAGGTAGGGCTTCATGGCCGCGAAGGCGGCAGCGCGGTCGTCGGTGATGACGATGTTCGCCGTCGCGCAGATCTCGAAGTCGTCGCGGCTGCGGCGAGCCCCGGGCCGCGCGAACCCTTCGTCGAGCCATTCGTTGTAGGTATCCGCCATCCGCGGTGTGTAGAAGATGGGCAGCCAGCCGTCGCAGATCTCGGCGGCCAGCGCCACGTTCTTCGGCCCCTCGGCCCCCAGCATGATCGGGATGTCGGGCCGCAACGGGTGGGTGATGGGCTTGAGCGGCTTGCCCAGGCCGGTGACCGGAACCCCGGCCCCCTCCTTCAATGGCAGCGGATAGTGCGGGCCGTCGCTGGTCACCGGCTTCTCCCGGGCCCAGACCTGACGCATGATGTCGATGTACTCACGGGTGCGGGCCAGCGGCTTGGGGAAAGGCCGGCCGTACCAGCCCTCCACTACCTGTGGGCCGGAGACGCCGAGCCCGATGATGTGCCGGCCGCCCGAGAGGTGATCGAGCGTCAGCGCGGCCATCGCGGTCGCCGTCGGGGTGCGCGCGGACAGCTGGATCACGGAGGTACCCAGCCGGAGCCGGTGCGTCGACGACCCCAGCCAGGCCAGCGGGGTGTACGCGTCGGATCCCCACGCCTCGGCCGTGAACACGGCGTCGAATCCGGTTTCCTCGGCCGCGGCGACGAGCTCCGCGTGATTCTCCGGCGGCTGAGCGCCCCAATACCCGAGCTGCAACCCCAGCTTCATAGTCATTGACCCTTCCGGCCGACCCGATGTTGAAACGGTTCTTAGAACCTGTTCTACTCGATGGCGTGACAGCCAGCTCGAGCAGCCCGACCTTGACCGATCACCCTGAGCCACCACTCTCCGCGCCACTGACGTTGTCTTTCGACTACACCCGTTCGGTCGGCGCCACGCTAAGCAAGTTCTTCACCGCACTGCGTGAGCGCCACGTCCTGGGGGTGCGCGGATCGGATGGTCGGGTACACGTACCGCCGGCGGAATACGACCCGGTTACCTACGAGCCGCTGGGCGAGATGGTACCGGTGTCCAGCGTCGGCACGGTGGTGTCCTGGACGTGGCAACCCGAACCGCTGGAGGGCCAGCCGCTGGACCGTCCGTTCGCCTGGGCGCTGATCAAGCTCGACGGCGCGGACACCCCGCTGATGCATGCCGTCGATGCCGGCAGCCCCGACGCCATCAAGAGCGGCTCCCGGGTGCACGTGCACTGGGCCGACGAGCCGGTCGGCGCCATCACCGACATCGCCTACTTCGAGCTCGGCGAGGACGCCGAGCCGGTGTCCGAACAGGCGGCGGGTGAACAAGACCCGGTGACCATGATCGTCACGCCGATCTCGCTGACGATTCAGCACACCGCCTCCCACGAGGAAAGCGCCTACCTGCGCGCCATCGCCCAGGGCAAACTGCTGGGGGCGCGCACCGGCGAGCACGGCAAGGTTTACTTCCCACCGCACGGCGCGGATCCGGCCACCGGCCAGCCGACCACCGAGTTCGTCGAGCTGCCGGACAAGGGCACGGTCACGACGTTCGCGATCATCAACATCCCGTTCCAGGGGCAGCGCATCAAACCGCCGTACGTGGCGGCCTATGTGCTGCTCGACGGGGCCGACATCCCGTTCCTGCATCTGGTCGCCGACATCGATGCGCATGAGGTGCGGATGGGCATGCGCGTGGAGGCGGTGTGGAAACCCCGCGAGGAGTGGGGCTTTGGCATCGACAACATCGAATACTTCCGGCCGACGGGGGAACCCGACGCCGACTACGACACCTACAAGCACCACCTGTAAAGGGCTTACCTGTAAATGAGCGCTCGCAACGTTGCGGTTGTCGGCTTTGCCCACGCCCCACACGTACGCCGCACCGACGGCACCACCAACGGCGTCGAGATGTTGATGCCGTGCTTCGCCGAGCTCTATGAGGACCTCGGGATCACGAAGGCCGATATCGGCTTCTGGTGCTCGGGATCGTCCGACTACCTTGCCGGACGGGCGTTTTCGTTCATATCGGCGATCGACTCGATCGGCGCCGTTCCGCCGATCAACGAATCGCACGTCGAGATGGATGCGGCCTGGGCCCTTTACGAGGCCTACATCAAGATCCTGACCGGTGAGGTCGACACCGCGCTGGTGTACGGCTTCGGCAAGTCCTCGGCGGGCATTCTGCGGCAGATCCTTTCGCGACAGACCGACCCCTACACCGTCGCGCCGTTGTGGCCGGATTCCATCTCCATGGCGGGGCTGCAGGCCCGTATCGGGCTCGACACCGGCAAGTGGTCGGAAGAGCAGATGGCGCGCGTCGCGTTCGACTCCTGGGAGAACGCGCGCCGGGTGGACTCCGTGGAGCCTCCGGTCAGCGTCTCCGCGTTGCTCGAAAGGCCGTTCTTCGCCGACCCGTTGCGGCGTCACGACATCGCCCCGATCACTGACGGCGCCGCCGCCATCGTGCTCGCGGCCGATGACCGGGCGCGCGAGCTGTGCGAAAACCCGGCCTGGATAACGGGAATCGAGCACCGCATCGAGACCCCGTCGCTCGGGGCGCGCGACCTCACCGAATCCGTGTCGACCAAGGCGGCGGCCCATGCCGCCACGGGCGGCAAGACCGGCAACCTCGACGTGGCCGAGATCTGCGCACCGTTCACCCACCAGCACCTGATCGTCGAGGAAGCCATCCGGATACCGGGGCCGACCAAAGTCAATCCGTCCGGCGGCGCGCTGGCCGCCAACCCGATGTTCGTCGCCGGCCTCGAGCGCATCGGCTTTGCGGCGCAACATATCTGGAACGGGTCGGCTGAGCGCGTGCTCGCGCACGCCACCAGCGGACCCGCGTTGCAACAGAACCTGGTCGCGGTCATGGAAGGGAAGAACTGATGGCCGGTGCAGGCGCGCACCTCGCCGCGGTACTGGGTACCGGGCAAACCAAGTATGTAGCCAAGCGCAAAGACGTTTCGATGAACGGGCTGGTGCGCGAGGCGATCGACCGTGCGCTGGAAGACTCCGGTTCGACGTTCGACGACATCGACGCCGTCGTCGTTGGCAAGGCGCCCGACTTCTTCGAGGGCGTCATGATGCCGGAGCTGTTCATGGCCGACGCCATGGGGGCCACCGGCAAGCCGCTGATCCGGGTGCACACCGCGGGTTCGGTCGGTGGGTCCACCGCGGTGGTGGCCGCCAGCCTCGTCCAGTCGGGTAAGTACCGGCGCGTGCTGGCGATGGCCTGGGAGAAGCAGTCGGAATCAAACGCCATGTGGGCGTTGTCGATTCCGATCCCCTTCATCAAACCGGTGGGCGCCGGCGCGGGTGGTTATTTCGCACCGCACGTGCGGTCCTACATCCGTCGATCCGGCGCACCGTTGAACATCGGCGCCATGGTCGCGGTCAAGGACCGGCTCAACGGCGCCCGCAATCCGCTGGCGCACCTGCACCAGCCCGACATCACCCTGGAGAAGGTGATGGAGTCGCCGATGCTATGGGATCCCATCCGTTACGACGAGACCTGTCCGTCGTCGGACGGCGCCGCCGCGGTCGTGATCGGCAACGAGGAGGCCGCCGAAGCCCGTCTGGCGCAAGGACAACCGGTGGCATGGATCCATGCCACCGCGCTGCGCACCGAGCCGCTGCAGTTCTCGGGCCGCGACCAGGTCAGCCCGCAGGCCGGGCGTGACGCGGCCGCCGCGCTGTGGAAGGCGGCGGGCATCACCAGCCCGATCGACGAGATCGACGCCGCGGAAATCTACGTGCCGTTCTCGTGGTTCGAGCCGATGTGGTTGGAAAACCTCGGGTTTGCGCCCGAGGGCGAGGGTTGGAAACTCACCGAAGCCGGCGAGACGGCGATCGGCGGACGGCTGCCGGTCAACCCGTCCGGCGGTGTGCTTTCGTCGAACCCGATCGGCGCCTCCGGCCTGATTCGGTTCGCCGAGGCGGCGATTCAGGTGATGGGCAAAGGTGGGGATCACCAGGTTCAGGGCGCGCGCAAGGCCTTGGGCCACGCGTACGGGGGCGGCTCGCAGTACTACTCCATGTGGGTGGTCGGTGCGGACAAGCCCACGCCTGAGAAAGTCGGCGCGTGAGCGAGCACCCGGCGCACGAGGCCGGTCGGCGCTCGCGCGAGGCGGTCATAGCCAGGGACAAAGAGGCGTGGCTGGCGGTGTTCGCCGACGACGCCATCGTGGAGGACCCGATCGGGCCGTCGGCCTTCGACCCGGAGGGCAAGGGCCACCGGGGCCGCGACGCGATCTCGGCCTTCTGGGACAAGGCCATCGCCCCCACCACCAAAATCGAGTTCGTCTTCCGCGACACCTATCAATGCGGCAACGAGGAAGCCAATGTCGGGCACATCCTCATCACCCATGGGGACTACCAGGTGACCGCCGAAGGTGTGTTCACGTACAGGGCCAACGACGAGGGCAAGGTGACCGCCCTGCGCGCGTACTGGGAGATGGACCGCGCGGCCGCGTCGGCCCGGAAGGTCTAGAGCGGCTCAAGCCCGGCCAGGTGCCGCTGAGCCAGTTCGCGGTAGGCCTGCGGATTCACCTTGATCCACATCTCGGCGCCCGTTCCGGCGACCGGGCCCTTGATCTGTGCCGGTGCGCCGGCCGCCAGCATGCCGGCGGGTATCTGGGTGCCGGCCGTCACGAGCGAGTGGGCCGCGATCAGGCTGCGCGCGCCGATCACCGCGCCGTCGAGAACGGTGGCGTGGTTG
Source organism: Mycobacterium paraffinicum (assembly GCF_025822865.1). NCBI lineage: Bacteria > Bacillati > Actinomycetota > Actinomycetes > Mycobacteriales > Mycobacteriaceae > Mycobacterium > Mycobacterium paraffinicum. The sequence goes on along the minus strand of NZ_JACKUR010000012.1, from coordinate 18,707 downwards.
GCAATCAGGGCCTCGGATCCGACGTGCACCCCGTGAATGCAGCACATATGCGCCACCGTGGCGCCTGGGCCGATGTCGACCGGAATGCTGGGCGGCGCGTGCAACACGGACCCGTCCTGCACGTTGGCGCCCTCGCGCACCACGATCGGACCGTAGTCGCCGCGCAGCACGGTGTTGAACCACACCGATGCACCGGCCTCGATGACAACGTCGCCGATCAGGGTGGCGGTCGGGGCCACAAACGCCGTGGGATCGACCCGCGGCGCCCGACCCTCGAAAGCAAACAGCGGCATCGTCTAGATATACCCCAGCGCGCATATGCCGTGACCAGACGCGCCGTCGTTGCGCGTCCCCGCCGCAAAACTGTAACGTGTTCTAGTTAGAGGGCCAGTGAGTTGGAGGTGGACAGGTGAGTACCGACACCAAGGCGGTCGGCATCCGGGAGATCGATCCCGGCGCATTGCCGACAAGGTACGCCCGGGGCTGGCATTGCCTGGGCGTCGCGAAGGACTTCAAGGACGGTAAGCCGCACTCGGTCGAGGCGTTCGGTACCAAGCTGGTGGTTTTCGCCGACTCGCACGGGGACCTGAAGGTGCTGGACGGCTACTGCCGGCACATGGGTGGCGACCTGTCGGAGGGCACCATCAAGGGCGACGAGGTGGCCTGCCCGTTCCACGACTGGCGCTGGGGCGGTGATGGCCGCTGCAAGCTGGTGCCGTACGCCAAGCGCACTCCGAAGACGGCGCGCACCCGCTCGTGGACGACCGATGTGCGCGGCGGCCTGCTGTTCGTCTGGCACGACCACGAACAGAATCCGCCGGACCCCGCGGTCCGGATTCCCGACATCCCGGAAGCGGCCAGCGACGAGTGGACCGAATGGCGGTGGAATCGCATCCTCATCGAGGGGTCGAACTGCCGCGACATCATCGACAACGTCACCGACATGGCGCACTTCTTCTACATCCATTTCGGTTTGCCGACGTACTTCAAGAACGTTTTCGAGGGCCACATCGCATCGCAGTACCTGCACAACGTGGGCCGGCCGGACGTCAACGACCTGGGCACCTCCTACGGGGAGGCGCACCTGGACTCGGAGGCGTCCTACTTCGGGCCGTCGTTCATGATCAACTGGCTGCACAACAGCTACGGCGGCTATAAGGCCGAGTCGATCCTGATCAACTGCCACTACCCGGTGACCCAGAACTCGTTCGTGCTGCAGTGGGGCGTCATCGTCGAAAAGCCCAAGGGCATGGACGAAGCGATGACCGACAAGCTGTCGCGGGTGTTCACCGAAGGCGTCAGCAAGGGCTTCCTCCAGGACGTGGAGATCTGGAAGCACAAGACCCGCATCGACAACCCACTGCTGGTCGAGGAGGACGGCGCCGTGTACCAGCTGCGCCGCTGGTATCAGCAGTTCTATGTCGACGTTGCCGACATCGCGCCGGAGATGGTGGAGCGCTTCGAGATCGAGGTGGACACCACACGCGCGAACGAGTACTGGAACGCCGAGGTCGAAGAGAACCTCAAAGACAAAGAGACCGAAGACGTTCCCGTGGAGCAACACTGACCGACATGCCCGGCGATCAGGTTCCTGACGTCGATCGGCTCGCTCGGTCGATGTTGTTGCTGCACGGCGATCACCACGATCACGACGAGCGACCGGCCAGTTCCGAAAGCAATGGCGGATCTTGGTCGAAGTCAAGGGATTTCGCCAACGATCCGCAACGCGCCGCCGCCGTCGCCGAGGCCAGCCGCGCCGACCGAGAACGCTACCTCAGTTCGGGGCTGCTTCCGGTGGATTGCCGGTTCTGCCACGTCACGGTCACCGTCCGAAGGCTGGGCCCCGGCCACACCGCGGTGCAGTGGAACACCGAAGCATGGCAGCGCTGCGCGCACTTCACCGAGGTGCGTAACTTCGGCGGCGATACCGCACGCATCCGCTCGTGCCCCAAACTGAGCGACAGCATCGAACACGCCGTCGCTGAGGGCTATCTGGCCGAGCCCGACGATCCGGACGCTGACTGAATCACTGCCCTTTCGGCAGTTTGGTTATCGCCTCGAACGCCTCGAAAAATACCGCCGCGATGTCGCCGTCGCGAGCGTTGGCCATCGGCTTCTTCTGCAATAGGACGCGTTGCACGCCAATGCCCAACAACAGGGCCGTGACCATGTCCGCGCGGATCCTGGGCCGGTCCGCGGTTATCCGCTTCGCCAGGTTGCGCGTAAGGCCCTCGTCGAGCTGGGCATTGAGCCGCGCCACGACCGAGGGGTCGCCGCTGGACCGCAAGAGCGCGAACAACGGCGCATCGACGTCGCGGCGGGCGTGCAGGACGCGGGCAATCAACAGCTCTGCCAGCGCCTCGTCGGCGGCACCCAGGATCTCCTCCACATTCTCCGAAACTTCCGTCGCCTCCGCGAAAAGCCGTTCCTTAGAACCGAAATAGCGGCGAACCAGAGTGACATCCACACCGGCCCTCGCCGCCACCTCGCGTAGACCGATGGCGCTATACCCCCTGGCCAGAAAGAGCTCGCGAGCCGCTTCCAGCAGGCGGGTGCGGGTGGCGCCCGCGTCGCGGCGCCGGGGCGTCACGGTGTTCATGTCACTCCTTCGCGTCGTCTACGACTGTAGACATAACCGCCGCGACGACGCTAGGCTGGACATTATGTCTACGGGTGTAGACATAATGTCCAGAGCGGAGGTTGCCATGGCCGGAGTCATGCTTGTCAAACAGCGAGTCGCCAGCGTCGACCGATGGAACGCTGTGTTTCGCGATCGGGGTCGGCTTAGCAAGGGAACGATTCTGGGTGTTTTCGCGATCTTGTGGAGATCAGGCGGGGACGCGCAGCGGGCGGCGCCCGTCGCGGTGGAGTTCGGCGTCGATGTCGAACGAGTAGGTGCCGTAGAAGTTGATCTGGTCATGCTGGGCCGGGGTCAGGTGCGCGGCGATGTCGTCTCTGACCTCGATGCCGTCTGCGCGCAGCGCGTCGATCGTGTCGGCGAGATAGGTGGTGGTCCACAGCACGCAAGCGTTGGTGACCAGCGTCAGGCATAGGGCTTGATCGATCTGCTCGTCGAGGTGGCGGCGGCGGACGTGGCCTTGATGGGCGAAGAACAGGTTGCGGCGCAGCGCATGCAGGCTCTCGCCCTTGTTGAGCTGCCGCCGTACCCGCCGGCGCAGTTCTTCGTCGGCGACGTACCGGCAGACATAGATGGTGCGCACGAGGCGGCCGTACTCGTGCAGCGCCTTGGCGAGGCCACTCTGTCGGCTGCTGGCGTGCAGCTTGGCAATGAGCAGGCTGGCGGTGGTGTGTCCGAACTTCATCGAGGCGACCAGTCGGAGCAGGTCGTTCCAGTGTTCGGTGATCAGCTGGGTCTGGATCGGCTGACCGAGCAGCGGTCCGGCGTGCGGGTATCTAGTGCGCCAGCTGGATGCGTTTCCGAGGCGGTAGAGCTGGAGGCGGCCGATGTCTCGGATGCGTGGGGAGAACTGCAACCCGGCCAGGTAGAAGATCGCGAACGTGGCAAGGGTTTGTCCGGCGGTGTCGACGGTGTGCTCGCCGAGCGGCAAATCCGTTGGGTTGCCGAAGATCTCATCGAGCACCGCGACGGCCTCGCGCCAGGTGGTCGGGATGACTGTGGTGCCGTAAGTGGAGTGCTGATCGGAGACGTGGGTATACGTCGTTGTTCCCTCGTCGAGGAAGTACCGCGACAGTGCTCGGGCGGTCAGGCTGCGACCGCGCTGCGGGAAACGCTGCCCGTCCGATGACGACAGCGTCCCGCCGCCCCACAGCGTCGCGAGTGGATGTGCGTGGTGGGCGTTGACCAGTCGCGTGTTGGCCGCCCGCAGCGTCTCTTGGCGTAGGTACCACTGTGAGGTCCAGGCGAGCGCGTCTGCGGAGATGCCGGATGCGTCGGCCATCCCGGCGTAGCCGAGGTTGCAGGCGTAGGTGATCAGCGACGCGTACAGGTTGCGGCGCAGGTCGGGGCTGCGTGGCTGGGCACCGCCGGCGTGGGTGAACTCCTCGCTGAACCCGGTCAGCTGATCAACCTCGATCAGCAGCGCCGGCAACTGCACCCGCGGCAACCGGGCCGATGTAGCCTCCGCGAGCGTATTCGCTTCGGCCGGAATCTGTTCGGCGGGCAGCGGAGACACGATCAGCTCACCGTCATCACCCAGTCGTGCGAGTCCCTCGGCGCCGGGGTCCGCCAAGATCGTCTCCAACCTCGCAACCGCCGTGTGCAGCTCGGTCTCGAGTCGTTCGAGTTGCCGGGACGGGTTCGGGTCGGAGCCGGTGACGGTGCAGAAGTCGTCTCGCTGCCCGGCCCATCGCTCCGGCGGCAAGAGCAGGGTGGCGGGGTCGGTGTAGCGGCGTGAGCCGGGCACCCACAGGTCGCCAGCGCGTAGTCCGGCCTGCACTCCGTAGAGCACGCTCAGTTCCCAGTAGTGCCGGTAGGCCGCACCGCGGCCCTGCCCTCGGGCGGTGTCGAGGTAGCTGCGCCAGCGGGTCGGCACGAACACCGTGGCATCTGTCGTGGCCGCGTCCTCTGGGACGGTGGTCCGACCGGCCGCGTTCAGGTCGCGCAGCACCTCCACGGCCCTGAGCAATGTGGCAATGGGCGAACTAGCGGTGTTGCCGGTCAGCGGCAGGGCGGCAATCACCGGCGGGGTGAAGGTGCGCAGGTACTTGTAGCGGGCGGCCAGCAGCTGGAAGTGGCCGTGGTCGCGCGGCTCTCGCTGCTCGGCTGGTCGGCGGGCGGCGATCAACCGGGGCATTCCGATCTGCGCGCGGACCAGGCGGCCAGCGTCGGTGTCCGAGACGTTGGGGTTAGCGAGCACGTCGAGGATCTCATCAAGCAGCTGCGCCCGGTCCGCCTCGGCTTTGGCGCGGTCGACGAGCCGCTGGGACAACTCGCGGCGGGCTCGGGAGTCCGCGCCGGCAAGTGCCTGGTCGAGCAGTTGCACAAGTTCGTCGAGTACCTCGGCGTAGGTCTCGGCCAGCGTCGCGAGCAGGACGGGATGGCGGCGCTCGACGTCGGCGCGCTGCAGCGCCTGATTGGTTGAGCGGCGGCCGATCTCGGCGAGCATGCGGCGTCGTCCCGCCGGGAGTCGGGACAGATCCAGGGTGTCGGCGCCGTGGCGTCGCAGGAACTCCAGCTTGTCCAGCTCGGCCTTGAGCAGTTCGGGTGTGGCGACGGTGGCGCCACGGCGCAGCCACGCCAGGCGGGTGATGCCGAGGTCAGGCTCGACGTCGAGCAGTCGGTCCAGCTGCATCGGCCTCGGTGGTTGCAGCAGCGGCCCGAGCCGGTGGTAGGTCTCGGCTCGGGCCGCGTCACGTGCCGTGGCGATCCGACGAGTCAGGGTGTCTACTGGTGGGCGGACGATCGATTCGGCGCGTAACCAGTCGCAGGCCAGACGTAGCAGGACGCCAGGGGCATCGTGTTCGAGCGCCCGGGCCAGCAGGAACTCGTCGAGCAGTTTGCGTTCGCCGGCGCCGCACAAGCGCCAGCCCAGCCTGTCCAGTACCCGACCCCGGTGCTTGCGCCGGGTCTCGCCCTGCCAGCCGCCGTATTCGGTCAGCAATGCCGACGAGGTATCCGGCGCAATGGCCAAAGCCTCAGCGAGTCGATCGAGTGCCGTGGGCGGGCAACCGGCGAGGTCGTCGGGAATCCAGCCCAGCCACGGCAGTGTCGACAATTGGACGGCGACGCCGAGTCGGTTCTGCGGGCGGTTGAAGCCGGCTAGCCACGACAGATCGTCGGCGGAAAGCGTGAAGTAGGTGACCGCGTCCTCGTCGGCGATCTCGTCCGGCCAGCCGCTCAGCCGGGCCAGCTCCGGATCGGACAAGTAGCGGACCGGCATCTCACCTCCGAACGACCCGCGGTTCGGGCCGCCATCGCAGGGACGCTAACCAGGGTCAACGGAGGTTGGCAAGCCCCCGAGGCGACGCCCGTAAGGGGATCCCCTACTCAGACGGATGGACGTCCTGGCGCGCGCGTGCTGCTACGCCGTGGTGCTTGCGGTGCCGGTTATTGGCCCCGGGGACTGGTTAGCGCTTTGACACCGTCTCGTTCAGTATTCGCAGGAGCCATTTCTGGTAGGCGTCTGCACTGAGGCCGCCGTGGTGCACGATGCGCTGGTAGGTCTCCGCGCTTGTCAGGACCGCTGTCGTCTCCACGAGGTCGTCGAACGGGATGTCATCCCGTAGCCATCCGCGGTCGCGGCACACCGCGAGTAGTCGCCGGTGCTGAAGGGTGATGTCGGCTACCCATTCGGCGTGGTAGCGGCCCAACTCGGGGTCCATGGTTGCGGCGCCGGCCAGCGCCAGCCACAATGACGCGCCGCGCCCGTACATGTCGGACAGCGCGGAGATCATGGAGCTGATCGCCTCATCGCGGTCGCCGGTGGCAAGGAGACGCTGTCCGAGCTTGAGGTCGAACACGTCGTCCTTGTCGGGCTCGCCGAATGTCACGTACTCGGCCGCGGCTTTCAGCAGCGCCGCCTTGGGGCCGTGCGCCTGGACCGTCTGAGCGGAAACACCCGCTGCCGCCGCGATTTTCGCGAACGTGGTGCCGGCGTACCCCAGCGTGGCGAACAGCTCCGCGGCCGCCGCGACCACCTTAGATCGCGTCTGCGCCGCCTGCTGCTGACGCAACTCAGATCGGTATACCCGAGATATTGACTCTTGTGCCATACTAGTGAATAGTATATCGCACAACCCAATACGCGATCCCGAGGGGGAGCGATGTCGTCGATCATCGTTGCCAGCGTTCCATTCCAGGGCCACGTGACGTCCCTGTTGGCTGCCGCCCGAGGATTCGTTGAGCGCGGCGACGACGTGCGGTTCATCACCGGCGCCCGTTTCGCCGACCGGGTCAGCGCCACGGGCGCAACGCACATCGCGTTGCCGCCCGACATCGACTATGACGACAACGTTTTCGAGCAATTCACCGAGCGCGCAAAGTTGAAGGGGCTCAAAGCGGCTGCGTTCGACGTTGAGCACGTCTTCGCCAAACCGGCCAAGCTGCAGTACGAAGCGATCATGGCCGCCCACACCGCACAGCCGGCCGATGTCGTGCTCGCCGAGCAGAATTTCGCCGGCGGCGCGTTCCTGCTCGCACATCGGCGGCCCACGCGCCCGGCGGTCGTCGTGTCCAGTGTGATTCCGCTGGTGATGCCTAGCGCCGATACCGCACCGTTCGGCATGGGCCTACCCCCGGCGCGGTTGTTTAACCGCCGGCGCAATGCCATCTTGGCCGCGCTGAACCGCCGAGTCTGGGCGCGCGCCGACGACACCCTCGACCGGCTCCACCGCGCCGTGCACGGCCGAGCCCTGCCGGGCCAGATAATGAACTGGCTCGCCTGGGCCGACGCGGTCGTCCAGTTCACCGTGCCTTCCTTTGAGTACCCCCGCTCGGATGCACCGGCGTCGCTTCACTTCATCGGCCCGTTGAGCGCCACCGGCTCGCAGGCACCGCTGCCGGATTGGTGGGGCGACCTCGATGGCGCGCGCCCGGTCATCCATGTAACCCAAGGCACGTTCGCGAACAAGGACTACGCCCAAGTGATCGCGCCGACGCTCGAGGCGCTCGCCGGCGAGGATGTGCTGGTCACGGTGGCCACGGGCGGTCGCCCGCTCGACACACTGCCACCGCTGCCGGCGAATGCACGCGCCGCCGAGTACCTGCCTTATGACGAGTTGCTGCCCCGCACCAACGTTTTCGTCACCAACGGCGGGTACGGCGGAATCCAATACGCCCTGCGCTACGGGCTACCGATCGTCGCCACCGGTGGCAAAGAAGACAAGCCCGAAGTCGGCGCTCGCGTCGCCTGGTCTGGTGTCGGGCGACGCATCAGAACAGAACGACCAACGCCAAGCGCTCTGCGCCGCGACATCCTGGCCGTACTGAATCAGCCGCGCTACCAACGAGCTAGCCGACGCGTGGCAGCCGAGATGGTTGCAGCCCCCGGCTTCACCGGCTTAGCCGACATCGTTGATCGGTTGGTGGCAGCCTCCCCAGAAAGAGTGAGAAAACTACCGAAGATTCCTTGATATAGAACGGAAGAATTATTCGCCGCATGTGATTGTGCCGTAAACGCGACTCGCAACAGTTGCTGGCCGATCACTCCCGTTATGTCATGACGATCAACGTTTCGATCGGCTGCCGTAAGCCGAACCCTGTGCGGCACTGCGGAGCGGCGGCGAGCCGAAGTTTCCTGCCATCGAGCCACGCCTGCCGCTAAGCGTGGCCGCTCAAAGTCGCCCTGTCCGCTTGAAGGTTATCGAGACAACCGAGTCAAGTCCGCTGTTAAGCGGACCCCGTCGAACGGAATTCATTCACTTTTTGCGCTGAGTAAGTACTGGGATAGTGGCTGTCAACCAATCCGCTTGGTCGGTGATGATCAGTGCTGGATGGTCGCCGTAGAGCGGCTGGAAGTGATCAACATCGTACCGTTTCACCACGACGCGCGGTGCCCGGTGCGCGAGCTGGTCTATCGCCTTGGCTGATACCGAGATATCGCGCTGACCGACCTGGATCAGCATTGGGCATTTGACTTTCCGCGCGTGAGCAACTGGCCGCCAGAACGGCAAGGGTAGCGCCATCGCGGCGCGCACTTCGTTGCGCCAACCAGGCGCCACTGCCGAGCGGAAACCGTCGAACTCGCCGGGGAAGGTCAGTCCCCCGTGGCTGCCCGGCGGCGCTGACACGGGAATCGTCGCATCCCTGATCGCCTGGCCCATCAGCCACAGCGCGTTGCGCGGCTGGGTTTTGATGCCGTGGGTGGACCGCCACCGGCCGTCAGTGAAGGGGCAGAGCAGGATTACACCAGCTATGCGCTGATCTGTAGCGGCCGCCTCGATCGAGGTCCCGCCGCTCAGCGAGTAGCCCCACATGATGACTCTATCGGCGTCGATCCCCTCAAGTGTGCGCGCAAATGCGATCGCCGCCAGGCGGTCCTCAAGTTGCTCAGACATGCGGACCCGTTGCCGTGGTTGACCTTCCGAATCGCCAAGGTAGCGATGGTCATAGACCAGTACAGCGGCTCCGGCCCGCGCCAGCGCTTCGGCGTAACAGGCCAGGCCATCATTGCGGGTCAGTCCGAACCCGTGGGCCATCACCACACAGGGGACGTCGCCGTTGCCATCGGGGGGTCGGTACAGCCAGCCCGCGCAACGTATGCCCTCGGACAGGAACGTGACCTCAGTTCGATCCACCGGTCAGCCCTCCACGTTGCGGTCATGCCCGCACTGGGCACAGACATTGTTTGTGGGTCGCGTCCGAAAGCTGGTGTAAAGCACCGGCCGGTTCGCGGCTTCGTGGTCAGTATACGGGCAGAGGAACTCGAGGGAGGGGCACGCCCGCGGCCGCCCCTGATGGTGTCATGGGAAACGAGGCGCGGGTTTGGGTTTGTGGACACCCCGCTGCGGATGCTTCGACGGGCCGGGGCCGACACTGCAAGGCCGAGAGATGTTCAACCGTTTAGGGTTTGGGCGGCTTCGGTCAGTGCGTTAAACGCGGCGTCGAGGCGGTCTTGGCGGCGCCGGTTGGGTTCGTGGTTGGCTTCGGCGGCCACGAACCCGATCAGCTCCTCGAGGTCGTGTGCACTGGCCAGCAAGACAGCGCCGTCGGGGTGGGCGCGCATGCCAAACACCAGTCGCTCACAGTCGGGGTCGAGCAACACCAGCCCGCGTAGCGCGGCGGCGGTCTCGTCGCTGACGATGACCTCGTCGACGTCGCCGGCAACGCTGAGCCGGCGGCGGCGCAGGTCGTAGGGAGTGTCTGCCCAGTTGCGGAGCACCCCCTCGTCGTCGCAGACGGTGCACCACCATCGGATCGGCGCCGACGCCTCGGCCCCCACGAGGATGATGGTCATCCGCCCGGGGCAGCGCCTGTGGGCCGGTCGGCGTCGACACGGCAACGCCGACACCCACGGATCACCAACCTCGCCGGCGGTGCCCGCCCGGACAATGTCGCCCAAATGCTGCGCGAGGCGCCGCGCGGAACCCGAAGCGTCGGGCGGCATGTCGAGGAAGTGACCCAGATCAGCGACCAACACGCCGCCACACTGTACCGGCGCACCGCCACGGCGTTCGTGCGTACCGCTCACCGGTGGCGCTGCCTACGATCATGACTCGTGATGCTGCGATGCACCGCCAAGGTGTTGGCGCTGCTGGGGGTGTCTGAGCTGGCCATCGGCCAAGCCTGCGAGCAGGACTGGTATGCCCACCTGATCAGGATCGACCGGCGCAAATGCCTGCTGGTGACCCACGCCGGCACCTTGTTTTCGGTGTTCATGCCCAACGTCACCGCCGCCGGCCTGCGCCCGATCGGCCCGCCGGTCGTGGCGGCGATCCAGGCCGCGCTGCACGCCGAACACCTGCCCATCGATACACTCGGCGAACTCGACCCCCAGCAGGTGGCCGTGGCCAAGACCGCCGACCGCCGCATCCTGGGCACCATCAACGATCTAGCATTCACCACCGAACACCTCATCGCCACCACCGGCGGTCTGGCCCGCTGCGACATCGACGCGCTGCACCACGGCCTGCATCGCACCATCAACAGCATCACCGGCTACATCCCACCGATCGACCTGGTCACCGCCAACCGTCAAGACCAGCGGTAAGAACTGTCCTCCCCACCTGAGGGGAGATGTGTGGGTTCCGGTCCAAGAACGAGCTCGCCGAATAGCGGATCCCCTTGCGGGTGATCGAAAACAACCAAGGTTCCTTGCCGTCGCTGATGCGACCCCATCAACGAGCGCTGCACAACGTCTTCGGTTCGTCGGCCGTGACAGATCCGGAGTACTTCATCGGCGTCAACGCGATATCCCTCGGCCCAGGTGCGCCAGGACCGCTCGACCGGCGTGGTGGAGTCGATCAAGCTGCCGTCGATGTCGGACGAGATTCCTTGGACATGCAGCACCATGGACAGCATAGGCACACCTTGTCTCTGTCTCGTTGGTAAATTTTGTGGGTTTCTCGAAAGTCGCAAGCGAAAGTATCTGGTCGTAGGGTAGTCGCGCAGAGGTTTGATTCACCTCGCTAACTATTGAGGCCAGCCCGCGCGTCCGACTCTTGGTCGAGGCCGAAGAGCTGCACGGCGGCTGACTTTCCTTTCAGGACATGGAATCCGCGGTCGATTAGTCCAGGCGGTCGAAACGCCAAAGTGTCGACGCACTGCTGGGTGAGAAGGATAGCGTCGCCTGTGGTTTTGGTGAGTTGCTCCACGCGGGCAGCCACGTTGACGGTGTCACCGATGAGGGTGAACTCGAGCTTGCCTCCGCCGCCGATGGTTCCGGCGATCACCACACCGGTGTTGATCCCGATGCCGATGCGAAGCTCCCCGCCGAATCGCTCGGCGACCAGACGATGAATCAGCACAGCGGCCCCCACGGCGGCATCGGCGTGATCAGCGAGGTCGTTCGGGGCACCGAAGACGGCCAGCGCGCCATCACCGAGGAACTTGTTGACATGCCCACCGGCACCGACAACGGTCGGCACCACGATCTCGAACAGCGCGTTGAGACGCGCGACCGTGTCCTCGGCCCTGTTGGCCTCGGCGAACGGGGTGAAATCGCGAACGTCGATAAACATCACGGTCACCTCGCGGCGCTCACCGGTGAATACATCATCCCCCTGCTCCAGCAGCCGCGCCGCAAGGGCCGGATCGACGTAAGTGCCAAACGCAGCATGCAGTCGTCGCCGCTCAGCCAATCCGGTCTGCATGCGGTTAAACGACGCCGCCAGCGCCCCGAGGTCATCGTCCTGCACCACCGGCAGGCGTCGGCCATAGTCGCCGGCCCCAACCCGTTCAGTCGCCTCAGCGAGGTCGCGAATTGGGCGCAAAGACGACGCGAAGCCCATGCCGACGGTGAACGGCACCGCGTAGAAAAGCGCCTGCGCAGATGCGAACACTACGCAGAGCACGGGCACGTCACGGACGCGACCGAACACGGCCGCCAGCATCGCGCCCGTGAGGGCGAACGCGAACGCGGCCGCGAGCACCGACAAGTTCGCCCACGCGGCAAAAGTCGGGCGTGAGCGGGGAAGCGAGTCACCGATCTCGGTGTCACAAACCAGGGCGACCCTGGCTGGCCGCAACGCGGGGTCCAGGAAGCTGTGCATACCGAACAATGCCGAGCCAGCTCCGAACGCGGCGCCCAAAATCCCGTACTGGACAAGCCGCGTCCCACTCGCTCCCACGATCACACCGACAACCATCAAAAGCACTGCGACCCACACAGTCCTAAACCCCGTCGCTTGAACACCGGCTGCGCGAGTCCAGCTGTAAGTGTCTTGCAATGCCGCTGCACGATCGACCTCACGGCCCGCCGCCCACCCTTGCACAAGACGGAACCGTCGGCTGCCGGGAAGAACCACCACGAACGACAACACGGCCACCGCGATCACCGTCACAACGGTCGCCTCGACGTAGCGACCCGACTTCTCGAAAGCCACGACCAACAACGACCAAACGAGGTCGCCCGGCAGTTGTACGGCGAGAGCCTACCCAGATCGCCCACGAATACGTGGCCCCGTACCGATCCCAGGCCCACTGCCAGATGCGATCCATGCCGCGAGACTAAACGTTAGTCCCACCTAACGGCCTGCGGAAACGTGGAAGTATCGACGGCCCCCGCCCAGCTAAGTACCCAGCCGGGGAAAGCGGGGCAAGGTGTCGATGATCAGCTGCTCGTAAACCGAACGGTTTACGGCCTGCGGGGCGGTATTGGGGGCGCTGGGCCGTGGGTGCTAAGCACTGGCGTTTTTTGGGACGGCTCCTGCGGTCTTACTGTCGGGCAGCGGCCTGGTGGCGTTGCTGAGCGCGGTAGACGGTGGAGCGAGAGACACCGAACAGGTCGGCGAGTTCGGCGATGCTATGTTCACCGGCCTGGAACAGGCCGACCAGATGTGCTTCCTGCCGGGGGTTGAGCTTGGGCTGCTTGCCGCGGAGCCGACCCTTGGACTTCGCCACCTTCATCCCTTCTCGGGTGCGGAGCCGGATCAGGTCGGACTCGAACTCCGCGACCATGGCCAACACGTTGAACAACAGCCGGCCGACTGGGTCGTTCGGATCGTAGACCGAAGCGCCGAGACTGAGACGGACCTGTCGGGCCGTGAGTTCCTCGGCGATCGCCCGCGCGTCGGGCAGCGACCGGGCGAGGCGGTCGAGCTTGGTCACCACCAGGGTGTCGCCTTCTCGGCAGGCCGCTATCGCCTCCCGCAGGCCGGGTCGGTCTCGGTTCGTGCCGGTCAGGCCGTGATCGACGTAGATCCTGGCCGGCGAGACGCCCAGTGCGATCAGGCCGTCGTGCTGGGCGGTGAGGTCTTGCTGGTCGGTGGAGCAGCGTGCGTAACCGATGAGAAGCGCCGCCATGGCGCACCTCCTGTGTGAGGCCCGGCCACCGCGGCGCGGTGGCTCTGGCAGCGGCCGAAGCCGCTATCAGTACGACACTCCGATCACATGGCTTCGCAAAGCGATCCCCTTGCGAGCAGCCGATCGACACCTTGCCTCGCTGCCTCGGGGCCCGGCTACCCGCTAGCTTCCGAGCGGTGGCGGTCTGAACCACCGTGAGGATTCGAGAGTCGCGCTAGCCTGGACCCGACGCTTGTCACTGGCCGGACGCGTGTGCTGCGGTGCTGGCGGTGGAGGTTCTATCTTGTCCGGCCAGGTTTTTGCCGGCTCGGCGCCCGAGAAATTGCCGGGGGTCGCACAGCTAGCGGATGGGGTCGCCGCGCGGATTGAGTCGGTTGTCGGCGGTGCCGTTCGTTTGGGAGTTGGTTGCGTGTCGACGGTGCGCCAGCGGCACAGGACAACGTGGAAATTCCAAATGCACTCGCGAACCACTCGCTTTCGGCCGTGAGTTATTCGACTCGCGAATTGTGTTGTACACCGGGGGTATTGGCGATCCGCCGTCAAGCGAAAGATAGCTGTAACGACGCCTCTCACGTCGGCAAAGTGCATGGGCTGTCAGCAGAAGTGGTCGCGACAGTACAGCATGGCGGCGCCGGTGCCCATGATCAACAGGAGCGGATCGTCGGTGGGGCCGACGCGCTGATGGGCGATCTTGATGCCGTGGTTGTGGGCGGTCAGGGTGCCCATGCTGCTTCTATCATCGGCAAGATGTCGAAGGCCGCTCGGCTGGGACTGGTGTTGGGGCTCAACCTGCTGTTGGTGGCGGCCCTGGTGATCGTTGGGCTGGCGGCTCACTCCCTGGGGGTGTTGGCTGCCGGCGTTGATTATCTCGCTGATGCGGCCGCCATCGGTGTGTCAGTGCCGGCGATCTGGCTCACGCGTCAACCCCTGCGCCAGCAGCCGCGACGATGGGCAGACCCGACCCATATCGCGGCGCTGGTCAACGCCGGCTGGTTACTGGCCCTCAACGTGGGCGTCGTGGTTACCGCGATCCGTCGACTCGCGTCAGGCACCCCCGAGATCCACGGTCTGCCGGTATTGGTCGTCAGCGCATCCGCCGCCGTGGTCATGCTCATCGGCGCCATCATTGTGGGTGGCGATCTCGATGATGACGACGGCGGTGAGGACCTCAACGTCAAGGCCGTCGTGCTTGATACCGCTGCTGATGCGGCGGCCGCCAGCGGTGTCGCCGTCACCGGGGCGGTCATTTTGGCCACCCACGGCTGGTATTGGCTAGATCCCGCAGTAGCCCTGGCGATAGCGGTCGTCATCGGCTATCACGCTGTCGTCTTGATCTGGCGCGTCGTGACTGCGATCAAGACTCAACCAACATCACAAGCCGCCGAGGGCCCGAGCGAAAATTCGTGACAATGGGTAGCGCACCCGAAGCGCGACCCCGAAACCGGTGAGCTGCACGCGACCCCGACGGTGTCCAACTCATCGGTGAGCTCATAGTTGATGCCGCCGCCTTCGATCAAGGCGATCTCAAATCAGACATACGAGAGTCTCAAAACTCAGTCGCAGTTCCCGGCGAGCTGACGTGACGGCCCTGATGCAACCTGCCGAATGTATGCTGGCTACGGCGCGCAGAATCGTGACTGTCGTACAAGCTCGCAAAGCGATATNACAGACACCGCCGGCCTGCGGTGACACGATACTGACGTGGACCCAAGCGCGGACGGTCGCGGTGCGCTGATAGCGGGACCGTGTGGGTCGTGCGGCACTGAACTGCCGCCGAACTCTAAGTTCTGTAACGAGTGCGGTGCGCCGGTCACACAGGTCAGCCGATCGGCTGAGTATAAGCAGGTCACGGTTCTGTTCGCCGACGTGGTGCATTCGATGGACATCGCTGCCGCGGTCGGTCCGGAGCGTCTGCGCGAGATCATGACCGAGCTGGTCAACCGCTGCGCGGCGGTGGTGCAACGCTACGGGGGCACGGTGGACAAGTTCACCGGTGACGGGATCATGGCGGTGTTCGGTGCGCCGGTGGCGTTGGAGAACCACGCGCTTCGTGCCTGTCTGGCGGCTTTGGCGATTCAGGAGGAGGTGAAGCGACTCTCCGTCGATGTTCGAGACCGCGATGACGTGGAGCTGTGTCTGCGGGTTGGGTTGAACTCCGGTCAGGTGATTGCCGGTGAGATTGGCTCTGGTCCTTTCGGTTACACCACCATTGGCCAGCAGGTAGGGATGGCTCAGCGGATGGAGTCGGTTGCACCGCCCGGTGGAGTGATGCTAAGCGAATCCACGGCAAGACTGGTCGAGCAAACCGCGGTCCTCGCCGATCCGGCGCGGGCCCGCATCAAGGGCGCTGACGAACCAGTCGGGGCTCGTCGTCTATTGGGAATCGCGGGGGTTGTGCAGCCGGTCGCGCAAACCGCACTTGTGGGGCGACGATGGGAACTCGCTGCCCTGGAAGGCATGCTCGACCGTTCGGTTGTTGGGCAGGGGTGTGTTGTCGGTGTCGTTGGGCCGGCCGGTATCG
This sequence comes from Mycobacterium paraffinicum, assembly GCF_025822865.1. Classification (NCBI taxonomy): domain Bacteria; kingdom Bacillati; phylum Actinomycetota; class Actinomycetes; order Mycobacteriales; family Mycobacteriaceae; genus Mycobacterium; species Mycobacterium paraffinicum. The sequence goes on along the minus strand of NZ_JACKUR010000012.1, from coordinate 2,805 downwards.
GCAAGAGCCGACTCGTGGCCGAGACAGCTGCACTCGCGAGAAGCCGTGGTGTCGAAGTCTTTTCCACTTACTGCGAATCGCACACAAGCGACATCCCGTTTCTCGTGGCTGCGCGACTTCTGCGGGACGTGGCCGGAATTTCGGGCCTCGACAGTGTCACGGCGCGTGCCCAGGTCCGCACGCAGGTGCCCGATGCTGATCCGCAGGACCTATTGCTGCTGGACGACTTTCTCGGTATAGCCGATCCCGATGTCGCGCTTCCGGAGATTGATCCGGATGCGCGCCGGCGCCGAATTGCGGCAGTGGTGAACGCCACGACGCTGGCTCGAACCACCCCGGCGGTGGTGATCGTCGAGGACGCGCACTGGATCGACGAGGTCAGTGAATCGATCCTGGCCGGCTTCCTGCCTGTGGTTGCGCAGGTGCCGCTGACCGTGTTGATCACCTACCGGCCGGAGTACCGCGGGGCGCTTGCACCGCCGGGTGGCCAGACGGTGGTTCTTGCACCACTGAGTGATTCGGAATCCTCGGATTTAATCGACGAGCTGCTCGGCAGTGACCCATCGGTCGGCGCCTTGGCTACAGTGATCGTCGCCCGTGCGGCAGGCAACCCCTTCTTCGCCGAGGAGATCGTCCGGGATCTGGCCGAGCGAAAGGTACTGCAGGGGCAGCGCGGTTCGTACATATGCCGCTCGGATGTTGGCGAAGTCAGCGTTCCGGCCACGCTGCAGGCGGCTATCGCCGCGCGCATCGATCGTCTCGATGTCAAGGCGAAACGCACGTTGAATGCTGCAGCCGTGATCGGGTCACGCTTCAGTCCAGGCCTGTTGGCTGAACTGGACATCGATCCGGCGATCGACGACCTTGTCACGGCACAGCTGGTGGATCAGGTGCGCTTCACGCCGAGTGCAGAATATGCGTTCCGGCATCCATTAATTCGTGCGGTGGCCTACGAATCGCAGCTCAAATCAGATCGCGCCGAGTTGCACCGACGCCTCGCCGCCGCGATCGAAGCCACTGACGAGAACGCCTCCTTGATCGCCGAACATCTTGAGGCAGCAGGAGACTTGCTCGCCGCGTATGGCGGGCACATGCGCGGCGCCACGTGGGCCACTAACCGCGACATCGCCGCCGCACAGCTGAGTTGGACGCGGGCCCAAAAGATCGCCGACGCGCTACCCGCCGATCACCCGGACCGAGGCATCATGCGCATTGCCCCGCGCACCATGTTGTGCGGCATCGCCTGGCGAACCGATGCACATATTGCCCGTGAGAGTTTCGAAGAATTGCGGGAGTTGTGCGCGGTCGCCGGGGACAAGGCGTCGCTGGCCATCGCAATGGCGGGCGTGCTGATCGATCACGCGTATCAGGGCCGAATGCGCGAGGCGTGGCAGCTGGCGTCCGAAGCCATGGCACTTATCGAGTCGGTCGGCGATCCCACTCTGACGGTGGGGCTGTCTTTCGCGCCGATCTACCCCATGATCGACTTCGCCCAGTGGAGTGACGTGCTGCGGTTGTCGCAACAAGTCATCGACCTGGCCGACGGTGATCCGTCAAAAGGCAACTTCATTTTCGGGTCCCCGTTAGCGCTCGCCCTGACGCAGCGGGCTATCGCGCGGTACTGCTTGGGTCGTTTTGGATGGCGTGACGACCTGCGGGAGGCGGTCACGATGGCCCGCAGCGCCGATCCGGTGTCGTACGCCGCGGTCGTCACCTGGGTCTACTTCCCGGCAATACCGAATGGCGCGCTTGCTGCCGATGATCGGACGGTGCGCGAGATCGAGAACGCCCTACGCATTGCCGAACGCTCTGGTGATGATCACGCGTTAGAGTTCGCATTGCTGACGCTGGGGGTTGCGCTGGTGCATCGCCAAACGGATGCGGAGCGCGACCGCGGCGAGAAAATCCTTGCCGAGGTCAGAGAGGTGTTCCTGTGCCGAAGACACCACTTGAGCGAGTTACCGGCCCTCGAAATCTACTTGGCGCGTGTGAGGGCTCGGCGTGGAGATCGCCAGGACGCGATAACGACTATGCGCGTCAATGTCGACCACTTTTGCCGGGACGGGCGGCTGTCGGGGGCCGTTCTTACGACGGGGGTTCTGGTGGAGACACTGCTCGATCGCGGGACCGACAGTGACTTGGAAGAAGCCCAGGCGGCGATCGACCGCCTAGCGCGCATGCCCGCCGACAGCTTCGTGATGCGCGACACCTGGGTGCTGCGACTGCGGGCTCTACTTGCGCGGGTTCACGGCGACGAAAGCGCCTATCGCGACTATCGGGATCGCTACCGCGCGATGGCCACATCGCTGGGCTTCGAGGGACACATCCAGTGGGCCGAAGAAATGCCGTGAATCGCTTCCTATGGCGCCCCGTCTCGAAATACGACCTTGCGCTCAAGGACCCCACATTCGAGACGTCCCAGACTGGCCACCCATGGAATAGGATCTGCCAGGTCGTTGCGTCTCAAAACTTCGTCTCAGAAGACGTCGTCGCATACTGCGACACAGTCCTCATTACGAAATAGCTGTCCGTTTGGGGATCCGCTTGCGGTGCAGGACCAGCGGCGGGCAACCGAAGGCACCTCACATTTGAGGCACCCCTGCCGTTGCGCGTGACCGCTGACAACCCTGTCCATTCACGAAAGAAACAAATTCGCTCGGCTGCTTACGCCAACCCTTCCAGGCTCTTCGCAAATCAGAGTGCATTGATGAGTTGGTGGAGTGCGCCGCTGTGCAGTAGTGAGCGCCAGCGGTAGTTGGTGAGGTTTCTGAATCCGAGGGCGTTGCGGCGCAAGGCTTCCAGTCG
>NZ_JACKUR010000011.1:0-2102 GCF_025822865.1 Mycobacterium paraffinicum | reverse complement strand
GTTGGTGAAGCACGGTGTAGGAACCCGCATCGTCACCCACCGAGGCCCCGCCTCAGCTCACCGACACGACACTTTCACGCGGATATCCGCCGGCCACCGCTGCACTCTCGTTCACGAAGAGCCGGTTTTGTTCCGATCCGTATAGGAGGATCAGGAATATGCGCCAGTATTCGCCGGAGTTTCGCGAGCCTGGGTTGCGGTTGTTGGACACCACGGTGGAAGCCTCAGACGTTATCGGAGTTCGAGGCGATTAGTTCTGTGGCAAGCAAACTCGGTATCTCCGAGGAACCTATGCGCCGCTGGCGCCGCAAAGTCCAGGTCGATGCTGGCGAGCGTCCTGGCGCGACCAGCTCCGGCCATGCCGAGATTAGGCGTCCCAAGCGTGAGGTTGTCGAATTATGCAGGCCCAAAAAGATTTTGAAATCTGCGTCTGCGTTTTCGCAGCGGAGCTCGACCGCCCTGCGACGAATGATCGCCTACATCGATGCTCATCGCGGTCAGTTCGGGGTCGAGCTCATCTGCGCCGTGCTGCGGGCAGCAACCCCAGGGTTCTTCACCTTTCGGAGCTATCGGGCGCGCGCAGCTGCGCTGCTTCGGATCGGGAAATCCGCGACGAGCAGCTGGAGCACGTAAAGGGGCGCGCTAGCCGCCGCGCCCGCGTTCAGCTGGTACGTCAAACAAATCTGGGTTCAGCACTATCGGCGAGAAACGCCCCACTGACGCGCAAAGCGCGACGCGCCTCGGGCAAGATTCGAAACATGGCCTGGAACACGTGTATTTGACCGCGGAATACCTGAAGCTGGACCGGTGCCCCCGCGACGCGCATGCGCTCGACGAGTCGTCGGGAATCGTCCAGCAGCATTTCTCTCCCGCCCACCTGGATCAATGTCGGCGGCATACCAGTGAGGTCGGCGGCGAGCACGTTGACGCGGGGGTCGTCCGGATCGGCGTCGCCCACGTAGAGACTCAGCGCCCGCGATGCGGACCGGGCCGATGCGAAAGGATCGCGGCGCCGGCTTTCACGAGCCGTCGCCAGCTGACACGTCAGATCGATGACGGGGGACATCAGTAGCATGCCGTCAGGCAACGGCAGGCGATGTGCTAGTGCACCCAACGAGGTCGCGACCGCCAGTTGGCCGCCCGCCGAATCTCCTGCGATCGCTACCGTGCGGGCTGATGTTGATTCTGCAGAGCCCGCCAACCACCGGTAGGCCCTCAGTGCGTCGTCAGCAGCCGCCGGATACGGGTAACGCGGAGCCAATCGATAGCGGACCGCGAAGACCGGGCGCAGCGACGCGGCAGACAATTCGCCCAACAGACCACGATGGGTTTTGGGAGAGCACATCGAAAACGCGCCGCCGTGAATGTAAAGGATCGGTGGCCCGTCCGGGTTGACGTTCGGTGCGACGGTCCAATCTCCCCTCACCCGTTCGCCGGCGAAGACGGTGTCGACCAGCCTTACCCGCAGTCCTGGGCGTGGGCGGGACGCGATGAGCGCCGCCCGAAGCACCCGATCCATCACAGCAAGCCCGTACCGATTGGACGGTAGTGCTTGCGTCAGCGGGCGAAGGACACTGCGTGCGGAGTTGCGATGAGGTAGCTTGTCAGGCTCGGATCCCAATCCGAGGAAACGGATGTCACGATAAGCCAGCCAGCTTTTCGTTGGTGCGGCGTTCGAATGAGTAGTCGCCGAGGTCGAAGCTGTGACTACGCCAGGAAGATTCGCGGGTGGTCGTCGGACGTAGTGGTACCTCGCCGTGTTTGTCGAAGTAGTAACGATTCGAGGTTCCGCCAACTTCGTCGGCGTCGTCGACGATAAGAAAGTCCGAGAAGCCGGCTTGCAGGAGCTTTATCCCCATTCCGATCCCGGAGAACCCTGCACCAATCACAATGATTTCGAAGCAGTCTTTAGCCGTGTTCTCCATACCGTCTTTCTGGCTCATCGAGGAGGCTAGACGCCAGGCGCCTGTCGCCGACTGCCTAGTACTGCAGCCGTAGTTTGAGGCCAGTGGTCTTGGGCGTGTCTGCGCTGGTCAGAGCGGTGACCGCGGCATCGTTCAGAGTTTGTGAAGACAACCGAATTGGCCGCGGTCGCCGCGGTT
>NZ_JACKUR010000010.1:0-428447 GCF_025822865.1 Mycobacterium paraffinicum | reverse complement strand
CAGATCATCGAAACCGGCAGCCACTCATACCGACTCACCCACGCCCGCAACAACCAGACCGCGAAGATGACCGGGGCCAAATCAAGCCGTCACAGTGGGGCCAAATCAAGTTGACATTGCCACTCTGATCTTGCCCCGCCACGTTTGTGGGTCCATTCAGACCTCGGTCTCACGCGGATAGAACTCAGAACGTACTCAAGTCCTATCGCTCCTGAGGTACCCGCAATCGGCTAATCAGTCGACACGTTTTGAACGGGCGAATTTCTCGACGAGATCGGCAGTGATAGAAACGGATTCGGCGGGTTTGGTCACCCGGGCGGCGAGCTCGCGTGCGCGAACGGCATAATCGGGCGCGAGGATTTCGCGCAGGTCCGTGATCAGGGTTTCGCGGGTAGTAGTCGAAAACCGCCGAGACGCCCCGATCTTCAATCGTTTGAACTGAGCACCCCAAATCGGCTGGTCGGGCATCGTCCAGAGAATTAGCGTGGGCACTCCGGCGCGCAGGCTTGCGGCTGTAGTGCCAGCGCCACCATGATGAACCACCGCGCGGCAAGCTGGAAAGGTCGCCGCGTAGTTAACTGCGCCGACCACCTTGACGTGTTCGTAATGGGGGACACCGCTGAAATCGGTCCAGCCCGAACAAATCAACGCCCGTTCCCCCAACTCGGCGCATGCGGCGGCGATCATCTCGACGGTGGTAGCGGGAGATTCGACTGCGAAACTGCCAAAGCCGAAGCAAACGGGCGGCGTTCCCGCGGCGATCCAAGACGTGACCTCGTCATCGGCGTCGGTGGTCAGCTCCATCGTCAGGGGGCCGACGAACGGCCGACGGCCATTCCATTTCGCCCACTCGGCTGCCAACCCTGGGAAACAGACCTCGTCGTAAGCCTGGATTTCCAGCGAACCGCGATCGGCGATCTGTCGCCACGAGGTGCCTCTTGCCTTCGGCAGGCCCAATTCGCGACGCTGCAGATCGTCGAGCTTCTTCGTCAGGACATGCCACGACACCAAGCCCATCGCCGTCATCCCAAACTTGACCAACGGCGCTGGCAGGGTTCCGATAAGTTGCCCATTCGGCCGAATCGGGAAGAAGTGCAGCGTCGCGAACGGAATGTCGTAGTACTCCGCCACGTTAAAAGCCGCCTGCTCGAAATTGAGGCCGGTCAGTAGCAGGTCAGCTCCGTCTGCCAGCGACACCAGCGTCGTGTTCATATGCGCCCACATGTCGGCGACCGGATCCCACAGTCCGTGCCATGCATTGCGCAGGTCGTTGACCTTCCAAAAATTATGGAATAGCAACGTCCAAAATTCGCGGTTGGCGTCGAGCCCCTCCTGGAGCCCGTCCACCGTGTCGATCCCGTACGCGACGGTCGCAAGACCAGTCGTCTCGACGAATTCGACTAGGTTGGCCGGGACGGCAATGCGTACATCGTGCCCCCTACGCAGCAGTTCGCGACCGACAGCGACCGAGGGCTCGATGTCGCCGCGAGTTCCAAAGCTCGCCAAGGCAAACTTCATTGGATCCCCGCCTCTTCACTTCCGTGTGCTCGAAGTTTGCGCCATCATGACATCCAGGGCGTCTTGGGCGCAGCTTATTGACCAGTGTGGGTGGCTCTTTTCGGCGGCGGGTCCTCGGAAGCGGCGCGGTCAAGCTATCGCCGATCGCGAGACGATCTTCAGAACCCTCGAGCCGTTTGGTTCTTGTAGCTGTGCTGATTGAGATACGTTACTGATATGAATTCGCCCGATGGGGAGAAGGTTACGCGCGATGGCACGCCCGGGGTCAAGGTTTGGCCTCTCAGATGTCGGCACGCCACGCGCACACTCTCGACGGGACGCAGATGACACGGTGTTTCTGCGCGCAGGCGTGTTCTATGTTGGGTGCACTCGGTCAGGGGAGGGGTGCCGTATGAACCGGATCAAGGCCGTGAAGCGGGCACTCGATGGACGGTCGGCCCCCGTCTACCTCGAGATTGGCGTCTCGCGTGGGTCGGCGTTTCGTCGCATCACCGCTCAGGAGAAGATTGCCGTCGACCCTGCGTTCAAACTTTCGGCACGTACTCGGCGGCGCGCCGACGCCAAGGCGACCGCTACCCACTACTTCGAGACAACCAGCGACAGCTTCTTCGCGAACGAGGCGACATTTCTCAAGCAACGGCGCATCGACGTCGCCCTAATCGACGGCCTACATACCTATGGGCAGGTGGTACAGGACGTCGAGAACACCCTGCGCTATCTGCACGACGACGGCGTCATCTTCCTACATGACTGCAACCCGACGCGAGCATCCGTCGCTTGCCCTGCGGACTCGTACGCCGATTTTCGCCGGCAGAACCGCTGGTGGGAGATCGACTGGAGTGGCGACGTCTGGAAGGCGATCGTCTACCTGCGAAGCACCCGACAGGATCTGCGCATCGCCGTGTTGAACTGTGACTGGGGTGTGGGGATCGTGCGGAAGGGAGTTCCCGAGTCACGGTTGTCGTACTCGCCGGCGCAGATTGAAGCACTGGGATACGCGGATCTCGTCGCTGACCGCGAAGGATTGCTCAATCTGAAGCCACCGGCGTATCTCGATGAGTTTCTCTTCTCCGAGCGCCGGATCTCGTCCAATCCCTGAAATAGATCGCGCGACCCTCGAAGCGGTTCGTCGCCCCGGCTGGCCTGAGCCAGTGCTAGCATCCGGTCCGTGTCTGAACGTGGGGCCACCGTGCGGATCGGCATCCTGGGAGCAGCCCGCATCGCGCCGTTGGCGCTCATCAACCCGGCCCGGGAGAATGCCGAAGTCGAAGTTGCCGCGATCGCTGCCCGGGACGCATCGCGCGCCCAGGCGTTCGCGAACCAACACGGCATCGGCCGGGTGCACACCGGCTACGAGGCGCTCATCGACGATCCAGAACTGGACGCCATCTACAACCCGCTGCCAAACGGGTTGCACGGCAAGTGGACCCGAGCTGCGCTTGCCGCAGGAAAGCACGTGTTGTGCGAAAAGCCTTTTACGGCCAATGCCGCCGAGGCCCGCGAAATCGCCGGGCGAGCCGCGAAGTCCGATCGGGTTGTGATGGAGGCATTCCATTACCGCTACCACCCGTTGTGCCTGCGCGTCGAGGAGATCATTGCCTCGGGGGAGTTGGGCAAGCTGCAGCAGGTGGAAGCGGCCCTCTGCTTTCCCCTCGCGAAGTTCTCCGACATCCGCTACAACTACGCCCTTGCCGGTGGCGCGACGATGGATGCCGGATGCTACGCCGTGGACATGGTTCGAACCTTTGGCGGGTCCACGCCGGAAGTCGTTTCGGCACGAGCCAAACTGCGTGACCCCCAAGTGGACAGGGCCATGACAGCCGAATTGCGGTTCGAAGGCGGCCACAGCGGGCGGGTGCGCTGCTCGATGTGGTCGGCCAATCTACTGCAGTTGAGCGCCAAGGTGATTGGCGATCGCGGAGAGCTGCGGGTGCTCAACCCGGTGATGCCCCAGTCTTTCCATCGGCTGGCGGTCCGATCAGCCGACGGCAAACGAGCCGAGCGCTTCGCGCGCCGCCCGTCGTACGCCTTTCAACTCGATGCCTTCGCCGCGGCGGTGCTGCGGGGCGAGCCCGTGAAGACGACGCCGGAATCCGCTGTGGAGAACATGAAGGTCATCGACGCGATCTATCGCGCCGCGGGCCTTCCGCTTCGGCAGCCGGCCAAGTAGTCCAAGGGAAGCAACCGAATCGGAGCCCATGGTGGGTCCGCGGTTTTCAGGTGGCGAAGTCCGCCTGGTTGACGTGAGCTGCCACCCTTAAGGCGTTGGCCGCGATCGTCAGACTCGGATTCAACCCGGCGCTGGAGGGAAAGAACGAGCTGTCTACCACGTACAGGTTCTCCACCTCATGCGCCCTGTTGTGCGGGTCCAGCACGCTGGACGCGGGATCGGTACCAAAGCGGCATGTGCCGCAGACGTGGGCCACGGCTTTGTTGTCCTCGGCACCACGCAGGGTGATTTTGCGGAATGGCTTAAGCACTTCCTCCAACTGCCTCAAAAACACTCCGCGGCGCTCGCTCTCGTTGGGGTGAAGATGATACTGAAGTCGCAGGCGCTGGCGATTATCCGCATTCGGCTGATCGGATGGCAAGACCCGGTTGTCCAGATATGGCAGGTCTTCCATGATCGCCGCAAGCACCAGTCCACCGTTGAAGAACCGCTCATAACCCCGACGTACAGCCGGGTTCATCAGGCGCAATGCCCGCGCCCGCCACCCGGGAGCGCTGGTCATGATTTGAAGAGGGGGCATCGAGCCGAATGACTGTACGGTGCCGTACTTTTGGCCCTCCCAAAAATAGAAATCGTTCAGCCCGATTTCTTTGTTCGCGCCCGTCATCCTGACGCCGGGCTGCGGCCAGATTTCGACCATGTCGACAAGATGACGCATCAAGTTACGGCCCACCCAATCTGAGCCGTTGGCTAAGCCGCGCGGCCAATCGGCCGAACGGGAATTGAGCAACAGCACAGGCGTCACCAGTGCACCGGCAGCCAGCACGACCACCTTGGCCTTCAACGCCACTGTCCCGGAAGGGCTCTCGCAAATCACTTGACTGACCTTGGTGCGATCCGCTTCGAGGCGCACGACCCGACATTCCGGTAGCAGGCAGGCGCCGTGGTCGGTGACGGCCGGCAGCACGCAATTGCGTGCAGCGTCGTTTTTGCACGACTTGCTGCAGAGGTAGCTTTGGCAGGTGGAGCATTCGTCGGTGTAATCACAGGCCATCGGCAGGTGGTACGGATGCAGACCGCGACCTGCCAGGTAATCAACCAACGGCTGGTTCTCTGCCGAAAATGGCGGTGCGGCTGGCAGACCCACCTCCGCGGCCTCCGGACGCAGTGGGTCGGGCTGGCCCCGAACTCCCAGCAGCTTCTCAGCCGCGGCGTACCAGGGCCGCATCTCGTCGTAGGTGACCGGCCAGGACTCCGGCACGGTGGAATCGCCTGGATTGCGGAAGTGCTGACGGGGAGTGAAATCCTGAGCGAAGAACCGCTCGCAGACCATGCCGTAGAGGGATGACGACCCGCCCGTCCCGCTGCCTAAGAACGGCACGAATCGCCGCGGTGAGCGGCCGCTGACGTCTTCAACCTCGTCGGTCGAGCGGCCGGACCGGGCCAAGGTGTCGTAGAAGGTCTCGGCAGAACGGCAGGCTAGCGGCTCAGCCACTTCGGGCATCGAAGCGCGAATCGTCCCTGGCGCACCCGGAAGAGTCGAACGCCCCTTCTCGACGAACAACACCCTTCGCCCCGAACGAGCCAGCGAATAACCCAGCGTCCCGCCGCCCATGCCGGTGCCGATGACGATGACGTCCCAGACGCGGCCTTCCGCCTCGCGCGCGGTCAGCTCCCCGTCAACCAAATCGAGTTCCTCAGCGGATGATTGCTTGATCTTTGCCCCGTCTGGGCGACAGTATCATCTGCCGGGACGGGCAGGCCGAGGTTTCCCGCCCCGCAGTTTCGTGACCGCCGGGGCGGGGCCGACGCAGTGTTACCGTGATGGCCGCACCGCCACTCGCGGATCTTTTGCAAACCTCCATGCGACGTCCACGTAACTGCGCAACACTGGACGGGCAATCGGGGATGAGGTGGAGACGCATGAAACTGAGCCAGGTGTTCGATCCGCGCATGAATGCCCTCAATGTGTGGCGGCTGGTGATGGCCAGTGCCGTCGTCCTGCAACACTCCTGGCCGCTGACCGGCCATAAGGCTCCTGGATTACACGGCCTCTACGAAGTAGCGGTCGACGGCTTCTTCGTCCTCTCAGGGTTCCTCATCACCGCGAGTTGGCACCGCAACCCACGCCCTCGCGAGTACTTCGTTGCGCGTGGTCTCCGCATCTTTCCGGGATTGTGGGTCTGCCTGATCGCGGTCGCGTTCGTCATCGCTCCGATCGGAGTAGCCATTCAGGGTGGGTCGCCGAAGAAACTGCTGATGTCCACTGCGCCAATCGAATACGTTCTGAACAATGCCGTACTGAACGTGTACCACGGGAGTATCGCCGGGACGCCGAACGGAGTTCCATGGCCACATGTGTGGGACGGCACCCTCTGGACTCTCATATTCGAGCTGTTCTGCTACATCGGAGTCGCGACCGCCGGCGTCATCGGGTTGCTGGACCGCCGTTGGGCCGTTCCTCTGGCGTTCGTACTGGCGGTGTCGTTATCCGCGGTGGTGTCCTACCCGAGCTTTGCAGTGCAAACCATCCCGCAGATGGTCGGACGCTTCGCTGTTGTGTTCCTGGCCGGAATGCTCATCCACCAGTTCCGCGAGGTATTGCCGGCTCGGTGGTCGCTGGTAATAGTCTGCATGGTTATCGCCATTGGTTCCGCTTTGCTCATGACCAACTACCGGGTAGTCGGCGCCATTCCGCTGGCGTACGCGGTCATCGTTTCGGGCGCCCTGATCCATAACCCGCGACTCAGGTTGCGGACGGATCTTTCGTATGGCATTTACATTTATGGATGGCCGGTGCAGCAGTTTCTGGTCATGTGTGGGCTTAGCTTTTTGAATCCGTTCGCGTTCGCGGCGGTTGCCGGCGCCGCGACCCTGCCCCTTGCCGCTTTGAGCTGGTTTGGGGTCGAGAAGCGCGCGATGGCATTGAAGTCTCGTTTTGCCCAGAAGAAGCGAGGTTTGCCTGCGGCCACCGTCCAGCAGGAGGCGACCTCCGGGTGACTAATGTGCGATGTTCCCGCCGGCCCGTCTTCAGCCGGGCGATTGAGTCGCTTTTGATCCGTGCCGTCGCTGACGTCGACGACCCGCGCCCCAATGATCCAGCGGGTCATCGACGACGGCCTCCGGTACCGACGCCGGCAACCGGGGAATCGAACCGGATCGGCTACCGCGGTCCGTGTGAGCTTGACAGGGTATAAATCACCCTGCGCCTAACCCAGCATCTGCTGATGGGCTTGTTCCGGCTGGCGACCGTTATTCGACGGACCTGAAACTGCAGCAGGGCTGGGTGGCTTGCTGACCCAATCTGCGGTCTCATCAACAAATGCGCTCTTCTTCTGCAAGATAATTTGGTACTGGGCGTGCAGTACTCGGTATTCGCCCGCATGGTATTTGAGGAATTGGTGAATCGCCCATGCGGTGTTGGCCCGCGCTCGCGGGTAAGCCGGCCACATAACGTCGTCGAAAATTATTACACCGTCCTGCTTGAGCAAACGCCATGCATTGAGCCCATCGACGATTGCGTCATCGGAGAAGTGGGATCCATCGACGTAGATCAAGTCAAACTCTTGCCGTTCGGCGATCAATTGTGGCAAAACAGTCAGCGACGATCCTTTACGCTTCGTTACCCGCCCCGCACCAGAGGAAACGTTGCTGTCAAACCTAGCTTCCAGGTCCCGCAAGTCTGCGGTCGCGTTGTAGTGCCATTCGTCACTACCCGCCCAGGTATCAACCGCGGTCAGCTTGCCTTGCGCAAAGTAGGTCAGGAAGAACAGGCTCGAGCGCCCTTCCCACGAGCCGATTTCGAGAATGCCCACTGCGTCGGTGCGATCGAAGACTTTCGGGAAGGTGACACACCAGGGCACGATGTTCATATCGAACCAACGCTCTTGAAATTGTCCCTGGGCTGCTTTTGCCTCAAACTCCGCGCTAACCTCAGCGACGTATTTTGCCGTGCGCGATGGCACCCCCGACTTCACCAGCCGACAGTGCAAAGCGTCGGTAAGGTAATGCCGCACCATAGCAGGGCGCATACCCCCGAGCCACCAAAAAAATAGGATGGTAAGGGTTCGGGGCGTCCACCGAACTTTCGGTTTGGTCGTCAGGCTGGTCATGTTTTCCTTGGTCGTGGATCAATTGGTCGGTGCGGGTTGTCTCGCAGCTCGAATTATCGATTCAATCGTACCGATTCGGCGAGATCGTTGATCGGCGTCGATGGATCCTAACAGGCAACTACCCGGCAGCGCGGCGGTTTGGGGCCGCACCGCACCAGTTCAGGCAAGATGCCTCGAACGGGCATATGCCTCGACGACGTCTGCGGCGTTTGCGACGCTGTCGGAGGGTGCGGTCATCCGGGTGGCGAGCTCGCGGGCCCGGGTCGCGTATTCCGGGGCGAGGATTTGGCGCAGGTCGGCAACCAATGTGTTGCGCGTAGTACTCGAGAAACGCCGGGAGCTGCCCACTCTCAATCGTTTGACGCACGCGCCCCACAACATCTGATTGACGTCCATCGACAGGATCAGGGTGGGGACTCCCGCGCGCAGGCTGGCGGCCGTGGTGCCCGAACCGCCGTGGTGGACGACCGCCCGACAGGCAGGAAAGACCGCGGCGTAGTTCACGCCGCCGACCACCTTCACGTGGTCGGCATGTGCGACGTCGCTGAAGTCGCTCCAACCCGCGCAGATCAACGCACGCTCGCCCAACTCCGCACAGGCGGAGCTGATCATGTCAATCGCGTCGGCCGGCGATTCCACTGGCATGCTGCCGAATCCAAAGCAGATGGGGGGAGTGCCCGCGGCAATCCAGGACACGACTTCGTCGTCGGCGCCGGTGGCCAACTCCATTGTCAGCGAACCGACGAACGGACGTTGGCCGTCCCATTTGGCCCATTCCGCGGCCAGCCCGGGGAAGCACGCCTCGTCGTAGGCCTGAATTTCCAGCGCGCCGCTCTCGGCGATCCGTCGTGCCGCGGGGCCTTTCGCCTTTGGTAATCCCAGGCCGCGGCGCTGCGCTTGCTCGACTTTCCTATTCAGAAGCCAGCCCAGCCAGTCGAACGCCGTCATTGCCAAACGGGCGAGCGGCGACGGCAGAACCGGTAACAGCTCGCCGTTGGCCCGGACCGGAACGTGATGCAGTGTGGCCAACGGAATGTTCAGGTATTCCGCGACATTGACTGCGGCCTCCTGATAGCTAAGACCGACGAAAAGCAGGTCAGCTCCGCCTGCAACCGATGCCAGCGTCTTGCTCATCTGGGTCCAGGACTCGTCGCTGAGCTTCCACATCTCGTGCCAGAGCTTTCGAAGGTTTCCGATTCTCCAGAACGCTCCGAAGAAAGACGTCCAGAAGTTGCGGTACACGTCCAACCAGGTTCGCGTGTCCAGCCCGTAGGCGACCGCCGAAACGCCGGCCGCCTCAACGAAACCGACCGAGTCGGGCGGCACGGCCATGCGCACATCGTGCCCTCGGCGTGCCAATTCACGACCGACAACGAGGGAAGGCTCGATATCGCCCCGAGTTCCGTAACTCGCCAGCACAAATTTCATCGCTTAGTCCCCAAGTCTTGAAGTTCTGCCCGTGTTGGCGTTGCGCGCGCGTCCACGAGGAACCTGTATCCCGACAGGACTTTGAGCATGGGCATTCTTCGGCCCCGAAAAGGTGAGCGCGGCGACTGCGCCTGGCCCTCCATTACTTACGCCAGAAGACACCACATTGGTCGATCGTGACGATCTCCGAGGAGATTCCGTGCTTAGTGCGGTAGTCCGCGACGGCTTGGCGACATCCGGCAAGGTTATAGTCGTCAATGATGCAGAAACCGCCCGGCGACAATCGCGGGTACAGCGCGTCAAGCCCTTGGATCGTAGATTCGTAGAGATCACCGTCGAGCCTCAATACGGCAATCTGGTCGATCGGGGCGTCTTGCAGCGTGTCCTTGAACCAGCCCGGAAGAAAGCGGACCTGGTCATCTAGCAGGTTGTAGCGCTCGAAATTCGCTTGGACCTCCTCCTGTGACACCGCCAGGACCGGCGCAGCGTGATGGAGCCCGAGGGCAAAGCGCGGCAGCTTATCCTGTTCGTAGTTTGCGGTATCTGGCGGCGGCACACCCTCGAATGAATCGGCTAGCCAGACGCGCCGCGTCTTGTCCCCGTAGGCCGCCAGAACGGCGCGCATGAGAATCGATGCTCCGCCACGCCATACGCCGCATTCGACGAGATCACCGGGAATGTCCTCGTTTAGGACCGTCTCGACGCAATGCTGCAGACTGGTCAGTCGGCGCATTCCGATCATGGTCTCGGCATCGGCCGGCCAATCCATGCCCAAGTCGCGTGCGTTCTGGTCGAATGGGCGCTTACGCACCAGCATCAGGTTGCGCTTCTTGAGGAAGGGAAGCCACGTCAACCACCCCACGCTGGCGCGCATCCGCAGGGGCCACCCCACGGGCACGAGTTGGTCCATGCCATACCTCGTGAGGTCGCGCCGGATCTGATCGAGGTAGAGAGATCGGACGTCGCTATCGGTCACGGTCAAAACCGCCCCCTGTCTCGCATGCCAGTGAGTGCCGCTGGTGAGCCTAGACGCCCATCGACGCGGTCAATGCGCGTTTTAAGATTTCTGACCCGGGTGGCCAGGGTTCGCTTGGTCACACCGGCGGGTTCGCGCCATTGGCAGGCATTCCCATCCGTAGCCGTGTTCCGTCTGCGATAGCTCCACCGTGAGCCAGGCGCGTGCATAGATTAGCCCACGCCTCACGCCGGCCTGGTCGCCGGTGCTGTGGCGTGCACTAGTTGGGGGTTGAGCGCGGCCTCGAATAGCGGCTTTGTGCGCCCCGCTTAACGGCGCGACGAGCCGCTCGATGGGGCCCGATCGCCCGCCGCCGAAGGCACGTCGGACTGTTCGTCGATCCAGTCGAGCAGGGAGCGGAGCCCGTCGTCGAGAGACCACTTCGGGCGCCATTGGAGCTCGCCACTTGCCGGTCCGACGTCGCAGCTGGCGGCGCGAATATCGCCGTCGCGGAATTTGGGCACGACGACGGGTTCGGGCGCATCGAAGATGGCGGCAATCTTGCGGGCCAACTGATGGATGGTGATGCCGTTGCCCGAACCGATGTCGAGGCAGCGTGATTCAGCCGCCGGTTGTTGCACGGCCGCGAACAGCGCATCGACGACATCGTCGATATAGACGAGATCGCGCACGATCCGGCCGTCTTCGTACACCTCCGACGGGAGTTTCTCCCGCGACAACCGCGCGAAGAACGGAACTACCCCGGTGTACGGATTCGTCAACGATTGGCCTGGTCCATAGGCGTTCTGCAGCCGGAGCACGCTGAGCTTCGTGTCATGCGCGGCCGCCCAAGCGGCCAACAGATGCTCTTGAGCCAGCTTGGTGGCGCCGTAAATGTTGGTTGGCCGGGGCTCCGTTTCGCCTGCGCGGTGGGGAATCGGCACCGCGGGCTCGCCCGTAGGCCCAACAGGATCCCAAACACCGGCCAGCAGCTGCGCGTGGCTCCGGGGCCGCGGGTAGAAGACGTGACTGCCGGATCGCCAAGCGCCCTCGCCGTAGACGGCTCTGGACGACGCCAGCACGAGTTGGTCGGGCACCAGGTCCACGCGGCTCAGGGCGTCGAGAAGCTGGGTGGTGCCCACGACGTTGACCGAGCCATGGCGGGTCGCCTGAGACAGCGACTGTGCCGTGCCCGTCTCAGCCGCCAAATGGACGATCTGTGAGGGGCGGAACAATCGCAGCACCGCATCCCAATCGGGCGCATGGGTGACGTCGCCGGTGAAGAGTCGCACGGAACGTGCCAGCTTCAGGGTTGGACGCTCGCCGTGCACCTGTGGGAGCAGAACATCCATCAGAGCGACGTCGTAACCGGCCTCGACGAGACGGCGTGAAAGCAGGGTGCCGATAAATCCTGCCCCACCGGTGATGAGCACAGACGCTGACAAGGGCCGACGCCTCCTGTTCGAGGACAGAGGAAATTGGGTTAGCGGACTTGCTTGCCGAGGATGAGAACAACGGGGTCGATCTTATCGGTGAGTTCTGCAACACCAGCCGGGTTAGCCATACGGCCCGTGTGCAGGCCCAGCCATCGCCATCACACCAGATGGACCTTCGGTGCGTAGAGGATCCACCGTCCACCGTTCTCCTGGAACTGGCGTTCCTTGGCCATGATTTCCTCGGCATGGTTCCATGCGAACAGCAACGCGTAGTCAGGGTAGGGGTCTGAAAAGCATTCGGGCGGACACACCGGAATGTTAGTGCCCGGTGTGAGACGGCCCTGCTTCTCAGGGGTCGAGTCACACACCATAGGGAGCAAGTCGGGTCCGATGCCGCAATAGTTCATCACGGTCGCGCTCCTTGATGTGGCGCCGTAGCCGACGACGCGTCGGCCGTCGGAACGCAAGTCCCGGAGCAGGGTGACGAGATCCGTCCGGATGCGCTCGACAGCGGCGGAGAACTCGCCGAAAGTTGCTTCCTCGGCAAGTCCCTCGGCTTCCTCACGAGCCAAGAATTCGGCGACGGAAGCGGACGGCTTCGAGGTGCCCGGGCGGGCCACCGTGTAGCGAATGGAACCACCATGTAGCGGGAGGTGTTTGACATGGATCAGCTCGAAGCCGAAATGAGCCGCCACCGCCTGCACCGAACGAACAGAGAACAGATAAATGTGCTCGTCGTAGATTTGGTCGAAGTAGACGCACCTCAGGATGTCGCCGAGGTAGCGATCCTCGAACACGAACAACCCGTCCGGTGCGAGCAATGTATCGACGCCGAGGAATATGGAGTCGAGGTACGAGATGTGACTGATTGCGTTCGCCGAATAAATCAGTTGTGCCGGCCCATGCTCTTCGCGGATTTTGGTCGCCGTCGACGCGTTGAAGAAGTCCTTCCAGACATTGACGCCGTTGGTCTGCGCCACTTCGGCCGCCACCGCAGCCGGATCCACTCCCAGATGCCGGATCCCAGCCTCGCTGAGCGTCTTCAGCATCACGCCGTCGTTGCTGCCAATCTCGACGACGAACCCGTCCTGACCGCCCGGGCAGGTCTCAATAATCTGCCGTGCCACGTCCTCGCCATGTCTGCGGATCAGCGAGGAACCGGATGCGCGGTATGGATATTCCGCGTGAAACATTTGATGTGGGGGAACCTCGTCGTGCTGCTGCACCATGGTGCACGACGAGCAGAGTCCTATAGCCAGCCGGAAGAACGGCACTTCTGACGCATCCTCTGGTCGCAAGAAAGCGTTCGAGACGGGTTGCGGACCGAGATCAAGCACTTCACGAACGATGCCTTTGCACAAACGGCAAATTTGCTCGGTCAACCCCGGCCCCTATCGCGCATGTCAGTACCAGCAGTGACGACCGCAGCCCCGAATCGACGTCGTCAGTATCTTCCGAGTTTGCCCAACATTAAATCGCCACTGTACCGATCATGACATCCCATCTGCGATCTGAGCCACGCGGACCCGGACAGCTTGCGTGACGAGGGTTGCCGCATTCGGCGACCATAGCGAGGGAAGCCTAGCGGCGCAGCCGGATCAATGAATACGTTTCCGCCGCGCCGCGTCCACCAACAACTCGGCGGCATTGGCGGCGCTTTCGGCGGGTTTGGTCATCCCCCTGGCGAGTTCGCGGGCTCGGATGGCGCATTCGGGGGAGAGGGTCCGACGCAGGTCGGCGACCAGCGAGTCTTGCGTGGTGGTCGAAAACCGCCGGGCGGTACCGACGTTCAGTCGTTTGACCTGATTTCCCCAATATGGCTGGTCGGCCGAACTCCAGAGGATCAACGTAGGTACTCCGGCGCGTAGGCTCGCTGCGGTCGTGCCCGAGCCGCCGTGGTGGACCACCGCACGGCAGGCGGGAAAGACCGTGGCGTAATTCACGACCCCCACGACTTTCACGTGGTCGGAACGCGGCACGTTGCTGAAGTCGTTTCCGCCGAAGCAAATCAACGCTCGCTCACCCACCTCGGTGCACGCCGCGCTGATCATTGCGACTGTGTCGGCCGGTGACTCCACCGGTATGCTGCCGAATCCGAAGCACACCGGCGGTGTCCCTTCTGCAATCCACGATGCGATTTCCTCGTCCGCATCGGTCGTCAACTCCATCGCCAACGCGCCAACGAATGGGCGCCTGCTGCCCCATCTCGCCCATTCTGCTGCCAATCCGGGGAAGCACACCTGGTCGTAGGCCTGAATCTCGAGCGATCCACGCTCGGCGACCCGTCGCGACGAGCGATGTTTTGCCTCCGCCAGGCCGAGCTTGCGGCGCTGCGCATTCTCGACATTTTTTGTAGAGCGCCAAAACAGCCACTCGGTAGCCGTCATCGTGGACCGAACCACCGTCGGCGGCGCGCTCGGAACCAACTGACCGTTGGCCCGCATTGGAAAGTGATGCAAGGTGGCGAACGGGATGTCGTAATACTCGGCGACGTTAGCTGCGGGCTGCTCGAAATTGATGCCGGTGGACAGTAGGTCGGCCCCCTCGGCCAGCGACATCAGAGTCGTACTGACGTCTCCCCAGTACTGGATGATCGGCTCCCAGACCCTACGCACCACACGCAGCGGTCCGCGGATCGTCCAGACGCTTCGGAAGAAGTCCCTCCACATGTTTCGCAAGAACTCTTCGTCGAGAAAGTCTTCAAGTTTTGGCCCGTAGGAGACGGCCGCCAGCCCGGCCGACTCGACGAAGCCGACAAGGTCGGGCGGCACGGCCATGCGAACGTCGTGTCCCCTGCGCAGCAGTGCGCGGCCGACGGCAGCCGACGGCTCGACGTCACCGCGAGTTCCGTAGCATGCCAGGGCGAATTTCATGATGAATCCTCAGCGTATCGGCCGCGAGCCCTACGACGCGCCCCGCAAAGGGAATGCCCTATCGAGCCGGCCTCGGGATCTCGGCCGTTGGGGCGTCGTCTTCGTGCATGTTGTGTGACAGCAACGCCCGCACTACGGGACGGGGCCCTTCGGATCGCAGCATCTGGCTGGCCGGACGGGGACGAACCACCTGCGGCCACCAGAACCAACGCCCGAGTAGCGCCGCGATCGACGGTGTCATGAATGACCGCACGATCAAAGTGTCGAACATCAGGCCCAGGCCGATGGTGGTACCAACCTGCCCGATGATGCGCAAGTCGCTGGCCACCATCGCGGCCATGGTGAAAGCGAACACTAGGCCCGCGTTGGTCACGACTTTGCCGGTACCACCCATCGCCCGAATGATGCCGGTTTTGATGCCCGCCGCAATTTCCTCTTTCATTCGGGAAACCAGCAGCAGGTTGTAGTCGGACCCGACGGCGAGAAGGATGATCACGGACATCGGGAGCACCATCCAGTGCAGTTTGAAGCCCAAAAGGTACTGCCAGATGAGCACCGCCAACCCGAACGAGGCGCCCAGCGACAGCGCAACAGTCCCCACAATGACGAGTGCCGCCACGAAACTGCGCGTGATGACGAGCATGATGATGAAAATGAGGCAGAGCGCACCGACTCCCGCGATGAAGAGGTCGTATTCCGAACCTATCTTGAAGTCCCTGAAGGTCGATGCCGTACCGGCGATGTAGATTTTGGAGTTTTCCAGCGGTGTGGACTTGAGCGACTCTTCTGCCGCCGTCCTTATCTGGTCAATCCGCGAGACCCCCTCGGGCGTTGCAGGGTCGCCCCGATGCGAAATGATGAACCGAGCCGCTTTCCCGTCCGGAGACAGGAAGTTATTCATGGCACGTTTGAAGTCGGCGTTTTCGAAGATATCCGGAGGCAGATAGAAGGAATCATCGTTCTTGGAGGCATCGAACGCCTCTCCCATAGCGACGGCGTCCTTATCGTTGCTGGTCATCTGCCCGAGGGTCCCGGCCATGGTGCTGTGCATGGTCAGGATCATCGACCGCATGTCCTCGGCTATCGCGATCATCGTAGGGTATTGCTCGAGCAGCTGCGGCATGAGCACGTCCATTTTGTCGAGATCTGGAATGAGGTCTTGCTGCATCTTATCGGCCAGAATATCGACGCCATCGAATGTCTCGAATATGTTCCTCAAGGACCAGCATATCGGGATGTCGTAGCAGTGTCGCTCCCAGTAGAAATAGCTTCGAAGCGGCCTGAAAAAATCTTCGAAGTCCGACAAATGTTGCCGGACTTCATCGATCACTACGGTCATTTCCTTTGTTTTTGTGATCGTGTCATGGGTGATCTCAGTCATCCGCTTCTGCAACTCGTATAGGCGCTTCATTGTTGCGATTTGCGTAGAGATCAAGTCGGCCTGCTTGAGCATGTCGTCTGTTCGCGCCTGCATATATTTCATGTCTTGGGACATAGTCGCCTGTTGCATGCTGAGCAAGAACGGTATCGACGTGTGCTGAATTGGTGTTCCCTCCGGCCGGGTTATGCCCTGCACCCGGGAGATGCCTTTAACCTGAAAGATCCCCTTGGCCAGTCTGTGCAGCACGAGAAAGTCAGCTGGATTCCGCATATCGTGATCCGATTCGATCATCAGGATCTCGGGCATCATTCGGGATTGGGTGAAATGGCGATCGGCGGCCGCATATCCCACGTTGGCCGGAACGTCTTTCGGAATGTAGGCGCGGTCGTTGTAACTCGTCTGATAGCCAGGCAAGGTCACCAGACCAACCAACGCGACTGCGATCGTCGCCGCGAGGATGGGCGCGGGCCAACGGACGATCGCCGTGCCGACCCGGCGCCATCGCTGAAACCCGATCGTGCGCCTGGGGTCTAACAATCCGAAGCCACTCCCGACAGCGATGATCGCCGGAACCAGCGTCAGCGCGATCGCGACCGAAGCGAGCAGGCCGACGGCGCACGGCACGCCGATGGTCTGGAAAATGGGCATCCGGGTGAAACTCAGGCACAGCATCGCTCCGGCGATCGTCAAGCCGGAGCCCAGGACGACGGGAGCGACCCCGCGGTAGGTGGTGTAGTAGGCGGTTTCGCGGTCCTCACCGGCCTGACGGGCCTCTTGGTATCGGCCGAAGAAGAAGATCCCGTAGTCGGTTCCGGCGGCCATTGCGAGCGCCACCAGCAGGTTGATGGCGAACGTGGAGAGTTGTACCAGACTGTGATCGCCGAGGAACGCGATGATCCCGCGTGCCGCAAACACTTCGATGCCGACCGTGAGCAACAGCAAAATCACGGTGATGATGGACCGATAGACGAATAGCAGGACCGTGAAGATGATCACGGCGCCTATCAGCGTCATTTTAAGAATGGATGAATCGCCGGCGTGCTGCATATCGGCGATAAGCGCTGCCGGACCGGTGACATAGGCGGTGAGGCCGGGGGGCGGCGGCGTCTGGGCGATGATGTGCCGGACCGCGGCAATGGAGTCCCCGCCCAGCGTGGTGCCCTGATTGCCGGCCAGGTTCAATTGGACGTAGACGGCTTTGCTGTCCGGGCTTTGCGCGCCGGCCGCCGTTAGCCGATCCGACCATAGGTCCTGCACGTGCTCGATGTGCTTCGTGTCGTCCTTCAACTTGCGAACGAGTTGGTCGTAGTAGTTGTGAGCGTCGTCGCCGAGCGGCTGCTGGCTCTCCAGCACGAGCATCGCGAAGCTGTCCGAGTCGGATTCCTTGAAATCCCTTCCCATGCGCTGCATGGCCTGCACGGCCGGCGCGTCCTGGGGAGCCATTGGTACGGAATGTTCTCGGCCGACCGTCTCCAGCCACGGAACGCCGAAACTCACTAGGAGCGTCAACGCCACCCACGCCAGGATGACGAGCATCGCGAGCTTGCGGACGGACCGCGCGAAGAAAGGAGGCCGCCGTTGTCCGACGCTCATGCGGCCTGCCCCTGTGCCACGATGCTCCCCACGCTTGTCGTCCCCATGCCGAGGTGGATTCCCGCCACTTATCGCGGCTGCTTCAACAACAAGGAACGAACGAGCGGCCGTGGCCCTGTCGGCCGCAGCATCGTGCTGGCGGGGCGGGGGCGCACCGCTTGCGGCCACCAGAACCAGCGTCCCAGCAGGGCGGCGACCGACGGCGTCATGAACGCCCGCACGATCAACGTGTCGAACAGCAAGCCGATGCCGATCGTGGTGCCCACCTGCCCGATGCTGCGCAGGTCGCTGACGACCATGGATGCCATGGTGAACGCGAACACCAGGCCGGCGTTCGTCACCACCTTGCCGGTGCCCGCCATTGCGCGGATGATGCCGGTGTTGATACCCGCGGCAAGCTCCTCCTTCATCCGGGAGACCAGCAGCAGGTTGTAGTCAGAACCAACCGCCAGCAGGACGATTACCGAGGTCGAAAGCACGGTCCAGTGCAGCTGAATGCCGAGCATGTATTGCCAGATGAGCACCGATAGTCCGAAGGACGCGCCCAACGAAAGCAATACCGTACCGACGATCACCATTGCGGCGATGAAACTCCGCGTCATGATCAGCATGATGATGAAAATGAGGCAGAGGGCGGAAACTCCGGCGATCAATAGGTCGAATTTCGACCCGTCTACCAAATCCTTGGTAATCGCCGCGGTACCGGTCAGGTAGATCTTCGAGTTTTCCAGCGGAGTGCCTTTGAGCGACTCCTCAGCCGCCGTCTTGATCGCTTCGACCCGGGAAAGGCCTTCGGGCGTAGCGGGATCGCCCCGTTGCGAAATGAGCAGGCGCACGTCCTTGCCGTCCGGTGACATGAACACCTTTTCGACCCGCTTGAAGGACTCCGACCCGTTGATGATCCCCGGCGGTAGGTAGAAGGAGTCGTCGTTCTTGGACGCGTCGAAAGCCTGTCCCATCGCGGCGGGATCCTTAGAGTTGGAATCCATTTGGCCCATTACGCCGGACATGGTGCTGTGCATGGTTAGCATCATGCTGCGCATGCTCTTCATGGTTTCGATCATTGGCGGGATCTGCATAACCAGCTGAGGCAGAATCATGTCCAGCTCATCGAGGTTTTGTACGAGCTCTTTCAGCTTGTCGTTGATCTCGTCCACACCGTCGATGCCATCGAAGATCGATCTCAGCGAGAAGCAGACGGGGATGTCGTAGCAATGCCTTTCCCAATAGAAGTAGCTTCGGAGTGGCCTGAAGAAGTCTTCGAAATCCGCAAGGCGGTCACGCAATTCTGAGGTAATGTCCTGCATCTGATGCGTCGTCCCGACCATGTGATGAGTCGTGGCGACGAGCTGTTGCATCAGGTCCACCATGTGCTCCATGATGGCGATCATTTTGCCCATCTCTTCGGCCTGGACGAGCATGTCATCCATGCGGTCTTTTTGGAACGCCATGTTTTGGAGCTGGCTCGCCTGCCCCATGCTCACGATCCACGGGATCGTGGTGTGCTGAAGTGGGACGCCTTCGGGTCTGGTCACGGTCTGCACCGTCGAGATCCCCGGAACCGCGAGCACGCCCTTGGCGAGTTTATTGATCACCAGCATGTCCGTGGGATTACGCAAGTCGTGGTCGGTCTCGACCAACAGGATCTCGGGCATCATCATTCGCGACCCGGGGAAATGCCGCTCCGCAGCCGCATATCCGACGTTGGCGGGAATGCTCGCCGGAATGAATTTCTGGTCGTCGTAGCTCGGCCGGTAATTCGGCAACGTCAATAGCCCGATCAGCGCCACCGCCAGCGTCGCGATGAGAATGGGCGCGGGCCACCGAACGATGGCCGTGCCTATCCGACGCCAGCGATGAACCGTGATCGCCCGCTTCGGGTCGAAGAGGCTGAAACGGGCGCCGGCCGCGAGAAGTGCGGGGCCCAGCGTAAGCGCCACCAGGACCGCGATGGCAATGCCGACTGCGCAGGGAATGCCAAGTGGCTGGAAATAAGGCAGCCGGGTAAAGCTGAGGCAGAGCACCGCACCGGCGATCGTCAAACCGGAAGCCAACACGACTTTGGCGACGCTGTTGAAAGTGGTGTAGAACGCCGCTTCTTTACTCTCGCCGGCGTAACGCGCCTCCTGATATCGACCGACGAAGAATATTCCGTAGTCGGTTCCCGTCGCGATCACCGCGGCTACCAAGAGGTTGACGGCAAACGTGGTAAGACCGACGACCCCGAGATGGCCGAGCAGCGCGACCATGCCCCGCGCCACCTGCAATTCCAGCCCGACGATCAGCAGCAAAAGGATCACCGTGACGATGGAACGGTAGACGAGGAGCAGCGTGACGAAGATGACGGCAAGGGCCAGCGCCGTCACCAAAAGGACGGTCTTTTGGCCGGCGACGTTCATATCCGCGACGATTGGCGCAGGGCCGGTGACGTAGACCTTGAGCCCGGCGGGTGGGTTCGCGGCCTGCACGATTTTCCGAACCGCGGCCACCGATTCGTCGCCCGAGCTACTGCCCGCGGTCCCGTTCAGGTTGATCTGCACGTACGCGGCCTTGCCGTCCTGGCTCTGCGCGGCCCCCCGGGTGAGTGGATCGCCCCAGAAATTCTGGACGTGCTGCACATGTTTGTGATCGTTCTGCAGGTCACGAACCAAACGGTCGTAATAAGCGTGCGTATCGTCGTTCAGGGGCTGCTGGCTCTCCAGCAAAATCATTGCCAAAGCGCCTGTGTTGGTTTCCTTGAAGTCCGTACCGAGGCGCTCCATCGCCTTGAACGACGGCGCACCTATCGGACTCAGCGAAACGGCATGCTCTGCCTCGACCTGCTCCAGCGACGGGACGCCGATGGTGATCAGGACCGCAATGCCCAGCCATCCCAAAATAATGGGCACGGAGAACCGATGGATCGTCCGCGCAAAGAATGGCTGCCTGGCGCGCTCTTCAACCACTGGTTGGGTGCTCATGTGGCTGTCAGGACGCAGTAGGTGAACGCGTTCAACTCGTGTGAGATCCTCTCAGCTTTGACCGCACCGTCGACCACTATACGGCAGCCGAGCGTATCGCTATTCCCTTGTGCCACAACGTTTGCCACGATCGACGGCAGGGTGGTCGCGATGTCGTATGTCCACGGCAGTGGAATGCCGTTGATGTGCTGCGGCTCGCCGTTGACGTCGAAATAGCTGATGTCGGCGGTGGTCCCCGGCGGTCCGAAGATCTGGTACTGCACACGCTTAGGGTTGAAGGGTTTGGTGTCCTGTTGTCTGGTGTCGGCGTACGACGGCCGCTTTTCGGACCCGAATATCCCGTGCAAACGCGTAACGGTCACCCCGCCGGCGATAACGACCGCCAATATGACCAGCGGGATCCAAACGTGCTTCAGCGCTCTGAGAATCCCGACTCCCTGACTTCGGCGATTTTCCCGCGGTACGCCCTGCCCTTGCTTGTCGACTGAAGATCGGCGACCAAAGGGCATAAACCTGCTTCGGCGATCAGGCGGCTGGCTAATGTTGCGGCCTTCCGTAGCGATTCCGGGCCGGGCCCGCAGGTCGGGTTCGGTCACCGCACCCCCTTCTACCCGTTTCCACGTCTCTTGTTATTCCGCCGGCCCGATCAAGCTGTTACATCTCGGGCCGCGCCACCAGGTGAGGGCACTCCAATGCGGTGTACGTCGCAGACTAGTCGTGCTTCGGCACCCCATACGAGCCCCGCCCCCCGGGAGCGCGACCAGGTCTTCATGAGTAAACCACGCCAATGGTCTCCGTATCAGCCGCTTCGGCATTGAGATACGGGATCGTAATGCATACCGCGAGCGTAACGGCACTTTGTAGGTCGCCCGCCCGGATGGTTCACCCGCCGGCGCCGGGTGTCCCACTCGGTCCGGGAACGGCGCCCGCCCACCCCGCAGTCCGCCCTGCGGCCGAGGCCGCAGTCCGCCCTGCGGCCGTAGTCAGCTAACGACGATCACTGCCCCGAGTCAATGGGTTTGGGGGCGGCATTTCCGTGACCGCCTGTTGCCGTTGTGGCGGCACTGCGATGGCGGACCGATTGACGCCGTACCACGCGGGGCGGGTGTCCCAGAGCGGCCGCTCGTCGCGCCGTTTGCTGCGCTGGGGTCGCCGCCGCCGCGCGTTCGCCTTTCGGTGATTTTCGCGCCGGCTCCAGGGCCGGTACTGTGGCCGGTGACAACCACCCAAAATTCCATTGTCCTAGCAGGCCGACCACGCCCGATCGCGAACCGCCCCGGTGAGCCATTGTTGCAGGTCGCAGCAGCCAACGGCGGCAGCTGCGCAGCCCCGCACCAGCCCAATTCTTAGGCTGCATTAAGAGCCTGACGGGTAACACCGGGAACTTTGTCCAAACCTCGGACGCACGATGGTGCCTCCAGTAGGGTTTGGAACCGTTCCACTCGTGTCAACTAGACATCCTGGAGAACCGTGAGCATCAACCCATTCGACGACGACAACGGCAGTTTTTTCGTCTTGGTCAACGACGAAGAGCAGCACAGCCTGTGGCCGGCCTTCGCCGATGTTCCAGCTGGCTGGCGAGTGGTGTACGGCGAGGCGGACCGCGCTGCGTGCTTGGAGTACATCGAACAGAATTGGCCCGATATTCGGCCAAAGAGTCTGCGCGACAAGCTCGCAACGGGTCGGGGTTTTGACCAGTAACGAGTCGGGGTATGGGGCGGGTGGAGCTTTGGGGGACTCGATGGGAGTTGGGGATCGCGCACTTCCGCTGACGCGTGGGCAGCTGGACATCTGGCTCTCGCAGGAAACGGGCTACGTCGGCACGGAGTGGCAGCTCGGGCTCTTGATCAAAATCGAGGGTTCGCTAGATCGTGACGCCCTCGAGCGCGCCCTCCGTCAGGCCGTTGCCGAGGCCGAGGCCGGCAGGGTGTCGTTCTTCGAGGTCGACGGCCAGGTTGTGCAAAAACCGATCGACTACCCGGACTTTGAGCTCGACTTCCATGACCTGACTTCCTTGCCCGACCCGGTGGGGGAAGCCCGGGCGATGGCCTCGTCGATCCAGCGCACGCCGATGGCATTGAACGGCCAGCTGTTCAAATTCGTGTTGTTCCAAACACAGGCTGCCGAGTTCTATTTGTTCGGCTGCTGCCACCACATTGCAGTCGACGGATTGGGTATGGCGCTGGTATGCCGTCGGGTTTCGACGATTTATTCGGCGATGGTCGCCGGAAAGCCCATTCCCGATGCCTATTTCGGTTCGGCGCAGGATTTGGTCGACATCGAGTCGGAATACGAAGCGTCGCCCGATTATCTGGACGATCAGGCGTATTGGAGCAACAACCTTCCGCCGGAAACCGCATGGGTCGACCGGCCGGCAGCCGACACCACGAGCGGCAAAGACCACTACTCGCCGTCAGCTTCCGTCCAGTTGGACCCGTCCGTCACCACCCGGATCAAGGAGCTGTCCAAGAAGCTGGGCATCCGCCGGTTCTCCGTCACCACCGCGGCGTGCGCGCTCTTGGTGCGCGCGTGGTCGGGGAGCGGTTCGCAGGTGGCACTCGACTTCCCGGTGAGCCGGCGGGTCCGTCCGGAGTCGAAAACACTTCCCGGAATGTTCGCCGGGGTGGTGCCGCTGGTCTTGAACACCGAGCCCACGGCTACCGTCGCCGACTTCTGCAAACACGTCGACACGCGAATCCGGGAGCTGCTGCAACATCAGCGCTTTCCGGTGCACACCCTCGAGAGCGACGGCCTGCGGCAGGCGGCGAACCGGGTCGGCATCAACTTCCTCCCGATGAGGCTCACGCTGGACCTCGCAGGGTCCCCGGCGACGGCGACGTACACGAACCACGGGCCCGTGGGGCACTTCAGTTTGTTCTTCATGGGCGCGGGTGACCAGCTCTTCCTCAGCACCGCGGGACCGGGGCAACCGTTCGCGGATTTCGGCGTCGCCGACCTGGCGGCGCGCATGCAGCAGGTGCTGGAGGAGATGACCGCCGACCCGGAGCGGTGGCTGGCCTCCATCGATCTGCTGGCCGCCGACGAGCCGGCCCAAATCGACGAGTGGAGCAACCGGGCGGCCCTGACCGAGCCGGTGCCCGCCCCGGTGTCGATCCCGGTGGCGTTCGCCGAACACGTGCAGCGCTCGCCCGAGGCGCCGGCGATGACTTGTGCCGCCAAGTCGTTGACGTACGCCGAACTCGACGAGGCCTCCAACCGGCTCGCCCACCTGCTCGCCGGTCACGGCGTGGGCCCGGGTGGATGCGTCGCGGTCATGTTCCCCCGGTGCACCGACGCGATCGTGGCGATGGTCGCGGTGCTGAAGACCGGTGCTGCCTACGTGCCAATCGACCCGGCGCACTCCGCGGCGCGCATGGAATTCGTGCTGGCCGACGCCGGACCAAGCGCGGTGATCACCACGGCGGACCTGCGCTCGCGGCTGGACGGGCGCGACCTGTTGGTCGTCGACGTGCACGACCCGGCCGTCGAGACCCAGCCCAATACCGCGCTGCCCGCGCCGGCCGCGGACAACATCGCGTACATCATCTACACCTCCGGAACCACCGGCACCCCCAAAGGCGTTGCGATTCCTCACCTCAACGTCACGTGGCTGATCGAGTCGCTCGACGCCGGCTTGCCCAAGGGACAGGTGTGGACGCAGTGCCATTCCGCGGCCTTCGACTTCTCGGTGTGGGAGATCTTCGGGGCCCTGCTGCGGGGCAGGCGCCTGCTGGTGGTGCCCGAGTCGGTGGCGAGCTCGCCGGAAGACCTCCACGACCTGCTGGCCGCGGAAAAGGTCAGCGTGCTTACCCAGACCCCGTCCTCGGTTGCGATGTTGCCCGCGGAGGGTCTGGAGTCCACCGCCCTGGTGGTGGCCGGCGAGGCCTGCCCGACCGACGTGGTGGATCGGTGGGCGGCTCCAGGGCGGGTGATGCTCGACGCCTACGGCCCGACGGAAACCACGGTGTGCGCGTCGATCAGCAAGCCGCTGACCCCCGGATCCGCGGTGGTGCCGATCGGTTCGCCGATCGCGGGCGCGGCCATGTTCGTGCTCGACAAATGGTTGCAGCCGGTGCCGGCCGGTGTGGTCGGTGAGCTGTACCTGGCGGGTCGCGGCGTCGGCTGCGGGTACGTGCGCCGCGCCGGGTTGACGGCGTCCCGGTTCGTGGCCAACCCCTTCGGTGGGCCTGGGGCACGGATGTACCGCACCGGCGACCTGGTCTGCTGGGGTGACGACGGGCAGCTGCAATACTTCGGCCGCTCCGACGAGCAGGTCAAGATCCGCGGCTACCGGATCGAGCTCGGCGAAATCCAATCGGTGCTCAAGGGCCTCGACGGCGTGGAGAACGCCGCCGTGATCGCGCGCGAGGACCGCCCCGGCGACAAGCGTCTGGTCGGATACATCACTGGGACCGCCGATCCGGCCGCGATCCGGACCGCGCTGGCCGATCGCCTGCCGCCCTACATGGTGCCCGCCGCCGTGGTGGTGCTGGAGGCCCTGCCGCTGACGGGCAACGGCAAACTCGACAAGCGAGCCCTGCCGGCACCCGAATACGCGACTGCCGAATACCGCGCCCCTGGCGACGCGGTCGAGGAGATTCTGGCCGACATCTACGCCCAGGTGCTGGGGCTGGAGCGGGTCGGTGTCGACGCCTCGTTCTTCGACCTCGGTGGCGACAGCATTCTGTCGATGCAGGTGGTGGCCCGGGCCCGTGCGGCGGGGATCCTGTTCCGGCCGCGCGACGTGTTCGTCGAGCAGTCGGTTGCCCGGCTGGCCCGGGTGGCCGAGGTGGCCGCCGACGGCGCGGGCGGTGTCGCCGACGACGGCGTCGGGCCGGTGGTGGCCACTCCGATCATGCGCTGGCTGCAAAGCATCGAGGGGCCGATCGAGCAGTTCAACCAGACCATGGTGGTGCAGGCACCGGCGGGGGCGAGCGAGGCCGACGTGGTCGCGGTGCTCCAGGCCCTGCTGGATCGCCATGCCGCGCTGCGGCTGCGCGCCGACGACGACGGTGCCGGCGGCTGGTCGCTGCAGGTTCCCGAGGTCGGTGCGGTGGACGCGCGCGGCTGCGTGCATGCCGTCGAGACACTGTCCGAAGAGACGTTGGCGGAGGCGCGGTCACGGTTGAATCCGGCCGCCGGGGTGATGGTCAGCGCGGCGTGGGCGGAGTCCACGGGCCAACTGGCGTTGATCATTCACCACCTGGCCATCGACGGTGTGTCGTGGCGAATCCTGTTGGAAGACTTCAATATCGCCTGGGCCCAGCATCACAGCGGGCAGCCGATAGCCCTGCCGGCGCCGGGCACGTCGTTCGCCCGTTGGTCGTCGCTGCTTCAGGAGCACGCCCAGCGCCCCGACGTGGTGGCCCGGGCGGACGAGTGGCGACAGGTGGCGGCAACCCCGGCGGCGCTGCCGGCGGTGCAACCCGACGTCGACACCTATGTAACTGCCGGTCAACTCTCCGTCTCGTTGGACGTAGAGACGACCCGGCTGCTGCTCGGTGAGGTGCCGGCCGCGTTCCACGCCGGAGTGGGCGACATCTTGTTGATCGCATTCGGGCTGGCGTTCGCGGAATTCCTGGGTACCGGTGCGGCGCCGATCTCCATCGACGTGGAGGGCCACGGGCGCCAGGAGGAGCTGGCTCCCCGGGTGGACCTGTCGCGCACGTTCGGCTGGTTTACCACCAAATACCCGGTGGCGCTGAAGGGCCGCCGGCTGAACTGGTCGCAGGTGGTGGCCGGCGAGGCCGCGCTGGGCGCGGTGATCAAGGACGCCAAGGAGCAGCTGCGCGCGCTGCCCGACGGCCTGACCTACGGCTTGCTGCGCTACCTGAACGCCGACGTGGACCTGGACGGCGCGGACCCGGTCATCGGGTTCAACTATCTGGGACGGCTCGGCGCGGGCGCCGACCTCTCCGACGATCTGTGGCGGGTCAGCCACGACAGCTTGGCCGTCGCGGCCGTGGCCACCGCGGTACCGATGCCGCTGGCGCACACGGTGGAAGTCAACGCCGGCACCATGGACACCGAGGCGGGCCCGCACCTGCAGGCCAACTGGACGTGGGCCCCGTCGGCGCTGGACCGCGAGCGCGTTAACCGGTTGAGCCAGTTGTGGTTTGAGGCGCTTGCCGGGATCTGCGCGCACGTCAAGGCCGGCGGCGGTGGGTTGACCCCGTCGGACATCGCGCCGGCGCAGCTCAGCCAGCAACAGATCGACGAGCTCTGTCGGCGAGGCGGCGTCGCCGACGTGCTGCCGCTGACCCCCGTGCAGCAGGGATTGCTGTTCCACACTGCCTTCGCGCAGGACATGGACGACCTGTATGCGGTGCAGCTCGGGATCACCGTCAGTGGCGCCCTCGACGCGGCGCGCCTGCGCGAGGCGGTGCACACCGCCGTCAAGCGGCACCCCAACCTGGTCGCCCGGTTCTCCGAAGATTTCGGCGAGCCGGTGCAGGTCATCCCCGCCGATCCGCGGATGGCATGGCGATACGTCGAACTGGACGCCGGCAATGTCGATGAGCAGGTCGAGCGGCTGGCCGCCGACGAGCGCGCCGCGGTGTGCGACCTCGCCGAGAAGCCGTCGTTCCGGGCCGCGCTGATCCGCACCGCACCCGACCGGCACCGGTTCGTGCTGACCATCCACCACATCGTGGTGGACGGCTGGTCGCTGCCCGTCCTGCTGCAGGAGATCTTCGCGAGCTACTACGGGGAGCGGCTGCCCGCCGCACCGGCTTATCGGAGCTTCGTCACCTGGCTGACCAACCAGGACCGCGCCGCCGCGCAAGCGGCATGGGCGCAGGCGCTGGCCGGCTTCGAGACCCCCACCCTGGTGGGTCCCCTCGGACAGATCGGGCGGCGCGGCGTCGCCGCGTTCCATGTGCCCGCCGAGACCACGAAGGCGCTGGGCGAGCTGGCGCGTTCTTGCCGCACCACCATCAGCACCGTGCTGCAGGGCGCGTGGACGCAGCTGCTGACGTGGCTGACCGGGCAACACGATGTGGCCTTCGGCACCGCGGTCTCGGGGCGGCCCCACGAATTGGCCGGCGCGGACGCGATGGTCGGCCTGCTGATCAACACGGTGCCGGTGCGCGCGACCATCACCGCGACGACCACCGTGGCCGAGCTGCTCGACCAACTGCAACGCCTGCACAACGACACCGTCGATTACGAGCACCTGGCGCTGCCCGAGATCCACCGCGTCACCGGTCACGACCAGTTGTTCGACACCCTTTTCCTCTACGAGAACTATCCGATCGACGCGGGCGCGCTGCTGGGCGTCCACGAATTGGCCGTCACCGATTTCAGCAGCCGGGAGTACAACCACTACCCGCTGTCCGTGGTGGCTTCCCCGGGCCACGAACTCAGCCTGCGCGTCGAATTCGACACCGAGGTATTCAGCGCCGCCGCCATCGACACGCTGATCGAGCGGTTGCAGCAGGTGATGGTGGCCATGACCGCCGACCCCTCCCGCCGCCTGTCCTCGATCGACCTGCTCGACGCCGCCGAGCACGGCCGGCTCGACGAGTGGGGCAATCGGGCGGTGGTGGCCGAGACGGCGCCGAAGCTGGCCTCGATTCCGGAGTTGTTCGCCGCCCAGGCGGCCCGCGCCCCGGAGGCGGTGGCCATCACCCACGGCGACCGTTCGTGGTCGTATGGCGAGGTCGAAGAGTCCGCTAACCGGTTGGCCCACCTGCTGTTGAGCCGCGGTGCCGG
The DNA here is from genome assembly GCF_025822865.1 of Mycobacterium paraffinicum. Lineage (NCBI taxonomy): Bacteria > Bacillati > Actinomycetota > Actinomycetes > Mycobacteriales > Mycobacteriaceae > Mycobacterium > Mycobacterium paraffinicum. The sequence goes on along the minus strand of NZ_JACKUR010000010.1, from coordinate 400,308 downwards.
CCCGGGGGAGCGCGTCGCGGTGCTGTTCCCCCGGACGGCCGAGGCCGTGGTGGCGATATTGGCGGTGCTCAAGACCGGGGCGGCCTACCTGCCGGTCGACCCCACGGTGCCGGCGGCGCGGATCGAGTTCGTGCTTGGCGACGCCGCGCCGATCGCGGCCGTCACCACCGCGGACGTGCGGTCGCGGCTGGACGGGTCGGACCTGGAGATCGTCGAATTCGACGACCCCGCCGTCGCGACCCAACCCACCGACGGGCTGGCGGCGCCTTCCGCGGAGAACATCGCCTACATCATCTATACGTCCGGCACCACCGGCACTCCGAAGGGTGTGGCGGTGCCGCACCGCAACGTCACCCAGCTGCTGGAGTCGTTGGACGCGCAGCTGGCGCTCGGGCAGGTGTGGACGCAGTGCCACTCGCTGGCGTTCGACTTCTCGGTGTGGGAGATCTTCGGGTCGCTGTTGTACGGCGGCCGGCTGGTGATCGTGCCCGACAACGTGGTCCGTTCGCCCGAAGAGCTGCACGCCATGCTGGTTCGCGAGCAGGTCAGCGTGCTCAGCCAGACGCCGTCGGCGTTCTACGCGCTGCAGACCGCGGACTCGCTGGCGCCCGAGCTGGGCCAACAGCTCAAGCTGCAGACGGTGGTGTTCGGTGGTGAGGCGCTCGAGCCGCATCGGCTGGGCAAGTGGTTGCACAACCACCCAGGGTTGCCGCGGCTGATCAACATGTACGGCATCACCGAGACCACGGTGCACGCCTCGTTCCGCGAGATCGTCGACGGCGACGTCGACAGCAACGCGAGTCCGATCGGGCTGCCGCTGGCGCATCTGGGCTTCTTTGTCCTCGACGGGTGGTTGCGGCCGGTGCCCGAGGGCGTGGTCGGCGAGTTGTATGTGGCCGGGCGCGGTCTGGCCTATGGCTATGTGGGCCGGTCGGGGTTGTCGGCGACCAGGTTCGTGGCGTGCCCGTTCGGCGGGGCCGGCGCCCGGATGTATCGCACCGGCGACCTGGTGCGCTGGGGTGCCGACGGTCAGCTCCAATACATGGGCCGCGCCGACGAGCAAGTCAAGATCCGCGGCTACCGCATCGAGCTCGGTGAGGTGCATGCGGCGCTGGCGGCGCTGGACGGGGTCAACGAGGCGGCGGTGATCGCCCGCGAGGACCGTCCCGGCGACAAGCGGCTGGTGGGCTACGTGACCGGAACCGCCGACCCGGCCGAGATCCGCAACCAGCTCGGCGAGCGGCTGCCGACCTACATGGTGCCCACCGCGGTCGTGGTGCTCGAGGCGCTGCCGCTGACGGTCAACGGCAAACTCGACACCCGCGCGCTGCCGGCGCCCGAGTACTCCGATGCCGATCACTACCGCGCGCCGAGCACGGCCGTCGAGGAGATCCTGGCCGGCATCTACGCCCAAGTCTTGGGTGTGGAGCGGGTCGGGGTCGACGACTCGTTCTTCGACCTCGGCGGTGACAGCATCCTGTCGATGCAGGTCGTCGCCCGCGCCAGGGCGGCCGGCGTGGTCTGCCGCCCGCGCGACATCTTCGTCGAGCAGACGGTGGCCCGGCTGGCCCGGGTGGCCGGTGTGGCCAGCGACGACGACGTCGTCGACGAGGGCATCGGCGAAGTGGTCGCCACCCCGATCATGCGCTGGCTGGAGAGCGTCGACGGTCCGGTCGAGCAGTTCAACCAGACCATGGTGGTGCAGGCCCCGGCGGGGGTGAGCGAAGCCGACGTGGTGCTGGTGCTGCAGGCTTTGCTGGACAGGCACGCCATGTTGCGGCTGCGGGTCGACGACGACGGCGCGGGGGACTGGTCGCTGCGGGTGCCCGAGGTCGGCGTGGTGGATGCCGCCGGGTGTGTGCACACCGTGGAGACGCTGTCCGACGCGGCGCTGTCGACGGCGGTCTCGCAGCTGAACCCGGCCAGCGGTGCGATGCTGCGGGCGGTGTGGGTGCCCTCCACGGGTCAGCTGGCGTTGATCATCCACCACCTGGCCGTTGACGGCGTGTCGTGGCGAATTCTGTTGGAAGACTTGAACCTTGCGTGGGCTCAGCACCACAGCGGCCAACCGGTGGCGTTGCCGGTGGGCGGGATGTCGTTCGCCCGGTGGTCGTCGCTGCTGGCGGAGCACGCGCGCCGACCGGAGGTCGTCGACCAGGCGGAGGCGTGGCGGCAGATCGCGTCGACGCCGGCGCCGTTGCCGGCGGTGCGGCACGACATCGACACCTACGTCAGCGCGGGTCAGCTCTCGGTGTCGCTCGACGCCGACACCACCCGGTTGTTGCTGGGTGAGGTGCCCGCGGCGTTCCGCGCCGGTGTGCAGGACATCCTGCTGATCGCGTTCGGGCTGGCCTGGGCGCAGTTTGTCGGCACCGGCGCGCCGATCGGCATCGACGTCGAGGGCCACGGCCGCCACGAGGAACTGGGCCCGCACGTCGACCTGTCCCGCACGGTGGGCTGGTTCACCACCAAGTACCCGGTCGCGCTGACGGTCGGTGGCCTGTCCTGGGGACAGGTTGTCGCCGGTGAGGCCGAGTTGGGCGCCCTGGTCAAGGACGCCAAGGAACAGTTGCGCGCCCTGCCGGACACGCTGACCTACGGGCTGCTGCGCTACCTGAACCCTGACGTCGACATGGACGGGTCGGACCCGGTGATCGGGTTCAACTACCTCGGGCGGCTGGGCGGCGCGGGCGACCTGTCCAGCGAGTTGTGGCGGCTCGACCAGGACAGCCTGGCGTCGGCCGGCGCGGCGACGGCGGTGCCCATGCCCTTGCCGCACACCGTCGAGCTCAACGCAGGCACGCTGGACACCGCCGCGGGTCCGCTTCTGCAGGCCAACTGGACCTGGGCGCGCTCGGCGCTCGAAGAGGGACAGGTCGGCCGGCTTAGCGAATTGTGGTTCGACGCCCTGAGCGGCATCTGCAGCCACGTCCGCAACGGTGGGGGCGGGCTGACGCCGTCGGACCTCGCTCCCGCGAGGCTGACTCAGCGGGACATCGACGAGCTGTGCCAGCGCTACCCGGTCGCCGACGTGTTGCCGTTGACCCCGCTGCAGCAGGGACTGCTGTTCCACACCGGCAGCGCGCACGGCAGCGACGACCTGTACGCCGTGCAGCTCGACATCAGCGTGAACGGTGCCCTCGACCCGCACCGGCTGCGCGACGCGGTCCACACCATGATCAAGCGGCACCCCAACGTGGTGGCGCACTTCGTCGAAGACTTCGGCGAGCCGGTGCAGGTCTTCTCGGCCGAGCCGGCGCTGTCGTGGCATTACGTCGAACTCGACACCGAAGACACCGAACCCGAGGAGCAGATCCAGCAGGTCTGCGCCGCCGAACGTGCCGCGGTGTGCGACCTGGCGGACCGGCCGCCGTTCCGGGCCGCGCTGATCCGTACCGCCGACAACCGGCACCGGTTCGTGCTGACCAACCACCACATCGTGCTCGACGGCTGGTCCAAGCCGATCCTGCTGCAGGAGATATTCGCCGCCTACTACGGGGTGCAGCTGCCGGCCCCGGTGCCGTACCGCAAGTTCGTCGCCTGGCTGGCCGCGCAGGACCGCGGCGCCGCCCAGGCGGCGTGGCGGCGGGTGCTCGCCGGGTTCGACACCCCCACCCTGGTTGGTCCGGCGGGCCGGATGAGCCTTGGGCCGCGGGGTGTCTCCTCATTCGAGGTGTCGGCGGAGACCACCCGCGCGCTGGGCGAGCTGGCCCGCTCGTGCCGCACCACCGTCAGCACCGTGCTGCAGGCCGCCTGGGCGCAGCTGCTGATGTGGCTGACCGGTCAGGGAGATGTGACATTCGGCACAGCGGTCTCGGGGCGGCCGACCGAGCTGGCCGGCGCCGACCAGATGGTGGGGCTGCTCATCAACACGGTGCCGGTGCGGGCGACGATCGGTGCCGAAACCACGATCGCGGACCTGCTGAATCAGCTGCAAACCGCCTACAACGACACGCTGGAGCACCAGCACTTGGCGCTGAATGAGATCCATCGTGTAACGGGACACGACCAATTGTTCGACACCATGTTCGTGTACGAGAACTATCCGATCGACACCGCAGCCCTTTCGGCCGTCGACGAGCTGGCTATTAGCGGATTCACCAACCGGGAATACAACCACTACCCGCTCTCGGTGCAAGCCGTGCCGGGTCACGAACTGGGTCTTCGCGTCGAATTCGATACAGAAGTCTTCGACCAAGGCAGAATCGAGAGGTTGATCGAGCGGTTCCGGCGGGTGCTGGAAGCCATGACCGCAGATGTGGAGGAGCAGTCATGACCGTCGGTGCAGGGCGGCGATTGTTGTCGATCGACTTGCTGGATGGCGGCGAGCACGACCGCCTCGACGAGTGGGGCAACCGGGCGGTGTTGACCGCGCCGGTGAAGGGGGCTGCGTCCATTCCGGCGTTGTTCGACAAGCAGGTCGCCCGTGTACCGGAGGCTCCGGCACTGACGTTCGAGGGCCGCACGCTCACGTATCAGGAGCTCGACGAGGCCGCGAACCGGCTCGCCCACCTGCTGGCCGACCATGGCGCGCGTCCGGGGGCGTGCGTGGCGCTGCTCCTGCCGCGGTCCGCCGAGGCGATCGTGTCGATCCTGGCGGTCCTCAAGACCGGCGCGGCCTATCTGCCGATCGACCCTGCGGTCCCGGCGGCGCGAATGGAGTTCATGCTCGGCGATGCGGCGCCGGTCGCCGCGGTGACGACGGCCGAGTTGCGGGCGCGGCTGGACGGGTTCGACTTGCTGGTCGTCGACGTCGACGATCCCGCGGTGGCCGAACAGCCCAGCTCGGGGCTGCAGGTGCCGACCCCCGAGGACATCGCGTACATGATCTACACCTCGGGCACGACCGGGACCCCCAAAGGCGTGGCGGTCACTCACCAGAACGTCACCCAGTTGCTGAAGTCGCTGCCCGCCGACCTGCCGAAGGCGGGTGTCTGGTCGCAGTGGCATTCGCTGGTTTTCGACGTTTCGGTGTGGGAGATCTGGGGCCCGCTGTTGCACGGCGGTCGCCTGGTGGTGGTGCCCGAGTCGGTGGCCGGATCGCCGGACGACCTGCACGCGTTGCTGGTCGCGGAGAAGGTCACGGTGTTGTGCCAGACCCCGTCGGCGGTGGGAATGCTCTCGCCGGACGGGCTGGATTCGACGGCACTGATCGTGGCGGGCGAGGCGTGCCCGTCCGAGGTGGTGGACCGGTGGGCGCCGCGTCGGGTGATGATCAACGCCTACGGCCCGACCGAAGGCACGGTGTACGCATCGATGAGCGCGCCGCTGAGCGCCGAGTCGGGGGCGCCGACGATCGGCTCGCCCGTGCCGGGCGCCGCGCTGTTCGTGCTCGACAAGTGGTTGCGCCCGGCGCCGGAGGGCGTCGTCGGCGAGCTCTACATCGCCGGCCGCGGTGTGGCCTCCGGCTATGTGCGCCGGGCGGGGCTGACGGCCTCGCGGTTTGTGGCGTGCCCGTTCGGGGCGCCGGGGACGCGGATGTATCGCACGGGCGACCTGGTGCGCTGGGGCATCGACGGCCAGCTGCAGTACCTCGGCCGCGCGGACGAGCAGGTCAAGATCCGCGGCTATCGCATCGAGCTCGGCGAGATCCAGACCGCCCTCGCGGGGCTGGACGGCGTTGACCAGGCGGCGGTGATCGCCCGCGAGGACCGCCCCGGCGACAAGCGCCTGGTCGGTTACATCACCGGGACCGCCGACCCGGCCGAGATTCGCACCCAGCTCGGCGAGCGGCTGCCCAGCTACATGGTTCCGGCCGCCGTCGTGGTGCTGGACGCGCTGCCGCTGACGGTCAACGGCAAACTCGACAAGCGGGCGTTGCCGGCGCCCGAGTACCAGAAGACCAACGGCGAATACCGCGCGCCGACCACGGCCGTCGAAGAGACGCTCACCGCCATCTACGCCCAGGTGCTCGGGCTGGAGCGGGTCGGCGTCGACGACTCGTTCTTCGACCTCGGCGGCGACAGCATCCTGTCGATGCAGGTGGTGGCGCGCGCCCGCGCGGCCGGCGTGGTGTGCCGCCCGCGCGACGTTTTCGTCGAGCAGACGGTGGCCCGGCTGGCCCGGGTGGCCGGCGTGGCCTCCGACGACGACGTCGTCGACGAGGGCATCGGCCCGGTGGTCGGAACCCCGATCATGCGCTGGCTGCAGCAAGTCGACGGCCCGACCGACCAGTTCAACCAGACCATGGTCGTCCAGGCCCCGGCCGGCGTCACCGGCGATGACGTGCGGGTGGTGCTGCAGTCGCTGCTGGACCGGCACGCCACGTTGCGGATGCGCGTCGACGACGACGGCGCCGGCGGCTGGTCGATGCAGGTGCCCGAGGTCGGGGCGGTCGATGCCGGTGCCTGCATGGACACCGTCCACGCGCTGTCCGACGGGACGCTGGTGGCGGCGCGTTCCCAGCTCAACCCCGCGGCGGGGACCATGCTGCGCGCCGTGTGGGCGGAATCCACCGCCCAGCTGGCGTTGATCATTCACCACCTGGCCGTTGACGGCGTGTCGTGGCGAATTCTGTTGGAAGACTTGAACATTGCGTGGGCTCAGCACCACAGCGGCCAACCGGTGGCGCTGCCGAACGCCGGCACGTCGTTCGCCCGGTGGACCGCGATGCTGGAAGAGCACGCCCAGCGGCCCGAGGTGATCGAGCAGGCCGAGGCGTGGCGGCAGGTCGCGGCGACCCCGGCGCTGTTGCCGGCGGTGCGCCCCGACGTCGACACCTACGAGACGGCCAAGCAGCTGTCGGTGTCGCTCGATGTCGAGACCACCCGCCAGCTGCTGGGTGAGGTGCCCGCGGCGTTCCGCGCCGGTGTGCAGGACATCCTGCTGATCGCGTTCGGGCTGGCCTGGGCGCGGTTCGTGGGCACCGGCGCGCCGATCGGCATCGACGTCGAGGGCCACGGCCGCCACGAGGAACTGGGCCCGCACGTCGACCTGTCCCGCACGGTCGGGTGGTTCACCACCAAGTACCCCGTCGCGCTGACCGTCGGCGAACTGGACTGGGCGCAGGTGATGGCCGGCGACCCCGCGCTCGGGGTGCTGGTCAAGAAGGCCAAGGAGCAGCTGCGCGCGCTCCCGGACCCGCTGACCTACGGGTTGCTGCGGTACATGAACGACGAGGTGGACCTGGACGGGTCGGACCCCGTGATCGGGTTCAACTACCTGGGACGACTGGGCGCGGCGGCGGATCTGCCCGGCGAGATGTGGCGGATCAGCCAGGACAGCCTGTCGTTCACCGGCGCCGCCAGCGCGGCGCTGCCCATGCCGTTGATGCACACCGTCGACCTCAACGCCGGAACCATGGACACCGAGGCCGGCCCGCACCTGCAGGCCAACTGGACGTGGGCGCCCTCGGCGCTGGACCACGAGCAGGTCAGCCGGTTGAGCCAGCTGTGGTTCGAGGCCCTGGCCGGCATCTGCGCGCACGTGCGCAGCGGCGGTGGCGGTCTGACCCCGTCGGACATCGCCCCCGCCCGCCTGAACCAGCAGCAGCTCGACGACCTCTGCCAGCAGTACGCGGTCGCCGACGTCTTGCCGCTGACCCCGTTGCAGCAGGGGCTGCTCTTCCACGCCAGCTTTGCGCACGACCCGGGCGACGACGTCTACGCGGTGCAGCTCGGCATCACCGTCACCGGTGATCTCGACCCGCATCGGTTGCGCGAGGCCGTCCACACCGTCGTCAACCGGCATCCCAACCTGGCGGCCCGCTTCTGCCCGCAGTTCGGCGAGCCGGTGCAGGTCATCCCGGCCGACCCGGTCATGGCGTGGCGGTACATCCAGCTCGGCGCGGAAGACCTGGAACCCGAGGAGAAGATCGAACAGGTCTGCGCCGCCGAGCGCGCCGCGGTCAGCGACCTCGCCAACCGGCCGGCCTTCCGGGCCGCGTTGATCCGCACCGCCGACAACCGGCACCGGTTCGTGCTCACCAACCACCACATCGTGATGGATGGGTGGTCGCTGCCGATCATGCTGCGCGAGATCCTCACCAGCTACTACGGGGACAGGTTGCCCGCGCCCGCGTCCTACCGCAGCTACCTGACGTGGCTCGCGGCTCAGGACCGCACGGCCGCCCGCGCGGCGTGGGGCGAGGTGCTGGCCGGGTTCGATGCCCCCACCCTGGTCGGTCCGCCGGCCCGGTTGGGCCTCGGGCGGCGGGGGGTCGAGTCGTATCGGCTGCCCGCGGAGAACACGCGCGCGCTGGGCGAGCTGGCCCGCTCGTGCCACACCACGATCAACACCGTGCTGCAGAGCGCCTGGGCGCAGTTGCTGATGTGGCTGACCGGCCAGCACGACGTGGCCTTCGGCACCGCGGTCTCCGGTCGGCCTGCGGATCTGGCCGGCGCCGAGTCGATGGTGGGCTTGCTGATCAACACGGTGCCGGTGCGCGCCCACGTCACCGCGGGCACCACGGTGTCCGAGCTGCTGCAGCAGCTGCAGCGGGCCCACAACGACACGATCGAGCACGAGCATCTGGCGCTGAACGAGATTCACCGCGTCACCGGTCACGACCAGCTGTTCGACACGCTGTTCCTGTACGAGAACTACCCGATCGACACCAGCGTGCCGTTGGGCTTCCACGAGCTGGCGATCACCGACGTCACCAACCGCGAATACAACCACTATCCGCTGTCGGTCATGGCGCTTCCGGGCCGGGAACTGGGCCTGCGCGTCGAGTTCGACACCAGCGTGTTCGACACGGCCGCGATCGAGTCGATGATCGAGCGCTTCCAGCGGGTGCTGGGGGCGATGACCGCCGACTCGAGCCAGCGGTTGTCGTCGATGGACGTGTTGGATGCCGGCGAGCGCGCCCGCCTCGACGAGTGGGGCAACCGGGCGGTGCTGACCGCGCCGATGGGCGCGACGGCGTCGATCCCGGCGCTGTTCGCCAAGCAGGTGGCCCGTGTTCCGGAGGCTCCGGCGCTGACGTTCGAGGGCCGCACGCTGACCTATCGGGAACTCGACGAGGCCGCGAACCGGCTGGCCCACCTGCTCGCCGAGCACGGCGCGGGCCCGGGCGAAAGCGTGGCGCTGCTGTTCTCCCGGTCGGCCGAGGCGATCGTGGCCATCCTGGCTGTGCTGAAGACCGGGGCGGCGTACCTGCCGATCGACCCAGCGGTCCCGGCTTCGCGGATCGAGTTCGTGCTTGCCGACGCCGCACCGGTCGCCGTGGTAACCACCACCGAGTTGCGGTCCCGGGTGGACGGTTGCGACCTGTTGGTCATCGATGTCGACGACGCTCCGGTAGACACCCAGCCCGTCACGGCGTTGCCGGCGCCGTCGCCGGAGGACATCGCGTACCTGATCTACACGTCCGGCACCACGGGTGTCCCGAAGGGCGTGGCGGTCACCCACCACAACGCCACCCAGCTTCTGGAGAAACTGCACGCCGACCTGCCGGACCCGGGCGTGTGGGCGCAGTGGCACTCGCTCGTCTTCGACGTGTCGGTGCACGAGATCTTCGGCGCACTGTTGCACGGCGGCCGGCTTGTCGTGGTGCCCGAGTCCGTGGCCGGTTCGCCGAAGGACCTGCACGAGTTGCTGGTCGCCGAGAACGTCACCGTGCTCAGCCAGACCCCGTCGGCGGTGGGAATGCTCTCGCCCGAGGGCCTGGAATCGACGGCCCTGGTGGTCGCCGGTGAGGCCTGCCCGCCCGAGGTGGTGGACCGGTGGGCACCGGGACGGGTGATGATCAACGCCTACGGCCCGACCGAAGGCACGGTGTACGCGGCGATGAGCGCGCCGTTGAGCGCCGACACGGGAGCGCCGATCGGTTCCCCGGTCCCGGGGGCGGCGCTGTTCGTTCTGGACAAGTGGCTGCGGCCGGCCCCGGAAGGCGTCGTCGGCGAGCTGTACATCGCGGGCCGCGGTGTGGCGTGCGGCTATGCGCGCCGGGCGGGCCTGACCGCCTCGCGGTTCGTGGCGTGCCCGTTCGGGGCGCCCGGTGCGCGCATGTATCGCACGGGCGACCTGGTGCGCTGGGGTGCCGACGGCCAGCTGCAATATCTGGGACGCGTCGACGAGCAGGTCAAGATCCGCGGCTACCGCATCGAGCTCGGCGAAATCCAGGCGGCCCTGGCCGCTCTGGACGGGGTCGAGCAGGCGGCGGTGATCGCCCGTGAAGACCGCCCCGGCGACAAGCGGCTGGTCGGCTACATCACCGGGTCCGCGGATCCGGCCGCGATTCGCGCCCGGTTGGGCGAGCGCCTGCCGGCCTACATGGTGCCGGTCGCGGTGGTAGTGCTGGACGCGCTGCCGTTGACCGTCAACGGGAAGCTCGACAAGCGCGCCCTGCCCGCCCCGGAGTACCAGAAGACCGGTGGTGAGTACCGGGCCCCGGCCACCCCCCTCGAAGAGACCCTGGCCGAGATCTACGCCGGAGTCCTTGGGCTGCAGCGCGTTTCGGTCGAAGACTCCTTCTTCGACCTCGGCGGCGATTCGCTTTCCGCGATGCGGGTGATCGCCGAGATCAACACGGCCCTCGACGCGAACCTCTCGGTGCGCACCCTGTTCGAGGCGCCGTCGGTGCGACGCCTCGGCGAGCGGGCGGAACGCGATGCCAGCGGTGTGGACGACATCGAGGGCGGCGGGCCCACCTTTGCGTCCGTGCACGGTCGCGACGCCACCCAGGTCTACGCCAGCGATCTGACACTGAACAAGTTCATCGACGCCACGACGCTGGGCGGCGCGCCGTCGCTGCCCGGCCCGAGCTCGGAGGTGCGGACGGTCCTGCTGACCGGGGCGACGGGCTTCCTGGGCCGGTACCTGGCGCTCCAGTGGCTCGAGCAGCTGGAGCTGGTCGACGGCAAGCTGATCTGCCTGGTGCGCGCCGGCTCGGACGAGGAGGCGTGGCAGCGGCTGGAGAAGACGTTCGACAGCGGCGACCCGCAGTTGTTGCAGTATTTCCAGGGGCTGGCGGCCGACCACTTGGAGGTCATCGCCGGTGACAAGGGCGCAGCGAACCTCGGCCTCGACGAGCAGACCTGGCAGCGGCTGGCGGACACCGTGGACCTGATCGTCGACTCGGCGGCCCTGGTCAACGGCGTGCTGCCGTACAGCGAGCTGTTCGGCCCCAACGTGGCGGGCACCGCGGAGCTGATCCGGGTGGCGCTGACCACCAAGCTGAAGCCCTACGCGTATGTGTCGACCTCCGATGTGGGCCGCCAGATCGACCCGGCGGTGTTCACCGAGGACGCCGACATCCGGGTCATCAGCCCGATCCGCAAGATCGACGGCAGCTACGCCAACGGTTACGGCAACAGCAAGTGGGCCGGCGAGGTGTTGCTGCGCGAGGCCCACGACCTGTGCGGGCTGCCGGTCTCGGTGTTCCGCTCCGACATGATCCTGTCCGACACCAGCTACGCCGGCCAGTTCAACCTGTCGGACATGTTCACCCGGATGGTGTTGAGCCTGGTGGCTACCGGCATCGCGCCGCGCTCGTTCTACCAGTTGGACGCCGAGGGCAACCGGCAACGCGCGCACTTTGATGCGCTGCCGGTGGAGTTCGTCGCCGAGGCGGTCACCACGCTGGGCACCCAGGTGATGGAAGGGTTCGAGACGTATCACGTGATGAACCCGCACGACGACGGCATCGGCATCGACGAGTATGTCGACTGGCTGATCGAGGCCGGCTATCCGATCGAGCGGATCGACGACTTCGGGGAGTGGCTCCAACGATTCGAGGCCGCACTGCGTGAGCTGCCGGAGCGGCAGCGGAAGCACTCGGTGCTGCAGATGTTGCAGGTGCCGGGCTACAACCAGCTGCAGGCGCCGGAGCCCGCCAGCGGGTCCTTCGCCCCGACCGACCGTTTCCGCGCCGCGGTGCAGGAAGCCAAGATCGGCGCCGACAACGACATCCCGCACGTCTCACCGCAGGTGATCGTCAAATACGTCACCGACCTGCAGCTGCTCGGTCTGCTCTAGCTCACGCGCTCGGTTCGGGACGACTCCGCGCGGGCCGTCCCGAACCGTGTATTCGGTTTGACCACCAGAAACATCCTTCGCGTATCGTTTAGCGCCGGTTACAGGAGTGCTGATAGGTAGCTAGGACTTTTTCGAAACCACTAGCGCACATTCTCGTCCTCGATTAATCTTTCGGACCAATCCACAATCATGCTGCCGGGGAAAGTGCCTGCGGCGCTGACGCCGGTGTCCAGCGATTTTGGTGGTCGCCCTCGGGTTGGCGATCAAGTAATTCCTGGGCACCGGCGGGCCGCTTCTTATCGACTTCGGGGCCCACGGCCACCGCGGCCGGGGCCATGCGTGCATCTGTAGGGCGCCGTCGGGTGATCAAACCACCAATGCCCGGTCGCGTTCAGGCTCGATAAACTGCGCTGGGCGAGGGCACGGCGGCTGAGGCCGAGTCGCTGTGCTATCTGAATTCCTGCAACTGCTCGGACTGCTCTGAGCGCTGCTCGTAAACACCTCAGCGGCAATGGCTTTCAGGCGGGCGATTGCAGCACCCCGGGTCGGTCCAATGACGCAGCGATCCCCGGCCAACGTGGCCGATGATCGCGACGGTGCCCGCCAGTACACTCAAGTGCTCACCATGACAACAGCTCGCGTGCCCAAGTTGCCGCTCGACGAAGCCACGGCCGCCGCCGACGAAGCGGCCGTGCCGAACTACATGGCCGAACTGAGCATCTTCCAGGTGCTGCTCAACCACCCGCCGCTGGCACGCGCCATCAACGACCTGCTCGCCACCATGCTCTGGCACGGTGCGCTCGATCCGCGGTTGCGCGAGCTGGTGATCATGCGGATCGGCTGGCTCACCGGATGCGACTACGAATGGACACAGCACTGGCGTGTCGCCTCGAGGCTGGGCGTGGCCCCCGACGACCTGCTCGGCGTGCGCGACTGGGAGGCACACGACGGGTTCGGACCCACCGAGCGTGCTGTGCTGGCCGCCACCGACGACGTGGTCCGCGACGGCGCGGTGAGCGCCGCGAGTTGGGCGGCCTGTGAGCGTGAATTGCAAGGCGACACAACGGTTCTCATCGAGCTCGTCACCGCGATCGGCGCGTGGCGGATGGTCGCGTCGCTCCTGCACAGCCTCCAGGTCCCGCTCGAGGAGGGCGTGGCGAGCTGGCCGCCGGACGGCCGGTCGCCCGCGGACACCGTTATCGATTGACATATCGATCGATAGCTCTTTAGCGTCGGGCAATGCGTACCAGAGTCGCCGAAATGCTCGGCGTCGAGTTCCCAATCTGCGCCTTCAGCCACTGCCGCGATGTGGTGGCCGCGGTGACCAATGCGGGCGGGTTCGGGGTCCTCGGCGCGGTGGCGCACAGCCCCCAGCGGCTGCAGAACGAACTGACCTGGATCGAGGAGCAGACGGGGGGCAAGCCCTTCGGGGTCGACCTGCTGCTGCCGCCCAAGTACGTCGGCGCGGACGAAGGCGGCATCGACGCCAAACAGGCGCGCGCGCTGCTGCCCGAGGAGCACCGCGCGTTCGTCGACGACATCCTCGCCCGCTACGGAATCACGGCGCCGGCCCAGGAGGCGCGCGCCTCCGCCGGCGGCCTCAACATCTCGCCCAAGGGCTACGAGCCGCTGCTCGAGGTGGCGTTCGCCCACGACATCCGGCTGATCGCCAGCGCGCTCGGCCCGCCCCCGGCGGACCTCGTCGAGCGCGCCCACGACCGCGACGTGCTGGTGGCCGCGCTGGCCGGCACCACGCGCCACGCGCAACGGCACGCGGCCGCGGGGGTTGACCTGATCGTCGCGCAGGGCACCGAGGCCGGGGGACACACCGGCGAGGTCGCCACCATGGTCCTGGTTCCCGAGGTCGTCGATGCCGTGTCGCCGGTCCCCGTTCTCGCCGCCGGCGGCATCGCCCGCGGCCGCCAGATCGCGGCGGCGCTGGCCCTCGGCGCCGAAGGTGTGTGGTGCGGGTCGGTGTGGCTGACGACCGAAGAGGCCGAGACGCCGCCGGTGGTCAAGGACAAGTTCCTGGCCGCCACCTCCTCGGACACGGTGCGCTCGCGGTCGATGACGGGCAAGCCGGCACGGATGCTGCGGACGGCCTGGACCGAGGAATGGGAGCGCCCGGAAAAGCCCGACCCGCTCGGCATGCCGTTGCAGACCGCGCTGGTCACCGAACCGCAGGTGCGCATCAACTCCGCGGCCGCGCACCCCGGCGCCAAGGCGCGCGAGCTGGCCACCTACTTCGTCGGGCAGGTGGTCGGGTCGCTCGACCGGGTTCGCCCCACCCGCACGGTGGTGCTCGACATGGTCGAGGAGTTCATCGACACCATCGGGCGGCTCGAGGGCCTCGTCGAGAAGTGACAGGGCTTTCCCCGCAAGGGTTTTGACACCCTTTCCGGCCGGGGCCGGCAAACAAAAGATGAACAATCGGTGCCGACCGGCCGCGCCATACCCGCAGGTGAAAGGCTCGAACCTGGCTGAATCCTGTGGAGCCGCCCCGGAAAATCGTAAAGATCGCAAAACGTGGCCCCGAGGAGTTTGACCCGGTCGGACCCGTCGTGCATTATCGGTCGGGTAAGCACCTCGTTAGGTGAGGCGTCTACACGAATACAGGCCACTGACCCCGAACGTCGAAAGACGCCCCGGGTCAGGACAGCTCCTCCCGGCTTAAGGGTTGAGCCCAGGTGGCTTCCGGAATACCGGACACGTCGTGTGGTGCCGAAGCTCTGACGAGAGGGGTGCGGATCTCCGACGATCGTCGGGTTTTCGCTCCTCATGCTGCGTGCAATTCGCGTGCGGACAACCGCACGCGTTCGTGACCGCGAGGAGGTGAGGGACACATGAGTTCCAGCGACAGTCCGGACCGAAGTCCGAGCGTCTCGTCCCGATCCGGTCTCCGGCACGACGTTCTCAGCTGAGCGTCGCAACGCTAAGTGGCTTATCGGCCAAGCGTTCTGGGATCGGAACCGCGACGGGACTTCGACGCGTCAGTCCAGTTAGTCCCCGTTAGAAATCCCCTCCAGGAGGCGACCATGACCGCAGCTCTCTACGACGAAGTGGTAACCCAAGCGCCCGCCCGCACGCTGACGGTGGTGCGCGACACCGACGCAACTCAGGCCCCGGCCAAGAAGGCCACCCGCCAGGTCAACAAGCAGCCCGTTCTCGCCGGCGACCCACTGGTGGAGGGCGCCACCCGCCTGTTGAGCGTCCCCCTGCGGCACGTCTACGCGGCCCTGTGGCGCGTCGGTGTGCTCGAGGTGCAGGCCTGATCCGATGAACAGCGACCAACCGACACCCCAAGGGGCTACCCGGCCGCAGGTGTTTCCTGAGGCCAGGTAGCCCCTTGGGGTGCTCCGCCTGAGTAGAATCGACCCACTGGCGTTGATCCGGCATCACCGGGGAGCCTTCGGAAGAACAGCCGGCTTCTTCTCCTCTGGCCGGCTCAGTAGAACCGAACGGGTGGGCCCGTCACAGCCTTCAACGAGCGGCCACGCGGCAAGCGCGGCAAGCGGGGTGGTACCGCGGCGCTCGCGCAGGCAGCGCGTCGTCGTCCCCAACAGGCGCTACCAGTGCCCAACGGCGCTGAGGCACAGGAGACGACGCACCACGTGACCGAGAACGCTGACGTCAAGGCCTATCCGAAACCGGCCGGCGGCGCGCCCGACTTCCCGACCCTCGAACTCGAGGTCCTCGACTACTGGGCCCGCGACGACACCTTCCGGGCCAGCATCGCCCACCGCGAGGGCGCCCCGGAATACGTCTTCTACGACGGCCCGCCCTTCGCCAACGGGCTGCCGCACTATGGGCACCTGCTCACCGGTTACGTGAAGGACATCGTTCCGCGGTACCGCACCATGCGCGGGTACAAGGTGGAGCGTCGTTTCGGCTGGGACACCCACGGGTTGCCCGCCGAACTCGAGGTCGAGCGCCAGCTCGGCATCAATGACAAATCGCAGATCGACGACATGGGGATCGCCGCGTTCAACGACGCGTGCCGGGAATCGGTGTTGCGCTACACCGACGAGTGGCAGGCCTATGTCACCCGCCAGGCCCGCTGGGTCGACTTCGACAACGACTACAAGACGCTCGACCTGTCCTACATGGAGTCGGTGATCTGGGCGTTCAAACAACTGTGGGACAAGGGCCTGGCCTACGAGGGCTACCGCGTCCTGCCGTACTGCTGGCGCGACGAAACCCCGCTGTCCAACCACGAATTGCGCATGGACGACGACGTCTACCAGAGCCGCCAAGACCCGGCGCTCACCGTGGGTTTCAAGGTGGCCGGCGGTGCGCTGGACGGCGCGCACCTGCTGGTGTGGACGACGACGCCCTGGACCCTGCCGTCGAACCTGGCGGTCGCGGTCAACCCCGAGGTCAGCTACGTCGAGGTCCGGGCCGGCGATCGGCGCTTCGTGCTGGCCGAGCCGAGGCTGGCCGCCTACGCCCGCGAGCTCGGCGAAGAACCCGAGATTCTGAGCACCCGCTCCGGGGCCGAGCTGCTCGGCACGCGCTATGTGCCGCCATTCCCTTATTTCATGGACAGCCCCAAGGCTTTTCAGGTGCTGCCCGGGGAGTTCGTCACCACCGAGGACGGCACCGGCATCGTCCACATGGCCCCGGCCTACGGCGAGGACGACATGGCGACCACCGACGAGGTCGGCATCGTGCCCGTCACCCCGGTCGATTCCAAGGGCCGCTTCGACGCCACGGTGCCGGATTACCAGGGCCAGCACGTCTTTGATGCCAACCCGCACATCATCCGCGACCTGAAGAACGGCACCGGCCCGGCGGCGGCCAACGGCGCGGTGCTGCTGCGCCACGAGACCTACGAGCACCCCTACCCGCACTGCTGGCGGTGCCGCAATCCGCTGATCTACCGGGCCGTCTCGTCCTGGTTCGTCACCGTCACGGCCTTCCGCGACCGGATGGTCGAACTCAACCAGCAGATCACCTGGTACCCCGAACACGTCAAGGACGGCCAGTTCGGCAAGTGGCTGCAGGGCGCCCGCGACTGGTCGATCTCCCGAAATCGATACTGGGGCAGCCCCATTCCGGTGTGGAAATCCGACGACCCGGCCTACCCCCGCATCGACGTCTACGGCAGCCTCGACGAGCTGGAGCGCGACTTCGGGGTGCGGCCCACCAACCTGCACCGGCCCTACATCGACGAGCTGACTCGCCCCAATCCCGACGACCCGACCGGCCGCAGCACCATGCGGCGCATCCCCGACGTGCTCGACGTGTGGTTCGACTCGGGCTCCATGCCGTATGCCCAGGTGCACTACCCGTTCGAGAACCGCGACTGGTTCGACACCCACTACCCGGGCGACTTCATCGTCGAATACATCGGCCAGACCCGCGGCTGGTTCTACACGCTGCATGTGCTGGCCACCGCGCTCTTCGACCGGCCATCATTCAAAACCTGTGTCGCGCATGGGATTGTGCTGGGCTCTGACGGGCAGAAGATGAGCAAGTCGCTGCGCAACTACCCGGACGTGTCCGAGGTGTTCGACCGCGACGGCTCCGACGCCATGCGGTGGTTCCTGATGGCCTCGCCGATCCTGCGCGGGGGCAACCTAATCGTCACCGAGCAGGGCATCCGCGAGGGTGTGCGCCAGGTCCTGCTGCCGTTGTGGAACGCCTACAGCTTCCTGGCCCTCTACGCGCCCAAAGTCGGCAGTTGGCGCGCCGATTCGCGGCAGGTCCTGGACCGTTACATCCTGGCCAAGCTCGCCGAACTGCGCGACAACCTCACCCGGGAAATGGACACCTGCGACATCTCCCGGGCCTGCGAGCAGCTGCGCCAGTTCACCGAGGCGTTGACGAATTGGTATGTGCGGCGGTCACGTTCACGATTCTGGGAGGAGGACGCCGACGCCATCGACACCCTGCACACCGTGCTCGAAGTGACGGCCCGGCTGGCCGCGCCGCTGCTTCCGTCGGTCACCGAGATCATCTGGCGCGGTCTCACCGGCGGGCGCTCGGTGCACCTGACCGACTGGCCGGAAGAAGGTGTGGTGCCCGCGGACCCCGACCTGGTCGCCGCGATGGATCAGGTCCGCGAGGTGTGTTCGGCGGCGTCGTCCCTGCGCAAGGCGAAGAAGCTACGGGTGCGCCTGCCGCTACCGAAACTGACTGTGGCGGTGGATGATCCGCAGCGGCTGGCGCCTTTCGCCGACCTGATCGCCGATGAACTCAACGTCAAGAGTGTCGAGTTGACCGACGCCATCGACACCTACGGCCGGTTCGAGCTCACCGTCAACGCCCGGGTAGCCGGGCCGCGGCTGGGCAAGGATGTGCAGGCCGCCATCAAGGCGGTGAAAGCGGGGGAGGGCGTCGTCAACCCCGACGGCACGCTGACGGCGGGCCCCGCGGTGCTGCAACCCGAGGAGTACAGCTCGCGGCTGGTCGCCGCAGACCCCGAGTTCACCGCGGCGCTGCCCGACGGGGCGGGGCTGGTGGTGCTGGACGGCACCGTCACCCCCGAGCTGGAGGCCGAGGGTTGGGCCAAGGACCGCATCCGCGAGCTGCAGGAGCTGCGCAAGTCGACCGGGCTGGACGTGTCCGACCGAATCTCCGTGGTGATGTCGGTGCCGGCCGAGCGGGCGGACTGGGCGCGCACGCACCGTGAGCTGATCGCCGGTGAGATCCTGGCCACCAGCTTCGAATTCGGCGAGCCGGCCGGCGGCGCCGAGATCGGTGACGGCGTGCGGGTGAGCATCGCCAAGGTGTAGCGGCTCAGAACCACGGTCGTGGTTGGTGAAAAAAGTTCCGAAAAAAGTGTCCGACACATCCGGCCTGGCTGCTCGTACCTGTGACGGCGGCCCATCGGGGGTCGCGACACAGTTAAGGAACACGCCATGAGCACCATCGAAGACTTCCGGTCGACGACGTTCGCCGCCCTCCCGTACGAAGATCTGACCGTCGCCGAGGCGTGGGCGTCGAGCCCGTTGGGCGACCCTACGATCGAGGACGAATCCCTCGTCCAACCCGTCGAGTCTGACGATTCTCCGGCCACGACCGTGATCGCGAAGCCGCGCTCGAGGGGGACGAATGCCCTGCTCGCCGGGGCCGTGGTCGCGGCGCTCGGAGCGGTCGCCGGGCTCGGCCTGCTGCTCGTCGAGGGGTCGGGGTCCAAGGAGCACAAGCCCGCCGTCGTGGTTCCGAATTCCAGCGTCGGCTCGGTGAACCCGCAGCCCCCCAGCGCGGTTGCGCCGCCGCCCGTGGCGCCGGCCCCGCCGCCGGCGGCCACCCCTCCCGACGCCGCTCAGGTCTCGCCCGGGCCCGTCAGCCGTGGGGATGCACCCGTCGTGATCGCGCCCGCACCGGCGCCGGCGGCCCCGGCCGCACCCCCTGCCCCGGCCGACCCGCCGCCCCCTCCGAATGTGACCGTCAACGTCCCGCCGGTGATAGTGCCCGTGCCCGTTCCGGTGCCGGTGCCGCCCCAGCACGGTGGCAGTCAGCAGGGCGGCGGCCAGCCCGCGCCGAGCGGTGGCAGCGGCCACGGGCCGATCCAGTGTTTCGCCTGCCACCCGCCGCAGCCGGTCCACCCGCAGCCGATTCACCCGCAGCCGATTCAGCCGCAGCCGATCCGCCTGCAGCCGCTGCAGCATCCCTGATTCAGGAGCGCAGCGCGCGGTGGGCGTGCGGCCAGAACGGCATGCCCGCCACCACGGTCGCGCCGGTGGCGATGAGCCCGACCGCGACGTCCACGCTTTGCCGGCCATCGCGCGCCCAGTACACGTCCTTGAGGTCCAAGAGCAGGGCTAGTTCGTCGACGATCATGGCGTTCGCGGCGCCGTACGCGACGGCCGCCGCCGGATGCCGGCGTTGCCTGTCGGTCCCGCGCAGGCCCACGCCACCCACCGTGGCCAGCATCCCGATGCCGATGTTGTAGTGGTGAAAGTGTCTGCCGCCCATCGACATACCACCACCTGACGGCCCATGGCCGGCGCGGATCCAGTGGGTGAGTGCCCGCAGTCCGGCGAACGTGAGGGTGAACGACGTCCAGGCCAGCACCGTGGCCTGCTCGCCGGGCTGCAGCCGCTCGTCCCATTGATGGCGCAGGCGCTCCCACCGAGACCTCGGTGCGTGGGTGCCGTCGGCCTCCATACCCAACGACGCTAGACCAATAGCATTTCGAAGTGTGGAGTCCCGTTGGGTGCTGCACCTGGACATGGATGCGTTCTTCGCCTCGGTCGAACAACTCACCCGGCCGACCCTGCGCGGACGGCCGGTGCTGGTGGGCGGCCTGGGCGGACGGGGCGTGGTGGCCGGGGCGAGCTACGAAGCCCGCGTGTACGGCGCGCGCTCCGCCATGCCGATGCACCAGGCCCGCCGCCTGATCGGCGTGACCGCGGTGGTGCTGCCGCCGCGCGGCGTGGTGTACGGGGTGGCCAGCAGGCGGGTCTTCGACACCGTGCGCAGCGTGGTGCCGGTCGTCGAGCAGCTGTCGTTCGACGAGGGCTTCGGCGAACCGCCCCACCTCGCGGGCGCGTCCGCGGAGGACGTCGAGGCGTTCTGCGAGGACCTGCGCCGACGGGTTCGCGACGAGACCGGCCTGATCGCTTCGGTCGGCGCCGGCTCGGGCAAGCAGATCGCCAAGATCGCGTCGGGCCTGGCGAAGCCCGACGGCATTCGGGTGGTCCGGCGCAACGAGGAGCGGTCGCTGCTCGGCGGGTTGCCGGTGCGGCGGTGGTGGGGCATCGGTCCGGTCGCCGAGGAGAAGCTGAATCGACTCGGCATCGACACGATCGGCCAGCTGGCCGCGCTGACCGACGCCGAGGCCGCCAACATCCTGGGCGCGACGATCGGGCCGGCGCTGCACCGCCTGGCGCTCGGCATCGACGACCGGCCGGTCGCCGAGCGCGCCGAGGCCAAGCAGATCAGCTCCGAGTCCACCTTCGCCGTCGACCTGACCAGCCTCGAGCAGCTGCGTGAGGCGATCGACCCGATCGCCGAGCACGCGCATCAACGGCTGCTGCGCGACGGGCGCGGCGCCCGCACGGTCACGGTGAAGCTGAAGAAATCCGACATGAGCACGCTGACCCGCTCGGCGACGTTGCCCTACGCGACGACCGAGCCCGGCGCGCTCGTCGCGGTGGCCCGGCGGCTGCTGCTCGACCCCCGGGAAATCGGGCCGATTCGCCTACTGGGCGTGGGCTTTTCGGGATTGAGCGATGTGCGCCAGGAGTCGCTGTTCCCCGACCTGGACCTGGCGGGGGAGACCTCGGAGGGACAACCCGTAGAGACCGCGGCCGAGGCGATGTTCGCACCGGTGGCCGAAGCGGGCTCGCAGTGGCGGGTGGGCGACGACGTATCGCACCGCGAACTCGGGCACGGCTGGGTGCAGGGAGCGGGCCACGGCGTGGTCACAGCGCGTTTCGAAACCCGCGCCTCGGGGCCGGGCCCGGCGCGGACGTTCCCCGCCGACACCGCCGAGCTGAGCAAGGCCAACCCGGTGGATTCCCTGGACTGGCCGGACTACCTGGGCGCGCTGCAGGCCCTGGAGGCGAATGCGCCGTCAGCCCCAGCGGGCGATGACGTCGCCGACCGGTAGCCGCGCGGCAAGCGCGGCCATCATCAGCACCCGGGCCTGCGGCGGCCGCAGCCGGGGCACCATCACCGCGCCGGCGGCCGCCATCTCGTGTCCGGGCCCGTAGCTGGCGCCGACCCGGCCGCCCGGGACGCGGGTGGACACCGCCACGGCGACCCCGGCCCGGCAATGGCGGGCCACCGCCTCGACCACCGCGTCGCCGGCGTTGCCCGAACCCAGCGCCTCGAGCACCAGGCCCCGCGCCCCGGCGGCCACGCACGCATCCAGGGCCACCCCGTCGCTGCCCAGGTAGGCGGCGACGATGTCCACCCGCGGCGCGTCCGCCGCGCTGAGCTCGCCGAGCTGGGGCCGCGTCTTGGTGCCGCCCAGCGTGACGCCGCCGTTCACCGTGCCGATCAGCTCACCGGCGAAGCCGCTCAGGTCGTTGGTCGCCACCTTGGTCAGGCCCAACGGCTGCAGCACCCGGCCGGCGAAACACAGCAGCACGCCCAGGCCCCGGGCGGCGGGGTGACCCGCCACGGCCAGAGCGGCGCGCAGGTTGGCCGGCCCGTCGGCGTCGGGCGCGTCGGCGCTGCGCATCGCCCCGGTGAGGACCACCGGGACGTCGCCCGCGTGGGTGAGCTCGAGCCACAGCGCGCTCTCCTCCATGGTGTCGGTGCCGTGTGTGACCACCACACCGTCGGCGCCGCCGTCGATCGCCGCCCGCACGGCGCCGCCGATCCGGTCCCAATCGGCCGGCACCAGCTGAGAGCTGTCCAACGCCAGCACGTCCACGACGTCGACGTCGAGACCGGCCGCCAGGTCGGCCGCGCCGTACGAGGGGCGGTGCACGCCGTCCGCGCCGGTGCCGGTCGATATCGTGCCTCCGGTGGCGATGACGGTGAGCCGGCCCATGATGAGATCATCGCGCACGCCGACCGCGAACATCGGCCAGCCCGCGTCCGCATTGGGGGATGATGTGAGAGTGCCCGAGGAACCCACCGGATCCACTGAGCCCGTGACCTCGACCGACGAGGCCGAGGACGCCGCCGCGACCGACCCGAAGCGGCCGCCGAGGCGGCTGCGCCTGCTGCTGTCGGTCGCGGCGATCGTCTTGGCCCTGGACATCGTCACCAAAGTGATCGCGGTCAAGCTGCTGCCCCCCGGCCAGCCGGTGCCCATCATCGGCGACACGGTGACCTGGACGTTGGTGCGCAATTCCGGCGCCGCGTTCTCGATGGCGACGGGATACACCTGGGTGCTGACGCTGATCGCCACCGGCGTGGTGGTCGGGATCTTCTGGATGGGACGCCGGCTGGTGTCGCCGTGGTGGGCGGTCGGGCTGGGGATGATCCTGGGCGGCGCCATGGGCAACCTGGTGGATCGTTTCTTCCGGGCGCCCGGGCCGCTGCGCGGCCATGTCGTGGACTTCCTGTCGGTCGGCTGGTGGCCGGTGTTCAACGTCGCCGACCCCTCGGTGGTGGGCGGCGCCATCCTGCTGGTGGTGCTGTCGATCTTCGGGTACGACTTCGACACCGTGGGCAGGCGCAGGCCGACCAGCGCCAATGACTGACCGCTCCATGCCCGTGCCCGAGGGGCTGGCGGGCATGCGGGTGGATGCGGGTCTGGCGCGCCTGCTGGGGCTGTCCCGTAGCGCCGCGGCCGCCCTGGCCGAAGACGGCGGGGTGGAACTGGACGGTGTGCAGGCCGGCAAATCCGACCGGCTGACGGGCGGTGCGTGGCTGCAGGTGCGCCTGCCCGAAGCCCCGGCGCCGGTGGAGAACACGCCCGTCGACATCGAGGGCATGACGATCCTGTATTCCGACGACGACATCGTCGCGGTCGACAAACCGGCGGCGGTGGCCGCGCATGCGTCGGTCGGGTGGACGGGGCCCACGGTGCTCGGCGGGCTGGCCGCCGCCGGCTACCGGATCACCACGTCCGGCGTACCCGAGCGGCAGGGCATCGTGCATCGCCTCGACGTCGGAACCTCCGGGGTGATGGTGGTGGCGCTGTCGGAGCGCGCCTACACGGTGCTCAAGCGGGCGTTCAAACAGCGCACGGTCGACAAGCGTTATCACGCGCTGGTGCAGGGGCATCCGGACCCGTCGAGCGGGACGATCGACGCGCCGATCGGTCGGCACCGCGGCGGCGAGTGGAAGTTCGCCGTCACCAAGGACGGCCGGCACAGCCTCACCCATTACGACACCATCGAAGCCTTTCACGCGGCCAGCCTGCTCGACGTGCACCTGGAAACCGGCCGCACGCACCAGATCCGGGTGCACTTCTCCGCGCTGCACCACCCCTGCTGCGGCGACCTGGTCTACGGGGCCGATCCGAAACTCGCGAAAAGGCTTGGGCTGGAACGGCAATGGCTGCACGCCCGGTCGCTCTCGTTCGCTCATCCGGCCGACGGCAGGCGGATGGAGATCGTCAGCCCCTACCCGGCCGATCTGCAGCACGCGCTGGACGTGCTGCGCGCCGAGGGCTGATCAGTCTGATGGTCGTGACCCGCTGCGCCCGGCTTCGCCGCGCTTGCGATCACTCAGCCGGGCTTGCGCGCCTCGACGAGCAGCCGCGTGGAGTGCGCGACGAAGGGCCCGTCGGCCTCGATGCGCTCGTGCAGTTCACGCAGCCGCTCCCGGTAGGCGCCGACCGTGAAGTCCGGCACCGTCCAGATCACCTTGCGCAGGAAGTAGATAACGGCGCCGATGTCGAAGAACTCGGCCCGCATCCGTTCCATCCGCATGTCGACGACGTCCATGCCGGCGGCCCGGGCCTCGGCGTCCTGGACGTCGGGGTGTAACTCGGCCCATTTCTCCGGCTGCGGCCCGATGAAGTATTCGACGAGTTCGGCCATCGTCGCCGGCCCGATCTGCTGGGCGAAGTAGGTGCCGCCCGGCCGCAGCACCCGGGCGATCTCGGGCCACCGCACGGCGATGGGGTGGCGGCTGGTCACCAAGTCGAAAGCCGCGTCGGCGAACGGCAACCGCGGCTCGCCCCCGGTCACCACGACCACCACGCCGCGGGGATGCAGGCGTTGGGTGGCCAGGGCCGCGTTGGGCGGCCACGACTCCGTCGCGGCCATCGTGGGCGGAAACCTCTCGGCACCGGCGAGCACTTCGCCGCCCCCGGTGTCGATGTCGCACGCGGCCGACACGCTCCCCAGCCGTTGGCTCATCTGACGCTGGTAACCCCACGACGGGCGTTCTTCGGTGGCGCGCCCGTCCAGCCAGGAGAAGTCCCAGCCGTCGACGGGGGCCGCGTCCGCCTCCGCGACGAGGTCGTCGAATGTGCGTCCCATGCCGAGCATGCTAGGCAGCGCTCACGGCGCGCGGCAGACGAATTTGGTGCCGTTCAACTCGAGCTTGACCTCGCCCTGGTGCTCCCAATACTCCGAGCCCTGCCGGCCGTATCGGGCGCCGCTGCCGGACGGCTCGAGGAAGATGATCTCCTGGTTGCCCTTCCAGTTGAGCACCGCCGCGGGCGGGTCGAATTCGTTGTAGAACTGCGCGGTCAACGGCCCGGCATCGGCGGGGCACTGGTAGGTGACCACGGGCGGGCTCAGGGTCCCGGGGTCCGCGATGGCCAACTGGACCAGCCGGGTCTGATACGCCTCGACCAGGCAGGTGCGCGCCTCGGGGTTCTGCGAGCAACCGTCGCGTGTGGTCGCCCAGCCGTTCTGCGCGGACGTCAGCGCGCCCTGGTCCGCGCCGGGCCGGGCGAGGGCCTGTTGGTAGGCGGCCTGCAGACGGTGGTCGAGGTCGGTCAGCTGCGGATCGGCGCACACCTGCTGCTGGGCCGCGTTGGCGGGTTTGGCGCAGTCGAGCGCCGCCGCGGTCGGCGGGGCAGTGGTGGTGGTGATCGTTCCAGTGGTGGTGCCGGCCGACGGCGGCGTCGTGTGCGCACCGCAAGCGCCCAGCATCAGGACCGCAACGATGACGGCGAGCAGTCGCATACCTGCTGACTACCGGTTGCGGGCCGCACCCCGGGCGCGACACGCCGAGATCGCCGGCAATCTCGGCGGAGCGGTCAGACGGTGGCCTTGTTGCCGTCCGTCGCGATCTCGGGAGCCAGCGGCGCGACGGCGCCGATGATCTCGGTCACCGTTTCGGGTGGGACCCCGGCCGCGGCGAGCGCGTCGGACAGATGCCCGGCCACCAGGTTGAAGTGGTGCATCGTGATGCCGCGACCCTGGTGCACTTGCTTCATCGGGGCCCCGGTGTAGGGCTCGGGCCCGCCGAGGGCGGCGGCGAAGAACTCGACCTGCTTGCCCTTGAGGCGGTTCATGTTGGCTCCGGTGAAGAAGCCGGAAAGTTGGTCATCGGCAAGCACACGGACGTAGAAGTCCTCGACCACGACTTCGATCGCCTCGTGCCCGCCGATTCGGTCGTAGACGATCGGCTGTGGTTTGCGGAAGCGTGCCAGAATTTTCATAAGTCCGATTGGAACATTTCGGCGTTGCCCACCAGTTAGTTCGCGATCACGCGCGGATGTCTTTGCGTAACAAGCGGATTGCCCGCTTTTGACGGTCGTGTGGGCCGCGGCGTGAGACGCGCTGCCCGCGTTGCATGCCGGCAATGTGCATCGAGCCACCGGCCTGATGTCCTAGGTTGGCTTAATGACTCACGTCACATCGTTCACACCGCCCCGCAAGGAGCTCATGGTCAACGGGCAGGCCAGCTGCGGTCGGGGGGCCGACATCATCAGGAGCCGAAGCCGATGAATCTGGGTGACTTAACGAATCTTGTCGAAAAGCCGCTCGCGAACTTGGTGGAGAAGCCGATCGCGGCGGTGTCCCACATCGTCAACACCCCGAACTCCGCGGGTCGTTACCGCCCCTTCTATCTGAGGAATCTGCTCGATGCGGTACAGGGCCGCACGCTCGACGAGGCCGTCAAGGACAAGACCGTCCTGATCACCGGGGGATCGTCGGGCATCGGCGAGGCCGCCGCGAAGAGGATCGCGGAAGCCGGCGGCGTGGTGGTGCTGGTCGCGCGCACCCGCGAGAACCTGGAGAAGGTCGCCTCCGAAATCGAAGGCGACGGTGGCACCGCCCACGTCTACCCGTGCGACCTGTCCGACATGGACGCGATCGCCGAGATGGCCGATCAGGTGCTCAAGGACCTCGGGGGGGTCGACATCCTGATCAACAACGCGGGGCGGTCGATCCGGCGATCGCTGGAGCTGTCCTACGACCGCATCCACGACTATCAGCGCACCATGCAACTGAACTACCTGGGCGCGGTCCAGCTCATCCTCAAATTCATCCCCGGGATGCGGGAGCGGGGGTTCGGGCACATCATCAACGTCTCCTCGGTCGGCGTGCAGACCCGCGCGCCGCGGTTCGGCGCCTACATCGCGAGCAAGTCCGCGCTGGACAGCTTGTGCGACTCGCTGCAGGCCGAGACCGTGGATGACGGCGTGAAGTTCACCACCGTGCACATGGCCCTGGTGCGCACCCCGATGATCAGCCCGACCACGCTCTACGACAAGTTCCCGGCGCTGACGCCGGATCAGGCGGCCGGGGTGATCGCGGACGCCATCGTGCACCGGCCCCGCCGGGCCAGCTCGCCGTTCGGACAATTCGCGGCCGTCGCCGACGCGGTGAACCCGGCGGTGATGGACCGCGTGCGCAACCGGGCGTTCGCCATGTTCGGCGACTCCCACGCCGCCAAGGGTGACGAATCGCCAAGCGATTCAACGCAATTCGATAAGCGCAGCGAGACGTTTGTGCGGGCGACTCGCGGGATACATTGGTGACATCATGAGCCTTCCGAAGCCCGACATCGAGACCACCGTCGTGATCACCGGCGCCTCGTCCGGCATCGGCGCCGAACTTGCCCGCGGGCTGGCCCGCCGCGGCTTCCCGCTGCTGCTGGTCGCGCGGCGCCGGGAACGCCTCGACGAACTCGCCAACGAGGTGGGCCAGGAGTACTCGGTGGCCGTCGAGGTGCTGCCGTTGGACCTCGGCGATCCGAAGGGCCGCGGGAAGCTGGCGGACCGGCTGCGCGCCGAGCCGATCGCCGGCCTGTGCAACAGCGCCGGGTTCGGCACCAGCGGGGTCTTTCACGAGCTGCCGCTCGAACGCGAAAGCGAGGAGGTCACCCTCAACGCGCTGGCGTTGATGGAACTCACCCACGCCGCCCTGCCCGGCATGGTCCAGCGCGGCGCCGGCGCGGTGATGAACATCGCGTCGATCGCCGGTTTTCAGCCGGTGCCCTACATGGCGGTCTACTCGGCCACCAAGGCCTTCGTGCAGACCTTCTCCGAAGCCGTGCACGAGGAGTTGCACGGGACGGGGGTGTCGGTCACGTGTCTGTGCCCGGGGCCCGTCCCGACCGAGTGGGCCGAGATCGCCAACGCCGAGCGGTTCAGCATTTCCATCGCGCAGGTCTCGCCGCACGACGTCGCCGAGGCGGCGATCGGCGGGATGCTGGCCGGCAGGCGCACCGTGGTGCCCGGCGTCGTACCCAAGGTCGTCAGCACCGGCGGCCGGTTCGTGCCGCGTAGCCTGCTGCTGCCCGGGATCCGGATCGGCAACCGCTTCCGCGGGGGACCCGACCGCTGAGCTTGCGTCGCGGTCGCCCCGTCACAGCCGTCACTTCCGTCGCTGCGCCGGGCGATCGACGATGTGCCCGCCTCGCAGCGACAAAATCGGCTACTGCGCATGGTGTCTCGTATTGTCGCTAGGAGGCGGGCACGAAGCAGCATCCCTCCGTTCAGGGGCGAAAGTGGCGGATGTGACGAAGTGGCCGCGCTAGGCTCCGCTGATGGCCGCTGTTGACCTGACCGCCGATATGCCGATGACCCCGCAGGAGATGTGGGACCGCGTCTCCGACCTGTCGGACCTGGGCGACTGGCTGGTCATGCACGAGGGCTGGCGCAGCGATCTGCCCGAGGAGCTCGGCGAGGGCGTCCAGGTGGTGGGCGTGGCCCGGGCGAAGGGCTTCCGCAACCGGGTGACGTGGACGGTGACCACCTGGGATCCGCCGCATCAGGTCGCGCTGTCGGGGTCCGGCAAGGGCGGCGCCAAGTACGCCGTCACGCTCAGCGTGCAGGCCGTCTCGGGAGGATCGACGCTCGGTCTGCGCCTTGAGCTGGGCGGGCGCGCGTTGTTCGGCCCGGTCGGTTCGGCGGCGGCGCGGGCCGTCAAGGGGGACGTGCAGAAGTCGTTGAAGAACTTCGTCGAGCTGTACGGATAATCGGGTCCAAGAAACGCGAGACACACTTCGCGACACGCCCGAAACCCGTCGGTGCGCAGTCATAGACTGGCGTCCCTATGAACCACTCCTCCTTCGTGCACCTGCATAACCACACCGAGTACTCGATGCTGGATGGGGCCGCGAAGATCTCGCCGATGCTGGCCGAGGTGGAGCGGCTGCAGATGCCCGCGGTCGGGATGACCGACCACGGAAACATGTTCGGCGCCAGCGAGTTCTACAACGCGGCGACCAAGGCGGGGATCAAGCCGATCATCGGGGTCGAGGCGTACATCGCGCCGGGCTCGCGCTTCGATACCCGGCGCATCCTGTGGGGTGACCCGGGCCAGAAGTCCGACGACGTCTCGGGCAGCGGTTCCTACACGCACCTGACGATGGTGGCCGAAAACGCCACCGGGCTGCGCAACCTGTTCAAGCTGTCGTCGTTGGCCTCCTTCGAGGGCCAGCTCGGCAAGTGGTCGCGGATGGACGCCGAGATCATTGCCGAACACGCCGAGGGCATCATCGCCACCACCGGCTGCCCGTCGGGGGAGGTGCAGACGCGTCTGCGGCTGGGACAGGACCGCGAGGCGCTGGAGTCGGCCGCCAGGTGGCGCGAGATCTTCGGCGCGGACAACTACTTCCTCGAGCTGATGGACCACGGGCTGTCCATCGAGCAGCGGGTCCGCGAGGGCTTGCTCGAGATCGGCCGCAAGCTGGGCATCCCGCCGCTGGCCACCAACGACTGTCACTACGTCACCCGCGACGCCGCCCACAACCACGAGGCGCTGTTGTGCGTGCAGACCGGGAAGACCCTCTCGGATCCGAACCGGTTCAAATTCGACGGCGACGGCTACTACCTGAAGTCGGCCGCCGAGATGCGCCAGCTCTGGGACGACCAGATTCCCGGCGCGTGCGACTCGACGCTGTTGATCGCCGAGCGGGTGCAGTCCTACGACGACGTGTGGGCACCGCGCGACCGGATGCCGATCTTCCCGGTGCCCGAGGGGCACGACCAGGCGACCTGGCTGCACCACGAGGTGATGGCGGGACTGCGGCGACGTTTCGGATCCGGCGTCGGCCAGGACTACATCGACCGGGCCGAGTACGAGATCAAGGTCATCTGCGACAAGGGCTTCCCGTCCTACTTCCTGATCGTCGCCGACCTGATCAACTACGCGCGGTCGGTCGACATCCGGGTGGGGCCCGGGCGCGGTTCGGCGGCGGGCTCGCTGGTGGCCTACGCGCTGGGCATCACCAACATCGACCCGATCCCGCACGGCCTGCTGTTCGAGCGGTTCCTCAACCCCGAGCGTCCGTCGGCGCCCGACATCGACATCGACTTCGACGACCGTCGTCGCGGCGAGATGGTGCGCTACGCCGCCGACAAGTGGGGCCAGGACCGCGTCGCCCAGGTCATCACCTTCGGTACTATTAAAACCAAAGCGGCACTGAAAGATTCGGCGCGGATCCACTACGGCCAGCCCGGCTTCGCCATCGCCGACCGGATCACCAAGGCGTTGCCGCCGCCGATCATGGCCAAGGACATCCCGCTGTCGGGTATCACCGATCCGGCGCACGAGCGGTACAAGGAGGCCGCCGAGGTGCGCGGCCTGATCGAGACCGATCCCGACGTCCGCACCATCTATCAGACAGCGCGCGGACTGGAGGGGCTGATCCGCAACGCCGGCGTGCACGCCTGCGCCGTGATCATGAGCAGCGAGCCGCTCACCGAGGCCATCCCGCTGTGGAAGCGGCCGCAGGACGGCGCCATCATCACCGGCTGGGACTACCCGTCGTGTGAGGCCATCGGCCTGCTGAAGATGGACTTCCTGGGCCTGCGCAACCTGACGATCATCGGCGACGCGCTGGAAAACATCAAGGCCAACAGGGGAATCGACCTCGACCTGGAATCGGTGCCGCTGGACGACAAGCCCACCTACGAACTGCTGGGCCGCGGCGACACCCTGGGGGTGTTCCAGCTCGACGGCGGCCCGATGCGCGACCTGCTGCGCCGCATGCAACCAACCGAGTTCAACGACATCGTCGCCGTGCTGGCGCTGTACCGCCCCGGCCCGATGGGCATGAACGCCCACAACGACTACGCCGACCGCAAGAACAACCGGCAGGCGATCAAGCCGATTCACCCCGAGCTCGAGGAGCCGCTGCGCGAAATCCTCTCGGAGACTTACGGTCTGATCGTCTACCAAGAGCAGATCATGTTCATCGCCCAGAAGGTCGCCTCCTACACGATGGGCAAGGCCGACGCGCTGCGCAAGGCGATGGGCAAGAAGAAGCTCGAGGTGCTGGAGGCCGAGTACAAGGGCTTCTGCGAAGGCATGACCGCCAACGGCTTCTCCGAAAAAGCGGTGAAGGCGTTGTGGGACACCATCCTTCCGTTCGCCGGCTATGCATTCAACAAGTCGCACGCGGCCGGCTACGGCCTGGTCTCCTACTGGACCGCCTACCTGAAGGCCAACTACCCGGCCGAATACATGGCCGGCTTGTTGACCTCGGTGGGCGACGACAAGGACAAGGCCGCGGTCTACCTTGCCGACTGTCGCAAACTCGGCATCACCGTTCTGCCGCCGGACGTCAACGAGTCCCTGGTGAACTTCGCCTCGGTGGGGCAGGACATCCGGTTCGGGCTGGGCGCGGTGCGCAACGTCGGCGCCAACGTGGTGGGCTCGCTGATCAAGACCCGCAACGAGAAGGGCAAGTTCACCGACTTCTCCGACTACCTGAACAAGATCGACATCTCGGCCTGCAACAAGAAGGTCACCGAGTCGCTGATCAAGGCGGGCGCGTTCGACTCGCTGAGCCATGCCCGCAAGGGCCTCTTCCTGGTGCACACCGACGCCGTCGATTCGGTGCTGGGCACCAAAAAGGCCGAGGCGATGGGGCAATTCGACCTGTTCGGCGGGGATGACGGTTGCACCGAGGCGGTGTTCACCATCAAGGTGCCCGAAGACGAGTGGGAAGACAAACACAAGCTGGCCCTGGAGCGGGAGATGCTCGGCTTGTACGTGTCGGGGCATCCGCTCAACGGCGTGGCGCACCTGCTGGCCGCCCAGGTGGACACCCAGATCCCGGCCATCCTCGACGGTGACGTCGCCAATGAGAGCCAGGTACGGGTGGGCGGCATCCTGGCGTCGGTGAACCGGCGGGTCAACAAAAACGGAATGCCTTGGGCTTCAGCCCAACTGGAGGACCTCACCGGCGGCATCGAGGTGATGTTCTTCCCGCACGCGTACTCCACCTATGGCGCCGACATCGCCGACGACGCGGTGGTGCTGATCAACGCCAAGGTGGCCATCCGCGACGATCGCATCAGCCTGATCGCCAATGAGCTTGTGGTGCCGGACTTTTCCAACGCCCAGCCGAACCGGCCGATCGCAGTCAGCCTGCCCACCCGGCAGTGCACCGTCGACAAGGTCAGCGCGCTCAAACAGGTGCTGGCGCGCCACCCCGGCACCTCCCAGGTGCATCTGCGGCTCATCAGCGGTGACCGGATCACCACCCTCGAGCTGGACGCCTCGCTGCGGGTCACGCCGTCGCCCGCGCTGATGGGGGACCTCAAGGAGCTGCTCGGCCCGGGGTGCCTGGGCAGCTAGCCCGCGGCATGGGCCTCACCCCTTCTCGAAGCCGAACGTGAAGTTCGTTTCACAGCCGCGCCCGAACGTGAAACCAACTTCACGCTCGCGGCATGCCTAGCCGGTCAATCCCAGCGCCGCCTGGTGGTCGTGGGTGGGAATGATCGTCACGGCATGGCGCGCCAGGTGCAGCCGCTGCAGCGTCCGGAAGGCTTCGTCGCGATCCTCGTCCACCAAAACGCCGGGATAGCTCGACTTTTGGCGGACCTTTTCGATCTGCAGCCAGTGCCAGGCCGCGTCGCCGGCGATCAGGATCCACCCCCGCCCGGTGTGGGCGAGCACCCCGACGCTGCCCGGGGTGTGGCCGGGCAGGTCGACCAGGAGGATTGACTGGTCCCCGAGCAGGTCGTGGCTTCGGGCGAAGGTCAGCACCGGCGGGCCGTCCAGCTCGTAGTCGACGACGGGCCGGCCGCGCAGCGAATCGCGGACGCCGCCGACCGGCGCTTTCGCACCGGACCCGACCCAGTCCCGCTCGATGCGGTGCAGGTGAACGGGGAGGTCCGGCAGATCCAGCAGGCCCGACACGTGATCCCAGTGCGCGTGGGTCGGCAAGGCGAAGTCCAACGCCGGCGGCTCCGGTAGCCGGGTGAGGGCCGTGACCGTGGGAACGGTGTCGGCGGGCGGGCGGACCGCCACACGCAGCACCGCGGGTAGTTGGGCGATCGCCCGCCGCTCGACGTCGCGGCACACGGCCGGGTCGACGATGAAGGTGGCGTCGGGGTGGCTGACGATGAACGAGGTCATCGAGTTCCCGACGCGCCCCGGGGTGAAGGTGCCCTCGACGATCGCCGCGGTCGGCACCGAGCGCGGCACCTGGGGCAGCGCGGTCACCGTGACGGTGCGCCGGGGCTCGGGCAGTCCCGCGTCGGCGATGCTGCGCAGGAACCTCTGGTCGGGCCGTCTGGGACGCACCGCGCCCCAGACCAATCCCGTTGCGGCGGAGCAGCATTGGCGCAGGCTGGGGGAGCGGACGGGATCGTGCGTCATGGCACGTCCACCCGGACGATGACACTGTCGGGCCACACGCCACGGTCACGCGCGCGGCTCAGCTTCTCCCGCACGCACAGGTCCTGGTGAACGTTGGTGACGCCCGGGACCTTGATCAGCGGCACGATGTTCCACTGCCAGCCATACCGTTGGTGCAGGACGCGGTTGGCCCGCTCGGCGTCGTCGCCCGACAGGATGGTGGCGCGGCCCGCCAGCGTCTTCGCGCCCGGACGGACCCGGCCGCGATGGTCGCACGCGGTCAGTTCGACGTCGCGGCGCGTGGTCAGCCGTCGTGTCTTCGGCCCGATCTTGGTGCGGAAGACCAGCGCGTCGCCGTCCAGCCCGAACCAGATCGGGGTGTCGACGGGCGATCCGTCGCGGCGAAACGATCGGAGCAGCGCGTAGCGTGCCGCGCCCAGTCCGTTCAGTGAATGTGTGTGCATGACAACAGTCAACGACTTAGAGTTGGCTCTAAGTCAAGCGTCGAGGAGGGCCGATGAGTCCACGGCTGACGATCGGCGAGGTGGCGCGCCAGGCCGGGGTCGCGGCGACCACGCTGCGGTACTACGAACAGATCGGCCTGGTGCCACCGCCTGGGCGGCTGGGCGGGCAACGCCGCTACGACGATTCGGTGCTGGCCCGGCTCGAGGTGATCCGGCTCTGCAAATCGGCCGGCTTCGCGCTGGAGGAGATCCAGCTGCTGTTCGCCGACGACGCCCCGGGGCGGCCGGCCAGCCGCGCCCTGGCCGAGGCCAAGCTCGCCGAAATCGATGCCCAGATGGAGTCGCTGGCCCAGGCCCGGGCGGTCATCGAGTGGGGCATGCGCTGCACATGTCCCTCAATTGACTCGTGTACCTGTGGAATTCATACCGCGTTGCCCGCCTGAGCAAAGGAGCTCCCATGAGTCAGCCGCACACCATCGCCGTGCAGAACTTTTCTCACGTGTGCATCGGCGTCTCCGACATCGAGGCGTCGCTGGCGTTCTACACCGCGGTGCTGGGCATGGACGTCGTGTTCGACGTCGAACTCGACGGGGCCGGCCTTGATTCGGTGACCGGAGGGGCCGCGCAACGCGGGCGCATGGTCGGCGGGCTGATCGGTGCCGCGATGGTCGAGCTGCTGTCGCTGGGCGCGGTCCCCGACTGCCCGAGCGGACCGCACCTGGGCTACACCAACATCTCGTTCCGGGTCGACGACCTCGACGCCACCTTCGACGCGGTCCGGCGCGAACATCCCGACGTCCGGGCCGAGCCGCCCGTCGACATCGGCGGCGTGCGGATGTTCTTCATCTACGACCCCGACGGCACCCCCATCGAACTGCTGGAGTTGCCCGCCGGCATATCGAGCACGGTGCAGCTCTGGCGCCCGGATCCAGCATGATCCGTTCCGCGTCCCCGATCACGGACGTACGCTCACGAAGGCAGAGCTGAGAGGACACCCATGACGACAGCCGAGCGCCCGGTCACCCTGTGCGAGGCATTCCAGCGCAGCGCGTCTATCGATCCGGACGCCGTCGCGCTCCGCACGCCCGGCGACACCCAGACGATGACGTGGAACGAGCTCGCCGCGCAGGTACGGAAGGTCACCGCCGGCCTGGCCGGCCTGGGAGTCGGGCGGGGCGACACGGTGTCGCTGATGATGGCCAATCGCGTCGAGTTCTATCCATTCGAGATCGGCGCCCAACACCTCGGCGCCACTTCGTTTTCGGTGTACAACACGCTGCCCGCAGAGCAGCTGACCTACCTGTTCGACAATGCCGGCACAAAGGTCGCGATCTGCGAGGAGCAGTACGTGGACCGCATCCGCGCCAGCGGCGCGCCCATCGAGCACATCGTCTGCATCGACGGTTCGCCGCCCGGCACCATTTCGGTGGACGACCTATACGCCGCCGCCCAACCGGATTTCGACTTCGAGGCGACCTGGCGGGCGGTGCGACCCGACGACGTCGTCACGCTCATCTACACCTCCGGGACCACCGGAAACCCCAAGGGTGTGGAGATGACCCACGCCCATCTGCTGTTCGAGGCGCATGCCCTCGATGCCGTCCTCCCGTCCCAGTTCGGTGACCGGGTCACGTCGTATCTGCCGACGGCGCACATCGCCGACCGGGTGATGGGTCTCTACGGCCTGGAAGTATTCGGCGCCCAGGTCACGGTCGTCTCCGATATCCGCGCCATCGCCGCCGCCCTGCCCGACGTGCGGCCCACGGTGTGGGGTGGGGTGCCGCGCGTGTGGGAAAAGCTCAAGGCCGGAATCGAATTCGCCGTCAGCAACGAGACGGACGAGGTCAAGCGTCAAGCCTTGCAGTGGGCGATGTCGGTGGCCGGCAAGCGCGCCGCCGCGCTGGTGGCCGGCGAGCCGATGCCGGACGAGCTGGCCGCCGAATGGGCGCAGGCCGACGAGTTGGTGCTGTCAAAGCTGCGCGAACGGCTTGGCTTCGGCGAACTCCGATGGGCCGTCTCAGGCGCTGCTCCGATCCCGAAGGAGACGCTGGCGTTCTTCCTGGGCATCGGCATCCCCATCGCCGAGGTCTGGGGGATGTCGGAGCTGAGCTGCGTCGCCGCCGTCAGCCATCCGCGCGACGCGCGCCTGGGCACCGTCGGCAAGTTGCTGCCCGGGCTCGAGGGCAAGATCGCCGACGACGGCGAATATCTGGTGCGCGGTCCGCTCGTGATGAAGGGCTACCGCAAGGAACCCGCCAAGACCGCGGAGGCCATCGACGCCGACGGCTGGCTGCATACCGGCGACATCATCGACGTCGACGACCAGGGCTACCTGAGGATCATCGACCGCAAGAAGGAGTTGATCATCAATGCTGCCGGAAAGAACATGTCGCCGGCCAACATTGAGAACACCGTGCTGGCCGCGTGTCCGATGGTCGGCGTGATGATCACGATCGGTGACGGGCGGCCGTTCAACGCCGCGCTGATGGTCTTCGACGCCGAATCGGTCGGGCCGTACGCGGCTCAGCACGGCCTGGCCGACGCCTCGCCCGCGGCCCTGGCGAACCATCCGGAGGTCATCTCCCGGATCGCCGCGGGGGTAGCCGAGGGCAACGCCAAACTGTCCCGGGTGGAACAGATCAAGCGTTTCCGGATACTGCCCGAGCTCTGGGAGCCCGGGGGAGACGAGATCACGCTGACCATGAAACTCAAACGCAAGCCGATCATGGCCAAGTACGCGAGCGAGATCGAGGAACTCTACGCGCCCGAACTGCACCCGGAGGTGCACGAGCCGTCGGCGGCCGCAACGGTGCAGCCGGCATGAGCGGGGGGCCACGCGAGATCGGTCGCTCCGGGGTACGAAAGTTGCTGCAGCGCACCGGAATCGTTGACGAGTCGGCACAGCCGTTGCCGACCGACCCCGACGAAGTCGTTGAGCTGATGGCGGCACCGTGGTACGACGAGCGGCTGGGCAAACTGGCCGAGGAGCTCGGGCGCGACCGGGATGGGGTGCGCGCCGAGGCCGCGGGCTACCTGCGGGAGATGGCGCCCTCGCTGGACGAGCGGGCGGTGCGGGCCTGGCGCAGCTTCAGTTGCTGGCTGATGCGCGCCTACGACGTGCTGGTCGACGAGGACCAGATCGCGCAGCTGCGCAAACTGGATCGCAAAGCGACGCTGGCGTTTGCCTTTTCGCATCGCTCCTATCTGGACGGCCTGCTGCTGCCGGAAGTGATTCAGGCCAACCGGCTCTCGCCCGCGCTCACCTTCGGCGGCGCGAACCTGAACTTCTTCCCGATGGGCGCCTGGGCCAAGCGCACCGGCACGATCTTCATCCGGCGCCAGACCAAAGACATTCCCGTGTACCGGTTCGTGTTGCGCGCCTACGCGGCCCAGCTGGTGCAGAACCACGCCAACCTCACCTGGTCGATCGAAGGCGGCCGCACCCGGACCGGCAAGCTGCGTCCCCCGGTGTACGGGATCCTTCGCTACATCAGCGACGCCGTCGACGAAATCGACGGCCCCGAGGTGTATTTGGTGCCCACTTCGATCGTGTACGACCAGCTGCACGAGGTCGAGGCCATGACCACCGAGGCGTACGGTGCCACCAAGCGGCCCGAGGACTTCCGTTTCCTGATTCGGCTGGCGCGGCAGCAAGGTGAGCGGCTCGGCCGCGCGTATCTGGACTTCGGCGAGCCGCTGCCGCTGCGCAAGCGCCTCGAGGAGCTGCGCGCCGAGGAGTCCGGAACGGGCACCGAGATCGAACGCATCGCGCTGGACGTCGAGCACCGGATCAACCGCGCCACCCCAGTGACCCCCACCGCGGTGGTGAGCCTCGCGCTGCTGGGCGCCGACCGCTCGTTGTCCATCAGCGAGGTGCTGGCCACCGTGCGGCCGCTGGCGAGCTACATCGCGGCGCGGAACTGGACGGTGGCCGGCGCCGCCGACCTGACGAATCGCTCGACCATCCGCTGGACGCTGCATCAGCTCGTCGCCTCGGGGGTGGTCAGCGTGTATGACGCCGGCACCGAACCGGTTTGGGGCATCGGGGCGGACCAGCACCTGGTTGCCGCGTTTTACCGCAACACGGCCATTCACATCGTGGTCGATCGCGCGATCGCCGAGACGGCGTTGCTGGCGGCCATCGAAGACGCCGAGAGCTCGGTGGACGGGCTGGTGCAGCCGACGCGCGTACGAGACGAGGCGCTGGCCCTGCGCGAGTTGCTGAAGTTCGAGTTCCTGTTCTCCGCGCGCGCGCAATTCGAGAAGGAGCTCGCCGACGAAGTGCGCCTGCTCGGGCGGGTGGAAGACACGAGCAAGGCCGCCAGCGCGGCCGATGTACGCGGGCTACTGGAAAAGGCCGACCTGCTGTTGGCG
This sequence comes from Mycobacterium paraffinicum, assembly GCF_025822865.1. Taxonomy (NCBI): domain Bacteria; kingdom Bacillati; phylum Actinomycetota; class Actinomycetes; order Mycobacteriales; family Mycobacteriaceae; genus Mycobacterium; species Mycobacterium paraffinicum. The sequence continues at coordinate 362,192 of NZ_JACKUR010000010.1, read as the reverse complement.
CACCTGGTGTTGCGCCCGTTCCTGGACGCCTACCACATCGTCGCCGACCGGTTGGCCGCCTACGAGGATGAATCATTCGACGAGAATGCATTTCTCGCCGAGTGCCTCGAGGTCGGCAAGCAATGGGAATTGCAGCGCAGGATGGCTAGCGCCGAGTCGAGGTCGATGGAGCTGTTCAAGACCGCGCTGCGGCTGGCCCGGCACCGCGAGCTGGTGGACGGCTTCGAGGACCTGGATATCGCGCGGCGGCGGCGCGAGTTCGCCGACGAGATCGCCACCGCCGTCCGGCGGGTCAACACAATCGCGAGCCTGGCCGGGGCGCGGTAGGCGGCGTTCCCGCTCCGGCCGGTGCTGTTGGCCTCAGCGCATGGGCGGTACCGGGATGTCGGCATGCCGAACTTGGTTCCCGCCAGCACGTTTCGCCTCGTACATCGCGAGATCGGCCGCGTGCACCAGGCGTTCGATCACCTGCCGGTCGAGAGTGTCGCTTTCGGCAGGCAGCCGGAAGCTGCTGACACCCACGCTGGCCGTCACGCCCCAAGATGTGGCGGCGATGGCCAGGCGCACGGCCTCGGCCATCCGAAGGGCCTCCCGAGCTCCGATCGTCCGGGCGACCAGGAATTCCTCTCCGCCCACTCGGGCGATGATCGTTCGATCGTTGCCTAGGCGCCGCAGGTTGTCCGCTACGGCCACCAAGATGCGGTCCCCGGTCGCGTGACCGTAGGTGTCATTCACACGCTTGAAGCTGTCGAGATCGATCATCAAGACACTGAGGCACGGCGAGGCACGGTCGGCGGGTGACATTCTCGACGCCGCTCGATAAAAGCCCCTGCGGTTGCGTAAGCCGGTAAGCGGATCGGTCGAGGATTTGAGGGCATCCACCGACAGCCAGTGCACGAGTACCTGCCCACAGAAGGGCACCGCCAGAATTCCCGAACTGAGCAACAGCATGTTGGCCGCCGCCATTGCCGCGTCACCGGACTCGGCGATCCGCGCGGCACATACCGCCGCCGCACCGAAGGCGGTGCCGAGTGTGAAAACCAGCAGGCGGGCGGAGTGACAAAACGCGACGTAGCCCGCGAGGCCACCGAATGCCGCGCACGCCAGCATCCCGCTGCGCGGGTCGGCCTGAGTGACGCACATGGCGGCGATACCGATGGTGCCCACCACCGAAAACACTTGTGATTCAACGCGCCCGGGCCAGCGTCGCACCCACACCAGCACCATGCCTGCCAGGCAGGCGATGAACACCGCCGCGAGGCCACGCCGCACGGGGGTCTGCATACCCGAGGGGCTGTTCAGCATCAGCAATGTCGCCGCGGCCAGGATGGACAGGATGCCGACCATCAAGTAACGGATGAATGGCTTCAATCCGCGCGCACCGAGGTAGTCGGAGAACCAGTCGTAGTGGTCGGGCTGACGCCACCACACGCGCATCCAGTGCATTCCGCGACGCCCCTCACCCAAGCCTTCGCCGTATGCTACTGATCACCGCCGGAATCGGGAGCCGATCTCACTATGACCACCGTCGACAATCCCATACCGCCGCAGGACTTGTCGGGGATCGTCGGATACCGGTTCATCTACACGTATGCCAATGGCTGGCGCTACGAGATGTATGTCAAGAACGACCGGACCATCGACTATCGCATCCATTCCGGTCATGTCGGCGGACGGTGGGTCAAGGACCAAGAGGTCGACCTGGTGCAGCTCGACGACGACAGTTACAAGATCTCGTGGACCGAGCCCACGGGCACGTCGGTGGCCGTCAACGTGATGCCCGGCAAACGGCGGATCCATGGCGTGATCTTCTTTCCCCAGTGGATCCGCCAGCACGGCGAGCGCACGGTGTGTTTCCAGAACGAGCACCTTGAGGAGATGCGCGCCTATCGCGACGAGGGACCGACCTACCCGATCTTCACGGTGCCCGAATTCGCCTACATCACCCTGTTCGAGCGTGTGGGTGCCGACGACGAATCGGTGATCGACGTGGCTCCCGGCCGGCTCCCGCCGGGCTGGGCCGACCGGAGTAACTGACCTGGTGGCGACGCCACATTCGCGGCGGGGTGTTCGGGTGTGGACTTCAAGAACCTACCCACACGCTTGAGTCTGCGCGCAGGGGTCACACTGGGTAGAAGGACTGCGCCACCCACCGAATCGAGGAATCGATGAGTGACAAGCCCGGCGGGCAGACCCGCCCACTGATCGCGTTCACCACGCAGGACAACGCGCCGCCGATCACACCGGCCCCCATCAGCCGGCCGTGGATGTCGCAGATGCGCAACGGTTGGCCGAACCGTTGCCTGCCGATGTTGATCGCCAACCAAAGTGGCTGGGAGCTGCGCAACCCATGCGCCTTCACCGCGACGTGGATGGGCGGGGACGACAGCTTGGGCGTGATCATCGCCCCGGACCGGCGCGACCCCCGGCAGCTCCTGCCGTTCAGTCATTTCGGTCACGGCATCCTGACCTGGCATCTGCCGATGCTCTTTCGCACCCCGCCCGGCTACAACCTGTTGGTCCGCGGGCCGGCGAACTACCCGAAGGACGCCGTGTCCCCGCTGGAGGGGATAGTCGAAACAGACTGGGCCACATCGAGTTTCAGCATGAGCTGGCAGATCACCCGCAAGATGATGCCGGTGCGCTTCGAGGTCGACGAACCGATCTGCATGATCGTCCCGCAGCGCCGGGCCGAGCTGGAAGGGTTCGCCCCGGAGATCAGGCCGATCGACTCCGACGAGGAAGTGCGCCGCAAGCACGAGTTCTTTCTGCGTTCACGCAACGAGCTGGGGCAGGCGCAGGCCGCGACCAACACCGCCCTCGGTGAAAAGGTGCCGTGGCAAGGCGACTACACGCGCGGCAAGCATTCCGACGGCGAGGCCGGGGCCCCCGATCACCAGACGCGCATCCACCTGCGCCCATTCGTCGACACGCGGTAGGCGATCACCCCGCGCGCGTCGCGGTCAGCTCCGGGATTCGCGTTGGCACCTGGGCCGATGACCCGGCCCAGCCGACGTACCCGTCGGGGCGCACCAGTACCGCGGGCCCGCGATCGGTCCGCTCCGCCTGCAACATCCCGGGCGCGTCAACCGGTCCGGCGCCGTGTTCGCGCACCAGGACGAAACCTCCGGCGCGCTGCAGTTCGGTCAGCCGTCCCACGGTGAGCGGGATCGCGGTGGCGCGGGTGCCGACCAGGCCGCGGCGGCCGTAGCGCAGCGTCGTGCCCGCGAAACTGCCCGCCACCAGGTCCCGCACCGCCGGAATCCGAAGCAGCCTGGGCGCTAACAGGTTCCGCATCCATCGCGCGGGCCGCGGGTGCAGCGTGGCGGCGCGGGCAACCAATCCGGACTGCATCAGGACGCGCTTGCCGATCGGGTGGCGTTCGTCCTGGTAGCTGTCCAGCAGCCGATCGTCGGCGCCGTCGAGCACCGCCTCGATCTTCCAGGCCAGGTTGGCCGCGTCCTGGATCCCGGTGTTCATGCCCTGGCCGCCCATGGGGGAGTGCACGTGCGCGGCGTCGCCGGCCAAGAACACCCGCCCATGGCGGTACTGCTCGACTTGCCTTTCGTCGCAATGGAATCGGGACTTCCAGCTGACCTCGACCACGCCGTAATCGGTGCCCATGCCGCGCGTCAGGACGTCGACGATCTCGGCGTCCTCGACCGGTTCGCTGTCGGGCACCTGATGATCGCGGTCCCACACCATTGCGCGATACCACGAGCCATCCGAGTCCTGGCGGTCGTAGGGGGCCAGAAATGCCAGGACGTCACCGGGGGCCGCGACCGTCAGGCCCCCGCCGGCCGGCCCGTGCGCCAGCTTGACGTCGGCCAGCACGATCGACGTCAGCACCGTCCGGCCGGGAAATCCGGCGCCCACCAACCGTCGAACTGTGCTGTGCGCGCCGTCGGCGCCGATCACGTACCGCGACCGCCACGTCTGCCGGTGCGCGGGATCCTCGTCGTCCTTGGGGCGGGCGGTGACGGTCACACCGTCCGCGTCCTGCTCGAGCGCGATCACCTCGATTCCGCGCCGGATCTCGGCACCCTGGGCCTGCGCGTAGCCGCGCAGCGCGGTATCGACGTTGGTCTGTGGGGTGACCAACACGAACGGGTAGGGCGAGTCGAGGTGGCTCAGGTCGATCCGCGCTCCGGCGAACAGCCGGACGTTCGGCGCGCGGTGTCCCACGGCCAGCAGGTCGTCGGCCAGCCCGCGCGCGTCGAGCAGTTCCAGGGTGCGCGCCATGGTGGCGAACGCCCGGCTCGAGGGGTTCTCCGTCGGCCAGCGTTCCAGCACGGTGACCGACCGCCCGGCGCGAGCCAGGTCACCCGCGGCGGTCAGGCCGGTCGGGCCCGCCCCCACCACCAGGACGTCGACGTCGTGGGCGGTCATCGCGCCGCTCCCTGCGGCTGCGGGTACCAGCGGCGGATGTCGCCGGGGGTGGGCTGAGCCGCGCGGTTGAAGACGAAGCGGCAGTCCGGTTGTGTCACGTGCGCGGCGTTGACGATCGACTCGAACAGCAGGGTGTTGCCGGCGACCATGCGAATCCCGGCCCCGATCAGCACCGCGTCGTAGCGCTTGGCTTCCAGCCAGCCCCGGGCCTTGTCGGCGCCCGCGGCGCCGAAGTCGACCAGGCAGTTGTCGACTTCGTAGCCGGCGGCGCGCAACCCAGCGACGTTGTCGTCGTTGGCGGCCCGCAGCGTCTCCCTCGACAGGCCCGCGAACTGCGCGAAGTCGGGCGACGAGTAGTCGATCACGTCGGGATCGAGCCCGATCTGGATGACGGTCACGGTCATGAGGGGACCTCCTCGGCACGAGTTCAACAATTGTTGAACTCAACGCTAGGCCGGGCCACTGGCCGTGTCAACAGTTGTTGAATACAATTCGGTCATGCCCGCGAAAGCCCGCGACGGGAAGGTCACCCGCGCCACGATCCTGCGCGTCGCCCGCGCGCAGTTCTCCACCCACGGCTTCGAACGGACCACCATCCGCTCGATCGCGTCGGAGGCCGGCGTCGATCCCGCGTTGGTCATGCACTACTTCGGCAGTAAGGCGGATTTGTTCGCCGCGGTCTCGCGGCTCGAGGTCAGCTTTCCCGATCTCTCCGGCGTCGCCCCCGAGCGCCTCGCGGACGTGCTGGTGCCGCTGTTCGTCCAGGTGTGGGATCCGCACGGTTCCTTCCTGCCGCTGCTGCGCGCGGCCGCGACGAACCGCACGGCCGCCGACACGCTGCTCGCGGTTTTCGTCGAGCAGGTGGCCCCGGCCCTGGCGACCGTCACCCCCGACCGCGCCGTCGAGCGGGCCGCGTTGGTGGGCTCGCAGGTGCTGGGAATCGCGATGGCCCGCTACGTCGTCGGGGTGCCGGCGCTGGCTGAGATGGACGACGCGACGCTGACCGAATGGGTGCGCCCGGTGCTCGCGCGCTACCTGACGGGCCCGGCACCCCCGGGGCCCTCGGCATAGAGTTGGTGCCATGCCACTTTCAGGGGAGTACGCACCGAGCCCATGGGACTGGGCCCGCGAACAGGCCGAGAAGTACGAGCAGTCGGGCGGGACCGAAGCCACCGACATGAAGGGGAAACCCATCATCGTGCTGACGACGGTCGGGGCCAAGACGGGCAAGCTGCGCAAGACCCCGCTGATGCGGGTCGAGCACGACGGCGAGTACGCCATCGTCGCCTCGCTCGGCGGGGCCCCGAAGCACCCCGTCTGGTACCACAACGTCGTCAAGAATCCCCGGGTCGAGTTGCAGGACGGCGGAACCACCCGCGAATACGACGCCCGCGAGGTGTTCGGCGACGAGAAGGCGGTCTGGTGGGAGCGCGCGGTCGAGGCCTGGCCGGACTACGCCGAATACCAGAAGAAAACGGACCGCCAGATCCCGGTGTTCGTGCTGACGCCGGTCGGCTGAATTCCGGAGTTGATGGGCTGCCATGGCACCATTGATCAGTGTCCGCCGAACTGAGCCATAGCCCGAGCGTCGCGCCGCTGTGCGCGGCTGACATCGACGGCGCGGCCAAGCGGATCGCCGCGGTGGTCACGCCGACCCCGTTGCAGTACAGCGACCGGTTGTCGGCGATCACCGGCGCGCACGTCTACCTCAAGCGCGAAGACCTGCAGGTGGTGCGCTCCTACAAGCTGCGCGGAGCCTACAACCTGCTGGTCCAGTTGTCCGACGAGGAGCTGGCCGCGGGCGTGGTGTGCTCGTCGGCGGGCAATCACGCGCAGGGCTTCGCCTACGCGTGCCGGACGCTGGGGGTGCGCGGCCGCGTCTACGTGCCCGCCAAGACTCCCCAGCAGAAGCGGGACCGCATCCGTTACCACGGCGGTGATTTCATCGAGCTCATCGTGGGCGGAACCACCTACGACCTGGCCGCCGACGCCGCGCTGGCCGACGTCGAACGCACCGGCGCCACGTTGGTGCCGCCCTATGACGACCCGCGCACCATGGCCGGTCAGGGCACCATCGCCGTCGAGGTGCTGGACCAATTGGATGACGAACCGGACCTGGTGGTGGTCCCCGTGGGCGGTGGCGGCTGCATCGCCGGCATCACCACCTACCTGGCCGAGCGGACGACGAACACGTCGGTGCTGGGCGTCGAACCCGCGGGGGCCGCGGCGATGATGGCCGCACTGGCCGCCGGCGCGCCCGTCACACTGGACCACGTCGACCAGTTCGTCGACGGCGCGGCGGTGCGCCGCGCGGGCACGCTGACCTATGCCGCGCTGGCCGCCGCCGGCGACATGGTGTCGATCACCACGATCGACGAGGGAGCGGTGTGCACCGCGATGCTGGACCTCTATCAGAACGAGGGCATCATCGCCGAGCCGGCGGGCGCACTGTCGGTCGCGGGGCTGCTGGAGGCCGACGTCGAGCCCGGTTCCACGGTGGTGTGCCTCATCTCGGGGGGCAACAACGACGTGTCGCGCTACGGCGAGGTGCTGGAACGCTCGCTGGTCCACCTCGGCCTCAAGCACTACTTCCTGGTGGACTTCCCCCAGGAGCCCGGTGCGTTGCGCCGGTTCCTCGACGAGGTGCTGGGGCCCGACGACGACATCACCCTGTTCGAGTACATCAAGCGCAACAACCGCGAGACCGGCGAGGCGCTGGTGGGCATCCAGCTGGCGTCGTCGGCGGATCTGGACGGCCTGCTGGCGCGGATGCGGGCGACGGAGCTGCACGTCGAACGCCTGGAGCCCGGCTCACCGGCCTACCGCTACCTGCTGTTCTAAACCCGCGCCGCGATGCATGACTCGCAGTATGGACCCGGCACTGGCGGGTTCGGCCTGGTCAGCGCGGGCGTCATCGCGTCGCTCCTATTGCTTGCGTGGGCGGCACTCTGGATCGCTCGGCACGGACCCCGGTTACGGATCCTCGGGGAGCGGGTGTCCAACTCGGCCGTGATCGGCAAAGCGCTGACGCGGGTCCGCGACTGGATCAGCGACAGGGGGTGGTCGCTGGCTCGTCGGTGGCCCGCGGGCGAGGTCGCCGGTGTCGCATTGATTCTCGGGCTGGTCGTGGTGGTGGCGCTGGCGGTCGGCTTCACCGAAGTGCTCGAGGATGTGCTCGAGGGCGACGGCATCGCCGGAATCGACCAACCGGTGACTCAGTGGCTTGCGGCCCACCGTGACCTGTGGCTGACGGCCGCTCTGCGGGCGATCACCGTCGCGGGCGGACCGCTTTTTCTGACCGCACTCGCCTTCCCGATTTCCGTTGCCGCCGGTTGGCGGTGCAGGTCATGGCGGCCGGTGGTGCTTGCTCTGGTTGGCGGCGGTGCGGTTCCGCTGGTGCTCTTCACCGCCAAAGCCCTGGTGGGTCGACAACGCCCGCCTCTTCCTTTCGCCCTCATCGACGCGGACGGGTATTCGTTTCCCTCCGGGCACGCGACCGGCACCGCGGCGATAATGGTCATCTCCGCGTGGATCCTGACCCGCTGGCTGATCCCCTGGTGGACCGCTCGCGTGCTGGTATGGACGATTGCGATCGCCGCCGCGTTCCTGATCGGATTCTCGCGTGTCTATCTGGGGGTCCATTACCTCAGCGATGTGCTCTCCGGCTGGATGCTGGGCCTGGCCTGGGCCGGCACCGTCATGCTCGTCGGAACCTGGTGGGACAACACGCGGCGCGCACGCCGCCGGGCAGGCGCCCGGCAACCCGAGCTCTGACCAGCCGCGGCTCAGGCCCGGGCCAGGTACGGCGGCAGCGGCATCGCGGGATCCAGATCCCCGGCCGGCACCGGCGCCCCGGCCGTCACGCTCAGCGGCACCACCCCCGCCCAGTGCGGCAGCGCGCAATCCTCCGGATCGTCCTCCGGGGCGCCGGTGCGCACCTTGGCCGATACCTCCACGAGGTCGAGCGCCAGTACCCCGGTGGCGGCCAGTTCCCGCGCGTTCGGGGCTCGGCAATCGGCGGCGCGCCCGGCCGCGAGGTGATCGAGCAGGCCGGCGAGCGCCCGCAGTTTCTCCGCCTCGTCGTCGACGACGCGCGCGGCGCCCAGCACGACGACGGAGCGGAAGTTCACCGAATGATGCATGGCGGCACGGGCCAGCACCAGCCCGTCGACCAGCGTGACGGTGACGCACACCGGCAGGCCGGACGGTGCCGCCCGGGCCGCCAACACGGGACCGCTGCCGGTGGAACCGTGCAGGTAGAGCGTCTCGCCCAGGCGGGCGTGGGTGGTGGGCAGAACCACCGGCCCACCGGCGCCGAGGTAGCCCAGGTGGCAGATCAGCGCCTCGTCCAGGATCTGGTGCACGGTTTCGCGGTCGTAGCGCGCCCGCTCCCGGTAGCGGGTGGGCGTGGTGCGCGGGGTCGGCTCGAATCCGGTTCGCATGGCGTCTACCTTTGTCCTAGTACATAATCATTAGTGTGCGAGTACAAAGCAGCATAACCGGGACGGGTGCGGAGTCCATAGCCGCCAGCATCGAAGCCGCCATCTCGGCGGGCTCCCTGGCGCCCGGTGATGCGCTGCCGCCCGTGCGCGACCTGGCCGCCCAGCTCGGCGTGAACGCCAACACCGCCGCGGCGGCCTACCGCCTGCTGCGGCATCGCGGGGCCGTGGAGACGGCCGGCCGGCGCGGTACCCGGGTGCGCCGCCGCCCGGCGACCACCCCCCGATCCCTGCTGGCGCTCGACGTCCCCGCCGGCGTGCGCGACCTGTCGACCGGCAACCCGGATCCCGCCCTGCTGCCCCTCACGGGCGCCACGCTGCCCAATGCGGTTGCCGGCCGCCCGGTGCTGTATGGCGAGCCGGCCATGTCGGCGGCCCTGGCGGAGTTCGCGCGGGCGGCGCTCGCCGCCGACGGCGTACCGTCCGATCACCTCGCGGTGACGAGCGGGGCGCTCGATGGAATCGAGCGCGTCCTGACCGCGCATCTGCGTCTCGGTGACCGGGTCGCGGTGGAGGACCCGGGCTGGGCCAACATGCTCGATCTGCTTGCCGCCCTGGGCCTTTCGGCCGAGCCGGTCCGGGTCGACGACGACGGGCCGCTGGCCGACGACCTGGCGCGGGCCCTGGACCGCGGGGTGCGTGGGCTGATCATCACCAATCGCGCCCAAAACCCAACGGGTGCGGCGCTATCCGCTGATCGCGCCCGCGCGCTACGGCCGCTGTTGGCGCAGCGGGCCGGCGATCTGCTGCTCGTCGAAGACGATCACTGCGCGGGCATCTCCGGCGCGCCGCTGCACTCGTTGGCCGGTGTGACCGAGCATTGGGCGTTCGTGCGATCCGCGTCCAAGGCCTACGGACCCGACCTGCGCGTGGCCGTCCTGGCGGGTGACCATCGCACCGTCGAGCGCGTGCACGGCCGACTGCGGCTCGGTCCGGGCTGGGTGAGCCACCTGCTGCAGGACCTCGCCGTCAGCCTGTGGTCGGACCAGGCGGCCGCGCGCCTCGTCGGCACGGCGGAGCGGCAATACGCCGAGACCCGCCGGCGGCTGTGCGCCGCCCTGGCCGAGGGTGGTGTCACCGCCCACGCGCGCTCCGGCCTCAACGTATGGGTTCCCGTGCCCGACGAGACGGTCGCGATCACCCGGCTGCTCGGCGCGGGCTGGGCGGCGGCGCCGGGCACGCGGTTCCGGATCCGCACGCCGGCGGGCATCCGGGTCACCATCGCCGACCTACGCGCCGACGAGATCGACCCGCTGGCCGACGCGATCGCCGAGGCGGTGCACGGCTCGGGCCGCGCCAGCGTCTAGCCCGGGGTCAACGCCCGTCGCTTCCCAGACCCGGGCCCGTCCACAGCAGCGCCGCGCTGCGCTCCGGTGGCGATTCGTTGACCACGACGAGCGGAGCCGGCACCGGCTTCTTCCTCTTCTTCTTTAGCAAGCCGATCCACCGGCTTAGGGATTGATTCATGGGCGAATCATCGGCGGTCGCGCGGCCGGCCGCGCACCGTCATCCACAGGCCTACGCCTGTTCGCGCACCGCCAGGATGGCGAACGAATGGCCGTCCAGCACCGTGCTGTCGGCATCGACCGCGGGATCACCCCACGCCAGCACCACGTCGCCGGTGACGGGCACCTTTGTCGCCTCGGCGCCAAGGTTGCACACGATGCGCAGCCGGCCGCGCGACACGCTGATCCAGCGTTGCTCCTCGTCGTAGTCGACCGCGAGGTGCTCCAGCCAGGGGTCGGCCAGGTCGGGGTCGCTGTGCCGCAACGCGATCAGGTCGCGGTAGAGCCGGTGCAATCGGCCGTGTTCGCCGGAGTCGACCTCGTCCCAATTGAGTTTCGAGCGCTGGAACGTCGCCGGGTCTTGCGGGTCGGGGATTTCGTCGGCGTCCCAGCCGTGTTCGGCGAACTCCGCCTTGCGCCCTTCCGCGGTGGCCTTGGCCAGCTCCGGCTCGGGATGCGAGCTGAAGAACTGGAATGGGGTGGACGCCGCGTACTCCTCACCCATGAAAAGCATTGCGGTGAAGGGTGTCCCGAGCACGAGCGCCGCCTTGATCGCCAGCTGGCCGCCGGTCAGGTTCTGCGACGGGCGGTCCCCGAGGGCCCGGTTGCCCACCTGGTCATGGGTGCAGGTGTAAGCGACCAGCCGGGTGGCGGGAATGGAACCCGTGTCCAGCGGCCGCCCGTGCCGGCGGTGCCGAAACGACGAATAGGTGGCGGCGTGAAAGTAGCCGTGCCGCAGCGTCTGGGCGAGGGTGGCCAGCGATCCGAAGTCCGCGTAGTACCCCTGGCGTTCACCGGACACCGCGGTGTGGATGGCGTGGTGGATGTCGTCGGCCCACTGCGCCGTCAGCCCGTAACCGCCGCGGTCGCGCGGGGTGATCAACCGCGGGTCGTTGAGGTCGCTTTCGGCGATCAGCGACAGCGGGCGGCCCAATTGGTTTGCCAGCCAGTCCGTTTCGGTAGCGAGCTCCTCGAGGATGTGGAAGGCGGTGGTGTCCACCAGCGCGTGCACGGCGTCCAGGCGCAGGCCGTCGGCATGGAAGTCGCGCATCCAGCGCAGCGCGCACCCGATGATGTAGCGGCGGACCTCGTCGGAGTCCGCGTCGGCGATGTTGATGCCTTCGCCCCACGGGTTGCTCGCCGACGACAGGTAGGGGCCGAACTTGGGCAGGTAGTTGCCCGACGGGCCGAGGTGGTTGAACACCGCGTCGATGAGCACCCCGAGGCCGCGCGCGTGGCAGGCGTCGACCAACCGGACCAAACCGTCGGGGCCGCCGTAGGGCTCGTGCACGCTGTACCAGAGCACGCCGTCGTATCCCCAGCCGTGGGTTCCGGCAAAGGAATTCACCGGCATCAGCTCGACGAAGTCGACCCCGAGGTCCACCAGGTAGTCGAGCTTCTCGATGGCGGAGTCGAAGGTGCCGGCGCCGGTGAAGGTGCCCAGGTGCATCTCGTAGATCACCGCGCCTTCGACCGGCCTGCCCTGCCAGTCGCCGTCGGTCCAACGCGCGCCGGCCGGGTCCCACAGCTGCGAGCGGGCGTGCACGCCGTCGGGCTGCCGGGGCGAGCGCGGGTCGGGCAACACGGTCGGATCGTCGTCGAGCAGGAACCCGTAGCGGGCGTCCGGCGCCGCGTCGACGTTCGCGTGCCACCAGCCGTCATCCGCGCGCGTCATCGCGTGCACCCGGCCCTCGACGTCGAGCCGGACCAACTCCGGTTTGGGTGCCCAGACCCGGAATTCAGTCATGGTGGCGCTCCAGCAAGACGACGGGCAGGTCGGCGAATAATTGCGCCGCCGAGGTCGGCCCGTCCGCGATGGCCCCCGTGAGCGCGTCCTTCCACGTCCCTTCGGGCAGCGGCAGCACCGTGTTGCCCCAGCCGGATTCGGTCAGCCGCACGGTCCAGCGGGTGACCGCGACCAGGACGTCGTCGCCCCGGCGGAACGCCAGCACGTGCTCGGCTGCGTCGCCGCCGGCCAGCACGGGGACATGGTCGCCGCGCAGGAAGCTGTCCGGATGGGAGCGTCGCACCCGAAGCGCCGTCGTGACGACCCGAATCTTGGGGTTTTCCAACGCCTTCAGGGCGGCCCGCCGGGCGGTGTAGTCGACGGCCCTGCGGTTGTCCGGGTCGACGAGGCTGTCGTCCCAGAGTTCGGTGCCCTGGTAGACGTCCGGTATCCCGGGCACGGTCAGGGCCAGGAGCTTCTGCCCCAGCGCGTCGCTGGCGGCGTGCGGGTTGAGCTGGGTGACCAGCTTGGTCAGCTGACCGGCCACCGGGCCGTCGAACACGATGTCCAGCCATCGGTGCACGGCGTCCTCGAACTCGGCGTCCGGATCGTTCCACGAGGTATGCCAGGCCGCTTCCCGGATGGCCTTCTCGGCGTAGCCGTGCAACCGCTCGCGCAGCTGAGGGCTGACCTCGCCACTGACCGGCCAGACACCGAAGATGTTCTGCCACAGGAACTGTCCGGTCGCCGGGTCGGGGGAGGGCGCGCCGGCCTCCCAGCGGGCGACGAACTCGGCCCACAACGACGGGACCTGCGAGAGCACCCCGATCCGGGCCCGCACGTCCTCGCCCCGTTTGGTGTCGTGGGTGGTCAGCGTCGTCATCGTCTGCGGCCACAACCGGGCACGGTCGGCGGCGCTCTGGTGGAACTCCGCCGCGCCGACACCGAAACGGTGCGGTTCGCCACCCACCTCGTTGAGCGACACCAGCCGGGCGTCGCGGTAGAAGTAGCAGTCCTCGACGGATTTGGCGGTGACCGCGCCGCAGAGCTGCTGCAGGCGGGTGACGGGTTCGCCGCCGCGGGCCAGTGCCGCGGCGAGCACCTGCAGCGCGGGTCCCAATTCCGGTGACTCCGACTGGGTTTCGGCCAGCGCGGTGGGCATGATCGCCGACAGGGCCGGGTAATCGCAGCGGTAGACGCCGATATGGGTGAGCAGCGCGGCGACCGCTTCGGGCAGCTGCGGATGATCGGCGCCGGCCGCCGCCACGATGCTGCGGCGCAGCCGCCGCAGCTCGCTTGCCAACGTGTCGGTGGCCGCGCGGATCTTGAGTTCCGCCAGCATCTGCGGCGCCGCCCCGTAGTCGAGCCCCGCCGACTCGACGAGCTCGGTCAGCGCGGGGGCGCCATTCGGGTCGACGAAGACGCCGCCGATCTCCCGCAGCACGTCGTAGCCGGTGGTCCCCCCGATGGGCAGGGTGGGTTCCAGCGCCTCGTCGACCGCGAGGATCTTCTCGATCACGATCCACGTCTGCGGTCCAACCGATTCGCGCAGCCACGCCAAATAGCCGCAAGGGTCTGACAATCCGTCGGGGTGGTCGATGCGCACGCCGTCGACGAGTCCCTCGGCGGCCCACCGGGCCACCTCGGCGTGGGTGGCGTCGAACACGGCGCGATCTTCCTGGCGCAGTCCGGCCAACGAGGTGATCGAGAAGAAGCGCCGGTAGCCGCAAACGCCGTTGCGCCAGCCCACCAGCCGGTAATGCTGGCGGGCGTGCACCTCGGGTCCGGTGCCCTCGCCGGTGCCGGGCGCGATGGGCAGCGCCAGGTCGCCCAGCCGGAGCAGGTCCCCGTCGACGTGCAAGTCGGCGGCGTCATCGTCGGAACCCAGGATGGGCAGCGCGATCCGGCCGTCCTCGTCGAGGTCCCAGTCGATGTCGAAATATGTTGCGTAGTCCGAGGAACGGCCGTGCCGCAGGACGTCCCACCACCACGCGTTCTGTTGGGGCTGGTCGATCCCCACGTGATTGGGCACGATGTCGACGATCAGGCCGATGCCGCGCTCGCGCGCCGCCGCGGACAAGCGCACCAGCCCGTCCCGGCCGCCGAGTTCGGGTGAGACCGTCGTCGGGTCGGTCACGTCGTAGCCGTGGTTCGACCCGGTGGCAGCGGTCATGATCGGGGACAGGTAGAGGTGCGACACCCCGAGTTCGTCCAGGTAGTCCAGTATGTTCTCCGCGTCGGCGAAGGTGAACGCGAAGCCGCTGGCCTCACCACGCAGCTGCAGCCGGTAGGTCGACAGTATGGGAAAGGCCATGCGTCACATGGTCTTACGTAATACCAGGAGCGAACGTCCGGGCAGCGAGACTTTCTCTTCGGCATTCACCAGCTGGTCGGCGTCACCGCCCGGATGGTTGGTGTCCAGTTCCACGGTCCACTCCTGCGCATAGTCGTCGTTCGGCATCACGAACTCCACGGGTTCTTCGCCGGCGTTGAAGCACAGCAGGAACGAGTCATCGACGACCCGTTCGCCGCGTGCGTTGGGTGCGGTGATGGCCTCACCGTTGAGGAACACCGCCACACATTTGTGAATGCTTTCGCCCCAGTCCTCATGCGTCATTTCGCGGCTGCTCGGATTCAGCCAGGCGATGTCGCGCACTTCCTCGCCGGTTCGGATCGGCTCACCTTCGAAGAACCGGCGACGGCGGAACACCGGATGGTTCTTGCGCAGCGTGGTCACCTTGCGCGCAAAAGCCAGCAGGTCCGAATTCTTATCCGCCAACGACCAATCCATCCAAGATAATTCGGAGTCCTGGCAGTACACGTTGTTGTTGCCGTCCTGGGTGCGGCCCAGCTCGTCGCCGTGCGCGATCATCGGCGTGCCCTGGCTGAGCATCAGGGTCGCCCAGAAGTTGCGCATCTGGCGGCAGCGCAGCTCCATGATCTCCGGGTCGTCGGTCGGCCCCTCGACCCCGCAATTCCACGAGCGGTTGTGGCTCTCGCCGTCCCGGTTGTCCTCGCCGTTGGCCAGGTTGTGTTTTTCGTTGTAGGACACCAGGTCGTTGAGCGTGAACCCGTCGTGGGCGGTCACGAAGTTGATGCTGGCGCTGGGGCGCCGGCCGGTCGCCTCGTAGAGGTCCGACGACCCGGTCAGCCGGGACGCGAACTCGCCAAGGGTTGCGGGCTCGCCCCGCCAGTAGTCACGCACAGTATCGCGATACTTCCCGTTCCATTCGGTCCACAAACCCGGGAAATTTCCCACCTGATAGCCGCCCTCGCCGACGTCCCACGGTTCGGCGATCAATTTGACCTGGCTGACGATCGGATCCTGCTGCACCAAATCGAAGAAGGCGCTCAATCGGTCGACGTCGTGCAGCTCGCGTGCGAGTGTGGCCGCCAGATCGAAGCGGAAGCCGTCGACGTGCATCTCGGTCACCCAGTAGCGCAGCGAATCCATGATCAGTTGCAGCACGTGCGGGTGGCGCGGGTTGAGGCTGTTGCCCGTGCCGGTGTAGTCCTTGTACAACCGCAGGTCCGTGTCCACGAGCCGGTAGTACGCCGCGTTGTCGATGCCGCGGAAGTTGATGGTCGGCCCCAGGTGGTTGCCCTCCGCGGTGTGGTTGTACACCACGTCGAGGATGACCTCGATGTTGGCTTCGTGGAAGCTGCGCACCATCGATTTGAACTCTGCGACGCTGGAGTTGCGGTTCGACGCGTATTGGTTGTGCGGCGCGAAATACCCGAAAGTGTTGTAGCCCCAGTAGTTTCGTAGGCCCAGGTCCAGCAACCGCGAGTCGTGCATGAACTGGTGCACCGGCATGAGCTCCAGCGCGGTGACGTTGAGCGACTTGAGGTGATCGATGACCAGGGGGTGGGCCAGGCCGGCGTAGGTGCCGCGCAGCTCGGCGGGGATCCCCGGGTGGGTCTGCGTCATGCCCTTCACGTGGGCCTCGTAGATCACCGTTTCGTGGTAGGGGGTGAGCGGCGCCCGGTCGGAGCCCCAGTCGAAGAACGGATTGCTCACCACGCTGGTCATGGTGTGGCCCAGCGAGTCGACCATCGGGGGAGTCCCGGGGTCGGCGTCATCGGCATTGGGGTCGTCGAGGTGGACCGCGTTGAGGTCGTAGGAGAACAGCGCCTGGCCGAAGCTGAAGTCGCCGTGAAAGGCCTTGCCGTACGGGTCGAGCAGCAGCTTGCTCGGGTCGCACCGATGGCCTGCCGACGGGTCGAAGGGCCCGTACACCCGGAAGCCGTAGCGCTGGCCCGGGGTGATGTTCGGCAGATAGGCATGCCAGACAAAGCCGTCAACTTCGTCGAGCGGGATCCGCGACTCCGCTCCGGCATGGTCGATCAGACACAGCTCGACCCTCTCGGCTATCTCGGAGAACAACGAGAAGTTGGTCCCCGCGCCGTCATAGGAAGCTCCGAGCGGATAGGGGGTCCCCGGCCACACGGTGGCCAGTTTCGGCTGTTGATTACCAGTAACGCCTGTTTCTGAAGCGTATTTGTCGGTCGGCACCTTCTGACCTTATCCGCGGTCGGGGGCGTCGGGGCGCGTCACCACCAACCGGTGCTGGCCGCGATCTGGCGGCCCAATTCCCCTGCCATGGTCCGCACGTAAGTGGGGGTGAGGTGGTGGGCACCGTGGTAGATCAGCACGTTTCCCTCGACCGGGCGACACACGTCGGCACGGCAGATGGCGTCCGACATGTCGAGCACCTTCAGCAGCGGGAACTGGGCGACGAAGTCGAGGGTCTGATTGCGGTCGGACAACACGTCGGAACGCTTGATCGCGCATGCCTGGGGGTTGCCGCCCTTCTTGGCGAGGCAATCCGCCGGGTCGAACGGCTGCCCGTTCTTCACCAGCCACGGGGTGTCCCGCATGCCGAGGATCGGAATGTTGTTGTCGGAGAACCTCTGCCAGATTCCGATATAGGTCGCGGGCATCACGTCGCCGGGCTTGATGTTCCACGGCCGGGTGGTCGTGGTGAACACGTAGTCGGGATGGTCGGCAATGACCTTGGTCATCGTCTGTTCCACCCACTCCCGGCACTGCGGGTAGGCGGCGTTGTTGCCCATGATCAACGGCACTTCCTCGGTGGACAACGGGCAGCCCATCTTGAGGTAGGTCACCACCTTGAAGTGGTGCAGCTGGCCGAGCAGGCTCAGCGCGGGCAGCCAGTGTTCGGCGTGGGACCCACCCGCCAGCGCGATGGTGCGGTCGGCGGCCACGTCGCCGTAGGTGCAAACGACCACGGCCGGGTTGACGAAGTCGCTGATGCAACCGTCGCGGGTGGAGGACGGCAGGTCTTCTTTGACCTCCAGCACGCTGGGCCGCATCGGCAACGCCGGCACCCGCACCCGTTCGGTCAGGGCGCGCGCCCCCGGATAGTCCTGCGGGTTGAGCACGCTGAGCTCCTTGCCCGCGGCGCGCAGGACGGTGACGTGCTGTCGCCACGTGAACGACGTCGCCGTCAGCGTCACGCCGAGCAGCACGATCGCGGTTCCCAGCGCCATCGTGGGCCGGGGCAGGCGCGCCAGCCACGCGGGTGCGGGCGCCGGTGATTTCCCGGAGGCGCGGTAGCGCAGGGGGTCCTCGACGAGCCGGGTGGTCAGGTAGGCGAGCAGGCCCGACACCAGCAGCACGGCCGTGCCTTCAACGAAGCTGGCGTGTCGGTGCCCGGTGAACGACAGCCAGAAGATCAGCAGCGGCCAGTGCCACAGGTACAGGGAGTACGCCATCGCACCCAACGCGACGAGCGGCCCGGCCGCCAGCAGGCGATTCGGCAGCGGCAGCCGGTCCCTGAGATCACGCTGCAGGTTCGCCCCGGCCAGGATCATCAGCATGGTGGCCCCGACGGGCACCAGGGCCCACGGGCCGGGAAACTCCTGCACGCCGTCGATCAGGGCGCCGCAGGACACGATCGCCGCCAGCGCGACGGTGGCCGACACCGTCCGCAACCACATCGGCCAGCGGATGGCCGGCACCACCGCGCCGACCAGTGCCCCGAGTAACAACTCCCAGGCGCGCCCGAAGCTGTTGTAGTAGGCGGCGGCCTGGTCGTCCTGATGCGCCACGATCGCGTACACGAACGACGCCACCGTCAGCGCCGTCAGCATTACCAGGAAAAGGGTGCGCAGGTGGGCGCCCAACGGACGCCGGAAAAAGTATGCGCAGCCGGCGATCAACAGCAGGAAGGCGACGTAGAACTGGCCCTGCACCGACATGGACCAGATGTGCTGCAGGGGGCTGACGGCTTCGCCCGCGCGCAGGTAGTCCGAGGCGGTGTTGGCCAGCTCCCAGTTCTGGAAGTAGCCGAGGCTGGCGAGACTCTGGTCGGCGAAGGTCTCCCAGCGGGTCTCCGGTTGCACCAGGATGGTCAGCACCGCGCATCCGGCCAGCACCACGACCAGAGCGGGGACCAGGCGGCGGACGAGCCGGATCACCTCGGCAACCGGCGACAGGGTGACGGCCGGATTGAGCGCCGCACGAATGATTTTGCCGCCGAAGAAGAATCCGGACAGCGCCAAGAACACGTCGACACCACCGGAGACGCGGCCGAACCAGACATGGAACACGGCGACCAGCGCGATCGCGATACCCCGCAACCCGTCGAGGTCATAGCGGTAGAACCCCGCATTACGCGTTCCCGCAGCGACCGTTTCCTCGGTCGCGATCGGCAGGGCAGGCGGGGACAGGGTCGACATGATCGACCGCTAATTTACCGAAAACCGCCACCCGCTCCCGTTTAGGAGCAGGTGGCGGCGGTCGATAGTCCCGGAAGCCCCGGGAAATTACCGGGCGGGGCCGGCGGCCGGGGGCAGGAACGGCGATTGCTGAGGCGGCAACAGCTGCACCGGGGCCTGTTGCGGCGGCACTTGCTGCGCCGGCAGCTGCGGGAGCAGGGCCCGCGGCGCCTGTTGCGCCGGGAGTTGCTGCAGCGGCGCTTGCTGCACCGGGGCCTGCGCGGACTGCTGCTGCAACGGTGCTTGCTGCACCGGCGCCGGTTGCACCGGTGCCGGCTGAGCCGGAGCCTGCGGCAGCGGGGCCTGCTGCTGGGCGGGCAGTTGCTGCAGCGGCGCTTGCTGCAATGGGGCCTGCTGCAATGGGGCTTGCTGCGCGGGCAGCTGCTGCACCGGGGGCTGTTGCAGCGGGGCCTGCTGCGTCGGCACCTGCTGCGGCAGTTGCTGGGCCGGCGACGGCTGGACCCCGAGGACCCGGACCAGATAGGGGGCCATGCCGTTGGCGCGCACCGGCGAAACCTGGACGACGTCGCCCACCTCGAGCATCTGGTTGTTACCCAGGTACATCGCGACGCTCTGCGTGCCTTCGGGGCCGTAGAAGATCATGTCGCCCTTCTGCGCCTGCTGCGGCAGTACCTTCTGGCCGACCTTGTATATCGCCCCGGACGACCGCGGCAGCTTGATGCCCGCGCCGGCGTACGCGTACTGCATCAGGCCCGAGGCGTCGAAGCCGACGGTGTTGATGCCCGTCCCGGTGCCGCGGGTGGGCCCGGTGATGCCGCCTCCGGCCCAGGAATACGGCACCCCTCGCTGCGACAGCCCGCGCGCGATCACCACGTCGGCGGCCTGCTGGTAGTCCATCGGCCGGATGCCCGGGTCGGCGGACGCGATCACGGGGGCGACCATCGGCGCGGCAAGCAGCGCCAAACCGATCGCGAAGGCGTAGATGCGGTTCATTTTCGTGGCCTCTCAAGGCTGTGTGGCGTCAGCGCGGTGACTTCACGCGTCCGCCGCCGATCCATGACCTGGGCGACGACCCCCTCGTTGGGGCCGGCGCCGCTGCATGACACTTGCGGATGTGGCAGCGGGCACGACGCCCCTGTTTTCACATCAGTCACTGCAACCACTCTGACAACAAAGGGTGTTAGCCGCCAGGTCCCGGCGGGATTTTTTGTCGTACCGTGACCGGACGGTGACTGGTCGGCGCGAATCCCGTATGCGCAGTTGTGATTTCGGTCTCAGTCGGGCGCGCGGCGGACCGACCGCGGCGGCGCGCCTAGAGCCAATAGCGTTCGCTGAAGGTGGTCAGCAGCGAGCCGACGACCGAGCTGACCATCACCAGCGTGAGGGCCAGAACCGGCCAGAAGGACATGTACCAGCCCTTCAGCATGGAAACGAGGGGGCCGACAACGGCGGCGGCGATCGCCGCGCCGATACCGCCCCAGACCACCGGGCGGATGTAGTAGTCGATCCCGAAGGGCACCGGCCCGCATGTCTCGTCGGCGCACACGTGCTCGAGGAAGCCGAAGAGGCGATCCGGCCACGTCGTCGCGGTGGCCAGGATGACGAGCACCACCAACAGCGTGACGGTGGAAACGACGTCCCACGGGGCCAGCCGCACGCGAATGACCCGCGGCGCTTCGTCGTCGTAATCGACCAGCGGGGAATTGGTTTTCGCGGTCGGAGACGCGCCCGCGGCGGGGTTACCGGGCGAATGCGGCGTGGCCATCGGATCCTATGCTCCCCGATGGGCGGGCTTTGTGCGACTCGGCTGCTTTACCCTCGATCACTATGCCTGCGGCGAGGGCCGGGTTGACGCCCGAGCAGATCAGCGCGATCGACGCCGCGCATCTATGGCACCCGTACAGCACCATCGGCGGCGAGGCCGTCGCGCCGGTGGTGGCCGTCGCGGCGCGCGGCGCCTGGCTGACCCTGATCCGTGACGGCCGGCCGATCCAGGCGCTCGACGCGATGAGCTCCTGGTGGACCGCGATCCACGGGCACGGCCATCCGGTGCTGGACGCGGCGCTGAGCAAGCAGCTGGGCGTGATGAACCATGTCATGTTCGGCGGGCTCACCCACGAACCGGCCGCCCGGCTGGCGCAGCTGCTGGTGGACATCACCCCGGCGGGGTTGGACACCGTCTTCTTCAGCGACTCGGGCTCGGTGGCGGTCGAGGTAGCGGTCAAGATGGCGCTGCAGTACTGGCGCAGCCGCGGCCGGCCCGGCAAGCACCGGCTGATGACGTGGCGGGGCGGCTACCACGGGGACACCTTCACGCCGATGAGCGTCTGCGACCCCGACGGCGGCATGCACTCGCTGTGGACCGACATCCTGGCCGCCCAGGTGTTCGCCCCGCAGGTGCCGCGTGACTACGACCCCGGCTACAGCGCGGCGTTCGAGCGGCAACTCGCCCGGCACGCCGGCGAGCTGGCGGCCGTCATCGTCGAGCCGGTGGTGCAGGGCGCGGGCGGAATGCGCTTCCACGACCCCCGCTACCTGCGCGACCTGCGCGAGCTGTGCTTCCGGCACGACGTGCTGCTGATCTTCGACGAGATCGCCACCGGCTTTGGCCGCACCGGCGAGCTGTTCGCGGCCGACCACGCCGGGGTGAGCCCCGACATCATGTGTGTGGGCAAGGCGTTGACCGGCGGGTACGTCACCCTGGCGGCCACGCTGTGCAGCACCGACATCGCGCACACCATCAGCACCGGCGAGGCCGGCGCGCTCATGCACGGGCCCACCTTCATGGCCAACCCGCTGGCCTGCGCGGTCTCGGTGGCCACCGTCGAGCTGCTGCTCGACCAGGATTGGCGCGCGCGGGTCGGCGAGATCGCCGCCGGGCTGGCCGCCGGGCTCGAACCAGCCCGGGCGCTGCCCGGCGTCATCGACGTGCGGGTGTGCGGGGCGATCGGCGTCATCGAGTGCGCCCGCCCGGTCGACCTGGCCGTC
This sequence comes from Mycobacterium paraffinicum, assembly GCF_025822865.1. NCBI lineage: Bacteria > Bacillati > Actinomycetota > Actinomycetes > Mycobacteriales > Mycobacteriaceae > Mycobacterium > Mycobacterium paraffinicum. The sequence goes on along the minus strand of NZ_JACKUR010000010.1, from coordinate 340,380 downwards.
GCCCCGCCGGCGGCCATGGAGCGCGGCGTGTGGCTGCGCCCGTTCCGCAACCTCGTCTACGCGATGCCGCCCTACATCTGCTCGGACGGCGAGATCGCCCAGATCACCTCGGCGATGCTCGAGGTCGCGCGCCTCGTTGGCTAGCCGTGTCGCCCCGCAGCGCCCGGCTTCGCCGCGCTCGCGGTCGCCACTGTCCACGAGCGGTGCCGACCCGCAGCGCCCGGCTTCGCCGCGCTCGCGGTCGCCACTGTCCACGAGCGGTGCCGACCCGCAGCGCCCGGCTTCGCCGCGCTCGCGGTCGCCACTAGGCTGATCCCCGATGAGGGCACCGATCGAGACGTCACCGCTGGCCTGGCTGGAGGCGGTGGAAAGTCAGCGCCGCGAGGCCGGACTGCGCCGGTCGTTGCGGCCGCGGCCCGCCGTCGCCACCGAGCTGGACCTGGCGTCCAACGACTACCTCGGGCTGTCCCAGCACCCCGACGTGATCGAGGGCGGCGTCGCGGCGCTACGCATGTGGGGCGCTGGCTCCACCGGTTCCCGCCTGGTCACCGGCGACACCGAACTGCACCAGCAGTTCGAGTCCGAGATCGCCGAATATGTCGGCGCCGCATCGGGATTGCTGTTCTCCTCGGGATACGCGGCCAACCTGGGCGCGGTCGTCGGCCTGTCGGGCCGGGGCGCACTGCTGGTGTCCGACGAGCTTTCGCACGCCTCCCTGGTCGACGCCTGCCGGCTGTCGCGGTCCCGGGTGGTGGTCACACCGCATCGCGACGTCGATGCCGTGGACACCGCCCTCGCCGCACGCGACGAGGAGCGCGCCGTCGTCATCACCGAGTCGGTGTTCAGCGCCGACGGCGCCTTGGCGCCGCTGCGGGAGCTGCACGAGGTCTGTCGCCGGCACCGCGCGCTGCTGATCGTCGACGAGGCCCACGGCCTGGGCGTGCGCGGGGGCGGGCGCGGGCTGCTGTACGAGCTCGGGCTGGCGGGCGCCCCCGACGTGGTGCTCACCACGACGCTGTCCAAGGCGCTGGGCAGCCAGGGTGGAGTGGTGCTCGGGCCCGCGGCCGTGCGGGCCCACCTGATCGACGCGGCGCGCACGTTCATCTTCGACACCGGCCTGGCGCCCGCGGCGGTGGGCGCCGCGCTGGCCGCGCTGACCGTGCTGCGGGCCGAACCGTGGCGACCCGAGGCGGTGTTGCGGCATGCCCGCATCCTGGCCGAGGTGTGCGACGTGCCCGAGATCCCGCAGTCGGCGGTGGTGTCGGTGATCCTGGGGGGCCCGGAGGTGGCCCTGGCCGCCGCGACCGCCTGCCTGGACGCCGGCGTGAAGGTGGGCTGCTTCCGGCCCCCTACCGTGCCGGCCGGGACCTCCCGGCTGCGGCTGACCGCGCGCGCGTCGCTGGATGGGGCCGAGCTCGAGATCGCCCGGCGGGTGCTCACCGACGTGCTTGCTGTGACGCGCCCTTGACCGTCCTGGTCGTCACGGGCACGGGAACCGGGGTCGGCAAGACCATCGTCACCGCCGCGCTGGCCTGTCACGCCCGTCAGGCCGGCCTCGACGTGGCGGTGTGCAAACCGGTCCAGACCGGCACCGACACCGGCGACGACGACCTGGCCGAGGTCGCCCGGCTGTCCGGCGTGACCGAGTTGGCCGGGCTGGCGCGCTACCCGCAACCGCTGGCGCCGGCCGCCGCCGCCGAGCTGGCCGGCGCCGCGCTGCCCAGCGGCGAGCAGGTGCTGCGGCTGATCGCCGGCCTGGATCGCCCGGGCCGGCTGACGCTGGTCGAGGGGGCCGGCGGGCTGCTCGTCGAGCTCGCCGCCGCGGGCGTCACCCTGCGCGATCTGGCCGTCCAGACGGGTGCCGCGGCGCTGGTCGCGGTGACCGCGGAACTGGGCACCCTCAACCACACCGCGCTGACGCTGGAATCGCTTGCCGCCCATAAGGTCCCGTGCGCCGGGCTGGTCATCGGCAGCTGGCCGGCGCGCCCCGGGCCGGTGGAGACCTCGAACCGGTCCGCCCTGGACCGGCTGGGTCCGGTGCGGGCCGCGCTGCCCGCGGGGGCCGGATCGATGGACGCCGCGCGGTTCGCGGCCATGAGCGCCGCGGCGTTCGACCGCGACTGGGTCACCGCGCTGGTCCGCTGATGGTGCATTCCATCGAGCTGCTCTTCGACGGCGACACCGAGTCGACGATCCGCGGGCTCTGGGACGCGCTGGCCGGAGCCGGAATACCCAGCCAGGCGCCGGCCGGGCGGCCGCACATCACGCTCGCGGTGGCCGACCGCATCGCCGAGGAGGCCGACGCCGCGCTCCGGCCGCTGACCGACCGGCTGCCGCTGGGCTGCGCCGTCGGCGCGTCGTTGCTGCTCGGGCGGTCCAACGCGATCCTGGCCCGCCTCATCGTGCCGACGGCGGAGCTGCTGGATTTCCACGCGGAGGTGCACCGGCTGTGCGGCGAGCACCTGGCCCCCGCGCCGGCCCCCACCAGCCTGCCCGGCCAATGGACGCCGCACGTCACGTTGGCCCGTCGCGTCGGGGGACCGGCGCTGAGTCGGGCGCTCCGGATCGCGGGGCGGCCCACTCTCGTCGAGGGAAGCTTCGCCGGCTTGCGGCACTGGAACGGCGAGAAGAAGGTCGACCACGTGATCGGCTAGCCGCCGAACAGCAGGTACAGGCCGGTGAACGTGTAGCCGACCATGACCAGCATCATGGTCAGCTGGCCGGTGAGCTGATGGCCGCTCGGCAGCAGCCGCAGGGCCTTGTCGTGGGCCGCGATCACCGCGACGATGTGGCCGGTGACCACGCAGGCCACCTTGATCCCGGCCAGCACCGGCGGGTGGGCGGACAACACGTAGGCCACCTGCTGGTGCGCCAGCCCCAGCAAATTCCAGCCGCGGCCGAACGGGTCGGCCAGCGCGACCACGGCCTGCTGTCCGCGCTCGACGAGGTAGGTCAGATAATGCGCGAAGATGTAGCCCACCACGATCGGGATCAGGGAATGCGCCATCTGGCCGGGCAGGGCGCCGCGCTGCTCTCGGTCCACGCCGCCCGTCGCGCGCGCGGCGAGTGAAAAGGTCACCGCCACAACAGAAATGAAGACCACCAGTCCGAGGGTCCGCAGCACCGACGACGCCAGCGTCGGCGTCAGGCCGACGCCGCGAGACAGCCCGTCGGCAAAGCCGCGCCACGTCGGGGACGACGAGAAGCTGTCAAACGCCGTGGACCCGAGTAAGACCGCGAGCAGGGCGACCACCCCGGGCCGCACGGGCAGCGACGGCAAATGGTCGAGCGGGTTCCCGATGACCAGCTTCCCGCTCTCCGGGTTGCGGCGAAACGGGGACAGGCGAGACACCGCCATGCTGTACACGCCGAACGGGTCGGCGCGGGCCAGCCAGCGCCGGCCACACAGCCAGGCGCCCGCCAGCATGGCCACGGCATACACACCCAGCCACGCGCGCACCCAGGGCAGCGACGCCGGGTTCGGGCTGGCCAGTTCCGTCCAGACGAACGCGAACAGACCAAGCGCGGCCGGCCGATAACCCCAGCGTTCGGGATAGGACCGCCGCGGTCGATGCAGGCGCTCGGGTGTGGCCCGTCGCAGCAACAGGTAGACCGTCCGCATCGGGGAAATGACCCGCCAAACCGGCCCGATCGCCAGTGACAGCGCCACCAACCCGACCCACAGCAGCACGTAGAACACGCCCAGCAGGGCATTGGTCTCCGACTGCGGGCCCCACACCCCGGCCGCCACCGCCCACGCGGCGAACACCAGCGCCAGCCCGGCGGCCGTCCACCGCGTCGCCCGGGCGTCAACCAGCGCGGTCACCGCCGCGGGCAGTGGGCGGCCGGGCTTGTGCGTATCGAACCGCGGCCGCCGCCAGGCGAAGGCGACCAGTGCGAAGGTGAACGTCAGCGCCCACGCCGCGCCGACCATCGCGTACATGTAGGGCACCGGAAGGTCGCCGGAACCGCCGAGCCCGTGCGCGAGCACCACGGTCGCGCCGCCGCCGGTCACGGTTGGACTTGGACGGTCGCAATCGTGCGGTCCAGGTGGTGCAACTCCACCTCGACGTTGCCGGGCACGTCGGCGCTGAACTGGAACGTCTGGTTGGGCGCGGCCGCCACGTGGAACTTGTGGTCGGGCGTCGAGTGCACGTGCAGCTCGTCGGCGGCGTCACTGGTCACCTTCACCGTGATCGGCTGGTGCACCTTGGCCTGCAGGGCGGCGTTGGTGGGAGTCACCTGCCCCTTGGCGATGGTGACATCGATCGTCGGGCCGGCGCCGGCGGGCTGCGACTGGTTATGTGAACCGCCGCAGGCGATCAGCGCCCACGCCAGGACCGCCACCCACGCCGCGGGCAGGGCGCTGCGCATCCTCATCGATCACGCCGCCTGGGGGGTGCCGGGCACGGTGTGCTTCTCCTCCTCCGGCCGCTTGGGCAGCGTGTCGTGGTTGTTGATCCGGCCGGCTCCCCAGGTCAGGGCGCTGATCACCATCAGCGTCAGGAACAGCACGACGATCCCCCCGCCGGTGAACAACCAGGCCGGCGCGCTCTGATCGCGTTCGCGCTGCAGGATCGTGACCTCCAGGACGAACGGCCGGGTGCTGGTCGCGAGCGCGGGGACCTCGGGTGCCGGGATGGCGGCGTCGGCCGGCTCGTAGATCGGCACGGCCGTCATCGTGCGGCCGTCCTGCACCCGCAACAGCGTCTTCCAGTCTCCCCACACCGGGACCGGCTGGGTGGACCGGTAGTGGCCCGGCCCGACCTTGGCGAGCTTGTCGATCATCAGGCCACGGTCGTTCTGCATCCGCCCCTGCCAGGACAGGATCGTCAGCCAGTCCGGGTGGTCACTGACCATGGTCGTCGGGGAGATCATCACGTCGGCCGACACCATCCGCTGCCCCGCGGGGCTGGGGAGATCCGTCAACGTCACCGTGGCGGTGTTCTGGCCCGGCACGAGGATGTGCAATCCGTTGGCCACCGCGACGCCGATCACCAACACCGCCGCCGCCACCACCGAGATGCCGACCCCGCGGCTTGGCAGGCGCCGGCCGGTGAGGACCAAGCCGAATAGCGCGCCGCATACCCCGGTCAGCGCCGCGACGGGCACCGACATCGCGAGCGCCTCGCCCCACATGCTGGTCGGCCACGGGTAGTGGTACACCGCCCCGATCCACAGCGATTCCAGCCACAGCCCCACCGTGGCGACCGCGAGGCCGGAGACGGCGCCGAAGGCCACCGGACGCTTGATCAACGGGGTCAGCGCCACCAGCTCGACGACGAGGGCGGGACCCAGGTACAGCGGGAACCAGTTGATCGGGGCGCCCAGGATGGGGCCGACCACCACCGCAACCGCGCCGCGCAGCGCGATGGCGAACAGCGCCGCGATGATCGCGGCACCGCGTCCCATCGTCATGCGGGCGGCGACGGCCGCCAGCGCGGACGCCGCGGCGATCAGCATCGGCTGAAACACAAGCCGGAACTGCGGGACCCCGAAATCGAACTCGATCTGGTAGACGGACAGGCCGATGAACAGTCCGCCGAAGGACAGGTAGCGCAGGAAGGTGATGAAGGCACCGTGGGTTACCTCATCGGCTTCGTGCGCCTCACCTTCACGCTCCAGCATCAGCACCGAGAAGAGCGAGAAACACGCCCCGCCGATCATCATCAAATGCGTTGGGCCCCAGAGAGTTACGTCTTGCCCAAAGATCCGGTGCCAGATGTCGTCGAGCGGGAACCCGATCATCGCGTACATCCCGCAGCCCGCCATCAGCAGGCCGCCGACGGGCGCATGCCAGTTGCGCGTGATGCGCACCGACGCGGGGCCCGGCTTGTCGAACGGCAGCACGACCGAGACCATGCCGGCGACGAAGATTCCGAACAGGCCGATGATGATGAAGTAGTGCGCGGGGTTGGCCAAGGGGCCGGGGTCGCGCCCGTTGCCGATGTGCCAGCTGACGTCCCAGATGAACCCGAACAGGGCGCAGATGATGAACGTCGTGAAGATGAGGACCGGAAGCGCCACCCAATTGGGCCGATGGAACTTCTCGCCCAGCTTGTCGGCGACCCGGGTCAACCACTCGATCCGATGGGTGCGGTGGGCATAACCGACCCACAGCATTACCGCGGCGATCACTACCGCCGCGACCGACAGCCCGATCACCTGGTTCAGGCCGGCGCCGCGCGCCGGTGCCTCGGCAACGAAAGTGAGTTCCGCCGATTTCATCGTCAAACCCTCCCAACAGCGCCCGACCGCCTGGCGAGCTGTGATCCAGCTCGCAGGAAGCGGAATGCCCAAATTGACGGCCGGTCAATCACCGATTTCGTCGTTGCCCTGCGCGGCGTCCTCCTTGTCGCCGGGGGAGCGGCGGTCCTTGAGCGCGATGTAGAGGATCACGCCGACGACGATGATCGCCGGCAGGAAGGCCGGGATCGCCAGCAGGATCATGTGGTGAGCCACATACGCGACGTGTGGATCGGTCATTGTGGTGAGATACCCCGGCGGACGGCATGTTCTGCGGCCGTTACCCTACTTTGAACACTTTTATTCAAGCTGCCACCACCGTGGGCAGGGGGGCCGCGTGCGCGGCCACCGATGATGCAGGGGAGTACGGGTGACTCAAGCGGCAACTCGACCGGCCACCGGCGCCAACGACGCAGACATCCTGGCGGTTGCCCGCGAACAGGTACTCGAGCGCGGCGAGGGACTGAGTCGCGAGCAGGTGCTGCGGGTGCTGCAACTGTCCGACGACCGGCTCGACGACCTGCTGGCGCTGGCCCACGAGGTGCGGATGCGCTGGTGCGGGCCCGAGGTCGAGGTCGAGGGCATCATCAGCCTGAAGACTGGCGGCTGCCCGGAGGATTGTCATTTCTGCTCGCAATCCGGGCTGTTCGCCTCGCCGGTGCGCAGCGCCCGGCTGGACATTCCCAGCCTGGTCGAGGCCGCCAAGCAAACCGCGAAGTCGGGTGCCACCGAGTTCTGCATCGTGGCCGCCGTCCGTGGGCCCGACGAGCGGTTGATGGCCCAGGTCGCGGCCGGCATCGAGGCCATCCGCGACGAGGTCGAGATCAACATCGCCTGCTCGCTGGGGATGCTGACCGCCGAGCAGGTCGAGCAGCTGTCGGCGATGGGCGTGCACCGCTACAACCACAACCTGGAGACCGCCCGCTCGTTCTTCACCAACGTGGTCACCACCCACACCTGGGAAGAGCGCTGGCAGACCCTGTCGATGGTGCGCGACGCCGGCATGGAGGTGTGCTGCGGCGGCATCTTGGGCATGGGCGAGACGCTCGAGCAGCGCGCGGAGTTCGCCGCCGAACTGGCCGAACTGGCACCCGACGAGGTGCCGTTGAACTTCCTCAACCCGCGGCCCGGGACGCCGTTCGGTGACCTGGAGGTGCTGCCGGTGGCCGAGGCGCTGAAGTCGGTAGCCGCCTTCCGCCTCGCGTTGCCGCGCGCGATGCTGCGATTCGCCGGGGGCCGCGAGATCACCCTGGGTGACCTGGGCGCCAAGCAGGGTATCCTGGGCGGCATCAACGCGGTGATCGTCGGGAACTACCTGACCACCCTCGGCCGCCCGGCCGAGGCCGACCTGGAACTGCTCGACAACCTGCAGATGCCGATCAAGGCGCTCAACGCCACCCTGTAGGAAACTTGGCGACTGTGGTTCGGGATCTGGGCGCTCCGGTCAGCGCCGGCGTGTACAACGTCTACACCGGGGAACTGGGGGGCACCGTAGTGCCGACAGCGGCGCAGTTGGGCCTCGAGCCGCCCCGGTTCTGTGCGGAATGCGGACGCCGGATGATCGTGCAGGTTCGCCCCGACGGCTGGCGGGCGCAGTGCTCGCGGCACGGTCAGGTCGACTCCGTCGACCTGGAGGCCCAGCGATGACAGAGCCCATGCAAGGTCGGGACGCGCCGCCGGCCGCGGCCGCCCCGCGCAAGCCTCCGGTGCGCGCCATCGCCATCGCCGCGCTGGGGTCCGCGGCGGCCGGTGTGCTGGCCGGCGGGCTGTGGGCGTGGATCGCCCCGCCGATCCACGCCGTGGTGGCGCTCACGCGGGCGGGTGAACGGGTCCACGACTATCTCGGCACCGAATCTGAGCACTTCTTCGACGCGCCGTGCCTGATGCTGGGCCTGCTGACCGTGCTGGCGGTGGTGGCGCCCGTGCTGGGGTGGCAGTGGCGCGAGCACCGCGGCCCGGGGATGGTCGTCGCCCTGTCCGCCGGCCTGTTGACCGCCGCCGCGGCCGCGACGGCTACCGGGGCCGCGCTGGTCCGGATCAGCTACGGCGCATTGAACTTCGACGCGGTGCCGCTGTCCAAAGGCCCGTCGGTGGCGTACGTCGTCCAGGCGCCCCCGGTGTTCTTCGCCCACAACCCGCTGCAGCTCGCGCTGACCCTGCTGTGGCCCGCCGCTATCGCCGCGCTGGTGTATGCGGTGCTGGCGGCCGCCGACGCCCGCGACGACCTGGGCGCCCTTCCGCCGGGCGGCCGGCCTTCCGAAGCGCTGCCAGTGGGAGCCGGGGGTGCCGCCGAAGCGGCCGTGTCATAGCGGACGGCGGTGAATGCTCCGGCCGAAGATGACCTTGGCCGCGATCTTGGCCAGCCGGGCCATCCCGACGTAGGTCATCGGATGGAACATCGTCGGCCAGGTGGTCCGGATGAGGTGCTCGGTCAGCGGGCGGCGGTCGAACCGGTCCGTGAGCCAGCGCAGCGTCATCGGCGCCGACAGCGGGTGTAGCAGCATGTGCTCGTTGAACGCGTCCCGGTGGTAGGTCACCTGGGCGCCGCCGGCCGAATAGGCGTCGGCGAGCACGTCGATGTCTTTCACGTCGATGAGGTAGTCGTGGACGGCCTGCACGATCAACACCGGCGGCGTCGGCACGGCCGCGCCCAGCTTGATGTTCTCGAAGACGTGCATCACCTCGGGCGTCGACAGGATGCTCTCCAGCGGCTCGTCGAGGTAGTCGCCCATGTTTTTGCCGGCCATCCGGACGACCGCCTCCACGGTGGTCATCTTCTCGAGCGACTCGAGCAGGGCGCGCCCCTCCTCGTTGCTGTGCTCCTTGATCACCCTGTCCAGCTCGGGGTAGATGTGGGCGAGCGCGGCCACCACCAGCGCGGGCAGGCCCGAAAGGAAACTGCCGTTGAGCCTGCGGAAGGTGTTGCCCAGATCCCCGACCGGGGATCCCAATACGGCCCCGACGATGTCCAGTTCGGGTGCGTAGTCGGCGCACACTTCGGCCGCCCAGGCACTGGCCAGCCCGCCGCCGGAGTACCCCCACAGCCCGATCGGCGCCTCCGGGGAAAGCCTGAGGCGTTCCGAACCCAGAGCGGCCCGGATGCCGTCCAAGACGCGATAGCCGGGCTCGTACGGCGCGCCCCACAGGCCCTGGAGTCCCTCGTGGTCCGGCACGGAGACGGCCCAGCCCTCGGCGACGGCGGCGGCGATCAGGAAGAGCTCGAACTGACCGATCGACCCGAGGGCCTTCGCCCGGCGCCGCAGCGCGTAGGACGGGAAGCAACGGGACGACACGGCGTCGATCGCGCACTGGTAAGAGAGCAGCGGGCACGGACGTTCGGGCGCGAGCTCGGCCGGAACGATCACGGTGGTCGCCGCCGCCTCCGGCTCGCCGTGCATGTCCATCGTCCGGTAGAGCAGCTGGATGGCCTTGACCGGCTGCGGGATCAAACCCAAAAACGCCAGTTCGACGTCGCGCGAACGCAGCACCGTCCCGGGTTCGGCGTGCTGGAAGCCCAGTGGCGGCTGGTAGAACGGGTCGTCCGAGGGCAGCAGCGGGCGCACTTTGCGCTGCAGCTCCTCGTGCGGCGGCCGGGCGATCCACTCCGCGCCATGCGTGCCTGCCAGATTGCCGAGCTCAGCCATTGAGGCTCCCTTCTAGGCCATCCGGCATTGTCGCGCACGAACGGCAGGTAACCAAAACGTAATCGCCGCACTGTGAGCGAATTCCTGCCGGGGCGTGCGGAGTCGGACGCGCCACTGGCACCAATTGACGATCGCGTCACCCGAAGACGCTTTCCGCGAGCCTAGCCGGGGGGCCGCAGCGCGGCGAATTCATCGGTGATCCGCAGTCGGGAGTCGGTGAAGTGGTACAGGGCCGCCGGCCGCCCGCCGCTGCGGCCCGACTGCGCGATGGTGCCGGTCTGGCTGATCACGCCGCGGCGGACCAGCACGCGTTGCAGGTTCGTCGCATCGACTTGGTATCCGAGCGCGGCGCCGTAGATGTCGCGGAGTGTAGAAAGCGCGAATTCCTTTGGGGCCAAAGCAAACCCGAGGTTGGTATAGGACAGCTTGGCGATCAGCCGGGCGTGCGCGTGCGTCACCATCGGCCCGTGGTCGAAGGCCATCGGCGGCAGGCGGCTCACCGGATGCCAGCGGGTGTCCGGCGGCAGCTCGGGGGTGGCGGGGGAGGGCACCAATCCCAGGAATGTCGACGCGATCACCCGGGCGCCCGGCACCCGGTTCGGGTCGGAGAACACCGCCAGCTGTTCCAGGTGCGCGAGCTCTTTGAGGTCCACCTTCTCGGCCAGCTGTCGCAGCACCGAGGTGGTCATGTCCTCGTCGTTGCGCAGCTGCCCGCCGGGCAGCGACCAGGCGCCGCGCTGCGGATCCTTGGCACGCTGCCATAACAGCACGTTAAGCTGCGGTTTTTCCGTCGGGCGGCCCTTCGTAACCTGCTCGGTGACGTGGCGAACCTGGAATACGACCGCGAGCACTTCGTGGGCGGTGTTACCATGGGCCATGTTTTCGATTATAAGTCGAAAACCTCCCGGGCTGAAAGGGGCCGCCGTGACGGTTATAAATCGCATGGACACGCTCGCCGAAGACATGATGGCCGACGTCACGAATTCACCCGCCGGCTACGCCGGTGTGCGGGGCGACGAGCAGTGGGCCGCCGAGATTCGCCGACTGGCGAAGCTGCGCGGCGCCACTGTGCTCGCGCACAACTACCAGCTGCCCGCCATCCAGGACGTCGCCGACCACGTCGGGGACTCGCTGGCGCTGTCGCGGATCGCCGCCGAGGCGCCCGAGGACACCATCGTGTTCTGCGGGGTGCACTTCATGGCCGAGACCGCCAAGATCCTCAGCCCCGACAAGACGGTCCTCATCCCGGATCAGCGGGCCGGCTGCTCGCTGGCCGACTCCATCACCCCCGACGAACTGCGCGCCTGGAAGGACGAGCACCCCGGCGCCGTCGTCGTCTCCTACGTCAACACCACCGCCGCGGTGAAGGCGCTTACCGACATCTGCTGCACGTCGTCCAACGCGGTCGACGTGGTCGAGTCCATCGACCCCGACCGCGAGGTGCTGTTCTGCCCGGACCAATTCCTCGGGGCCCACGTGCGCCGGGTGACCGGCCGCACGAACGTGCACGTGTGGGCCGGCGAATGCCATGTGCACGCCGGGATCAACGGCGACGAGTTGTCCGAGCAGGCCAGGGCGAACCCCGACGCCGAGCTCTACGTGCACCCCGAATGCGGTTGTGCCACTTCGGCGTTGTACCTTGCCGGCGAGGGCGCCTTCCCGGCGGATCGGGTGAAGATCCTGTCCACCGGCGGCATGCTCGACGCGGCGCACCACACTCAGGCTCGCAAGGTGCTGGTCGCCACCGAGGTCGGCATGCTGCACCAGCTGCGCAGGGCCGCACCACAAGTCGACTTCCGCGCGGTCAACGACCGGGCGTCCTGCAAGTACATGAAGATGATCACGCCCGCGGCCCTGCTGCGCTGCCTGGTGGACGGGGCCGACGAGGTCGACGTCGACCCGGAGACGGCGGCGGCGGGCCGCCGCAGCGTGCGGCGAATGATCGAAATCGGTCACCCGGGCGGCGGCGAATGATCGTGCGCCCCGCCTGGACCCACAGCGCCGACGTGGTCGTGATCGGTACGGGCGTCGCGGGATTGGCCGCGGCGCTGGCCGCCCATCGCGCCGGGCGCAGCGTCGTGGTGCTGAGCAAGGCCGACCAGGCGAAGGGGGGGACCGCGACGCACTACGCGCAGGGCGGCATCGCGGTGGTCTTGCCCGACAACGACGACTCCGTGGAGGCCCACGTCGCCGACACCCTGACGGCCGGGGCCGGCCTGTGCGACCCCGACGCGGTGTATTCCATCGTCGCCGACGGGTACCGGGCGGTGTCCGAATTGGTGGGTGCCGGAGCGCGATTCGACGAGGCATCCCCGGGCCGCTGGGACGTGACGCGCGAGGGCGGGCACTCGCGGCGGCGGATCCTGCACGCCGGTGGCGACGCCACCGGAGCCGAGGTGCAGCGGGCGCTCGACCACGCCGCGGCCACGCTGGACATTCGCGCCGGCCATGTGGCCCTGCGGGTGCTGCGCAACGATGCTGCCGTCACGGGGGTCTTGCTGGGCAGCGTGGACGGCTACGGAATCATCAACGCGCCCGCGGTGATCCTGGCCTCCGGCGGGCTCGGGCACCTCTACGGCGCGACCACCAACCCCGAGGGCTCCACCGGCGACGGCGTCGCGTTGGCGCTGTGGGCCGGCGTCGCGGTCAGCGACCTGGAGTTCATCCAGTTCCACCCGACGATGCTCTTCGGCGGGACCGGCGGGCGGCGTCCGCTGGTAACCGAGGCCATCCGTGGCGAGGGCGCGATACTTGTTGACCGGCAAGGCAATTCGGTAACGGCCGGTGTTCACCCGATGGGCGACCTGGCCCCGCGTGACGTCGTCGCCGCGGCCATCGACACCCGGCTGAAGGCCACCGGCGACCCGTGCGTCTTCCTCGACGCGCGCCGCATCAAGGGTTTCGCGGCCCGGTTCCCGACCGTGACCGCCGCGTGCCGCGCTGCCGGCATCGACCCCGTCCGCCAGCCCATCCCGGTCGTGCCGGGGGCGCACTACAGCTGCGGTGGCGTCGTCACCGACGTGCACGGCCAAACCGAATTGCCCGGGCTGTTCGCCGCGGGCGAGGTGGCGCGCACCGGACTGCACGGCGCCAACCGGCTGGCGTCCAACAGCCTGCTGGAGGGCCTGGTGGTCGGCGGGCGCGCCGGCAAGGCCGCGGCCGCGCACGCGGTGGCGGCGGGGCGCGTTCTGGCTGTCGAGCCGGAGCCCATCGCCCACACCGCCCCGGAGCGTTCCGCATTGCAGGCCGCGATGAGCCGCGACGCCTCGGTGGTGCGCGACGCCGCCGGGCTGCACCGCTTGTCCGACACGCTGTCGGGGGCGCGGGCGCGGCCCATCTCCGGCCGCCGTGACTTCGAGGACGTCGCGTTGGCCGTCGCCGCCCGCGCGGTGACCGCCGCGGCCCTGGCCCGCCACGAGAGCCGGGGCTGCCACCATCGCGCCGAATATCCCGACCCCGCACCGGAACAGGCCCGCAGCAGCGTGCTGCGGCTGGCCGACGACCAGAACTCGGTGCTGGTGGAGGCGCTGGCGGCGGTGGGCTGATGATGCTGCCCGACGAACGAAGCGCCGCTCAGGACACCATCCGGCGCGGGCTGGAAGAGGACCTGCGCTACGGCCCCGACATCACCACCCTCGCGACAGTGCCCGCCGGTGCGGTGGCGACGGCGTCGATGGTGCCCCGGGAGCCGGGCGTGATCGCCGGCGTCGAGGTCGCGCTGCTGGTCCTCGACGCCGTCCTCGCCGGGGGCTACGAAGTGGTGCACAGCGTCGAGGACGGCACCCGGCTGCAGCCGGGCGAGCCGGTGCTGACAGTGCGCACGGACACCCGCGGCCTGCTGACCGCCGAGCGGACCATGCTGAACCTGGTCTGTCACCTGTCGGGCATCGCCACCACGACGGCGGCCTGGGTCGAGGCCGTCGAGGGCACCAAGGCCAAGGTCCGCGACACCCGCAAGACCCTGCCCGGGCTGCGCGCGCTGCAGAAGTACGCGGTGCGGGTCGGCGGCGGCGTCAACCACCGGATGGGGCTCGGCGATGCGGCGCTGATCAAGGACAACCACGTGGTGGCCGCGGGCTCGGTGGTGGACGCGCTGCGGGCGGTGCGCGACGCGGCGCCGGAGCTGCCGTGCGAGGTGGAGGTGGACTCCCTCGAGCAGCTGGACGAGGTGCTGGGCGAAAAGCCGGAACTGGTGCTGCTGGACAACTTCCCGGTGTGGCAGGCGCAGATGGCCGTGCAGCGTCGCGACGCGCGCGCCCCCGCCGTGCTGCTGGAGGCCTCCGGCGGGCTCAGCCTGGAAAACGCCGCCACCTACGCGGCAACCGGGGTGGACTACCTGGCCGTCGGCGCGCTGACGCACTCGGTGCGCGCGCTCGATGTCGGCCTGGACATGTAAGAGGCCTAGCCGCGCAGCAACGTGCGCGCGGCCGGTTTGGCGGCGTCGAGCGCGCCCGCGTCACCGGAGATCCTGGACAGGATCAGAGCCCCCTCGATCAGCGAGATCACGGCCAGTGCAACCTGTTTCGCCTCGGCCGCCGACCAGCCGTCGGAGCACAGCCGCTGCTCGACCGCGGCACACCAGCCCCTGAAGGCGCGGGCCGACGCGTCGCGCACCAGCGGGCTCGCGTTCACCGACTCGGTGGCGATCGGCTCGATCGGGCAGCCGTCGCGCCGGTCGCCGGCCAACCCCGCGGACAGCAGATCGATCCAGCGAGCGACGATGTCGGCGGCCGGCCGGTCCGTCGCCAGGAACCGCCGCAGCAGTTGTTCGATGCCGCCGCCTTCCGTTTCGACGACCGCCGCGGCCAGCTGTTGTTTGCCCTGCGGGAAGTGGTGATACAGCGAACCGGGCTTGACGCCGGCTTCCTCGAGGATCTGGTTCAGGCCTGTCGCCGCGTAGCCCTGACGGCGAAACAGCGTGGCGGCCTTATCGATCAACGCGGTGCGGCTGCGGTCGGGTCTCGGCATGCTATTGACTTTACTTGAGTGATCACTCAAGAATGCAGAGATGAGGCAGCTGACATACGAAGACACCGGGCGATACGCGTGGCGTGAGGTGCCCGAACCCCAGCTCAGCGCTCCCGAGCAGGCGCTGGTCCGGCCGCTGACGGTGGCGTGTTGCGACCTCGACGGCGCGGTGTGCAATGGGCGGCTGCCCTTGCCGCCGGGGTACGCGGTGGGCCACGAAGGATTGGCCGAGGTCGTTGCCGTCGGCGATGAGGTAAGGGGCGCCCGGGTCGGCGACCGCGTCGTGGTGCCGTTTCAGATCAGCTGCGGGGCCTGCCGCGAATGCCGCCGCGGCGTGACCGGTTCGCGCAGCGCAGTGCCATTGATGGCGGCCTACGGGATGGCACCGATCGCCGGCCTGGACGGTGGCGGCTTCATGTCGGATCTGGTGCTGGTCCCGTACGCCGACGCGATGCTCATCCCGTTGCCCGACGCCGTCGACCCCGTCTCCATCGCGTCCCTGTCGGACAACATTCCCGACGGCTGGCGCACCGTCGGGCCGTTTGGGGCAGAACTGGAGGCACTGGATCCGGTCGATCGCCGCGTCCTCGTGCTCGGACGGCTGTCGATCGGCCTGTACTCGGCTGCGATCGCCGCGGCGCTGGGGGCTCACGTCGACTACGTCGACACCGACCCGCAGCGGCTGGCCGCCGCCGAGAAGCTCGGCGCGGTGGTCCACGACGCCGCCAAACCGGACAAGTCTTGGGGCTCTTACCCGGTCACGGTGCACACCACCAGCGATCCGGCGCTGTTAGCGGCGACACTGCGCGCGACCTGGCCGGACGGCGTGTGCACCGACACCGGGATCTACCCCGAATACAAGGTCGAGATGCCGCTGCTGCCGATGTACTCGCGCGGCGTCCGGTTCATCACCGGACGCGTCAGCGCGCGCACGGTCATCCCGCGCGTGCTCGAACTGCTCGCGGGCGGTCTGGACGTGTCGCCGGCCGTCGACCGCGTCGTCGCGTGGGAGGACGCCCCGTCGGCCTGGCCGACGATGACCGGCGAGACGGTCTTCACCAGGGCGTAGACCGCTCGAGTGTGCGTCCAGGGCGTTGAGTGTGCGCCCAGAGCGCTCTCCAGCGGCGTGTCGCCGCCGTGAGCGCACCCGCAAAAGCGCACCCGGCCTCAGGCGATGTCGCCGACGAAAACACCGATCCGCCGCAGCTGCATCCGGGCCATCCGCGGCAGACGTTCGGCGTCGGGGCCTTCGGAACCGGCCGGCAGGATCCGCGGATTGGTGATGTGCACCACGCGGTTGCGGCTGAACGCTACGTCGGCCTCGCCTGCCGCCAGCACGTTCTTGACCCAGTTCGTCTTGCCGTGGCCCAGCGCGATCGCCAGCACGTTTCCCTTGCGATAGGGGGTGATGATCGTCTCGTACGGCGTGCCGGAGGTGCGGCCGCGGTGCCTGATGGTCGCCGTGCCGGGCAGAAAGCGGGCGATCGGCTTGACCGCAGGGTTGAAATACTTGATCTGAAAGCGCTCGAACCAGGGCGGGAACACCATCGGGACGCCCGGGGCGTTGTTGGGGTGATCCTTCGCGGACATCACGGCTCCCTGCGTTGTGTGGGCCTAACCCGGCTTTACTCGGCCTTTCATCGGCACTGTACCGGGCGGATATCCACTTGAGTTGCTCTGGGACAATGGAGGCAATGAGTACCGCGTCAGCACCCGTGATGGCCCGCATAGACCTGCGGGGGGTCGAGCTGACGGCTGCCCGATTGCGGACCGCGCTCCCGCGCGGCGGCGCCGACGTGGAGAGCGTGCTGCCCAAGGTGCGGCCGATCGTGCAGGCCGTGGCCGAGCGCGGCGCCGAGGCGGCGCTGGAATTCGGGGCGTCGTTTGACGGTGTGCGCCCCGCGGCGGTCCGGGTGCCCGAGGCGGCTCTGGCGGCGGCGCTGGCCGGCTTGGACTCCGACGTCGTGGACGCCCTGCGGCTGATGATCGAACGCACCCGCGCGGTGCACGCCGACCAGCGCCGTGCCGACGTCACCACCACGCTCGGCCCGGGCGCGACGGTCACCGAGCGGTGGGTGCCGGTCGAGCGGGTGGGCCTGTACGTGCCCGGCGGCAACGCGGTGTACCCGTCCAGCGTGGTGATGAACGTGGTGCCCGCGCAGGCCGCAGGCGTCGACTCGCTGGTGGTGGCCAGCCCGCCGCAGGCCCGCTTTGACGGCCTGCCGCATCCGACGATCCTGGCCGCCGCCCGGCTACTCGGGGTCGACGAAGTGTGGGCCGTCGGCGGCGCGCAGGCGGTGGCGCTGCTGGCCTACGGCGGCACCGACATGGACGGCCGGGACCTGGCGCCCGTCGACATGATCACCGGGCCCGGCAACATCTACGTCACCGCCGCCAAGCGGCTGTGCCGCTCGCGCGTCGGCATCGACGCCGAGGCCGGGCCCACCGAGATCGCCATCCTCGCCGACCACACCGCCGACCCCGCGCACGTGGCCGCCGACCTGATCAGCCAGGCCGAACACGACGAGATGGCCGGCAGCGTGCTGGTCACCCCGAGCGAGGACCTGGCCACCGCGACCGACGCCGAGGTGGCCGCTCAGCTAGGCACCACGGTGCATCGCGACCGGGTGACCGCCGCGCTCGGCGGCCGCCAGTCGGCGATCATCCTGGTCGACGATCTCGACGCCGGCATCCAGGTGGTCAACGCCTACGCCGCCGAGCACCTGGAGATCCAGACCGCCGAAGCGCCGGCGGTCGCCGGCCGAATCCGTTCGGCCGGAGCCATTTTCGTCGGTCCGTATGCGCCGGTGAGCCTCGGCGACTACTGCGCCGGATCCAATCACGTGCTGCCCACCGCGGGCTCCGCCCGCCATTCCAGCGGCCTGTCGGTGCAGACCTTCCTGCGCGGCATCCACGTCGTCGACTACACCGAGGCCGCCCTCAAGGACGTCTCGGGACACGTGGTCACGCTGGCCAAGGCCGAAGATCTTCCGGCGCACGGCGAGGCGATCCGGCGGAGGTTCGAGCGATGACCGGCGCGGAGAACCCAACGCTGGACGACCTGCCCCTGCGCGAGGACTTGCGCGGCAAGTCACCCTATGGCGCACCACAACTGGCCGTCCCGGTGCGGCTGAACACCAACGAGAACCCGCACCCGCCCAGCCGGGCGCTGGTTGATGATGTGGTGCGGTCGGTGGCCGAGGCGGCCGCCGACCTGCACCGTTATCCCGATCGCGACGCGGTGGACCTGCGCCGCGATCTCGCCGGTTACCTCACCGCGCAGACCGGCGTGCAGCTCGGGGTGGAAAATATCTGGGCCGCAAACGGATCCAACGAGATCCTGCAACAGCTGCTGCAGGCATTCGGCGGGCCCGGGCGCACCGCGATCGGGTTCGCCCCGTCCTACTCGATGCACCCGATCATCGCCGGCGCCACGCGCACGGAATGGCTGGAGGGTGTCCGCGCCGACGACTTCAACCTCGACGTGGACAGGGCGGCCGCCGCCGTCACCGAACATCGACCCGATGTGATCTTCCTCGCCAGCCCGAACAACCCGTCCGGGCAGAGCGTTTCGCTGCCGGCTCTGCGGCGGCTGCTCGACGCGGTGCCGGGCATCTTGATCGTCGACGAGGCCTACGGTGAGTTCTCCTCCGAGCCGAGTGCCGTCGCGCTGGTGCGGGAATATCCGACCAAGCTCATCGTCACCCGCACCATGAGCAAGGCGTTCGCCTTCGCCGGCGGCCGGCTCGGCTACCTGATCGCCACGCCCGCGGTGATCGACGCGATGCTGCTGGTCCGGCTGCCGTATCACCTGTCGTCGGTCACGCAGGCCGCGGCCCGGGCCGCGCTGCGGCACGCCGACGACACCCTGAGTAGCGTTGCGGCACTGATCGCCGAACGGGAACGGGTCACAACCGCCCTGACCGGCATGGGTTTTCGCGTGATCCCCAGCGATGCGAACTTCGTGCTGTTCGGACAATTCGCCGACGCACCGGCCGCCTGGCAGCGCTACCTGGACGCCGGCGTCTTGATCCGCGACGTCGGGATTGCCGGCTACCTGCGGGCCACGACCGGACTGGCCGAAGAGA
This sequence comes from Mycobacterium paraffinicum, assembly GCF_025822865.1. NCBI lineage: Bacteria > Bacillati > Actinomycetota > Actinomycetes > Mycobacteriales > Mycobacteriaceae > Mycobacterium > Mycobacterium paraffinicum. The sequence goes on along the minus strand of NZ_JACKUR010000010.1, from coordinate 321,434 downwards.
ACGACGCGTTCCTGCGGGCCAGCGCCCAAATCGCCGCCACCGAACTGGCCCCAGCCACCCCAGTAGGAGCCCCGTGACCACTATTGCGACTCGGCGCGCGCGTATCGAGCGTCGCACCAAGGAATCCGACATCGTCATCGAGCTCGACCTCGACGGCACCGGGCAGGTCCACGTCGACACCGGCGTGCCGTTCTACGACCACATGCTGACGGCGCTGGGCACCCACGCGAGCTTCGACCTGAACGTCCGCACCAAGGGCGACGTCGAGATCGAGGGCCACCACACCATCGAGGACACCGCCATCGCGCTGGGGCAGGCGCTCGGCCAGGCCCTCGGCGACAAGCGGGGCATCCGGCGGTTCGGCGACGCCTTCATCCCGATGGACGAGACGCTGGCCCACGCCGTGGTCGACGTGTCCGGCCGGCCCTACTGCGTGCACACCGGTGAGCCGGATCATCTGCGGCACACCACCATTGCCGGCAGCTCGGTGCCCTACCACACCGTGATCAACCGGCACGTCTTCGAGTCGCTGGCCATGAACGCTCGCATCGCGCTGCACGTGCGCGTCCTCTACGGGCGCGACCCGCACCACGTCACCGAGGCGCAGTACAAGGCGGTGGCGCGCGCGTTGCGTCAGGCCGTCGAGCCCGATCCCCGGGTATCGGACGTGCCGTCCACCAAAGGTGTTCTGTGACAAAACCATCCGTCGTGGTCCTGGATTACGGCTCGGGCAACCTACGGTCGGCCCAGCGCGCGCTTGAGCGGGCGGGCGCATCGGTCGAGGTGACCGCCGACGCCGATGCGGCGGCCGCCGCCGACGGGCTGGTGGTGCCCGGCGTCGGGGCCTTCGAGGCCTGCATGACCGGCCTGCGCAGAGTCAAGGGGGACCGCATCATCGCCGACCGGGTCGCCGCCGGGCGCCCGGTGCTGGGCGTCTGTGTGGGCATGCAGATCCTGTTCGCCAGCGGCGTCGAATTCGGTGTGCAGACAACGGGTTGCGGCCAGTGGCCGGGAGAGGTCACCCGGCTGGATGCCCCGGTGATCCCGCACATGGGCTGGAACGTCGTCAACGCCGGGGGAGGCACCACCCTGTTCAAGGGGCTGGACGCGGACACCCGGTTTTATTTCGTGCATTCCTACGCCGCGCAGCGCTGGGAGGGTTCGCCCGATGCCGTGCTCACCTGGGCCACCCACCGGGTGCCCTTTCTGGCCGCCGTCGAGCAGGGTCCGCTGTCGGCCACCCAGTTTCACCCCGAGAAGAGTGGGGATGCGGGTGCGGCCGTGTTGCACAACTGGATTGAGGCACTGTGACGAGCGGCTTGGGAGGGAATGTGTTGATCTTGTTGCCCGCGGTCGACGTGGTCGAGGGCCGCGCCGTGCGGCTGGTCCAGGGCAAGGCGGGCAGCGAAACCGAATACGGCTCGGCGCTGGACGCGGCGCTGAATTGGCAGCGCGACGGGGCGGAATGGATCCATCTGGTGGACCTGGACGCGGCGTTCGGACGGGGCTCGAACCGCGAACTGCTGGCCGAGGTGGTCGGCAAGCTCGACGTGCAGGTCGAGCTGTCCGGTGGGATCCGCGACGACGACTCGCTGGCCGCGGCGCTGGCCACCGGCTGCGCCCGGGTCAACCTGGGCACGGCGGCCTTGGAGAACCCCCAGTGGTGTGCCCGCGCGATCGGCGAGCACGGCGACAAGGTGGCCGTGGGACTGGATGTCCAGATCGTCGACGGACAGCACCGACTGCGCGGACGCGGCTGGGAAACCGACGGCGGCGACCTGTGGGAAGTGCTGGAACGCCTTGACGGCGAAGGGTGTTCGCGCTTCGTCGTCACCGACGTCACGAAGGACGGCACGCTGGGCGGCCCCAACCTCGACCTGCTGGCCGCCGTCGCCGAGCGCACCGACGCCCCGGTGATCGCCTCCGGCGGTGTGTCCAGCCTGGACGACCTGCGCGCGATCGCGACCCTCACCGACCGCGGGGTCGAGGGCGCCATCGTGGGCAAAGCCCTCTATGCCGGGCGGTTCACCCTGCCGCAGGCGCTGGCCGCGGTCGCGGGGTAGGGCCGTGGCGGACCTGGACGCGTTGGTGGAGAAGGCTTCGGCGATCCTCGACGACGCCACCGAGACGTTCCTGGCCGGCCACCGCGCCGATTCGGCGGTCCAGAAGAAGGGCAACGACTTCGCCACCGACGTCGACCTCGCGATCGAGCGGCAGGTGGTCGGCGCGCTGGAAGAGACGACCGGCATCGGTGTGCACGGTGAGGAGTTCGGCGGCGCCGACGTCGACTCGGAGTGGGTGTGGGTGCTGGACCCCGTCGACGGCACGTTCAACTACGCGGCCGGATCGCCGATGGCGGGGATCCTGCTCGGCCTGCTGCATCACGGCGACCCGGTCGCCGGGCTGACCTGGCTGCCCTTCGTCGACCAGCGCTACACCGCCGTGGTGGACGGTCCGTTGATGAAAAACGGTGTCGCGCAGCCGCCGCTGGCCGACATCGACCTGGCCGACGCCCTGATCGGCGCCGGCTCGTTCAGCGCCGATGCGCGGGGCCGGTTCCCGGGCCGCTACCGGATCGCGGTGCTGGAGAATCTGAGCCGGGTCTCGTCGCGGTTGCGGATGCACGGGTCCACCGGACTCGACCTGGCCTACGTCGCCGACGGAGTCCTCGGTGGCTCGATCAGCTTCGGCGGTCATGTGTGGGACCACGCCGCCGGCGTCGCGCTGGTGCGGGCGGCGGGTGGTGTCGTCACCGATGTCCACGGTCAGCCGTGGAGCCCCGCGTCGGATTCCGCACTGGCCGCGGGCCCCCGCGCACACGCCGAGATACTCGAGATCCTGCGCAACACGGGCCGACCGGAGGACTTCTGAGATGTCCACCGCCAATGGCCTTGCGGTGCGGGTGATTCCGTGCCTGGACGTCGACGCCGGACGAGTCGTCAAGGGGGTCAACTTCGAAAACCTCCGCGACGCGGGCGATCCCGTCGAGCTCGCGGCCGCCTACGACGCCGAGGGCGCCGACGAGCTCACCTTCCTCGACGTCACCGCCTCGTCGTCGGGCCGGGCGACCATGCTGGACGTGGTGCGCCGCACGGCCGAAGAGGTTTTCATTCCGCTCACCGTCGGCGGCGGGGTTCGCACGGTGGCCGACGTCGACGTCCTGCTGCGCGCGGGGGCCGACAAGGTTTCGATCAACACCGCCGCGATCGCCCGGCCCGACCTGCTGGAAGAAATGGCGCGGCAGTTCGGTTCGCAATGCATCGTGCTGTCGGTCGACGCCCGCACGGTGCCCCCGGGGTCGGTGCCCACACCGTCCGGTTGGGAGGTCACCACCCACGGCGGACGCCGCGGGACGGGGATCGACGCCGTCGAATGGGCTTCCCGCGGCGCCGATCTGGGCGTAGGGGAGATCCTGCTGAACTCGATGGACGCCGACGGCACCAAGGCCGGGTTCGACTTGCCGATGCTGCAGGCGGTTCGCTCCGCGGTCACTGTGCCGGTGATCGCAAGTGGCGGCGCCGGCGCGGTCGAACACTTCGCGCCGGCCGTCGCGGCCGGCGCCGATGCGGTGTTGGCGGCCAGCGTCTTTCACTTCGGGGAGCTGACCATCGGCCAGGTGAAGGCCGCGATGGCCGCCGAAGGGATCACCGTGCGATGACGCTGGACCCACGGATCGCCGCGCGACTGAAGCGCAACGCCGACGGCCTGTTCACCGCCGTCGTGCAGGAGCGTGGCAGCGGGGACGTGCTCATGGTCGCGTGGATGGACGACGCGGCGCTGGCCCGAACGCTCGAAACCCGTGAGGCGACCTATTATTCGCGGTCGCGCGGCGAGCAGTGGGTCAAGGGTGCGACGTCCGGTCACACCCAACACGTGCACTCGGTGCGGCTGGATTGCGACGGCGACACCGTGCTGCTGACGGTCGACCAGGTGGGCGCCGCATGCCACACCGGCGACCACAGCTGCTTCGACGCCGACCTGCTGCTGGCACCGGAGTCCTAGGTTGCTGCGGCCCGAGCCGGCGCCCCGGCACTAAATCGCGGTGCGACGCTGCCGCCGGGCGGCGGCCAGGAAGTCGACCCAGGACACCACGTCGGAGTGCTGCCTGAGCAGGGCGCGCCGCTGGCGTTCCGTCATGCCGCCCCAGACTCCCCACTCGACCCGGTTTTCGAGCGCATCCGCGCCGCACTCCAGGACCACCGGGCAGTGCCGGCAGATCGTCGCGGCCCTTCTCTGGGCGGCGCCGCGAACGAACAACTCATCCGGGTCGCCGGCGCGACAGAGTGCTTTGGAAACCCAGGCGTCGCGAACCTCAGTCTTCACACTGCGGAGATGGTTTCGGATCGGACCGTTGGTGCCGCCTTCTGCGGTGGTTCGGGTAGCTGACACCGCTTCCCCCTTTGCTCCGGCCGCGCTGAGAGTTCAGCGTTCGGATATGTGGCTGTTCTGATTTCCCTCCGGCCGAGCCCGTGTAAACCCGAGGCGAATGTTGGGACCGTATGAAACGTCGCCGGACAAACGTAGGGGCTTTGGTCGCATACGTCCGGGGACTTTCGGCTCAAGGCTCCGCGGCATCACCGTCGCGCCGGCCGAAAAATCACGACCGAGGTCCGAGGTCGCCCGATCGCGAGCCGTGGATGAGAATGGCGGTCGATGTTGAGACGGGTGTCGTGGACCGCGGTCGTACCGCTGCTTGCCGTCGCCGTGCTGGCCGTGATCTGGGGCGAGAAGCTCGGCCCGGCATTGGTCGCGCTCGCGGCGGCGTTGCTCATCGGAGCCGTGCTGGCCGCGGTGCACCACGCTGAGGTGGTCGCCGCGCGGGTCGGTGAGCCGTTCGGCTCGCTGGTGCTCGCCGCCGCGGTGACGGTGATCGAGGTGGCGCTCATCGTCTCGCTGATGGCGTCCGGGGGCAACGAGGCCGCGACCCTGGCCAGGGACACCGTGTTCGCCGCGGCGATGATCACCACCAACGGCATCGCGGGGCTATCGCTGCTGCTCGGCTCGCGGCGCTACGGCGTGACGCTGTTCAACGCCGAGGGCAGTGGCGCCGCGCTGGCCACGGTCACCACGCTGGCGACGCTGAGCCTGGTGCTGCCCGCCTTTACCACCAGCCAAGTGGGCAGGGAGTTCTCCCCGGGCCAACTGACGTTCGCGGCGGTCGCGTCATTGCTGGTCTATCTCGTCTTCGTCTTCACGCAGACGGTGCGCCACCGCGACTTCTTCCTGCCGGTCGCGCAGAAGGGCCAGAAGAAGCGGCTGTTCGAGGATGAAAGCCACGCCGAGCCGCCGAGCCGCGGCGCCGCGCTGGGCAGTCTGGGGCTGCTGCTGGTCGCCCTCGTCGCGGTGGTGGGACTGGCCGAGGAGGAGTCACCGGCCGTCGAGAGCGCGGTGACAGCGGTGGGCTTCCCGCAGTCATTCGTCGGCGTGGTGATCGCCACGCTGGTCCTGTTGCCGGAGACCCTGGCGGCCGCGCGCACGGCGCGCCAGGGCCGCATCCAGACCAGCCTCAACCTGGCGTATGGCTCGGCTATGGCCAGCATCGGGCTCACCATCCCGGTGATCGCCCTGGCGTCCATCTGGCTCAAGGGGCCGTTGGTGCTCGGCCTGGGCCCCATTCAGCTGGTCCTGCTAGCGCTGACCGTCGTGATCAGCATGCTGACGGTCGTTCCGGGGCGCGCCACCCGGCTGCAGGGGGAGCTGCATCTGGTACTGCTCGCCGCCTACGTGTTCCTGGCGATCAGCCCGTAGGCGCTGACCGGCTGCGCAGTGTCTCCAACGCCTTGTCGGCGTGGGTGTCCATGCTGAACTCGCTGGAAATCACGTTGAGCACCGTGCGATCGGTGTCGATGACGAAGGTGGTGCGCTTGACCGGCAGCAGCTTGCCGAGCAGGCCACGCTTCACGCCGAACTGCGCGGCGACGGTGCCCCCGGTGTCCGACAGCAGCGGGTAGTCGAACTTCTGCATGTCGGCGAACTTGGCCTGCTTCTGCACGGGATCGGCGCTGATGCCGACCCGATTGGCGCCCACGGCGGCGAACTCCGCGGCCAGGTCGCGGAAATGACAGGCCTCCTTGGTGCAGCCGGGCGTCATCGCGGCGGGGTAGAAGAACAGCACCACCGGTCCGCCGGCGAGCAACTCGCTGAGCTTGCGCGGCGTCCCCGTCTGATCGGGAAGTTCGAAGTCCGCGACGGTGTCACCAGTATTCATGGGCGCCAGGCTACGCCGATGGCCTGATCAGCCCATCTGCGAGGATGGTTCGGTGCACGCCCACCTCGCCGCGACGACCTCCCGAGAGGACTTCCGCCAGCTCGCAGCCGAGCACCGCGTCGTTCCGGTGACCCGCAAGGTGCTGGCCGACAGCGAGACGCCGCTGTCGGCCTACCGCAAGCTGGCCGCCAATCGCCCGGGCACGTTTCTGCTGGAATCCGCCGAGCACGGCCGATCCTGGTCGCGGTGGTCGTTCATCGGCGCCGGCGCGCCGTCGGCGCTGACCGTCCGCGACGGGGAAGCGGTCTGGCTGGGCGCCGTGCCGCAGGACGCGCCCACCGGCGGCGACCCGTTGCATGCGCTGCGGGCCACCCTCGAGCTGCTGGCCACCGGCACCCTGCCCGGGCTGCCGCCGCTGTCGGGCGGCATGGTCGGTTTGTTCGCCTACGACATGGTGCGACGCTTGGAACGCCTGCCCGAGCTCGCCGTCGACGACCTGCAGTTGCCGGACATGTTGCTGCTGCTGGCCACCGACGTGGCGGCGGTCGACCACCACGAGGGCACCATCACGCTGATCGCCAACGCGGTGAACTGGAACGGCACCGACGAGCGGGTCGACGAGGCCTACGACGACGCGCTCGCGCGCCTCGACGTGATGACCTCGGCGCTCGGCCAGCCGCTGCCGTCTACGGTCGCCACGTTCGACCGGCCCGAGCCGCGGTACCGCTCGCAGCGCACCGTCGAGGAGTACGGGAAGATCGTCGACTACCTCGTCGAACAGATCGCCGCAGGCGAGGCGTTCCAGGTCGTCCCCTCCCAGCGCTTCGAGATGGACACCGCCGTCGACCCGATCGACGTGTACCGGATGTTGCGGGTCACCAACCCGAGCCCGTACATGTACCTGCTGCATGTGCCGAATGGCAGTGGCGGGACGGACTTTTCGGTGGTCGGTTCCAGTCCGGAGGCGCTGGTGACCGTCACCGAGGGCTGGGCGACGACGCACCCGATCGCCGGGACGCGGTGGCGCGGGCAGACCGAGGAAGAGGATCAGCTGCTGGAGAAGGAACTGCTGGCCGACGAGAAGGAGCGCGCCGAGCACCTGATGCTGGTGGACCTGGGGCGCAACGACCTCGGCCGGGTCTGCGCGCCGGGCACCGTGCGCGTCGAGGACTACAGCCACATCGAGCGCTACAGCCACGTCATGCACCTGGTGTCGACGGTGACCGGGATGCTCGCCGAGGGCCGGACCGCCCTGGATGCGGTGACGGCCTGCTTCCCGGCCGGCACGCTGTCGGGCGCACCGAAGGTGCGGGCGATGGAGCTGATCGAGGAGGTGGAGAAGACGCGTCGCGGCCTCTACGGCGGTGTCGTCGGCTACCTCGATTTCGCCGGCAACGCCGACTTCGCGATCGCCATCCGCACCGCGCTGATGCGCGACGGCACCGCCTATGTGCAGGCAGGCGGCGGCGTGGTGGCCGACTCGAACGGGCCCTACGAGTACACCGAGGCCGCCAACAAGGCGCGCGCGGTGCTCAACGCGATCGCCGCCGCCGAGACGCTGGCCGCCCCGGACACCGGCGGCCATGACTGAGGCCCGGCCGGGTCGGCGGGCCCGACTGATCGTCGGGGTGGCCCAGGTGTTGCTGGTGCTGGCCGCGGCGGCGCTGTGGGCGGCGTCCCGGCTGCCCTGGGTGGTGATCCGGTCGTTCGACGGGCTGGGGCCGCCGCGGGAGGTGACGCTGTCCGGCGCGTCGTGGTCGACGGCGTTGTTGCCGTTGGCGGTGCTCATGCTGGCAACGGCCGTGGCGGCGATCGCGGTGCGCGGCTGGCCGTTGCGCGTGCTGGCCGGGCTGCTGGCGGTGGCCAGCCTGGCGGTCGGATATCTCGGGGTCAGCCTGTGGGTGCTGCCGGACGTCGCCGTGCGCGGGGCCGATCTGGCGCACGTCGCGCTGATGTCGCTGGTGGGCAGCGAGCGACGCTATTGGGGAGCCGGCATCGCGGTGGCCGCGGCGGCGTGCACCCTCATCGCGGCCGTCCTGTTGCTGCGGTCGGCCGGAGATTCCGGGTCGGCCCGGTTGAGCGCGGAAAAGTATGCGGCACCGGCGACGCGCCGCTCAAATGCGCTACGCGAGGGCACCGATGGCGCGATGCTGGAGCAGCCGGAGACGCCGGAAATGTCGGAGCGGATGATCTGGGACGCGCTTGACGAGGGCTGTGACCCAACGCGGGAGCCGACCGATCGGCCGCACGGCTCGGACACCGAGGGTCGGTGACGGGCCGCCAGCCGAGGGCCGCTACCCTTCATTCACGTCGTCGCGATCGACCGGAGTTCGTCAGGTAGGCCGTCGGGTGGCGATGGGTAACGGCGCGAAGGGAAGCAACAGGCATGAGTCCGGCTACCGTGCTTGACTCCATCCTCGAGGGAGTCCGGGCCGACGTCGCCGCGCGCGAAGCCCTCATCAGCCTGTCCGAAATCAAGGCCGCCGCTGCCGCCGCCGCGCCGCCGCGTGACGTGATGGCCGCGCTGCGCGAGCCCGGCATCGGCGTCATCGCCGAAGTGAAGCGCGCCAGTCCGTCGGCGGGATCGCTGGCGACCATTGCCGATCCGGCAAAACTGGCCCGGGCCTACGAGGACGGCGGAGCCCGGATCATCAGCGTTCTGACCGAGGAGCGCCGTTTCCACGGCTCCCTCGACGACCTCGACGCCGTTCGGGCCGCGGTCTCGATACCGGTGTTGCGCAAAGACTTTGTCGTGCAGCCATATCAGATCCACGAGGCCCGTGCCCACGGCGCCGACATGCTGTTGCTCATCGTGGCCGCGCTGGACCAGTCGGCTCTGGTGTCGATGCTCGACCGCACCGAATCACTGGGCATGACAGCCCTTGTCGAGGTGCACACCGAGGAGGAGGCTGACCGGGCGCTGAAGGCCGGGGCCAACGTAATCGGTGTCAACGCGCGCGATCTCGCCACGCTGGAGGTCGACCGGGACTGCTTCGCGCGGATCGCGCCCGGGCTGCCCAGCAACGTGATCAGGATCGCCGAGTCCGGCGTCCGCGGCACCGGGGACCTGTTGGCCTATGCCGGCGCCGGTGCGGACGCCGTCCTGGTCGGCGAGGGTCTGGTCAAAAGCGGTGACCCGCGCGCCGCGGTCGCCGACCTGGTCACCGCGGGTACCCACCCGTCCTGCCCGAAACCGTCTCGCTAGTCGTTAAGTCAGTTGAAGAGCCCCGGCGCTGAAACGTTGAACCCGATGAGCCGTCCCCGCGTAGAGCCTTGGTGATGGTCAACCTGTCCCACCCGGACCTTCCCCTTCCGAGTGCAGCCGTCGCCGAACCCACCCGTCACGAACCCGACGCCGGTGGTCATTTCGGTCTCTACGGCGGGCGGTACGTCGCGGAGGCGTTGATGGCGGTGATCGAAGAGGTCACCGCCGCCTACGAGAAGGAACGCATCAACCCCGATTTCCTGGACACCCTGGATGACCTGCAGGTCAACTACGCCGGCCGGCCGTCGCCGCTGTACGAGGCCAGGCGGCTGTCCGAGCATGCCGGCTCGGCGCGCATCTTTCTCAAGCGAGAAGACCTGAACCACACCGGTTCTCACAAGATCAACAACGTCCTCGGTCAGGCATTGCTGGCCAAGAGAATGGGCAAGAACCGGGTCATCGCCGAGACCGGCGCCGGCCAGCACGGCGTCGCCACGGCCACCGCGTGCGCGCTGCTCGGCCTGGAATGCGTCATCTACATGGGTGCCGTGGACACCGCCCGCCAGGCGCTCAACGTGGCGCGGATGCGGCTGCTGGGCGCCGAGGTCGTGTCGGTCCAGAGCGGCTCGAAAACGCTCAAAGATGCCATCAACGAGGCGTTTCGGGACTGGGTGACCAACGCCGACACCACCTACTATTGCTTCGGTACCGCGGCGGGGCCGCATCCCTTTCCGGCCATGGTGCGCGATTTTCAGCGAATCATCGGGTTGGAGACGCGCGTGCAGATCCAGGCCCAGGCCGGCCGGTTGCCCGACGCGGTCGTGGCCTGTGTCGGGGGCGGATCCAACGCCATCGGGATCTTTCACCCGTTCATCGACGACCCGGGGGTGCGCCTGGTCGGCTTCGAGGCGGCCGGCGATGGCGTCGAAACGGGAAGGCACGCAGCGACATTCGCCGGGGGTTCGCCGGGGGCTTTCCAGGGGTCGTTCTCTTACCTGCTGCAGGACGAGGACGGGCAGACCATCGAATCGCATTCGATCTCAGCGGGTCTCGATTATCCGGGGGTGGGCCCCGAACACGCATATCTCAAGGAGATCGGGCGTGCCGAATACCGGCCGATCACCGACTCCGAGGCGATGGATGCGTTCGCGCTGCTGTGCCGCACCGAGGGAATCATCCCGGCCATCGAATCCGCGCACGCGGTCGCCGGTGCGGTCAAGCTCGGCCTCGAATTGGGGCAGGGTGCCATCATCGTGGTGAACCTGTCGGGCCGGGGTGACAAGGACGTCGAGACGGCCGCGAAATGGTTCGGCTTGATGGGGCCCAGCGAGCGATGACGGTGGAACAAAAGCAAGCCAGCCGGCTCGGGCCGGTTTTCGACATGTGCCGCAAAGACAATCGCGCGGCGCTGATCGGTTATCTGCCCACCGGTTACCCCGACGTGGCGGGTTCGGTCGACGGAATGCTCGCCCTGATCGAATCCGGCTGCGACATCATCGAAGTCGGTGTGCCGTATTCGGATCCCGGCATGGATGGGCCGACCATCGCCCGGGCCACCGAGGTCGCGCTGCACGGGGGAGTGCGGGTGCGGGACACCCTGGCCGCGGTCGAGGCGATCAGTGCGGCCGGCGGCCGCGCGGTGGTGATGACCTATTGGAATCCGGTGCTGCGGTATGGGGTCGACGCGTTCGCGCGGGATCTCGCGTCGGCCGGGGGGCACGGCATGATCACTCCAGATCTCATCCCCGACGAAGCCGGCCAGTGGCTGGCCGCAGCTGAGGAGCATCGGTTGGATCGCATTTTTCTGGTGGCGCCCTCGTCGACGCCGCAACGGCTGGCGATGACGGTCGAGGCGTCGCGCGGCTTCGTCTACGCTGCTTCCACGATGGGGGTCACCGGGGCGCGTGACGCGGTGTCGAACGCCGCGCCCGAACTGGTGCAACGGGTGAAGGCGGTGTCGGACATACCCGTCGGTGTCGGGCTCGGGGTGCGGTCGCGCGAGCAGGCGGCGCAGATCGGCAGCTACGCGGACGGCGTCATCGTCGGCTCCGCGCTGGTATCGGCGCTCGGTGAGGGCGGGTTGCCCGCGTTGCGGGCGCTGACCCAGGAGCTGGCCGCAGGCGTTCGGCAGAAGGCATCCGCCTGATGACGACGTTGCCGACGTATTTTCCCAGCCCGCCCCAGGGTGTTTGGCACCTCGGGCCGCTGCCCATTCGCGCCTACGCGCTGTTCATCATCACCGGCATCGTGGTGGCCCTGCTGATCGGCGACCGCCGCTGGGAAGCCCGCGGCGGGCAGCGCGGGGTGATCTACGACATCGCCCTGTGGGTGGTGCCGTTCGGGTTGGTGGGTGGCCGGCTCTATCACCTGGCCACCGACTGGCGGACCTATTGGGGGCCGGGCGGCGCCGGGTTGGCCGGGGCCATACGCATTTGGGACGGCGGCCTGGGCATCTGGGGCGCGGTAGCCCTGGGCGGCGTCGGCGCGTGGATCGCCTGCCGGCGTCACGGGATTCCGCTTCCGGCATTCGCCGACGCGATTGCGCCGGGAATCATTCTGGCGCAGGCCATCGGCCGGCTCGGCAACTATTTCAACCAGGAGCTCTACGGCCGCGAGACCACCCTGCCGTGGGGTCTGGAAATCTTCTACCGCCGTGACCCGTCGGGATACATCGACCCCCATTCGCTGGACGGCGTGTCGACGGGCCAGGTGGCACTCGTCGTGCAGCCGACGTTCCTGTACGAATTGATCTGGAACGTCCTGGTTTTCGCCGTATTGATCTACGCGGACCGACGATTCGCGTTGGGCCACGGGCGACTCTTTGCGTTGTACGTGGCCAGCTACTGCGTCGGGCGCTTCGGTGTCGAGTTGCTGCGCGACGACACCGCCACTCACATCGCGGGCATCCGGATCAATTCGTTCACATCGACTTTCGTGTTCATCGGGGCCGTGGTGTACCTCATGGTGGCGCCGAAGGGACGCGAGGCCCCCGAAAGCCTGCGCGGCAACGAGGCCGAGGAATCCGCGGAAGCGGAACCGGCGGAAGAGCTCGCGACCGTCGCCGCCGCTGGGGCATCGACCGCGGCGGACGGGGCCGGCACCGAATCCGCCGACGAAGCCGAAACGGATAAGGCCGACGAAGCCGACGAGCCGGAAAGCGCGGAGGCCGAGACGGTCAGCGCGGAGGCCGCGGACACCGACGAAGCCGGGGCCGAGGAGGCCGAGGCGGAAGAGTTCGAAGCCGAAGCGGAAAAGGCGGAAACCGAACAGGCGGAAGCCGAGGAGCCCGAAGCCGACGAGGCCGACGAGGAAGAACCCGAACAAGCCGAGGCGGAAGAGCCCGAAGCCGAAGCGGAACAGGCCGACGAGGCCGAAACCGAAGAAGCCGAAAAGCCCGAAGCCGAAGAGCCCGAATCCGAGCCAAAGCCGGCACCGGACTCGGCCGAACCGGCTTCGGCCGCCGAGCCGTACAAGACACCACGCAACCGGTGGCGGCTGCGAAGGAATCGGTCGTCGAAACCCTAGTGACCGCGCGGTCTGGCATGCTGAACACGTGACGCATCCCAATTCCGCCGGGCCCGTGGCGGAACAGTGTCACCGCCCGCGCCGGTACGTCGCGGCCGGCACCGCCGTCGTGCTCGGCGGCGCGCTCGGCTACGTCGGCCTGGTCGACCCGCACAACACCAATTCGTTGTATCCCCAGTGCCCCTTCAAATTGCTCACCGGCTGGAATTGTCCGTTCTGCGGTGGCCTGCGGATGACGCACGATCTGCTGCACGGCGACCTGTTCGCCGCCGTCAACGACAATGTTTTCCTGTTGGTCGGCATCCCGATGCTGGCGGGATGGCTGCTGATTCGCCGCGGCCGGGGCAGACCGGCGCTCTCGACGCCGGCGTGGCTGACGATGGTGGTGGCCGTCATCGCCTGGACGGTGCTGCGTAACCTGCCCGGCTTCCCTCTGTTTCCGGCGATTAATAGTGGTTAACCACGCACGGCGCGACACCCCGTTCGGTCGGTCCGTGGCGGACCCACGCGACTATGCTGGGTCGGCGTGAGTAGACGCGGGAAGATCGTCTGCACCCTTGGCCCTGCGACAAATTCGGACGAGCTGATCCTGGCGCTGGTCGAGGCGGGAATGGACGTCGCCCGGTTGAACTTCAGTCACGGCGACTACTCCGACCACAAGGCCGCCTATGAGCGGGTACGGGCCGCTTCTGACACCACCGGCCGCGCGGTCGGTGTCCTCGCCGACCTGCAGGGCCCGAAGATCAGGCTGGGCCGGTTCGCCACCGGGGCCACCTACTGGGCCGACGGCGAAACCGTGTGCATCACCGTCGCCGACTGCGAAGGCAGCCACGACCGCGTGTCGACCACCTACAAGAGGCTGGCCGCGGACGCCACGGTCGGCGACCGGGTGCTGATCGACGACGGCAACATCGGACTGGTCGTTTCAGGCATCGAGGGCGACGACGTGATCTGCACCGTCACCGAAGGCGGTCCGGTCAGCAACAACAAGGGCATGTCGCTGCCGGGGATGAATGTGACCGCTCCGGCCTTGTCCGAGAAGGACATCGAGGACCTGACGTTCGCTTTGGATCTCGGTGTCGACCTGGTCGCGCTGTCCTTCGTGCGCTCGCCGTCAGACGTCGAGCTGGTGCATGAGGTGATGGACCGGGTCGGGCGGCGGGTGCCGGTGATCGCCAAGCTGGAAAAGCCGGAAGCCGTAGACAATCTGGAAGCGATCGTGCTCGCCTTCGATGCGATCATGGTGGCCCGCGGCGACCTCGGCGTCGAGCTGCCGCTGGAAGAGGTGCCACTGGTGCAGAAGCGGGCCATCCAGATGGCCCGGGAGAACGCCAAACCCGTCATCGTGGCGACCCAGATGCTCGACTCGATGATCGAAAACTCCCGGCCGACCCGCGCCGAGGCTTCCGACGTCGCCAACGCCGTGCTCGACGGCGCCGACGCGGTGATGCTGTCCGGCGAGACGTCGGTCGGAAAGTATCCGCTGGCGGCCGTGCGGACCATGTCGCGGATCATCTGCGCCGTCGAAGACAATTCCACCGCCGCGCCGCCACTGACGCACGTGCCGCGCACCAAGCGCGGGGTGATCTCCTACGCCGCCCGCGACATCGGCGAGCGCCTGGACGCCAAGGCGCTGGTCGCCTTCACCCAGTCCGGCGACACCGTCAAACGGCTGGCCCGCCTGCACACCCCGCTGCCGCTGCTGGCCTTCACCGCGTGGCCCGAGGTCCGCAGCCAGCTCGCCATGACGTGGGGCACCGAGACGTTCATCGTCCCGATGATGACCTCCACCGACGGCATGATCCGGCAGGTCGACAAGTCGCTGCTGGAACTCGGCCGCTACAAGCGCGGTGACCTGGTGGTGATCGTGGCCGGCGCGCCACCTGGCACAGTAGGGTCGACCAACCTCATCCACGTGCACCGGATCGGTGAGGACGACGTCTAAGCGCCGGGCAATAAGCGAATGAGCCAAGGAGAGGCCGCGATCAGCACCGATTCCGACTTCAAGGAACTGCTGGCGACCCTCGACCTCACTCGGTTCGCCGACGACCGTTTCATCGGCTCTCATCCCAGCAAGAACCCGATGCGGACATTCGGCGGCCAGCTCATGGCCCAGTCGTTCGTCGCGAGCAGCCGCACGCTGATCCGGGACGACCTGCCGCCCAGCGCGCTGTCGGTGCACTTCATCAACGGCGGTGACACCGCCAAGGACATCGAATTCCACGTCACCCGGCTGCGTGACGAGCGGCGCTTCGCCAACCGGCGCGTGGACGCGGTGCAGGACGGCGTCCTGTTGTCCTCGGCGATGATCTCCTACATGGCCGGCGGCCGCGGCCTCGAACACGCCGTCGACCCGCCGCAGGTGGGCGAGCCCGAAACCCAGCCGCCGATCGGCGAGCTGCTTCGCGGTTACGAGGAGACCGTCCCGCACTTCGTCAACGCGCTGCAGCCGATCGAGTGGCGCTACACCAACGACCCGGCCTGGGTGATGCGCGAGAAGGGTGACCGGCTTCCGCACAACCGGGTGTGGATGAAGGCCGGCGGCACCATGCCCGACGACCCGGTGCTGCACACCGCGACCATGGTGTACTCCTCGGACACCACGGTGCTGGACTCGGTGATCACCACCCACGGACTGTCGTGGGGTTTCGACCGCATCTTCGCCGCCTCCGCCAACCATTCCGTGTGGTTCCACCGGCAGGTCGACTTCGACGACTGGGTCTTGTATTCGACGTCGTCGCCGGTGGCCGCGGATTCGCGCGGGCTGGGCACCGGCCACTTCTTCGATCGCTCCGGGCAGCTCCTCGCGACGGTGGTCCAAGAAGGGGTGCTGAAATACTTTCCGCCCGCCCGCCGATAGACAGGGCGGAGTGCCCGCAGGACATCGCGGCGAAATCGGCCCGTCGGGGCCGGTATCGAGCGTAGGTTTTTAGCTGCCGGGTATTCGGTGCAGAGGCGGCAAACAGCCGCCCAGCTGGAATTTCAGCGCATCGGGAGGTGAGTGTGAGCGGGCCGTTGGTCGACGTCTCAGCGAAGGCCCGCGCGCGCGAACGCGTGGTCGTCTCGGTCGATTCGCGGGCGGCCCGGCTGATCGGCGCGCAAGGCGCTGTTGAGCGCCACCTGCTGGTTGGCCGAAATCCTGGTGCGCCACCATCACCAGCCGGCGTGGCACTACACCGATCGGTTGGCCTGGTCGCTGACCGTCCTGGTCGCGGTGGCGTGGATCGCACGCGGCATCTTCCTGGGGCGTCCCGTTACGGCCATGCACGCCGTCGCGGCGTTCTGCTTCGTGCTGGCCGGGCTCGGCCTGCATGTGCTGTCCTTCGATCTACTCGGTGATCTGATGATCGCCGGCTCCGGCATGGTGCTGATGTGGCCGACGTCGTCGCATCCGCGTCCGGAGGATCTGCCCCGGGTGTGGAAACTGATCCAGGCCACCCGGGATGATCCGCTCGCGCCCTTCGCGATGCAGACGGGCAAGAGTTACCACTTCACCGCGGACGGCAGCGCCGCGCTGGCCTACCGGACGCGCCTGGGTATCGCCGTGGTCGGCGGTGACCCGATCGGTGACGAGTCCCGATTCCCCGAGCTGGTCGCCGACTTCGCCGCCATGTGCCACACCCACGGCTGGCGGATCGCGGTGGTCGGTTGCGGCGAGCGACGACTCGAATTGTGGAACGACGCCGCGGTGCTCGGACAGTCGTTGCGCGCCGTGCCGATCGGGCGCGACGTCGTCATCGACGTCACCGGTTTCGACATGGTGGGACGCAAGTTCCGCAACCTGCGCCAGGCGGTGAAGCGCTCCCACAACTGCGGCATCACGACCGAGATCGTCGGGGAGCAGGAACTCAGCGATGAGCAACTGGCCGAGCTGACCGAGGTGGTCCGCGCGTCGAGCAAGGCGGCCCACACCGAGCGCGGCTTCCACATGAATCTCGACGGCGTGCTGGAGGGCCGGTTCCCCGGCATCCAGCTGATCCTCGCCCGGGACGCCTCGGGCAAGGTGCAGGGATTCCACCGGTACGCGACCGCCGGCGGCGGCAGCGACATCACCCTCGACGTGCCGTGGCGCCGGCGCGGAGCCCCCAACGGCATCGACGAACGCCTCAGCGTGGACATGATCGTGGCCGGCAAAGAGAATGGCGCCCAACGGCTTTCGCTCGCGTTCGCCGCGTTCCCGGAAATCTTCGACGAGAAGAATCGCAGCCGTGTCCAGCGCGTCTTCTACCGGTTGATCCATGTCCTCGACCCGCTGATCGCCCTCGAGTCGCTCTACCGCTACGTGCGCAAATTCCACGCGCTGGACGCCCGGCGCTACGCGCTGGTCTCCATGACTCAGATCGTCCCGTTGTTGGTCGTGCTGCTGTCGCTGGAGTTCATGCCGCGCCGGCGACACCTCTGAGCGCATCGAGGTGCAGTTCGCGACACCCAATGCCCTGGGGCAGGTGGTGGGTGGCCACCACCACCGTCCGATCTGCCGACATCAGCGCGGAATTCGGCCCCAGCAGGTCGCAGAGAATCGGTTCGGCGTCGCCGGCGTCCAGGTGCTCGGTCGGCTCGTCGAGCAGCACGATCCGGGCGGGCGAGAGCATCGCCCGCGCCAGGAGCAGCCTCCTGCGCTGACCGCCCGAAAGCGCCTGCGCGCCACCGGTCAACACCGTCGACAGGTTCTCGGGCAGACCGGCGAGCCAGGTGCCCAGCCCGACCGCGTCCAGTGCGCCCTCCAGTTCGGCGTCCCGGCAGTCGCCGCGGGCCACCAGCAGGTTGTCTCGAACCGTGGTGGCGAAGATGTGCGCGTCCTCGGCGAAAAAGCTGACGGCGTCGCGCAAGTCGTCTTCGTGGAAGGCGGTCAGATCGGTGCCGCCGAGCCTCACCTGCCCCTCGAGCGGGGGAAGCAGCCCGGCGAGCGTCATCAGCAGCGTGGTCTTGCCGCACCCGCTGGCGCCGGTGACGGCCAGCCGGGCACCCGGGGGCAGCTCCAGCGCGATGCGGTTCGAGCGGGTGGCGCCGGCGTGCCCGGCCCGAATGTCGGCGGACAGCACGGCGTCGGGCCGCGGCGGGGCCGCGGGCGATTCGGGCTGAGGCGGGCGGTCGCTCGTCGCAAGGTCGAGCAGGCAACGGGCGGCGATGCGCGATCGCGTCAGCTGGACCGCAGCGGCCGGCAGCGGTGTCATCGCCTCGAACGCGGACAGCGGCAACAACATCAGGACGGCGAGCGTGGTGGGCGCGACCGAAGGGGCCAGCCAGATACCGGCCACCACCGCGCCGAGCACGCTGGCCCCGATTGCTGCGGTCGGCGCGGCTTCTGCGAGGGCGGCCGGCCTGGCGGCCGCGTCGAGCGCGGCGCCCCACGCCCGTTGGCGGCGTTGCGATTCGGCGATGACGCGGGGGAGCAGGCCGGCGACACGGAGCTCGGGCGCGTGTTCCAGAGCGATCATCG
Source organism: Mycobacterium paraffinicum (assembly GCF_025822865.1). Lineage (NCBI taxonomy): Bacteria > Bacillati > Actinomycetota > Actinomycetes > Mycobacteriales > Mycobacteriaceae > Mycobacterium > Mycobacterium paraffinicum. Next base: position 303,056 of record NZ_JACKUR010000010.1, on the reverse strand, counting down.
CCGATGTGTCGCGGTCGGAATGACGCTGCCGGGCAAGGCTTTCCTGGCTGGCCGCGGCCCTGGCCGCCAACCGCGGTGCGACGAGGCCCGCGACCAGCAGGCAGATCGCCAGCACCGCAGCCGCCGGCAGCGAGATGGCCGCGACCACCACGGTCGCCGCCAGCCCCAGCACCGAAGCGACCCCGATCGGCACCACGGCACGCACCAGCACGTTGGCCAGTTCATCGACATCGGAGCCCACGCGGGTGATGAGCTCGCCGCTGTGCAGACGGACGGCGGCCGCCGCCGGCCCGTGGGCCAGCCGCTGATAGATCCCCGCCCGGGCGGTGCCGGCCGCGCGCAGCGCGGCGTCGTGGGTGACCAGCCGCTCGCAGTAGTGCAACACCCCCCGCGAAATCGCGAAAGCGCGCACCGCGACGGCCGCGACCGACAGGTCCAGCACCGGCGGCATCTGCCAGGCCCGCGTGATGAGCCAGGCCGAGGCACCGGCCAGCGCGAGCGCGCTGCCCAGCGACAGCACGCCCAGCGCGACGGCCGCAAATAGCCGGGGGAGTCGGGGCCGCAGCAGCGGCGCGGCCGCCAACAGCGGATCAGGCCGGGACATAACGCACCCCACTGTCGGCGACCACTTCGACCACCCGGTCACCGATCGCCATAACCGGTGCGCGGTGCCCGACGACGACGACGGTCGCACCCGAACGGGCGCGCTCCACGATGGCCCGCAACACGCGTTCCTCGGCGTGCGCGTCGAGGTGCGCGGTGGGCTCGTCGAGCAGCAGCACGGGTGCGGACGATCCAAGCGCCCGGGCGAGGCCGAGCCGCTGCCGCTGCCCCAGTGACAGGCCGACGCCGCCGCGGCCGAGCACCGTGTCCAGCCCATCGGGCAGGTCGGCCAGCACCGCATCGAAATCGGAAGCTGTACAAGCCGTTTCGAGGTTGTCCAGGTCGCCGAACAGGACCAGGTTGTCCCGAACCGTGCCCGCGACGAGCGCCGGGCGCTGCGGAAGCCACGACAACTGCCGCCACCAGGCGCCCGGCTCCAGATCGGCGACGTCGATGCCGGCCACGGTGACCCGGCCCGAGGACGGCACGGTGACCCCGGTGATCGCCTGCAGCGTCGTGCTTTTGCCGGCACCGTTGCGCCCGGTCAGCACCGTCACCGCGCCCGGTTCGATGAGCGCGGTGAGGTCGCGCGGCGCGTGGCCGTCGCGACCGGCGACGCTGAGCCCGTCGAGGCGGATCTCCGCCCCGCGGGCGGTGACCGTCTCACCTCGGGCCTTTGCCGGGGTTGGCTCGCCGATGAGGGCGAAGGCCTTGTCGGCGGCGGTTCTTCCGTCCTGTGCGGCATGGAATTCCACGCCGATGCGGCGCAGCGGCCAGTAGACATCGGGTGCCAGCAACAGCACAGTGAGGCCGGTCGCCAGCGTCATCTCGCCGAACACCAGGCGGAAACCGATCCCCACCGCGATCAGCGCCACGCCCAGCGTCGCCAGCAGTTCGAGCACCAGTGCCGACAGGAACGCGATCCGGAGGGTCGCCATGGCCGAGCGGCGGTGCGCGGCGGCCAGTTCGGCGATGCGGCGTTCCGGGCCCCGAACGCGTCCCAGCGCCCGCAGGGTGGGGATGCCGGCGATGAGATCGAGCAACCGCCCCTGCAGCGTCGTCATGGCGGCCAGGGCCGCCGCCGACCGGTCCGCGGTTGCCAGGCCGATCAGGACCATGAAAATCGGTATGAGCGGCAAGGTGATCGCCACGACCGCCGCCGATTTCAGGTCGTAGAGAGCGATGACGGCGACGGTCGCCGGGGTGAGGATCCCGGCGAGCAACAACGTCGGCAGGTACCCGGTGAAGTAAGGGCGTAGGCCATCGAGGCCTCGCGTGACCACCACCGCGGCGGCATCCCGCTGTTCGGCGAGCTCACCGGGCTGGCGGGCGGTCACCGCCGTGAGCACCTGACCGGAGAGATCGGCGATGACCGCGCTGGCGCCGCGTTGACCCAACCGGGCCTGCAACCAGTGCGCCAACGTGCGAATGGTCCACAGCAGCAACAGGACCGACAGCGGCCCGAGCCAGACGCGCGGGCTGTGCGCCGAGCGATCGCTGACGGCACGGGCAACCACGCCAGCCAGCACGACCGCCGAGCCGATCGCGCAGCCGGAGATCACCGCTCCGCAGCACACCGTCGCGGTCAGGTAGCGGCGCAGGGCGCTCGATGCCTGCCACAGTCGCGGGTCCAGTGGGCCCCGCGCTCTTGAGCCGGGCGGTGAATCGGTCGCGCTCAGGACACCCGCCTCGCCAGGCCGATGGACGGCGGTATCCGGTCCGCCGAGATCCGTTGCCGGAAAACCCAGTACGACCATGCCTGGTATACCACCGTCAGGGGAGCCATGAACGCGGTAACCCACGTCATGACCTTGAGGGTGTATGGCGTCGACGAGGCGTTGTAGATCGTCAGGCTCCACTGCTTGTTCAGCGTGGACGGCACCAGGTTCGGGTACAGCGCGCCGAACAACAGGATCACCACCGCAAGAACGACGGTCGCGGTGCAGGCGAAGGCCCAGCCATCGGAGACGCGCCGCCATACCAGCAACACCGCCGCCAGCTGCGCCACCACGGCGACGGCGAGTACCAGCCAGGTCCAGCCCTTGCCGTAGGCCAGTTGCGTCCAGATCCCAAAGCCCGCAACCAGTCCGGTCACCGGCAGCGACAGCCACACCGCCAGCCGGTGGGCGTCGTCGCGGATGGCCCCGGAGGTCTTCAGTGAGATGAACACCGCGCCGTAGAGCAGAAACAGTCCGGCGGTGGCCAAGCCGCCCAGCAGGGTGTAGGCGTTGAGCACGTCGGTGATCGACAGGTTGACCTGCCCGTCGGCGTCCACCGGCAAGCCGCGGACCAGGACGGCGAAGGCGACCCCCCACAAAACGGCGGGCAGCCAGGACCCGGCGGCGATGCCGAAATCGGCCCAGCCGCGCCACTTTGTGTCATCGACCTTGCCGCGCCACTCGATCGCCACGGCGCGCAGGATCATGCCGAACAGGATGGCCAGCAGCGGCAGGTACAGCGTGGAGAACACGGTTGCATACCAGCCCGGAAACGCGGCGAACATGCCCGCGCCGCCCACGATCAGCCACACTTCGTTGCCGTCCCAGACCGGCCCGATGGTGTTGAGCGCCGTGCGCCGGATGGGTTCGGCCTCGCCGATCCCCACGCGGGCGAGCGGTTCCATCAGCATGCCTACGCCGAAATCGAAGCCCTCCAGAACGAAGAAACCGAGGAACAGCAACCCGATGATGCCGAACCACAACTGCTGGAGTCCCATCGGTCAGCCCCTTTCTGAGTTCGTGACTCTCGGCCTAGTAGGCGAACGAGAGCGGCGCCACCTCGTCGTCGTGGGGTGCCGGCGGGGGAGCCGGTTCGGCGTCGTGTTCCCGCGGCCCTTCGGTGATGTATCGCTTGAGCAGCCAGAACCAGACGACCGCGAGCACCGCGTAGACGAGGGTGAACGTCACCAGGGAGGTGACGACCATGCCGGGTGCATGGTGCGAGACGGCCTCATGGACGGTGAACCGAACCTGTTGGTCGCCGGTCGGATTCGGTGCGACGATCCAGGGTTGCCGCCCCATTTCGGTGAACACCCACCCGGAGATGTTCGCCAGGAACGGCGTGGGGATGGTCAGCAGCGCCAGCCAGGAGAACCACCGCTGGTTGGGCACCCGGCCACCGCGGGTGAGCCACAGCGCGGCAAGCGCGAACAATATCGGAACGGCCAGGAACCCGATCATCGCGCGGAACGACCAGTAGGTGACAAACAGGTTGGGCCGGTAGTCGTTTGGGCCGAATCGTTGCTCGAAGTCCTGCTGGATATTGCGCACGCCCTGCAACGTCACGTCGCTGGTCCGCCCCTCCGCGAGGAACGGCAGCACGTAGGGGACCTCGATGACGCGGGTGATGCTGTCGCAGTTGTTGTGCGTGCCAACGGTGAGGATCGAGAAGTCGGGGTCGGTTTCGGTGCCACACAACGACTCCGCCGACGCCATCTTCATCGGTTGCTGAACGAACATCAGCTTGCCCTGGCGGTCACCGGTGAAGAACAGGCCGACGGCCGCGAGCAGCACCACCCAGCACCCCAGGATGGCCGCTGGACGAAACATGGAGCGCGCGTCCGATTCCGCGGCGGGGGTGGCGGTCGCCGGGCGGCGCGAACGGACCAGGAACCACGCGCTGATGGCCGCGACGAACGTCGCAGCGGTCAGCAATGCGCCGGTGACCGTGTGGGTGAACGCCCACCGCGCGGTGTTATTGCCCAGCAGCGCGGTGATGCTGTCCAGCTCGGCACGATGTGTCGCCGGGTTGTAGTGCGCGCCAACCGGATGCTGCATGAACGAGTTCGCCACGATGATGAAGAACGCGGACACGTTCACACCGATCGCGACGATCCAGATGCAGGCCAGGTGGATCAGCTTCGGCAGCCGGCCCCAACCGAAAATCCACAACCCGATGAAGGTGGACTCGAAGAAGAAGGCGAACAAGCCCTCCATGGCCAGCGGCGCGCCGAAGATGTCGCCGACGAACCGCGAATACTCGCTCCAGTTCATGCCGAACTGGAATTCCTGGACGATCCCGGTCGCCACACCGATGGCGAAGTTGATCAGGAACAACTTGCCGAAGAACTTGGTGAGCCGGTACCACGCGGCGTTATCCGTGACCACCCATACCGTCTGCATGACCGCCAGCAGCGGCGCCAAACCGATGGTGAGCGGCACGAAGATGAAGTGGTAGACGGTAGTGATACCGAACTGCCACCGCGAAATATCGACGACATTCATCTGTCATCTCCCGAAAGTGCGGAGCCGTACGACACGGCTACTACAGAGTGTAGTAGAAGGGCTGGGGCGGCGCTACCGAGAGCCGCCTCAGGGGGCCAGGGTCTTCGACGCCTTGCGGATGCCGAAGGACGACAGGATCTCGAAGATGCCGAGGACCACGAACCAGACCCCGACCACGAGCGCCAGCGTGACAATCGATTCGAGCGGCGACGCCAGGACGACTATGCCGGCGAGCAGACTGATCAGGCCGATGAAGATCGCCCATCCCCGCCCCGGCAGGTGCGGGTCCTGGATGGCCGAGACCGTCGTGCCGACCCCGCGGAAAATGAATCCGATGCCAATCCAGATGGCTAACAACAGGATTGCGTATCCCTGACCGAAATGGCGAAACGCCAACAACGCCAGGATGAGTGACGCGGCACCGCTGATGAAGAGCAGGATCCGGCTTCCCGCCGAGACATGCAGGCTGAAAGCGAAGAACACCTGTGCGGCGCCGGTGATCAGCAGATAGACGCCGAACGCGGTTGCGGCGACCACGATGGATATTCCGGGCCACGCCAGCACCACAATGCCGAGAGCCAGCGACAGAAGTCCCGACAACAGCGTCGATTTCCACAGGTGCGGCAACAAACTTGGAGCAGGGGGAGATCCAGGTGTGGTTTGCATGGCCGCAGTCTGACACAAACGCCGCCTTGGGTATAGGGCACTTTGGGCTACACGTGGGCCGTGCGTGAATCCCCTGTCAGCAGACCGGTGATTTCCTCGGCGGTCTCGCCGGCCTCCTTGCGCCCGATCAGATACCAGGTACGCATGAGGCCTTTGCCCTTGACGTCAATGTGGCCGCGCTCCTGCAGCACGAATTCGTCCTTGAGGCGCTCGTACATGGCCTCGGGCACCTGAATTCGGCCCACCGAGTCGGTGGATTCCATCCGGGACGCGACGTTGACCGCGTCACCCCACACGTCATAGAAGAAGCGCCGGGAACCCACCACGCCGGCGACCACCGGTCCGCATGCCATGCCCACCCGCAGTGGAACCGCGTTGCCGTGTGGATCCTGCAGTCCGGCCGCAACATTGGCCATGTCGAGCGCAAAGTCCGCGAGGGCATGCGCGTGGTCGGACCGGGCGCGCGGAACGCCGCTGACCACCATGTAAGAGTCGCCGCTGACTTTGATCTTCTCGAGTCCGTGCCTGTCCACCAGTGCGTCGAAGGCGCTGTACAACCGGTCGAGGAAGCGCACCAGGTCGGCCGGAGCCGTGCCGCTGGCCCGCTCGGTGAATCCGACGATATCGGCGAACAGGACGGACGCGTCGTCGAACTTGTCGGCGATGACGCTGCGGTCTGGCTCCTTGAGCCGCTCGGCGATGCTGGCCGGCAACATGTTGGCCAGCAACGCCTCCGAACGTTCGTACTGCGTCTCCATCATGGCCTCGGCGCGCGCGGTGTCACGCAGGGCGAACCACACCGTCACGACCACCATCACGACGCTGGAGATCGCCGTGACGATGAAACCGGTCGATTGGGCCCAGGCCGGCTGCAGCCCGGTGTCGCGGGGAACCAGGAACTCGACGGCGACGATGAGGCCGGCGGCAATGGCGGCCAGCGCGGATGCCAGAACGATGTGTTCGATCCCCAGCAACAGCACCACGATGCAGGCGCCCACCAGGAAGAAGAACTGTGCGCCCGACCCGGTGCCGACGTCCACGCAGCTGGCAACGACGGACACGTAGGCCGCGCCCATAAAGGTAAGCGGGGCAACCAGTTCGCCGAATCGCTGCAGCCACGGGACCATCGCAAAGACCATCGCGCCGAGGATGTTGATCGAGCTGACCTGCCACAGCCAGGTGCCGCCCAGGATCTGCACGAGCACGAAGCTCGCGCTCACCATGACGGCCAGCCACGAAGTGATCGTCAGGATCCGGGCCCGGCGCGCGGCGCTGGCGGCGTAGTGCTGATTACGGTCGCGCGTCTGCGCCCGCACTGCGGCTACGCAGTCCGGGCGTCTCGTCGAGCCGGCTGACACGGGTGGGGCGCCGCACTTCTTAGCCGCCACATTCAAAAGCGTAACCGCTGAGCTCGGTTTGTGGGCCAGGCGACGGCGTCCCGACGACGCGCCCGGATGCCTGTCGATGCTCGACGCTTACGCGGCATCGAAAAATTAAAAAAAGATTTTCGCCTGAAGGGGTTTACAAAATTTTCCGACGTGTTATTAAACATATGTCGGGCTGTGATGTGGGTCATGTGTTCCTCTAATACGGGGGTGCGGTGTGGCAAGTCTCAGCAGCAGGATCGGGATCGCGCTAATGCTGGCGTGCACCGCGGCGGCAACCCCCGCCTGCGGGGTGGGATGCGGTGGGGCGGGCTCACTGTTGCGGGTGGCCACCGACTCGATGCAGAACGATCCGATGCAGGTCAACGTGGTGCACTCCGAAGAACAAGTGTGCATCAGTCGCTGACGCGGCAGTCACAACCCGGCCGCGCTTGGCGCGCCATAGGTCGCTGATTGGCGCTTCGGCGCGGCCCCAAAAATGGCATGAATTCATCGTCAAACCGACGCGATTCTATTTGAATGCAACTGCCCCTTTATTGCGCGGGTATTTAATTTTGGCGAGTTCATACCTTTGGCATGGATTTGACGCATTTAGCAAACCTGGGGCTTGGAACCGCCGGTTTCGCCGGAAGGGGCTGGGATGCCGGGCCAGGGCCACCGGCAGCTGGCATCGCTCTGCAAGGCGAATCGGCCCCGGGGCCGCCGGTACGCCCTGACGGGCCGTAGCTTGTCTGTCCTACCTGTGGTGCCCTCGGTGGGATTCGAACCCACACTGGACGGGTTTTGAGTCCGTTTCCTCTGCCAGTTGGGATACGAGGGCTTACTCGGCCTCCTACCTTAGAGGCAGCCTCCCACCATAGAGGATTCGGCGTAGACACCCTTCTCACCGCCCCGAGGTCGCTGGCCTCGGACGTTCACGAGAGAATGTCCGTCATGACAGGCCCCACGACCGACACCACCGACGCCGCTGTGCCGCGCCGGGTCCTGATCGCGGAAGACGAAGCGCTGATCCGAATGGACCTCGCCGAGATGCTGCGGGAGGAGGGTTACGACATCGTCGGTGAGGCCGGCGACGGTCAGGAGGCCGTCGAGTTGGCCGAACGCCATCAGCCCGACCTCGTGATCATGGACGTGAAGATGCCTCGCCGCGACGGGATCGACGCGGCGTCGGAGATCGCCAGCAAGCGCATCGCACCGATCGTGGTGCTGACCGCGTTCAGCCAGCGCGACTTGGTCGAGCGCGCCCGCGATGCCGGGGCGATGGCCTACCTGGTGAAGCCCTTCACGATCAGCGACCTGATTCCGGCGATCGAGTTGGCGGTCAGCCGCTTCAGCGAGATCACCGAGCTGGAACGCGAAGTGGCGACACTGTCCGAGCGGCTGGAGACCCGCAAGCTCGTCGAACGCGCCAAGGGCCTGCTGCAGACCAAGCAGGGCATGACCGAGCCCGAGGCGTTCAAGTGGATTCAGCGCGCCGCCATGGACCGGCGCACCACGATGAAGCGGGTCGCCGAAGTCGTCCTGGAAACCCTCGGCGCCGAAGACGAGTAGCGCTCGGCCGTCGAGTGTGCGCTCAGGGCGGCGACACGCGGGGCGCGGCCGCCGTGGCCGCACGCTCGATGAACGAGCGGGCTAGCGCGCCACGATCACCGACGAGCCGTGTCCGAACAGGCCCTGGTTGGCGGTGACGCCGACGGTGGCGTTCTCCACCTGCCGGCCGGTCGCCTGACCGCGCAGCTGCCAGGTCAGCTCGCAGACCTGCGCGATGGCCTGGGCGGGGATGGCCTCGCCGAAGCAGGCCAGACCGCCCGACGGGTTGACCGGGACCTTGCCGCCGATGCTGGTCGCGCCGGTGCGCAGCAGCGCCTCGGCCTCGCCCTTGGGGCACAGCCCGAGGTGCTCGTACCAGTCGAGCTCCAGCGCGGTCGACAGGTCGTAGACCTCGGCCAGGCTGACATCCTCGGGCCCGATGCCCGCCTCGGCGTAGGCCGCATCCAGGATCTGATCCTTGAACACCCGGTCCGGTGCGGGCACCGCGGCGGTGGAATCCGTTGCGATGTCCGGTAATTCGGGCAGGTGCTGCGGGTAGCGGGGGGTGACCGTGCTGACCGCGCGCACCGATGGAACGCCGTCGAGCGAGCCGAGGTGCTTGCGGGCGAACTCGGCGCTGGCGACGATCAGGGCCGCCGCACCGTCGGAGGTGGCGCAGATGTCAAGCTGCCGCAACGGGTCGGCCACCACGGGGCTGGCGAACACGTCGTCGGCCGAAGCTTCCTTGCGGTAGCGGGCATTTGGGTTCTGCAGGCCGTGCCGCGAGTTCTTCACCTTCACCTGCGCGAAATCCTCGGCCGTGGCGCCGTAGAGGTCCATCCGGCGACGCGCCAGCAGCGCGAAGTACACCGGGTTCATCGCGCCGATCAAGTGGAACCGCTGCCAGTCCGGGTCGTTCTTGCGTTCTCCGCCGACGGGAGCGAACGCCCCCTTCGGTGTGGTGTCGGCCCCGATCACCAGCGCGACGTCGCAAAAACCGGCCAGGATTTGGGCCCGCGCGCTCTGCAGCGCCTGGGAGCCGCTCGCACACGCGGCGTAGCTCGAGCTGACCGGGACGCCGTTCCAGCCCAGCTTCTGGGCGAACGTCGACCCGGCGATGAAGCCCGGGTAACCGTTGCGGATGGTGTCCGCGCCGGCGACCAACTGGATCTGCGTCCAGTCCAGGCCCGCCTCGGCCAGCGCGGCGCGTGCGGCGACGACCCCGTATTCGGTGAAGTCGCGGCCCCACTTGCCCCAGGGGTGCATTCCGGCGCCGAGAATGTACAGCGGTTCGGGCATCAGGCGATCCTCCACGCATGGACGAGGCGCTCCACGCCGTCGTCGTCGGTGAACAGCGGCATGGTGGTCAGCTCCATCTCCATGCCGACCTTCAGATCGGCGGCCAGCGTCCCCTCGACCACCTTGCCCAGCACGATGATTCCCTCATCGGCCAGCTCGACGGCGGCGATGGCGAACGGCTCGAAGGGATCCGGGGCCGGGTAGGGCGGCGGCGGCGGATACCGGTTTTCGGTGTAGCTCCACAGCGTTCCCCGGGTCGACAACGCGACGGGCTCTAGTGTGTCGCTGGCGCAGCCCGGGTTGGGGCAGTTGTTCTCGCGCGGCGGGAAGACATAGGTGCCGCACTCGGGGCACTTGCTGCCGATCAAGTGGGCGCTTCCGGTGTCGTCGGTGGCGAACCATCCGTCGATCGCGGGTTGTTGGCTGGTGACCTCTGGCACTCGGCCAGACTACCCAGGCCCGATACAAAACTGAAACGTGTTGCAGTTCTGGCCCGGATGGTTGGGGCGCGTGCCGCGTCGTACCGGATGCCTAGAGTGTGAGCCGTGAGTATCGCCAGCGAGGAGCAGACCAAGCCGACGCTGATGCTGCTGGACGGCAATTCGCTGGCCTTCCGCGCGTTCTACGCGCTGCCGGCCGAGAACTTCAAGACCCGCGGCGGCCTGACCACCAACGCGGTGTACGGGTTCACCGCGATGCTGATCAACCTGTTGCGCGACGAGGCCCCCACGCACGTCGCCGCGGCGTTCGACGTGTCCCGGCAGACCTTCCGCTCCGAGCGGTACCCCGAGTACAAGGCCAACCGGTCGGCGACACCGGACGAGTTTCACGGCCAGATCGACATCACCAAGGAAGTGCTGAACGCGCTGGGCATCACGGTGCTCGCCGAGCAGGGCTTCGAGGCCGACGACCTCATCGCGACGCTGGCCACCCAGGCCGAACACCAGGGCTACCGCGTGCTGGTGGTGACCGGGGACCGGGATTCCCTGCAACTGGTCAGCGACGACGTCACGGTCCTGTACCCGATCAAGGGCGTCAGCGAACTCACCCGGTTCACGCCCGAGGCCGTCGTCGAAAAGTATGGGTTGACCCCCGCGCAATACCCCGACTTCGCCGCCCTGCGTGGCGATCCCAGCGACAACCTGCCCGGCATTCCCGGCGTCGGGGAGAAGACCGCGTCCAAGTGGATCGCCGAATACGGCTCGCTGCAGGGGCTGGTGGACAACGTCGACTCGGTGCGTGGCAAGGTCGGCGACGCGCTGCGGGCCAACCTGGCCAGCGTGATCCGCAACCGCGAGCTGACCGATCTCGTCAAGGACGTGCCGCTGGCACAGACCCCGGACACGCTGCGCATGCAGCCGTGGGACCGCGACCACATCCACCGGCTCTTCGACGACCTGGAGTTCCGGGTGTTGCGCGACCGGTTGTTCGACACCCTGGCCGCGGCAGAGCCCGAGGTCGACGCCGGTTTCGACGTCCGCGGGGGCGCGCTGCAGCCCGGCGAGTTGGCGGTGTGGCTGGCGGAGCACAGCTCGGGCAAGCGGTTCGGCCTGGCCGTCGTCGGCACGCATTTGGCCTACGACGCCGACGCCACCGCGGTGGCCATCGTCTCGGCCGACGGTGAGGGCCGCTATATCGACACCTCGACGCTGGATCCCGACGACGAGGCGGCGCTGGCGTCCTGGCTGGCCGACCCGGGTCCGCCCAAGGCGCTGCACGAAGCCAAGCTGGCCATGCACGACCTCGCCGGCCGGGGCTGGACGCTGGCCGGCGTCACCTCCGATACCGCCCTGGCCGCCTACCTGGTGCGGCCCGGGCAGCGCAGCTTTTCCCTCGAGGACCTGTCGCTGCGCTACCTGCGCAGGGAGCTGCGCGCGGAAACCCCTGAGCAGCAACAGCTTTCGCTGCTCGACGATTCCGATGGAACGGATGACCAGGCGGTGCAGACGCTGATCCTGCGGGCCGTGGCGGTGCTGGATCTGGCCGACGCGCTCGATGAGGAGCTGGCCCGCATCAACTCCACGTCGCTGCTTGGCGGCATGGAGCTGCCGGTGCAGCGGGTGCTGGCCGGGATGGAACACACCGGCATCGCAGTCGATTTGGATTTGCTCGGCGAGCTGCAGAGCGATTTCGCCCACCAGATCCGCGACGCCGCCGAAGCGGCCTACGCGGTGATCGGCAAGCAGATCAACCTGGGTTCGCCGAAACAGTTGCAGGCGGTGCTCTTCGACGAGCTGGAGATGCCGAAGACCAAGCGCACCAAGACCGGCTACACCACCGACGCCGACGCCCTGCAGTCACTGTTCGACAAGACGGGCCATCCGTTCCTGCAACACCTGCTGACCCACCGCGACGCCACCCGGCTCAAGGTGACCGTCGACGGCTTGCTGAATTCGGTGGCCTCGGACGGGCGTATCCACACCACGTTCAACCAGACCATCGCGGCGACGGGCCGGCTGTCGTCGACCGAGCCGAACCTGCAGAACATTCCGATCCGCACCGAGGCCGGCCGGCGCATCCGCGACGCATTCGTGGTCGGCGAGGGCTACAGCGAGTTGATGACCGCCGACTACAGCCAGATCGAGATGCGGATCATGGCGCACCTGTCCCGGGACGAGGGCCTGATCGAGGCGTTCAACACGGGGGAGGACCTGCACTCGTTCGTCGCGTCCCGGGCTTTCGGCGTGCCGATCGAGGAGGTCACCGCCGAGTTGCGCCGCCGGGTCAAGGCGATGTCGTACGGGCTGGCCTACGGATTGAGCGCCTACGGCCTGTCGCAGCAGCTCAAGATCTCCACCGAAGAGGCGAAGGAACAGATGGACGCCTACTTCGCCCGGTTCGGCGGGGTGCGCGACTACCTGATGAACATCGTGGAGCAGGCCCGCAAGGACGGCTACACCTCGACGGTGCTGGGCCGCCGCCGCTACCTTCCCGAGCTGGACAGCAGCAACCGCCAGGTGCGGGAGGCGGCCGAGCGGGCGGCGCTCAACGCGCCCATCCAGGGCAGCGCCGCCGACATCATCAAGGTCGCGATGATCGAGGTCGACAAGGCGATCAACGAAGCCGGACTGAAGTCCCGGATGCTGCTGCAGGTGCATGACGAACTCCTGTTCGAAATCGCTCCGGGCGAGCGGGACCAGCTCGAGGCGCTGGCCCGCGAGAAGATGGGCGGCGCCTATCCGCTCGATGTCCCGCTGGAGGTCTCGGTGGGCTACGGCCGGTCATGGGACGCGGCAGCGCATTGACGGCGGCGTTAGTGGCCGAGGATGATCTGGCGGAGAGAAAATTGCCGCGAAATTCGCGTTGCCGTCACCTTCGCCGTGGGCAAATGCCCGGTGTCGCGCAAGTGGCGCGCCGCCCGGGTTTGGCCAGCGTGTACGCAGTCGAGTAACCTCAACAGATAAATCCCAGTTTTGTCCCTACGACCCAACCTGTCCGGAGCAACCCACCACATGCCGAGTCCCACCGTCACCTCGCCCCAAGTAGCCGTCAACGACATTGGCTCCAGCGAGGACTTTCTTGCCGCAATAGACAAAACGATCAAGTACTTCAACGATGGCGACATCGTCGAGGGGACGATCGTCAAAGTGGACCGGGACGAGGTGCTCCTCGACATCGGCTACAAGACCGAGGGCGTCATCCCCGCCCGCGAGCTCTCCATCAAGCACGATGTCGACCCCAGCGAGGTCGTTTCCGTCGGTGATGAGGTCGAAGCCCTTGTTCTCACCAAGGAGGACAAAGAGGGCCGCCTGATCCTGTCCAAGAAGCGCGCGCAGTACGAGCGCGCCTGGGGCACCATCGAGGCGCTCAAGGAGAAGGACGAGGCCGTCAAGGGCACCGTCATCGAGGTGGTCAAGGGTGGCCTGATCCTCGACATCGGCCTGCGTGGCTTCCTGCCCGCGTCGCTGGTCGAGATGCGTCGGGTCCGCGATCTGCAGCCGTACATCGGCAAGGAGATCGAGGCCAAGATCATCGAGCTGGACAAGAACCGCAACAACGTCGTGCTGTCGCGGCGTGCCTGGCTGGAGCAGACCCAGTCCGAGGTGCGCAGCGAGTTCCTCAACCAGCTGCAGAAGGGCGCCATCCGCAAGGGTGTCGTCTCGTCCATCGTCAACTTCGGCGCGTTCGTCGACCTTGGTGGTGTGGACGGCCTGGTGCACGTCTCCGAGTTGTCCTGGAAGCACATCGACCACCCGTCCGAGGTGGTCCAGGTCGGCGACGAGGTCACCGTCGAGGTGCTCGACGTCGACATGGACCGCGAGCGGGTTTCGTTGTCGCTCAAGGCAACCCAGGAAGACCCGTGGCGCCACTTCGCCCGCACGCACGCCATCGGCCAGATCGTGCCCGGCAAGGTCACCAAGCTGGTGCCGTTCGGTGCGTTCGTCCGCGTCGAGGAGGGCATCGAGGGCTTGGTGCACATCTCCGAGCTGGCCGAGCGCCACGTCGAGGTGCCCGACCAGGTGGTCGCCGTCGGCGACGACGCCATGGTCAAGGTCATCGACATCGACCTGGAGCGTCGCCGGATCTCGTTGTCGCTCAAGCAAGCCAACGAGGACTACACCGACGAGTTCGACCCGGCGAAGTACGGCATGGCGGACAGCTACGACGAGCAGGGCAACTACATCTTCCCCGAAGGCTTCGACGCCGAGACCAACGAATGGCTCGAGGGCTTCGACAAGCAGCGCACCGAGTGGGAGGCCCGCTACGCCGAGGCCGAGCGCCGGCACAAGATGCACACCGCGCAGATGGAGAAGTTCGCCGCGGCCGAGGCGGCCGGGCACGCCGAGCAGTCGACGGGCAACGGCGCGCCGCAGGAGAAGGCGGCCGGCGGGTCGCTGGCCAGCGACGCCCAATTGGCCGCCCTGCGGGAGAAGCTCGCCGGCAACGCGTGACCTGCTTCTGATCGCTCTGACGCCATGCTGCGTATCGGGTTGACCGGTGGCATCGGCGCCGGCAAGTCGGCGCTGTCGGCCACCTTCGCGAAATGCGGTGCGGTCATCGTCGACGGTGACGTCATCGCGCGTGAGGTGGTCCAGCCGGGCACCGAGGGATTGGCCGCGCTGGTCGATGCGTTCGGTGAGGACATACTCCTTCCCGACGGATCGCTGGATCGTCCCGCGTTGGCCGCCAAGGCCTTCCGGGACGACGAGGCGCGTCAACGGCTGAACGGCATCGTGCACCCGCTGGTCGGCAAGCGCCGCGCCGAGATCATCGCCTCGGTGCCCGAGGATTCGGTTGTCGTCGAAGACATCCCGCTGCTCGTGGAGTCGGGGATGGCGCCGCTGTTCCCGCTCGTCGTCATCGTGTACGCCGACGTCGAGGTCCGGCTGCGACGGCTGGTCGATCAGCGCGGCATGCCCGAATCCGACGCACGCGCCCGGATCGCCGCGCAGGCCAGCGACGAGCAGCGCCGTGCCGTCGCCGACATCTGGGTGGACAACTCCGGCAGCCCGGAGGAGTTGGTGCAGCGGGCCCATGACGTGTGGGACCACCGGATACTGCCCTTCGCGCACAACCTGACTCAGCATCAGGTCGCGCGGGCGCCGGCGCGGTTGGTGCCGCCCGACCCGAGTTGGCAGGAGCAGGCGCGGCGGATCGTCAACCGGTTGCAGACCGCCTGCGGCCACCGGGCGATTCGCGTGGACCACATCGGATCGACCGCCGTCCCGGACTTTCCCGCCAAGGACGTGATCGACGTGCAGATCACCGTCGAATCCTTGGCGGCCGCCGACGAACTCGTCGAGCCCCTGCTGGGTGCCGGCTACCCCCGCATCGAGCGCATCACCTCCGATGTGGCCAAGCCCGATGCGCGCAGCGCGGTCGAGCGCTACAACCACAGTGACGATGCGGCGCTGTGGGACAAGCGGATTCACGCCTCGGCCGACCCGGGTCGCCCGACCAACGTGCATATCCGGGTCGATGGCTGGCCCAACCAGCAGTTCGCGCTGCTGTTCGTCGCCTGGCTGTCGGCCAGCCCCGAGGCGCGGGCCGACTACCTGTCCGTCAAGCAGTCGGCCGAAGCTCAGGCCGGCGGCGACACCGCATCCTATGTCGAGGCCAAGGAGTCGTGGTTCCTCGACGCCTACCGGCGCGCCTGGGAGTGGGCGGATTCGACGGGCTGGAAGCCCTAGCCCGGATCAGCCGGGCAGGGGTGCGCCGCACTGCAGCGCGCCGTTGTTGGGGTCGGCATTTCCGGGCGCCGGTTTGACCACTTGGTCGGCCTGGGTGAAAACGTTGTCGTCGACGTCGATCTCGCAGTGCACATTCGCCGAATACGGGAAACGAAGCACTATCCGCATGCCGGCCTGCTGCGGGTCGGGCAGCACCGTGTTGGCCTCGAATGCATTGCCGGGCATGGACGGAAGGTTGGTGGTGTTCGTCTGGCCGCCGTTGATGATGAAGGTGGCCTGACTGCCGGTGGTGAGTGCGTCGATGCGGGCGCGGTAGGTGATGTTATGCAGGTCCGCCCGCGCGGTCGCCGGACTCAGTTGGGAGCCAACGGCGATGATCGTCACCGCGGTGATGGGCAGCAGCCTGCGGCCGGTGCAGCTCATAGTTGCCGACATTACGTCAACGTTATCGATGGGCCAAGCGGTCAGGCCCCGGTCTCCCGTACCACCTCGCCGGCGTCCTTGTCGGTGCGGACACCGAGGTAACGCGGGTGGCGCAGCTTCCCGTCACGGGTCCACTCGGTGAAACCGATCTGCACCACCAGTTCGGGGCGCGCCCAATGGGCGCCGGCTTCGCGGACCAGGCCGCGGGTGAAGGGCGGCGTCTCCCGGGTGATCGCCGAGAGCCGCTCGTGCAGCCGGTGCAGCGTGGCCTCGTCGAAGCCCGTACCCACCTTGCCGGCGTAGACCAGTTCGCGGCCCTCGTAGTAGCCCAGCAGCAGCGCGCCCAACTCGATCCGGCTGCCCTTGGGGCTGGTGTAGCCGCCCACCACGAATTCCTGGTCGCGCACGCACTTGAACTTCAACCAATTCTTCGACCGCCCGCCGTCGTAGGTCGACTCGGCCAGCTTCGCGATCACCCCTTCGTCGCCTCGCTCGCAGGCCGCGCGGTAGGCGGCCAGGCCGTCGGTAACCCGGTGCGGCGTGTAGCGCAGCGGGCCGCCGAATTCAATCGCATTGCGTAGCAGCCGCTTCCGCCACAACAGCGGCGCGTCAACCGTCGACTTCCCGTCGAGGTGCAACAGGTCGAAAACGTAATAGAAGACGCGGACCGGCGATGCGCGCGCCAGCTCGGGGTCGGTGATGCCCAGGCGGCCCTGCAGCCGGGCGAAGCTGGTGCGGCGACCCTCGAACGCCACCACCTCGCCGTCCAGCACGAAGCGGGTGGTGTGCTGAGCCGCGAGCGCGTCGACCAGTTCCGGGTAGGTCCCGTTGAGCGGCTGGCGATTTCGCGACAGCAGCCGCACCCGGGCGCCGTCACGAAACGCCAGGCAGCGCATCCCGTCGAACTTGCGCTCGAAGACCCACCGCGGATCGGAGAACCGCTTGTCGGTCAGGGTGGCCAGCGTGGGAGGTCGCCAGTCTGGCACCGGCTCGTCGTGCAGGAGGCTTCGAACCTCGTCGGGCAGGGCCCAATCCGGAGCGGCCATGATTTTCGTCCTTGCGTCGCGCGCCGTTTCGATGGCGGCACTGAGACCGCCGCATTCGGGTCGAAAGACCCTGTTCTCGGTCGACCGATGCGATCGAACATACAGCAGCAGCCCGTCGATATTGGGGGTCCGAAATGCCCATCGGCAGCGCACTACGTGCAGAGCCGCCAACTCGGCGTCACGAAGCGTCGTTCACCTATGACGCCTTCCTGTCCTACAGCCATCGTGACGGGGAGGCCGTGGCCGGGATCCAGAAGGGCTTGCACCACATCGGTCGTCGCGTGGGCCAGCTGAACGCGCTACGGGTGTTTCGGGATAGCACCGACCTGGCCGCCAATCCGAACTTGTGGGGCAAGGTCAGCAACGCGATGGACCAATCGCGCTATCTGATCGTGGTGCTTTCGTCGTCGGCGGCGGGCTCTCATTGGGTCAACCAGGAGGTCGCCTACTGGCTGGAGCGGCGCGGTCCCGACCAGCTGTTGGTGGTGGTGGTGGAAGGGCCAGCTGTGCTGGGACGGCGACAACCGCCGGTTTGATCCCGGCCGGTCGGATGTTGCGTTGCCAGTGCTGACCCAGCCTGGGGTGCTGCCCGCGGAACCGCTTTATGTCGACATCAGCGGCGACGCGCCATGGGATCCGCACGGGCACGCCTTCCGGGACAAGGTCACCGATCTCGCCGCCCCGATCCACGGGAAGTCCAAGTACGAGCTGGCCAGCGACGATCTGCGCGAACAGCGGCGCTTCCGGCGCTTTCGCCGAGCCGCGATCGCGGGACTGGTTTTCCTTACCATCCTCGCGGTGGTAGCGGCGTCAATCGCGGTCGTGAAACAACGAGAAGCGAATCACCAACGACAAGAAGCCCTACTCCAGCGCAACCAGGCGATAGCTCAGCGCAACCAAGCGATAGCACTCAAATTGACCTCGCAAGGACAGTCCATGCTTGCCGGTGTCGAGGGTGGCGGTGATGTGCGGGCGCTGCAGCAGATCCTGGCCGCGCCGCGCGTCTCGCCGAATGCCGACACCGGCGCGCTGTTCACCGGAGTGGTCGCGCAGCGCAGCACCGCCAAGATCATCCAGACGGCCGGCTTCGTGATCAGTGTGGCGTTCAGCCCGGATGGGCGGCGCATCGTCTCCGGCAGCCGCGACAAGACACTGCGATTGTGGGATGCCGGCACCGGCGCGCCGATCGGCACACCGCTGACCGGGCACACCGGCGGGGTGCTCAGTGTGGTGTTCAGCCCGGACGGGCGGCGCATCGTCTCCGGCAGCTGGGACAACACGCTGCGGTTGTGGGATGCCGGCACCGGCCAGCCGATCGGCGCGCCGCTCACCGGGCACACCGACTGGGTGCGAAGCGTGGCGTTCAGCCCGGATGGGCGGCGAATCGTCTCCGGCGGCGACGACACGACGGTGCGGTTGTGGGATGCGGCCACCGGCCAGCCGATCGGCGCCCCGCTGGCCGGGCACGCCGGCGCAGTAGAAAGTGTGGCGTTCAGCCCGGATGGGCGGCGAATCGTCTCCGGCGGCGACGACACGACGGTGCGGTTGTGGGATGCGGCCACCGGCCAGCCGATCGGCGCCCCGCTGACCGGCCACACCGACGCGGTATTCGGCGTGGCGTTCAGCCCCGACGGGCAGCGCATCGTCTCCGGCAGCCACGACAGGACGCTGCGGCTGTGGCCCGCGCCGCCCGAAGCGGACTGGGCCGCCCTGCTATGCGACAAGCTCGCCGCGAACATGAGCCACCGGCAGTGGAACGACTGGGTCTCACCGGATGTCCCCTACATCGCGGTCTGCCCCGGCCTCCCGGTCGCGCCGGACTAGCCGCTCCCCGGAGCGGGTGGCTGGTGACCCTCGGTGGCGTCGTGCAGCAGATACCGTTCTTCCACCGCGCGGATCAGTTCGTGTCGGATGTGTTCCACGTCGGCGGCGCGGCGGGCCAGCACCTCGTCCTCCCAGGCTGCGACCTGCTTTGCCAAGTCCCTGTCGGTAATGGTCGAGGCGAGCCAGCGGGAGAAATCCCCGCGTTCGAGATGATACTGCAGCGCCTCGTAATCGATATGGCTTATCGCGGAACGGAATTCGTGCATCGTCGCAGCCGGCCGGACGAATCGGTCATTGATGGTGTGGAAGTAGAACCGGCGTTCATCCGGAAGCCGGACATCGGCATATTTGTGGCGGTGCCGCACGTGGCCGGTCTGGCGGTCAGCGATGGTGAATGCCCGGGACGGCCCGCCGCCGAAGCTGACCGTGGCCCGTCGCACCGCGGTCAGGGCTGCGGTGTCGCCACTGGCGGTGAGGGTCAGCACCACGTCGCTGTTGTCGATCTCCTGGGCGGGCAGTGCGGCGGGCGTGAACGACGACAACACATAGCCGCCGCGTCGTGCCCAGCGTGCTTCCTCGGTGGTGCCGAGGAGTTGCGCCTCGTCGTAGATCACCCAATGCGGGAATCCGTGTTCTTCACGGTGCGCCTCCGCGGTCGATCGCAGCAGGTGCAAGTACTCGGCCTTGGCGGGCTCGGTGATCCCGGACATGTCCACCACCACACTGGAATGCGGGTTGAGCCTGTTGACCAATTCGGTGGGTTCGGGAAGGTGGCTGCGGCCATCGATCACCTCGACCCCGTTGAGTTCCCGTAGTTGCGAGTGGTCGCCTTCGGGATCGATGACCAGGACGCAGTAGCCGGCCGAAATCCATCGCTCAGCCAGCAGGCCGACGAGGTAGCTCTTTCCCGAGCCGGCAGGGCCGGTCACGAGGATGCGGCCCTGGCTGCCCGGCACCCGGGTGGGGGTGTGGTCGTCGAAGGTGCCGATGTCGATCCATCGTCGCGGCGGGCACCAGCGTTGCGCCCCACTGAGGTACGGCCCGGTCAGCAGCTCGACGACGCCGGCGCCGTCCGGTTCGGCAAGCACGAGATCGGCCCGGCGGCGCACGGACGAAATGGCATTAGCCACCGCGGCGCCGATCTCCGCGACGCCGAACAGCGACAAGTCGTTCTCCGCATCGCCGATAGCGACGGTGTTGTGCGGTGACATGTTCAGTTTGGCCAGCACCGCGCGTAGCCCGGTGCCTTTGGTGACACCCGCCGGCAGCACCATGAGTGCGGACCGGTTCCGGATGACCTGGCAGTCCAGTTCCAGTTCGCCGATCACGTCCAGGACGGTCGAGGCGTGCTCACCGTCGGTGGCGACCATGACCTCGCCCCGGCGGGACGGCACCCATCGTTCACCGAGCGCGTCGTCAAGGCTGCTGTCCACCGGCTCGGCCAACCTCGACGTGCGCCCGTTGACCACCATCACGGCACCGTTTTCCAGCACCAGCGCGTCGAAGTGGTCCGCGATGTGAGGGAATTCCGCCTGCAGTTCAGTTCCGATGCGGCCGGTGACCAGGACGGCGGTCAATCCTTTGCGCCGAGCACCGTAGATGGCGTCCAGCGTTTGGGGTGACAGCTGGCCGTCCAATGTCAATGTGCCGTCGAGATCGACTGCTATCACTTGGAAAAACGCCACGGCTTCCTCAGATCCGTTCGCCGGACGTCGGCGTTTGTCGGCTGGCACTGCCGAAATTAGGGCCGTCGGCGCCCCCACGCTAGGGCCGTTAGGCCTTGGTTCAGCGTGGCCGCCGCTTACCTCTCACGCCAGGTGAGTTCCATCCCGTGGCCGGCCAGCCAGCGGGACAGGTCATAACCGTTGCGGGCCAAACCCGCCACGGCGTCCACGGCGCGCCGCACCGCCCGCTCGGCGTCGTGCGGGGTCAGCAAGCCGTGCCGGACGGCATCCAGCAACTCGTCGACGTCGGTCAGGTCGGCGCCGTCGCCGGTGCGGACCTCGATGTCGAGGTAGTGATCTTCGGAACGCCAGACGTCGGGGCCGGGCGTGTACTCACCGACATCGAGGTAGTAGTCGTGGTCGCGCTCATGGCCCGGGTTGAAGTAAAAGACCGTGGCGCGCAAGCCGAGCGACGGCAGCAGCCACGACTCCAGGTAGCGGAACTGGGCGCGGCCGGGAGTGGGCCGGGCCACGTAGAGGCCCCAGGGCCGCACGACGTACTCGTCGACGGCCCGCACGATGCCCTTGGGATCGGTGTTGGTGCGGGCGATGAGGTCGAACGTCTCGTGCTTCGGCGGATGGATGATGCAACTCTATCGCCGCAGCCGGATTCTCCACCGCACGAAACCGGCATAGAACAGCGACAACGCCGCGAGCATGCCCATGTCGAGCAGCCAGACCTTCGACGTGTGCTGCCAGAACCGGTCCTGGGACAGCAGCGAACCGGGCACCAGGTGCCGCAGGTCGACCGTCGACGCCGCCGCGGCGTAGCCCCACCGCGCGGGCATCCCGAAGGACAGCTGGTCCAGCCCGAGCCGGCCGGTCACGGGGACCATGCCGCCGCACAGCACCAGCTGAGCCATCACCGTCACCACGAACAGCGGCATGATCTGCTCGCTCGAGCGGACCAGCGACGAAATCGCCAGGCCGAGAATCGCCGAGGCCACACAGGTCGCCGCCACGGTGGCGAACAGTTCGACCGTCGCGCCGATGGTCGAATGGCCGAGCAGGACGCCG
Organism: Mycobacterium paraffinicum; assembly: GCF_025822865.1. Taxonomy (NCBI): domain Bacteria; kingdom Bacillati; phylum Actinomycetota; class Actinomycetes; order Mycobacteriales; family Mycobacteriaceae; genus Mycobacterium; species Mycobacterium paraffinicum. The sequence goes on along the minus strand of NZ_JACKUR010000010.1, from coordinate 281,185 downwards.
CCGCGCGTCGGAGCGCTCTTGCCGATCACCACGATCGCGGTGATGATCGCCGACTGCAGGACCGCGAACCCGCAGTACACGGTGGTCTTCGCGAGCAGATAGGCCGTGGTCGACAGCCCCACCGCTTGCTCGCGCTGGAAGATCGGGCGTTCGCCGACCAGGTCGCGGATGGTCAGTGCGGTGCCCATGAACGCCGCGGCCGGCATCAGCAGGGCGAGGATCTGCGCCGCTTCGTCGGGTGTCCCGGCGTTCACGCTGGGCAGATGGAAACCGTTGCTGCCGGGAACGGTCAGGGACAGCGAGCCCAGGATGAACGGCAACAGCGCCAGGAAGATGAAGTATGCCCGGTCGGCGACCACCAAGCGGATCTGCCGGCGGGCGACCGTCGAAATCTGGCGCCGCACACTGGTATGCACCGGTTCGCCCAGGGCCCCAGGCTCATCGGCCTTGTCCGGCAACAGTTTCTGCGGCCGCCTCTCGGCGTCACGTTGCTCCACGAAGCGCCGGTTGGCCTCTTCGGGGTCGGCGCCCACCTTCGTGAAGATCTTCGCCCAGTTGGTGGTTCCCATGGCCTCGCCGATCTGGTCCGGCGGGCCGCAATAGGCGGTCTTGCCGCCCGGGGCCACCAACAGCAGCTGGTCGCAGGTCTCCAGGTAGGACAGCATGTGCGTCACCACGATCACCACCCGACCGGCGTCGGCCAGCTGCCGCAGCATCATCATGACCTGGTGATCGAGCGCCGGGTCGAGGCCGGAAGTCGGCTCGTCGAGGATCAACAGCGATGGGCCGGTGAGCAACTCGAGCGCCACCGAGGCGCGCTTGCGCTGACCGCCGGACAGCTTGTCCACCCGGGTGTCGGCGTGTTTGGTCAGGTCGAGCTCTTCGAGGACCTGAGCGACGATCTTCGCGCGGTCGGATTTGCTGGTGTCGGGTGGCAGGCGCAGTTCGGCGGCGTAGCCGAGCGCCTGGTTGATCGTCAGCTGCCGGTGCACCACGTCGTCCTGCGGGACCATGCCGATGCGGCTGCGCAGCGACGCGTACTCGGTGTGAATGTCGTGGCCCTCGAACGTAACCGAGCCGGAGCTGGGGGTGGTGTAGCCGGCGATGAGCCTGGCCAGGGTGCTCTTGCCGGCGCCTGACCCGCCGATGACGGCGGTCAGCGTGCCGGGTCGCGCGATCAGCGAGATGTCGTCCAGCAGTTGTTTGCCGTTGTCGACGACGTACTTGACGTTGCGCACCTCGAGACCGCCGGTGCGCGTCGCGGCCTCGCTGCGTGGGGTCAGGGTGCCGTCACGGAAAACGAGGTCGACGTTGCCGATGGTGACGACGTCGTCATCGGACAGGATCGCCGACCCTACCCGGGTGCCGTTGACGAAGGTTCCGTTGATGCTGTTGTCCCGGATTTCGGTGCCGAGCGGCGTCTGCACCAACGTCGCATGCTGGCGTGAGGCCAGCACGTCGGAAACCACGATGTCGCTCTCCGCGGCCCGGCCGATCGTCATGGCGCCCGGGGTGCCCGCGGCGGCCGACGAGCGCGGTGAGAGCAGCTTCACAAACCGCGTCGCGAGGTTCGACACGTCGGCCGTCTTGGCGTCGACCACGGTGAGTTCGGTGGGCGGCGTCGCGACCGGCTGGGGTGCCGCGGCGTGCACGACGGTCCGCTCGTCGAGCGGTGTGCCGCGGACGCCGGGCGCGGGCACGGGCCTGCGCGGCACCTGACGGGATGGCGAAACCGGCTGGCGCGGCGGCGAATTCGGCGGCCCCCCTGACGGCCTGGGCGGCACCGGCCGCGCGGGCGCCGCGTTCGCGCCGCCCCGGCCCGGATTCCTGACCGGATTCGTTTGCTCGGGAAGCGCCGACCACGCCAGCGTCGGCGGCCCGGCCTCCGGGCTCGGCCGCGACCTGCCCGGCCGGTCGGTGTAGCCCCGCTGCGGCCCGATGGCGAAGGTCAGCCGCGGTCCGCGCGGATTGCCGACGTGAATGCTCTGCCCGTCGTGGATGTCGATGACCGGCATCCGGTAGCCGTTGAGATAGGTGCCGTTCAGCGACCCGTTGTCTATTGCCAGCCAGCGGCCTTGGTCGAAACGTAGGATCAGGTGGGCCCGCGAGATCCGTGGATCGGCGATGCGCACGTCGGCCTGGTCGTCGCGGCCGATGACGACCTCGTGGCCGGCCGCGAAGGATCGTTGGGACCCGTCGTGCCGAATCGTCAGGATGGGCGGGGCGGGTCGAGTCACTCCACAAGTATCGGTGCGTCGGGTGAGTGGTCTCTATTGGGATCGCCTGTGATTTCCCTATGTTTCGGTTCGGCCACTCATAACCGTTTCATAGCTTGCTGAGGCGAACCCCCCACCGGGATCCGGCATGATCTGAACGTAGGGGGAGTTTCGGGGCGCGCCGGGCACACCGTGGTGCCGGCCCGCAGCGCCGAGGCGACGCACGGCCCCAATCGTGATGCAGGTGCCCAGGAGGCGCGCCGCGTCGGAGGCCGGAGCAGCGGAGAGGGACGAGGGGATAGATGGATGAACACAAGGGGACTACCCGGCGCATCGGCGCCGGGCGCCGGCTGCTGAGCAACCCACGTCAGGCCGGTGCCGCGGTGCGCGCGGGCTTTCACTCGCTGCCCGCGGTGACGATCGCCCATCTGTTCCGCCGCGTTCCCCCGGTCAGCTCGAGCCCTAGCATCGACCCCGAGGCCGCGCGGCGGGACGACGGGTCCCGCCCGTCGATAACCGGCGGGGCGCCGTTCGCGGGCTACACGATTCTGCGGCAGCTGGGCGCCGGGGGCATGGCCGAGGTTTATCTGGCCCTGCACCCCCGGTTGCCGCGCCGCGACGTGATCAAGGTGCTGGCGGAGGCGGTCACGGCCGATCCCGAATTCCGCGAAAGGTTCAACCGCGAGGCCGATCTCGCCGCGACGCTGTGGCATCCCCACATCGTCGGCGTGCATGACCGCGGCGAATTCAACGGCCACCTTTGGATTTCCATGGACTACGTCGAGGGCACCGACGCCTCCCGGCTGGTGAAAGAGCGCTACCAGGACGGGATGCCGATCCAGGAGGTGTGCGCCATTGTCCAGGCCGTCGCGGGCGCTCTCGACTACGCCCATGACCGCGGGCTGCTGCACCGCGACGTCAAACCGGCCAACATCCTGCTCACCCATCCGGAAGACGGTGAACGCCGAATCCTGTTGGCGGACTTCGGTGTCGCACGTCACCTGGGCGACATCAGCGGAATTACCGAGACCAACGTCGCCGTGGGGACGGTGGCCTACGCCGCGCCGGAGCAGTTGACGGGAGCCAACATCGACGGGCGCGCAGACCAATATGCCTTGGCCGCAACGGCTTTCCATCTGCTCACCGGAACCCCGCCGTTTCAGCACTCGAATCCGATCGCGGTGATCAGCCAGCACCTGCACGAGAATCCGCCCCGGCTCAGCGATTACCGCCCGGAGCTGGCGCATCTCGATGAGGTGTTCCACCAGGCCCTGGCCAAGCAACCCGGGGACAGGTTCCAGCGGTGCCGCGCGTTTGCCGCCGCCGTCAGCGAGGGATCAGACGGTGTCGCCCAAGCCGGCACCGGGGCCCGGCCCCGAACCGCGGCGTTGACGGCTCCTCAGCGCGGCCCGCGCGTCGTCGCTGCGGCGATGAACCACCGGCTCTCGTCGCGGACGCGGTGGGCGGTCGGGTTGGTGTGCGCGATGCTGATCGCCGTGGCGGCCACCTGGTCGGTGTTGTATTCGTTCGAGCCGGACACCCCGCCGGGCAACCCGGCCCTCGCGTCCAAGCCGTCCGTCCCCGCGCCGAGTGCCGCGCCGGCCAGGTCCGGCGGACCGGTGCTCAACGGGAGCTACAAGCTGGACTACGACCAGAGCAAGCGCACCACCAACGGCGTCGCGATCCGTCACGACGGCCCCGCCACCGGCTGGTGGGCTTTCCGCTCGGCGTGCACCACCAACGGATGCGCGGCCACCGGGACCCGGCTGGACAACGCCACCCACCAAACGGCCGACGGGGGCAAGACGGACACGCTGCACTTTGTCGGCGGCTATTGGCAGGGCGCCCCCCAACAGGACCGGCTGGGCTGCACCCAACCGAACGGCCAGGCCAAGGCCACCCAGCAGGAGACGCTCGCCTGGTCGCTGGCACCCCAGGCCGACGGCACCCTGCGCGGCACCGTGACCGAGACCGTGCTCAGCAACGAGTGCGGTGCGCAGGGCGCGGTGGTGCGGGTGCCCGTGGTGGCGACCCGGGTCGGCGACGTGCCGGCCGGCGTGAACCTGAGCGACCCCGCCCAGGCGGTCAGCACCTCGACGGCCGCATCGGCCCCGGTACCGCCCGTGCTCGGCGGGCTGTGCAGCGACATCGGCAAGCTGGCCTACGACCCCACCAACAGCGAGCAGATCGTGTGCGAGGGCAACAGCTGGGCCAAGGCCCCGATCACAATGGGCGTGCACGCTTCCGGCAGCTCGTGCGACCGACCGGGCACTTCGGTGTTCGCCATGACCACCTCGAACGACGGCTACCTGCTGCAGTGCGACCCCGTCACCCGCACCTGGACCCGCCCGGCGGGGTAGCGGCGCGCGCGGCGTGTGCCCCGCCGCTACGGAAATCCGCTATAAGCGATCTGCTCTTGTCGGTGGACGGTTCTACCCTGGTGGCATGGCTTTCGCCACGGAACATCCGGTACTCGCCCATTCGGAATACCGCGCGGTCGACGAGGTCGTGCGCGTCGGCGGCCACTTCGAGGTGGTCAGCCCGCACGCGCCCGCCGGCGACCAGCCGGCCGCCATCGACGAGCTGGAACGCCGCATCAGGGCGGGGGAGCGCGACGTGGTGCTGCTCGGCGCCACCGGCACGGGGAAGTCGGCCACCACCGCCTGGCTCATCGAGCGGCTGCAGCGGCCCACGCTGGTCATGGCGCCGAACAAGACGTTGGCCGCCCAGCTGGCCAATGAACTGCGAGAGATGTTGCCGCACAACGCTGTTGAGTACTTCGTGTCGTACTACGACTATTACCAGCCCGAGGCGTACATCGCGCAGACCGACACCTACATCGAGAAGGACAGCTCGATCAACGACGACGTGGAGCGGCTGAGGCATTCCGCGACGTCGTCACTGTTGTCGCGGCGCGACGTCGTCGTGGTGGCCTCGGTCTCGTGCATCTACGGCCTCGGCACGCCGCAGTCGTATCTGGACCGCTCCGTCGAACTGAGCGTGGGTACCGAGGTGCCCCGCGACGCGCTGCTGCGGCTGCTGGTCGACGTGCAGTACACCCGCAACGACCTGTCCTTCACGCGCGGCTCGTTCCGGGTGCGCGGCGACACCGTCGAGATCATCCCGTCCTACGAGGAGCTGGCGGTGCGCATCGAGTTCTTCGGCGACGAGGTGGAGGCGCTGTACTACCTGCACCCGCTGACCGGCGACGTTATCCGCCAGGTCGACTCGCTGCGGATCTTCCCGGCGACCCACTACGTCGCGGGCCCGGAGCGGATGGCCCACGCGATCTCCACGATCGAGGAGGAGCTGGCGGCGCGGCTGGCCGAGCTGGAGGGCCAGGGCAAGCTGCTGGAGGCGCAGCGGCTGCGGATGCGCACCAACTACGACATCGAGATGATGCGCCAGGTCGGCTTCTGCTCGGGCATCGAGAACTACTCGCGGCACATCGACGGTCGCGGCCCGGGCTCGCCACCGGCGACCCTGCTCGACTACTTCCCGGACGACTTTCTGCTCGTCATCGACGAGTCGCACGTCACGGTGCCGCAGATCGGCGGCATGTACGAGGGCGACATGTCCCGCAAGCGCAACCTGGTCGAGTACGGCTTCCGGCTGCCCTCCGCGTGCGATAACCGCCCGCTGACGTGGGAGGAGTTCGCCGACCGGATCGGGCAGACGGTGTACCTGTCGGCCACCCCCGGTCCGTACGAACTCAGCCAGGCCGGTGGCGAGTTCGTCGAGCAGGTGATCCGGCCGACCGGACTGGTGGACCCGAAGGTGGTGGTCAAGCCGACCAAGGGGCAGATCGACGACCTGATCGGGGAGATCCGCAAGCGCACCGCGGCCGACGAGCGGGTGCTGGTCACGACGCTGACCAAGAAGATGGCCGAAGACCTCACCGATTACCTCCTGGAAATGGGCATCCGGGTGCGCTATCTGCACTCCGAGGTCGACACCCTGCGCCGGGTGGAACTACTGCGCCAGCTGCGGCTGGGCGACTACGACGTGCTCGTCGGCATCAACCTGCTCCGGGAGGGTCTGGACCTTCCCGAGGTGTCGTTGGTGGCGATCCTGGACGCCGACAAGGAGGGCTTCCTGCGGTCCTCGCGCAGCCTGATCCAGACCATCGGCCGGGCCGCCCGCAATGTCTCCGGCGAAGTGCACATGTACGCGGACTCCATCACGGATTCGATGAAGGAGGCGATCGACGAGACCGAACGCCGTCGGGCCAAGCAGGTCGCCTACAACGAGGCTCACGGCATCGACCCGCAGCCGCTGCGCAAAAAGATCGCCGACATCCTCGACCAGGTCTATCGCGAGGCCGCTGATACTGGGGCCACCGAGGTGGGGATTGGCGGCTCCGGACGCAACTCCTCCCGGGGCCGGCGCGCCCAGGGCGAGCCGGGCCGCGCCGTCAGCGCCGGCGTGTTCGAGGGCCGCGACACGACCAGCATGCCGCGCGCCGAACTGGCAGACCTCATCAAGGACCTCACCGCGCAGATGATGGCCGCCGCGCGCGACTTGCAATTCGAGCTGGCCGCGCGCTTCCGCGACGAGATCGCCGACCTGAAGAAGGAACTGCGGGGGATGGACGCCGCCGGCCTGAAATGAGTTTGCTGGCAGCGGATCTCGGATCATCACTCTCGCGATACCCCATACGGTAGAGGGGTGACCGACACCGCGACCGTCACCGGCGGCTGGGATCAGCTGCTGGGAGCCAGGTATCGGAGGACTTCCATCCTGCTGGCCGGCGGCGTGGCCCTGTACGCGACCAACGAGTTCCTGACCACCAGCTTGTTGCCCAACACCATCGCCGAAATCGGCGGCAGCCGGCTCTACGCCTGGGTGACGACCTTGTACCTGGTCGGGTCGGTGGTCGCGGCGGCGATGGTCAATCCGATGCTGCTGCGCGCGGGGGCGCGCTCGTCCTACCTGACCGGACTCGCCGTGTTCGGTCTCTCCAGCCTGGTTTGCGCGGCGGCGCCGAACATGCAGGTTTTGATAGCTGGGCGCGCCCTGCAGGGCGTGGCCGGTGGGCTGCTGGCCGGCCTCGGATACGCCCTGATCAATTCCGCCCTGCCGCGCGCCCTGTGGACGCGTGGTTCGGCACTGGTGTCGGCGATGTGGGGCGTGGCGACGGTGGTCGGCCCCACGACGGGTGGTTTGTTCGCGCAGCTCGGCTTGTGGCGCTGGGCCTTCGTGGCGATGGCGGTGCTGACCGGCCTGATGGCCATGTTGGTGCCGGTCGCGCTGGCCCGTGTCGAGCCCAGCACCGCCATGCCGTCGAAAAAGGTGCCGGTGCGGTCGCTGCTGCTGATCGGTGCTGCCGCGCTGGCGGTCAGCGTCGCCCAGATTCCCCGCAACACGCTGGCGACGTTCGCGTTGCTCGCGGCCGGCATCGCGCTGGTGGGGGTGTTCGTGGTCGTCGACTGGCGGACGCACGCGGCGATATTGCCACCCAGCGTGTTCGGTCCCGGGCCGTTGAAGTGGATCTACCTGACCATGGGCGCGTTGATGGGCGCCGCGATGGTGAACACCTACGTGCCGCTGTTCGGCCAGCGGTTGGCGCATCTGACCCCCATCGCGGCCGGGTTCCTGGGAGCCGCGCTGGCGCTCGGCTGGACGGTCAGCGAGATCGTCAGCGCGTCGTGGGAGAGCCCGCGCATGATCGCGCGGGTGATTGTGGCGGCGCCTGTCGTCGCCGCGTCCGGCCTGGCCCTGGCCGCGGTCGCACGGCGCGGCGACACGACCCCGTGGACGGCCGCGTTGTGGGCGGTGGCGCTGCTGGTGGCCGGGACCGGGATCGGCATGGCCTGGCCGCATTTGTCGGCGCGCGCGATGGCCTCGGTCGACGACCCCGCCGAGGGCAGCGCCGCCTCGGCGGCCATCAACACCGTCCAGCTGATTTCCGCGGCGATCGCCGCCGGTCTGGCGGGGGTGGTGGTCAACACCGCAAAGGGCGGCGACGGGATGGCGGCACACTGGCTGTTCACGGTGTTCACCGCGCTCAGCGCCGCCGGTGTGGCGGTTTCCTACCGCGCCACCCGCGGCGTGCGCGAGGCGCTGCCGGTCGGCTAGTCCGCGCCGAACAGTTCGACGAGGTGCCGGATAGCCTTGTACGTTGCGCCCGGGCGCGGCGCGGCCAGCCGGCTCTGCATACCCACCCAACAATTGGCGGTTCACGCCGTCGGCAAAGCGGCAATCACCGCGTGGACTTCACCACCTGCGAGTAATGGAACTGCCAACGTTCGACAATCCGGAAACCGAGATAACTCGGAAACCGATAAGCCGGTGCGCGCCCGAATGCGGGTCCCGGCGGCAAAGACGGTCCGGATTGATGGTCGGGCAGTGATGGTTCTTTATTGGTAATTGTCCAGATCGTGGGACATTTGTTGATTTTGGCCGTCGTCAGCCACACGGCGACGTGGCCGTCCCACAGCGACCCCACCTTCGGGCCGTAGGCGCCGCGTTCGACATCGATGAGCGACCGGAAGGCCGTGGGCCGGGTGGCCAGCAGGGCGCGGATCGGCCCGGGCCGCCACGGCACGGTGTTGTCCACCAGCAGGCAGTCGCCCGGGGCGGCATGGGAGCTGATCAGATCGGCCACCTGGCTGTAGTCCCAGCCCTCTTTGGCGTACGGCCAGCGCTGGACGAACAGGTAGTTCGGCACCGCGGCGACCGCGCAGGCCAGCACCACTCCGGCGATGGGCCAGGGTTTGCGGGCGATCGTCACAATGCAAACGGCCAGGACGACGGCCATCGCGGGCGCGGTGAAGATCAGGTAGCGCGGGTAGTAGATCGGCTCGCTGACGGCCGAATAGATGACCACGAGCGCGGTGGGGATGACCAGCCACGCCGAGCAGATGATCAAGAGCCGACGCGTGTCGCCGGCCGGGGGCCGGACGCCGGCCAGCCGGACCGCGACCGCCGCCACGATGAGGACGGCGGACAGGATGGCGAACGGGACGCTGTGGTCGAAATACTGGCGCAGAATGATGTCGAACGCGTAATGCCAGCTGACCGGGTAAATCCAGTTGACCTGCCATACCTGCGCGTGGGCGAACACGATGAACGGCGTCATGGCCGCGACCGCGACGGACGAGCTGATCGCCCACCGAATAGTCGCGGATTTGCGCGCCTGCTCGGGCGCCAACAGCGGCACCATTACGGCGTAAACCGGCACCAACAGCACCATGTTCAGATTGAGCAGAATCGAGAGCATCAAGGCCAGCGCGTAGCAAACCCACAGTCGCGATCTGTTGCGCCGGGCGGCGACGACGAGCAATACGGTCAGCCAGGCCGCCGCGGCGGCCGCGAAGGCGTAGGGCCGCGCTTCCATGCCCGCCCAGGTGGTGCGCGGCAGGATGGCGAATATGACACCCGCGCAGACCGCGGCCGGCCGTGTCGAAAACTGCCTGGTGAATACCGTGACGCCCGCGGCGGCGGCGCCCACCGCCAGGGCACTGGGCGCTCGCGACCAGAACTCCGTCGGCGGGAACAGCGCGAACCATCCGTGCATCAGCAGGTAATAGAGCCCGTGCACGGCGTCGATGTGGCCCAGCAGCCGCCACAACTCCGCCAGGGTCCGGCTCCCGGCGGCCGAGATCGTCGCCCCCTCGTCGAACCACAGGGAGGGCCTGCAGGCCCACGCGCCGCTGACCACGGCCGCGAACGCGGCGATCGCCCACGGATCGAGCAACCGCCCGGGCGAACGCGCGGGCGCGGGCTCCTCGACTCCGTCCGCGACGCGCTGCTCGACGGTGGGCATGGACATGATGCTTGTCACTGTAAAGCGCAATCGCGGGGCCGGCTCACAAATCGCCTCCCGCCCATTCGCCCCGGGCGCTCTCATTCGGCGAAAAGCTGCGTTATGCAACGCTTTCCGCCTCGGGCCCGAGCATTTGATTGTTTTGCCATCGGCGATATTGTCCGCTGGCGCGGCATAGCCCCGCAAATTGTCGACACGCCGCGCCACGCGGTGTCGCTAATCTGTTCCCTCTGCAACGGGCAAACGCGATAGTGTCTTGGGTTGGCTGGCCAACCGAAACTGGGAGGGTTAATGGGCGCCTATCAGACTGTAGTGGTGGGAACCGACGGCTCGGACTCGTCAATGCGTGCGGTGGACAAGGCGGCGCAGATCGCCGGGCCGGACGCCAGGCTGATCGTCGCTTCGGCGTACCTGCCCCAGCATGAGGACAGCCGGGCCGCCGACGCACTCCGCAACGAGAGCTACAAGGTGTCGGGCACCGCGCCGATCTACGCGATCCTGCAGGACGCCAAGGAGCGGGCGCACAAGGCCGGGGCCAAGAACGTCGAGGAGCGCCCGATCGAAGGCGCCCCGGTCGACGCGCTGGTCAAGCTGGCCGAGGACGAGAAGGCCGACCTGCTGGTCGTCGGAAACGTCGGCCTGAGCACGATCGCGGGCCGGCTGCTCGGATCGGTGCCGGCCAACGTGTCGCGGCGCGCCAAGGTGGACGTGCTGATCGTGCACACCACGTCGTAGCGCAGGGCCTCACCAGCCTCGTTCGCGCCATTCGCCCAGGTGAGGGCGTTCGGCGCCGAGCACCGTGTCGTCGCCGTGGCCGGGGTAGATGACGGTGGAGTCGTCGTACACGTCGAACACCCGGGTGGTGACGTCGTCCAGTAGCTGCGCGAAATCGCCAGGCTGCCAGGTCTTGCCGACGCCGCCCGGGAACAGGCAGTCGCCGGTGAACAGCTGGGTGACCCCGCCCGCGGCGGGCCCGTCGAGGGCGAGCGCGATCGAGCCGGGCGTGTGCCCGCGCAGGTGGATGACGTTGAACTGCAGCTCGCCGATCTGCACGGTGTCGCCGCCCGCCAGCAAACGGTCCGGTTTGACCGGCAGCGCCTCGGCGTCGATCTCGTTGGCGGCGGTCGGCGCACCGGTGGCCGCGGCGACGGCCTCCAGCGCCTGCCAGTGGTCGAAGTGCTGATGGCTGGTCACGATCAGCGACACCCTGGGTGCGTTCTGCCGGATCAGACCGATCAGGACGTCGGCGTCGTTGGCGGCGTCGATCAACAACGTCTCCCCGGTCGCGGAACACGTCACCAGATACGCATTGTTGTCCATAGGGCCCACCGACACCTTTAGGATCGTGGCGCCGGGTAGGGTCCGGCGGGCCGCAGTGCCAGGGTCGACGTGTCCGGTGTAGTTGTCGCTCACCTTGTCGGGGGCAGTCATAGCGGCCACGTTACTGGTCAAACGTCTCTTGTCGGTACGGGCACATAGCATGGAATGCGCCGTGCGCATTACCGGCTGCAGTACCTAAAAGATCCACTGAGAGAGGGCAGCGTGGCTGACCGCCTGATCGTCAAGGGCGCCCGCGAACACAACCTGCGGGGCGTCGACCTCGACCTACCGCGTGATGCGCTGATCGTCTTCACCGGGCTGTCGGGCTCCGGCAAATCGTCGCTCGCGTTCGACACGATTTTCGCCGAGGGCCAGCGCCGGTACGTCGAGTCGCTGTCCGCCTACGCCCGCCAGTTCCTGGGCCAGATGGACAAACCGGACGTCGACTTCATCGAGGGTCTGTCCCCGGCGGTGTCGATCGACCAGAAGTCGACCAACCGCAATCCCCGGTCGACCGTCGGGACGATCACCGAGGTGTACGACTACCTGCGGCTGCTCTACGCGCGCGCCGGCACGCCGCACTGCCCGGTCTGCGGCGAGCGGATCGCCCGCCAGACGCCCCAGCAAATCGTCGACCAGGTGCTGGTGATGCCGGAAGGTACCCGCTTCCTGGTGCTCGCCCCGGTGGTGCGCACCCGCAAGGGCGAGTTCGCCGACCTGTTCGAGAAGCTGAACGCGCAGGGCTACAGCCGGGTCCGGGTTGACGGCGTGGTGCACTCGCTGACCGATCCGCCGAAGCTCAAGAAGCAGGAAAAGCACGACATCGAGGTGGTGGTCGACCGCCTCACCGTCAAGGCCAGCGCCAAGCAGCGGCTCACCGATTCCGTGGAGACCGCGCTGAACCTGGCCGACGGCATCGTGGTGCTGGAGTTCGTCGACCACGAGCACGACGCGCACAACCGGGAGCAGCGGTTCTCCGAGAAGCTGGCCTGCCCCAACGGGCACGCGCTGGCGGTCGACGATCTGGAGCCGCGATCGTTCTCGTTCAACTCGCCCTACGGCGCCTGCCCGGAGTGCACCGGCCTGGGGATCCGCAAGGAGGTCGACCCCGACCTGGTGGTGCCCGATCCCGAACGCACGCTGGCCGAGGGTGCGGTCGCCCCATGGTCGACGGGCCACACCGCGGAGTACTTCACCCGGATGATGGCCGGGCTCGGCGACGAGCTGGGCTTCGACGTCGACACGCCCTGGCGCAAGCTGCCGGCCAAGGCGCGCAAGGCGATCCTGGAGGGCTCCGACCATCAGGTGCACGTGCGCTACCGCAACCGGTACGGCCGAACCCGTTCGTACTACGCCGATTTCGAGGGTGTGCTGGCGTTCCTGCAGCGCAAGATGGCCCAGACCGAATCCGAGCAGATGAAGGAACGCTACGAGGGCTTCATGCGTGACGTGCCCTGCCCGGAGTGTGAGGGCACCCGGCTCAAGCCGGAGATCCTGGCGGTCACGCTGGCCGCCGCGGGAGACCGGGGCGCCAAGTCCATCGCCGAGGTCTCCGAGCTGTCGATCTCGGACTGCGCGGACTTCCTCAACGCACTCACCCTGGGTCACCGCGAGCAGGCGATCGCCGGGCAGGTGCTCAAGGAAATCCAGTCGCGGCTCGGCTTTCTGCTCGACGTGGGGCTGGACTACCTGTCGTTGTCGCGTGCGGCGGCCACGCTGTCCGGCGGTGAGGCGCAGCGCATCCGGCTGGCCACCCAGATCGGGTCCGGCCTGGTGGGCGTGCTCTACGTGCTCGACGAGCCGTCGATCGGGCTGCACCAGCGTGACAACCGTCGCCTCATCGAAACCCTCACGCGGCTAAGGGATTTGGGCAACACGCTGATCGTCGTCGAGCACGACGAGGACACCATCGCGCACGCCGACTGGATCGTCGACATCGGTCCGCGGGCCGGTGAGCACGGCGGCGAGATCGTGCACAGCGGGACGTACGCCGAGCTGCTGGCCAACAAGGACTCGATCACCGGCGCCTTCCTGTCGGGCAAGGAGGCCATCGAGATGCCGGCGATCCGGCGTCCCGTCGACCGCAAGCGTCAGCTCACCGTTGTGGGCGCGCGCGAGCACAACCTGCGCGGCATCGACGTCTCGTTCCCGCTCGGCGTGCTCACCTCGGTGACCGGCGTGTCCGGCTCCGGGAAGTCGACGCTGGTCAACGACATCCTGGCCACGGTGCTGGCCAACCGGCTCAACGGTGCCCGGCTGGTCCCGGGCCGGCACACCCGGGTGACGGGCCTGGACCACCTGGACAAGCTGGTGCGGGTCGACCAGTCGCCGATCGGTCGCACGCCGCGGTCCAACCCGGCCACCTACACCGGCGTGTTCGACAAGATCCGGACCCTGTTCGCGGCCACCACGGAGGCCAAAGTCCGTGGCTACCAACCGGGCCGGTTCTCGTTCAACGTCAAGGGCGGCCGCTGCGAGGCGTGCACCGGTGACGGCACCATCAAGATCGAGATGAACTTCCTGCCCGACGTGTACGTCCCCTGCGAGGTCTGCCACGGTGCGCGCTACAACCGCGAAACCCTGGAAGTGCACTACAAGGGCAAGACCATCTCCGAGGTACTGGACATGTCGATCGAGGAGGCGGCGGAGTTCTTCGAGCCCATCACCGGCATCCACCGCTACCTGCGCACGCTCGTCGACGTCGGCCTGGGCTACGTCCGGCTGGGCCAGCCCGCCCCGACGTTGTCCGGTGGCGAGGCGCAGCGCGTCAAGCTGGCCGCCGAACTGCAGAAGCGCTCGACAGGGCGGACGGTCTACATCCTCGATGAGCCCACCACCGGGCTGCATTTCGACGACATCCGCAAGCTGCTGACCGTCATCAACGGGCTGGTGGACAAGGGCAATACGGTCATCGTCATCGAGCACAACCTGGACGTCATCAAGACGTCGGACTGGATCGTCGACATGGGGCCCGAGGGTGGCGCCGAGGGCGGAACCGTTGTCGCCGAGGGCACTCCGGAGGACATCGCCGCGGTGCCGGAAAGCTACACCGGGAAATTCCTCGCCGAGGTCATCGGACGCGCGGCCCCGCCGCGGCGGTCGACCCGGCGGCGCAAAGCCACCGCCTGAGCGGCCCTCAGCCGGGAATCTTGGTCGCCATCTGGTTGGCGATCAGCCTGGCCTGGTTGATGGTTCCCGGTGCGCAGACGTTGACGTCGAGGACCACGTTGGACACCGCCTGCATGACGTGCTGGCACACCACCGCGGTGTTGGCCAGCGTGCGCTGCAGGGCGATGTTGGGCGGGTTGCCGCTCAGCTGCCCGAAGGTCCATTCGAACGGGGCCTTGTCGCCGGGCTGGGTCACGGATTTCCCCGCGCAGTCCCGCCATCGGTTCGACTGGTCGTTCACGAATCCCCGGGCCTGGTCGGCGGAGGCGAAGATCACCGCGCCCTGGGCGACGACGTAGGCCGGATTGCTTTGCGGCTTCTTCATCAGCTGGGCGAGCATCGCGGTGTAGCCGCTGCTTTTGTAGGTCCGGGTTTGGAAACCGATCAGCGCTCCGAGGCACTTGTCGTCCGACAGCGTGTTGCCCGGGCCGGGGTCGGTCATCTCGGTCACGTTGTGGTCGACGATGATCCCGGTGGTGCCGACCAGCGTGTTGATCTGGTCGACCGGAAGCAGAAGCGAATCCAATTGTGCGGGAACCACTGTCGGGGCGGCGCTGCTGGTCACGGTGCTCGTGGTGGAGGGAGCGACGGTGGCCGTCGTTGAGGAGGCGTCGGGCGGGGAATCACCGGACTTGCTGACTGCCAACCACACCCCGGTGCCCGCGATGACCGCGACGATGAGCGCGAGAGCGCCGATGACCAGCCCCAGCCTGCGCTTGGGTGGGGTGGGCGGCGCCCAGGGCGGCGCGGGCGGAGTGGCGACCCAGGCCGGATGGGCCGGCGCGGGCTGGGGCCGGAACTGCTCCACCCGCGGCGGCGGCGCGAAATGCCGGCTGTGCTCGATCAGCTCGGTCGCCTGGTGTCGCTCGGGCGTACTCAGCGCCTGCAGGGCCGCTTTCGCGAGATCGCCCGCCGTGACGTAACGGTCGCCTGCGTCCTTGGCCATCCCCCGCGCGATGACCTCGTCGAAAGCCGCCGGGACGGCGGGATTGCGTTGGCTGGGGCGCGGGATGGGCTCGACCAGGTGTGCAGCCATCAGCGCGCTGAGGCTGGTGGTTTGGAAAGGCCTTGTGCCCGTGAGGCATTCGAATAGCAGGCAGGCCAGTGCGTAGATGTCGACGCGGTAGGTGATCTCGTCGTCGCCGAACCGCTCGGGGGCCATGTAGTTCCAGCTGCCGATGGCTGCGCCGGTCTTGGTCAGCCGTTGATCGGTGGCCGCCGCGGCGATGCCGAAATCGACCAGATAGGCGAAGTCGCCCTCGGTGAGCAGGATGTTCTCGGGTTTGATGTCGCGGTGAACGACGCCGGCGCGGTGCGCTGCGTCGAGCGCGGCGGCGACTTGTTCGACGATCGCGACCGCGCGCGGGGGTGGCAACGGCCCGGTGCGGCTCAGCACGGTGCCCACATCCCGCCCATCGATGAAGCGCATGTCGATGAACACCTGGCCGTCGAGTTCGCCGTAATCGTGTATCGGCACGATGTGCGGTTCCTGCAGCCGGCCCGCGGTCCTGGCCTCGCGTTGCATGCGCAGGCGAAAGGAGTCATCGGAGCTGACTTGCTCGGAGACCAGCTTGAGCGCCACCACGCGATCCTTGACGGTGTCGTAGGCCTCGTAGACCTCGCCCATTCCGCCGCGGCCCAGCAGTCGGCGCAGTCGATAGGGCCCGACCTGGCTCCCGATCCGCGAACCGGGCTGCGTTTCACTCATCGACGTCCCCCCGACGCTAAGCCGGCTGCCCTAGTCCTCATCCGTGCGCATCGACTCGCGGATCTCGGCCAACCGTTCGGCCGCAGCGCGCTCGCGCTCGTCGTATTGCTCGGTGACAGAGCGGCCCTCGGGCGATTCGGCATCCAATTCCGCGTCGCCCAAGGATGTCGCGTAGCGGTTTTCGATCTTCTCGCGGACGGATTCGAAGGTCGGCACACCGGCGCTGTCGTACCCCGGATCGGGTGGGGTTGGTTCGTCGGGCATGGAGGTCACGCTACTAAAGGCCCGCCCGCCGCTCGCGCTCCAGATAGCGCACCATTTGCTCCCAGTACACCAGCGTCAACGCCATCTGCACCGCGATGGCAGTCGCCGCGGGCAGCAGGCGACGGCGGCGCGCGGCGACGACGGCGCCGAGCGCGGCCACCGATGTCAGGGCGCTGACCACCATGGCCGCGTCGTGGGGGCGACGGCTGATCCACAACTCCTCGCCCAGCATCGCCCGCGTCGACCACGCCCGCTCGTGCGCCGGCTTGCCGAAAACGAACGGGTTGACGGCCAGCCACAGCCCGATCCACGCCGCATGGCTCCAGCGCCGCGTCCACGGTGGCACCAGGATCAGCGGGGTGCTCGCCCAGCGGGTCCCGGCGCTCCACGGATTGCAGTGCCGCGCAAAGATCGCGCGCCGGACCCGCGCAACGGAAAACACCGGCGGGCTACCGCCTGGCGGGCGAATGGTCGGCCGGGATGATGACCGGGGTGGCGGGCGCGGGCGAGGCGGCACCGGGCAACGCGGTCCGCGGGATTCCCGGCGTGCCCAGCCGGCCGGCCAGCCATGGCAGCGCGGCGGCGAAGACCCGGTCGGCGAACGGCCAATCGTGTTTGCCCGGCTGCGCCAGCACCGCGCAGTCGATCCCGTTGGCGCGTCCGAGTGCGCACAGCGAGTACGCGGCCGCCGTCTGGTTGCCGGGGTCGGCGGCCGCTTCCCGGCTGGCGAGACGGATCGCGCCGCTGTCGGTCATCATCGGGTCGTGGCCCGTGGCGGGCGGGCGGTCGGAGGAGATGGCGAACCAGCCGGCGAC
Organism: Mycobacterium paraffinicum; assembly: GCF_025822865.1. Lineage (NCBI taxonomy): Bacteria > Bacillati > Actinomycetota > Actinomycetes > Mycobacteriales > Mycobacteriaceae > Mycobacterium > Mycobacterium paraffinicum. Next base: position 263,926 of record NZ_JACKUR010000010.1, on the reverse strand, counting down.
GTCGCTATAGGGGCCGTGCCGGCTGATCACCGTGGTTGGGTCGAATGCCGCCCACGCGTCGGCGTTCCCGCCGAAGAGCCGCGCGATGGTTTGGGTCCGGTTTCCGGCGTTGGGGAAGAAGTCGCCCGCGACGTCGACGAACGCGCTGAACATGTCGGGGTGCATGACGGTCAGGTCGACCGCGCAGGTGCCGCCCATCGACCAGCCCGCGACGCCCCAGTGCGACCGGTCGCGGCTGACGCCGAACTTGGAAACCAGGTACGGCACAACGTCTTTGGTCAAATGGTCGGCGGCGTTACCGCGGACGCCGTTGACGCATTCGGTGTCGTTGTTGAAGGCCCCGCCGGAGTCGACGAAGACCAGCACCGGGGCCTTGCCGCCGTGGGCGGCCGCGAAGTCGTCGATCGTCTTGACCGCGTTGCCCGCCCGGGTCCAGTCGGCCGGGGTGTTGAACTGGCCGCCGATCATCATGACCGTTGGCAGCGCCGGCGGCGGGCTGCTGGTGAACCACTCGGGCGGCAGGTAAACCAGCTCACCGCGGTGCTTGAAATGCGAGGCGTCAGAGGGGATCACCACCGGAACCACGCTGCCGTGCGGTGGCCGCGCCCGTTTGGCGGCCATCGCGGTGACGGTGGCCGGGTCGGTCTGGTCGGGCAGGGGACCGGAGGTGATCTGGTTCCACGCGGCCTGCACGGTGGGGAAGTAGCCGACCCACAGGTTGAGCACCAGCGCGGCACACAGCGCGCACAACGGCACGGCCAGCAGCCCTGCCCCGCGCCGCCAGCGGCGAGCGCCGCGCCACCCCAGGACCAGCACCGCCACCGCCGTGCCGGTCAACGTGATCCAGAGCCACAGTGCCACCGGCGCGGGTTCGTCGGACAGGCCGCGGTCGACGATGTACCAGTGCGTCAGGTAGGCCACGGCAGCACCGGCCAGCGCAGCCGCCGGCAACCACACGGTCCGCCAGCGACGCGACCGCCAGCCGACGGCCAGGGTCAGCACGACCGCGGTCACCACCTGGATCGTGGTGGGCACCCAGCCGTGCATCAGCGAGGTGTGGCTACTTGCCAGCAACTGCGTCGTGGCATTGATCGTCGACGCGGTCACGGCATTCATTGTGATCCATTGTTAACCGGCCTGGAACATATTCACCGAATGTTCGCCATGGGACCGCCCGCGCGTCGCGGGCCGCCTAATGGGGCTTGGCCAGCGGAAATGGCAGGGTTTCGCGGATGCTTCGGCCGGTTATGAGCATGACGAGCCGATCGATGCCCATGCCGAGCCCGCCGGTGGGCGGCATCGCGTACTCCATGGCCTGCAGGAAGTCCTCGTCGAGCTCCATGGCCTCGGGGTCGCCGCCGGCGGCCAGCAGCGACTGCTCCTGCAGGCGGCGGCGCTGCTCCACCGGGTCGGTGAGCTCGCTGTACGCGGTCCCCAGCTCGACCCCCCAGGCCACCAGGTCCCACCGCTCGGCGACGCCGCGCCGGCTGCGGTGCGGCCGGGTCAACGGTGAGACGGACGTCGGGAAGTCGATGTAGAAGGTCGGCCGCTCGGTCCGGTCCTCGACCAGGTGCTCGTAGAGCTCGAGCACCACCGCGCCGGCGTCCCACTGCGCCCGATACGGAATGTGGGCGGCGTCGGAGAATTTGCGCAAAACGGACAACGGGGTGTTGGGATCGATGTGTTCCCCGAGCGCCTCGGACACCGCGTCGTGCACGGTCTTCACCGGCCAGTCTCCGGAGATGTCGACCGGTTCCAGGCGGCCGTCGGCGCCGGGCCGCAGCACGGTCTGCTCGCCGTGGGCGGCCTGCGCGGCGTTTTGAATGAGCTCCCGGCTGCCGTCGATCCACACCATGTAGTCGGCATGCGCCTGGTAGGCCTCCAGCAGCGTGAACTCCGGGTTGTGGCTGAAGTCGACCCCCTCGTTGCGGAAGGCCCGGCCCAGCTCGAACACCCGCTCCACGCCGCCGACGCACAACCGCTTCAGGTACAGCTCCGGCGCGATCCGCAGGAACAGGTCCATGTCGTAGGTGTTGATGTGGGTGACGAACGGGCGGGCGGTGGCTCCGCCGTGGATCTGCTGCAGGATCGGCGTCTCGACCTCGATGAACCCCTTGGCGAACAACGTTTCCCGGACGGAGCGCAGGACGCTGCTGCGGGCCGTGACCAGCTCGCGCGACTCGGGATTGACCGCCAGGTCGACGTAGCGGGTCCGCACCCGCGCCTCGGGGTCGGTCAGCCCCTTCCACTTGTTCGGCAGCGGCCGCAGGCATTTACCGATCATCCGCCAGTCGCGCACGATCAACGAGCGGGTTCCGTTCTTGGAAAAGCCCATGTGCCCGGCCATCTCGACCAGGTCGCCGAGGTCGATTGCCGCGGTGAAGTCCGCGGTGCGGCCGTGCTCCAGGCGTGAATTGTCCAGCAGCACCTGCAATTCGCCCGACCAGTCCCGCAGCTGGGCGAACAGCACCCCGCCGTAGTCGCGTATCCGCAATATCCGGCCCGCCACGGAGACCGTTTCCTGATCGTCGGCGTCCAACGCACGGGAGACGGTGTGGCTGGGTGGGGATCCCACCGGGTAGGCATCAATGCCGTTGCGCCGCAATATCTTCAGTTTGGCCAGGCGCACCCGCACCTGCTCGGGCAAGCGGGCCCTGGACTCCTCGAGTTCCGCGTCGTCGCGTCGTTGTTGCAGCTCGCTGACGTCGGGCGCCGAGCCGTCGTGGTGCAGCAGGCCCGACTCCGCCAGCCTGGGCGGCACGGCGGGGTGATGGCCGGTGTGCACCTTGTCGCGCCGGGTGAACGGCAGCACCAGGAAGCCCTCGGCGATCACCGAGGCGACGCCGACCCGGGGGATCAGGCGCGCGTCCTCATAGCAGGCGTAGCGCGGAACCCATTCCGGTTGGTACTTCATGTTCGACCGGTACAGCGTCTCCAGCTGCCACCACCGCGAGAAGAACAGGAGCAGCCCCCGCCACAGCCGGGCGACCGGGCCTGCGCCGAGTTGCGCGCCCTGTTCGAAAGCCGAGCGGAACATCGCGAAGTTCAACGAAATGCGGCTGATGCCAAGGGTTTCGGCGGTCAGGGCGAGCTCGCTGACCATGAGCTCGATGGTGCCGTTGGGGGATTGCGGCGAGCGGCGCATCAAGTCCAGGGAGACCCCGGTGGTTCCCCACGGGACCAGTGAGAGCATCGCGACGACGGCGCCGTCGCGGTCCAGCGCTTCGACCAGCAGGCAATCCCCATCCGCCGGATCGCCGAGCCGGCCCAGCGCCATGGAAAAGCCGCGCTCGGTCTGGGTGTCGCGCCAGGCGTCCGCGCGGGTGATGGTCTGGGCCATCTCCTCGGCCGAGATGTCGCGGTGCCGGCGGATGCGCAGGGTCAGCCCGGCCCGGCGCGCCCGGGTGACGGCTTGGCGCACCCCGCGCATGTCGGGACCGGACAGCCGGAAATCGGCGGTCCGCAGGATCGCCTCGTCGCCCAACTCGAGCGCGTTCAGCCCGGCCTCCCGGTAGACGCGCGCCCCCTGCGTGCTGGCGCCCATGACGCCCGGCGCCCAGCCGTACGCCTGGCACAGCCCCAGCCAGGAGTCGATGGCCTGCGGCCACGCCCGCGGGTCGCCGATCGGGTCACCACTGGCCAGGCATACGCCGACCTCGACGCGGTAGGTGATGGCGGCGCGGCCGCTCTGCGCGAACACCACCGACTTGTCGCGGCGGGTCGCGAAGTATCCGAGCGAGTCGTGCTTGCCGTACAGCTCGAGCAGCCCGCGGATGGCCGACTCGTCCTCGCCGGTGAGCGCATTCTCGGCACGCTGGGATTGGAAGAGCACGATGGTTGCCAGGATCAGCGCCAGCGCTCCGAACAGGCCGAAGATCGCGTTGAGGAACACGTGCGGCTTGCCGGTGAACAGATCCGGATCGGCCAGGGCGAATCCGACGACCCGGTTGGCCACGTAGGGCAGGCGGTCCGGGCGCGCCAGCGTTCCGGGCCACAACTCCACCAGACCCCACGAGACCAGGATTCCGACCACGTCCCCCGCGACCAGCACCGCGGCCGCCTTGACCATGGCGCCTTTGCGCACCTTGGCCCAGAACTCCCGGTATGCCAGCACCAGCAGCACGATCGCGACGATGTGCACCGCGAAGCCGAGGTTCTCCCCGAAGGTCTCGGCCGCGGTGTTGTCGCCCGCGGCCATGTCGGCGACGTTCAGGCCGGCGGCAAGGATCATCTGGCCGAGCAACACCAGCCAGGCGATCCGTTTCCGGGCGGTCAGGGCCGCGGCGAGCAATGCGAGCACGAACGACCACGCGATGCTGGTGTCGGGGAAGTTGAACAGGTAGTTGTTGATGAACTCGCGGGGGACCTTGATCAGCCACCGGATAGCCGGGGACACGCTGGCCAGCAGGGACACGGTGGCGATGACGCCCACGATCCACCCGGCCGCCGCCGGTACCCAGCGATACCGGGATTGCGACCGGCCGCGAGCCCCCGAACGGGACCCCGAACGAGATGAAGCGAGTGTCACAGACCGCGAGGATATGCCCTCAATCCGTGAAAAGCTTGGCGAAGCGCGAAGAGGGGCTGGCAATAATCGGTCCGGTCGCGCAAGCGTGCTCGTACGCGCCGGACGGGGCTGGGGCGAAGTGCAAAAAGCCGCCCCGTGGCTGCTAAACTTGCGTCCGCGACCATCCCGGCGAAGGCCAGGAACAGTAAGTGGAGTCCCACTCCCACCGCGTGCCACGAAGTTTTCTTCAAGGCTTGGCGGTCCGGTCACAGGCATCGCGCATGTCTGTTCCGCGGGCAACGCGGGCGGCTTGACCAGTTGCAAGCCGTGATCGGTCGGCATTGGGCCCTGCTATTGCAGGGCTTTTCTGCTGGTGGTGTGGTGTTTCCGCCGCTGACTCCCGACCCAGACCCTGGCCGCGAGCGCAGGATATCTATAAGCCCAACAAGGGAGGCCCCATCAGCACTGAGACCCGCGTCAACGAGCGCATCCGCGTACCTGAAGTCAGATTGATCGGCCCCGGGGGAGAGCAGGTAGGCATAGTGCGCATCGAAGACGCACTTCGCGTCGCTGCGGATGCCGATCTCGACCTTGTCGAAGTTGCCCCGAACGCCAGACCCCCGGTCTGCAAGATCATGGACTACGGCAAGTTCAAATACGAGGCGGCGCAAAAGGCGCGCGAATCCCGCCGGAACCAGCAGCAGACCGTCGTCAAAGAGCAAAAACTGCGACCGAAGATCGACGATCACGATTACGAGACCAAGAAGGGTCACGTAATCCGCTTCCTGGAGGCGGGTTCGAAGGTGAAGGTCACCATCATGTTCCGCGGACGTGAGCAGTCGCGGCCCGAGTTGGGCTACCGCCTGTTGCAGCGGCTGGGCGCGGACGTCGCCGAATACGGCTTCGTCGAGACGTCCGCCAAGCAGGACGGCCGCAACATGACGATGGTGCTGGCCCCGCACCGCGGCGCGAAGACTCGTGCCAGGGCGCGGCACCCCGAAGGACCCGGGGACGGCGCCGCATCGGACGCCGACGCGGGCGCCGACACCCCTTCACCCAACTGACCTGAGACCAAATAGCGAGAATTTGAGAAGTAGAGGAAACATGCCCAAGGCCAAGACCCACAGCGGGGCTTCGAAGCGGTTCCGGCGCACCGGAACCGGCAAGATCCTGCGCGAAAAGGCGAACCGTCGACACCTGTTAGAGCACAAGCCGTCCACCCGGACTCGCCGGCTGGAAGGCCGCACGACCGTGGCGGCCAACGACACCAAGCGGATTAACAAGCTGCTGAACGGCTGATCTTCAACAAGCCGAGCGCCGGGACCCGTCGGTGCCGGCACCCGACCCATTGACTTAGAACGAGAGTAGGAACCCCCATGGCACGCGTGAAGCGGGCGGTCAACGCCCACAAGAAGAGGCGCAGCATTCTCAAGGCCTCGAAGGGCTATCGCGGCCAGCGCTCGCGGCTCTACCGCAAAGCCAAAGAGCAGCAGCTGCATTCGTTGAACTACGCCTACCGCGACCGCCGCGCGCGCAAGGGCGAGTTCCGCAAACTGTGGATCTCGCGGATCAATGCGGCGGCCCGCGCCAACGACATCACCTACAACCGGCTGATCCAGGGTTTGAAGGCCGCCGGTGTGGAAGTGGACCGCAAGAACCTGGCCGACATCGCGATCACCGATCCCGCGGCATTCACCGCGCTGGTCGACGTCGCCCGGGCCGCACTGCCCGAGGACGTGAACGCGCCCTCGGATTCCGGAGAGGCCGCCTAAACCGGCTTCCGGGTGCAGGTGCTGACCGAACGCTCGGCCCGGGTCGCCGCGGCGGCCAAACTGCATCGCCACGTCGGCCGGCGGCGGGCGGGCCGATTCCTGGCCGAAGGCCCCAACCTGGTCGAGGCGGCGGCCGCTCGCGGTCTGGTCCGCGACGTCTTCGTCACCGAAGCCGCGTCGCAGCGGTATGCGGCTTTGCTTGGCGCGCAGCGCTGTCCGGTCCATCTGGTCAGCGAGCGGGCCGCAAAGGCGCTGTCCGACACGGTCACCCCCGCCGGACTGGTCGCCGTCTGCGAAATGCCGGCGACCGGCCTGGCGGACGTGCTGGCCGGTTCGCCCCGGCTGATCGCGGTCGCCGTCGAGATCAGCGAGCCGGGCAACGCCGGCACGGTCATTCGCATCGCCGACGCCATGGGCGCGCAGGGCGTGATCCTCGGCGGGCACAGCGTCGATCCGTACAACAGCAAGTGTCTGCGCGCATCGACCGGCAGCATCTTCTCGATTCCGGTGGTCGCCGCGCCTGACCCGGCCGCCGCGCTGGCCGCCGTGCGCGCCGCCGGGCTGCAGGTGCTGGCGACCACAGTGGACGGCGAGACGCGCCTCGACGACGCCGCGGCACTGCTCGCCAGGCCGACCGCGTGGTTATTCGGGCCCGAATCGCAGGGTCTGCCAACCCAAATCGCGGCGGGGGCCGATCACCGCATGCGCATCCCGATGGCCGGCGGTGTCGAGAGTCTGAACGTGGCCTCCGCCGCGGCCATCTGCCTCTACCAGAGCGCGCAGGCGCTGGGCATGTTCAAGCGGCCCTGACGCGACCCCGGGCGGGCCGCAGACCCGCCAGCGACAGCGTCCCGTGCACCAGCGAGCCGGCGCGTTCCATGAGGGCCTTCGCGGGGTCGAGCGGCGACCGCGGACGGGGAGGGAAGTAATGCATGGGCAGGCCGCGGCGGTCGCGCGGCGGCGCCATGAACGGCGGAGCCTCCACCAACGGCGCGTTTCGGGGCAGCCGCCCCTCGGCCCGGCGGTACGCGGCCAGCGCGCGGGGGTGCAGCCGAATCTCGTCGGGAACCGCCAGGAAGGCCAGTTCGACGAACTTGCCGAACAGGCGCAGCAGCACCTCGTCTCCGGGCGTCCAGCGCATGCCCGCCTTCTCGCGAACCGCGGGCTCGAACAGGCCCGCCGCGATCCAGCGCTGGCCGGCGACAAGCGGCCTGAACATCTGGTCCCAGATCGGCGTCGGCACCAGCACGAATTTCGGCTTGGGGATCCGGATTTGGAAGATGTCCAGTGTCGCCTGGTTGATTTCCAATTCCTCGCGGCAGACCCGATCCCAGTACTCGCAGAACTCCTCCCAGGAGGTGGGCACCGGTCGCATGCTCATCCCGTACATCCGGTACCACCGCACGTGCTCGTCGAACAGCTGCCGCTTCTCGGCCTCGGTCAAGCCCCCGCAGAAGTACTCGGCCACCTTGATCACCAGCATGAAGAAGGTGGCGTGGGCCCAATAGAAGGTTTCGGGGTTCAGCGCGTGATACCGGCGGCCGGACGCGTCGACGCCCTTGATGGTGTGGTGGTAGCTCTTGATCTGCCGCCCCGTCTGGGCCGCCCGGTCACCGTCGTAGACGACGCCCATGATCGGGTACACCGAGCGGGCCACCCGCTGCAGGGGCTCGCGCAGCAGGATCGAATGTTCCTCGACGCCCGCGCCCAACTCCGGATACATGTTCTGGATCGCGCCGATCCAGACGCCCATCATTCCCGTGCGTAGATCGCCGAAGTACTTCCAGGTCAGGGATTCGGGTCCGAGCGGATCGTCGGATCTCGTTGGAATGGCAGTCATCTCGGCCTCCTCGGCTCACGATAACTTTGACAACGCGCGTTGTCTACGATTTCCGGCGTACGCGCCGGCGGGTGTTATGCAGCGTCCATAGCGGTGTGGCGTCCCTGTGATCAGGCGATACGTTGCGAGCTGTGACACAAACCGTGGGGCCTTCATTGCCCGGCTCCGCAGGAACCAAATAACCTGGCCAGGTGGAACTCGCGCGTCGCGACTCGGACTCGGGCGAGCCCGATTCGCCGCCGCAGTCCGCGGTCTCGGCGCACGGCGCCTCGCACTGGTTGCACAACCGGAATCACAGTCCCGGCGCGGTGGCGTTCATCCGCCGGGCGCGGCGTCTGCTACCCGGGGATCCCGAGTTCGGCGACCCGCTGTCCACGGCCGGCGAGGGTGGACCGCGCGCCGCGGCGCGAGCCGCCGACCGGCTGCTGGGGGATCGCGACGCGGTGTCGCGTGAAGTCAGCCTCGGGCTGTTGCAGGTGTGGCAGGCGCTGACCGAGTCGGTCGCCCGACGTCCCGCGAATCCCGAGGTGACATTGGTGTTCACCGACCTGGTCGGCTTCTCGTCGTGGTCCTTGCAGGCCGGTGACGAGGCGGCGCTCACCCTGTTGCGACAGGTGGCGCGGGCCGTCGAGCCGCCGCTGCTGGACGCCGGCGGTCACATCGTCAAACGAATGGGTGACGGCCTGATGGCCGTCTTCGGCGATCCCACCGTCGCGGTGCGGGCCGTCCTGGCCGCCAAGGAGGCGTTGAAGTCGGTCGAGGTGGCGGGCTACACGCCGCGGATGCGGGTCGGGATCCACACCGGGCGGCCCCAGCGGATGGCGGCGGACTGGCTCGGTGTCGACGTCAACATCGCCGCGCGGGTGATGGAACGGGCCACCAAGGGCGGGGTCATGGTGTCAGGTTCGACACTCGACCTGATCGCCCAGAGCGAACTGGACGCGATGGGCGTCGTCGCCAAACGTGCACGTAAACCGGTGTTTGCGGGCAAGACCCCTGGCGTCCCGGCCGACTTGGCGATATATCGTTTGCGCACTCATAGGGAGTTGACAGCGCCCGATCACACTTCCGAAACAAATTAGCCGACATAATGGAGGCAATGTTCGGGGGCATCTTCGCCCGGCTCGCCCGGGTCCAGTTCACGGTGGGATACGTGGCGATGCTGCTTGCCGTCAGCGGTGCCATCGTGGCGCTCGGGCCGCACGCGCATGACGTGCTCGTCGAGCGGGCCAGCACCAACCTGCACAACCTGGCCCATGGCCACGTGGGCACGCTGCTGGGCAGCGCGCTGGTGGTCGACGCCGGGCCGCTCTACTTCTGGTTACCGTTCCTGACCTGCCTGCTCGCGCTCGGCGAGCTACACCTGCGCACCATCCGGCTGGTGGTCGCGTTCCTTGTCGGTCACATCGGCGCGACGCTGCTCGTGGCCGCCGCCCTGGCCGCCGCGGTCGAGTTCGAGTGGATGCCGGTGTCGATCACCCGGGCCAGCGATGTCGGGATGAGCTACGGCGCCCTGGCGGTGCTGGGGGCGATGACGGCGGTGATTCCCCAGCGCTGGCGGGCCGCCTGGGTCGGCTGGTGGGTGTCGGCCGGCATTGCCTCGGCGATCATCGGCGGCGATTTCACCGACGCCGGGCACACCGTCGCCGTGGTGTTGGGCGTGCTGGTCTCCGCCCGGCTCCGCCAGCCCATCCACTGGACGCCGGTGCGCATCATGATGCTGGCCGCCTCGTCGGGCTTCGGCTTCCTGCTGCTGGCCCACCACTGGGGAACGATGGCCGCGGCGCCCGCCTTCGGCGTCCTGGGCGCGCTGGCCGCGCACAAGCTCGTGCAGTTCGTCACCGGGCGCAGCGCGGTGCTGGACGAGCACGCGCTGACCGGTGCGCAGCCCGTCACAACCGGCTAAGCGAGCCGCCCGCCGTTAGTCCGAAGCGCCCGCCGGGCTGCACGCACCGCATCACTATGATCGGCACTTGCCGCTGGGCAAGCTTCCTCCCCAGCCCTTCATCAGCAAGGAGAGTGTCGCCGCGTGGGTGCTCAGCCCGTCGACCTGTCACCGGACGCCTTGGCCACGGCGGTCGGCGCCGCCCGGGAGGCGATCGCGCTCGCCGGCGATCTGGACGCGCTGGCGCGCGTGAAGACCGAGCACCTCGGTGACCGCTCACCGCTGGCGCTGGCCCGCCAGGCGCTGGGCACCGTCCCCAAGGACGAGCGGGCCGATGCCGGCAAGCGGGTCAATTCCGCGCGAACCGAAGTCCAGCGCAGCTACGAGGATCGACTGGCGGCGCTGCGCGCCGAACGCGATGCGGCGGTGCTGGCCGCGGAGGGCATCGACGTCACCCTGCCGTCGAGCCGGCAGCCGATCGGCGCCCGGCACCCGATCACCCAGCTCGCCGACCACATCGCCGACACCTTCGTCGCGATGGGGTGGGAGCTGGCCGAGGGGCCGGAAGTCGAGACGGAGCAGTTCAACTTCGACGCCCTCAACTTCCCCGCGGACCACCCGGCGCGCAGCGAGCAGGACACCTTCTACATCGCGCCGGACGACTCCCGGCAGCTGCTGCGCACCCACACCTCGCCGGTGCAGGTGCGCACCCTGCTGGCCCACGAGCTGCCCGTCTACATCATCTCGATCGGCCGCACCTTCCGCACCGACGAGCTCGACGCCACCCACACGCCGGTCTTCCACCAGGTCGAGGGGCTGGCGGTGGACCGGGGATTGTCCATGGCGCATCTGCGGGGCACCCTCGACGCGTTCGCCCGGGCCGAGTTCGGCCCGGAGGCGCGCACCCGGATCCGCCCGCACTTCTTCCCGTTCACCGAGCCCTCCGCCGAGGTCGACGTGTGGTTCGTCGGCAAGAAGGGCGGCGCCGGCTGGGTGGAGTGGGGCGGCTGCGGCATGGTGCACCCGAACGTATTGCGGGCCGCGGGGATTGACCCGGACGTCTACTCCGGATTCGCGTTCGGCATGGGCCTGGAACGCACCCTGCAGTTCCGCAACGGCATACCCGACATGCGCGACATGGTCGAGGGCGATGTCCGGTTCTCGTTGCCGTTCGGGGTGGGTGCCTGATGCGCATCCCCTACAGCTGGCTGCGGGAAGTGGTAGCGGCGGGCTCGCCGGGCTGGGACGTCGCCCCCGGTGATCTCGAGCAGGCGCTGGTGCGCATCGGCCACGAGGTCGAGGAGGTCGTCACCCTCGGCGCGGTCGACGGGCCGCTGACGGTGGGACGGGTGACGAGCATCGAGGAGCTCACCGGCTTCAAGAAGCCGATCCGCGCCTGCCGGGTCGATGTCGGCGGCGGCGCGGAGCACGACATCGTGTGCGGAGCAACGAATTTCGTTGTCGATGATCTGGTGGTCGTGGCGTTGCCCGGCACCACACTGCCGGGCGGGTTCGCCATCACGGCGCGCAAGACCTACGGCCGCGACTCGGACGGCATGATCTGCTCGGCGGCCGAACTCGGCTTGGGCGCTGATCATTCCGGGATCCTGGTGCTGCCGGCCGGCACGGCCGAACCGGGCGCCGACGGCGCCACGGTGCTCGGGTTGGACGACGTGGTCTTTCACCTGGCGATCACCCCCGACCGGGGCTACGGCATGTCGGTGCGCGGGCTGGCCCGCGAGATCGCCTGCGCCTACGACCTGAACTTCGTCGACCCCGCGGACATCAAGCCGTTGCCGGCCGAAGGGGAGGCGTGGCCGCTCGCGGTGGACGCCGAGACCGGCGTGCGCCGGTTCGCCCTGCGGCCCGTCACCGGGATCGACCCCGCGGCGGTGTCGCCGTGGTGGCTGCAACGGCGGCTGCTGCTGGCCGGCATCCGCGCGACGTCGCCGGCGGTGGACGTCACCAACTACGTGATGCTCGAACTCGGTCACCCCATGCACGCGCATGACTGCGACCGCATCTCCGGGGGCCTGGTCGTGCGGTTCGCGCGGGCCGGCGAGACGGTCGTCACCCTGGACGACGTCGAGCGCCGGCTCGATCCGGCCGACGTCCTGATCGTCGACGACCGGGCGACCGCGGCGATCGGCGGCGTGATGGGCGCGGCGAGCACCGAGGTACGCGCCGACTCCACCGAAGTGCTGCTGGAGGCCGCCGTCTGGGACCCGGCGGCCGTCTCGCGCACCCAGCGCCGGTTGCACCTGCCCAGCGAGGCCGCCCGGCGCTACGAGCGCGGGGTGGACCCGGCCGTCTCGGTGGCCGCACTGGACCGCTGCGCGGCGCTGCTCGTCGAGATCGCCGGGGGAGCGGTATCGGAGAAGCTGACCGATTGGCGGGGCGACCCGCCGACCGACGACTGGTCGCTACCGCCGATCCGGATCCCCGCCGACCTGCCCGACCGCGTCGCCGGGGTGGCCTACCCGCCGGGCACCACCGCGCGGCGCCTGACACAGATCGGGTGTTGCGTGACCGGCGACGGCGACACGTTGACCGTGACGCCGCCGAGCTGGCGACCCGACCTGCTGCAGCCCGCCGACCTGGTCGAGGAGGTGCTGCGGCTGGAGGGGCTGGAGGCCATCCCGTCGGTGCTGCCCGCGGCCCCGGCGGGCCGCGGCCTCACCGCTGGGCAGAAGCGTCGCCGCGCCATCGGCAAGTCGCTCGCGCAGTCGGGGTACGTCGAGATCCTGCCGACGCCGTTCCTGCCCGCGGGCGTGTTCGACCTGTGGGGCCTGCCGGAAGACGACCCGCGACGCGCCACCACGCAGGTGCTCAACCCGCTGGAGGCCGACCGCCCGCACCTGGCCACCACGCTGCTGCCCGCGCTGCTGGAAGCGTTGGTGCGCAACGTATCCCGCGGGCTGGTGGACGTCGCGCTGTATGCCCTGGCGCAGGTGGTGCAACCGACCGAGCAAACCCGCGGCGTGCAGCCCATTCCGGTGCACCGCCGGCCCACCGATCACGAGATCGCCCTGCTGGACGCCTCGCTGCCCCGGCAGCCGCAACATGTCGCGGTGGTGCTGGCGGGCCTGCGCGAACGGCGCGGCCCCTGGGGTCCCGGCCGCCGGGCCGAAGCCGCCGACGCGTTCGAAGCGGCGCGCATCATCGCCCGCGCCAGCGGCGTCGAGGTGAGCCTGCGGGCGGCCCAGCGCCTGCCATGGCACCCGGGGCGGTGCGCCGAGGTGCTCGTCGGGGAGACCGTCGTCGGTCACGCCGGGCAACTGCACCCCGCCGTGATCGAGCGGTCCAACCTGCCGAAGGGCACCTGCGCCGTCGAACTGAACCTCGACGCGATCCCCATCGTCCAGGCGTTGCCGGCGCCCAGGGTGTCGCCGTTCCCGGCCGTCTTCCAGGACCTCAGCCTGGTGGTGCCCGCGCACGTGCCCGCCCAGGCGGTGGCCGACGCCGTCCGGGACGGCGCCGGCGCGCTGCTGGAAGACCTGCAACTTTTCGACGTCTTCACCGGCCCGCAACTCGGGGAGGACCGCAAATCGCTGACCTTCGCCCTGCGTTTCCGCGCCCCGGACCGCACGCTGACCGAGGACGACGCCAGCGCGGCCCGCGATGCCGCGGTGCGACGCGCCGCCGAGGCGGTCGGTGCCGAACTGCGCGGCTAGCGATCCGCATTGGAATGGATTTGCAAAGCAATGCATAACCATGCAGAATCGGCGGAATGGCCGACGTATTGAGGGTGGCGATCGCCGGGGCCAGCGGCTATGCGGGCGGTGAAATCCTGCGGCTGTTGCTCGGGCATCCGGCCTACGCCGACGGCCGCCTCGTCATCGGTTCGCTGACAGCCGCGACCAGCGCCGGCAGCATGCTCGGCGAGCACCATCCGCACCTGACGCCGCTGGCCCAGCGCGTGGTCGAGCCGACCGAACTCGCCGTGCTGGCCGGCCACGACGTGGTGTTCCTGGCCCTGCCGCACGGGCATTCGGCGGCGCTGGCCGCACAACTCGGCCCCGACACCTTGATCATCGACTGCGGCGCCGACTTCCGGCTCACCGACGCCGGCGCCTGGGAACGGTTCTACGGCTCCCCGCACGCCGGCAGCTGGCCCTACGGGCTGCCCGAACTGCCCGGCGCGCGCGAGCGGTTGCGCGGGGCGCGCCGCATCGCCGTCCCGGGTTGCTATCCGACCGCGGCGCTACTGGCGTTGCTGCCCGCGGTGGCCGAGGACCTGATCGAGCCCGCCGTCACGGTGGTCGCCGTCAGCGGCACCTCCGGGGCCGGCCGCGCCGCCAAGACCGATCTGCTCGGCTCCGAGGTCATCGGATCCGCGCGGGCCTACAACATCGCGGGCGCCCACCGGCACACCCCCGAGATCGCCCAGGGCCTGCGGGCCGTCACCGACCGCGACGTCACGGTGTCGTTCACCCCGGTACTCATCCCGACCTCGCGCGGCATCTTGGCCACCTGCACCGCGCGCACCCGTACGCCGCTGTCGCAGCTACGGGCCGCCTACGAAAAGGCTTACGACGCCGAACCTTTCATCCACCTGCTACCCGAGGGTCAGCTGCCCCGCACCGGATCGGTGATCGGCAGCAACGCGGCGCACCTGGCCGTCGCGGTGGACGAGGCCGCGGAGACCTTCGTGGCCATCGCCGCCATCGACAACCTGGTCAAGGGCACCGGCGGCGCGGCGGTGCAGTCGATGAACCTGGCGCTGGGATGGCCGGAGACACAAGGCCTTTCGATGGTCGGGGTGGCACCGTGACCCGCACCACCGAGGCTCGCCTGGTGCGCGAACAGGGCGTCACCGCGCCGGCCGGGTTCCGGGCCGCCGGCATCGCCGCGGGCATCAAGGCGTCGGGCAACCGCGACCTGGCCCTGGTTTTCAGCGAGGGGCCCGACTACGCGGCGGCCGGCGTGTTCACCCGCAACAAGGTCAAGGCCGCGCCGGTGCTGTGGACCCAGCAGGTGCTGACCACCGGGGCGCTACGCGCCGTGATCCTCAACTCCGGCGGTGCCAACGCCTGCACGGGGCCGGGTGGCTTCCAGGACGCCCACGCCACCGCCGAGGCGGTCGCGGCCGCGTTGTCCCACTGGGGGACCGAGACCGGCGCCGTCGAGGTCGCGGTCTGCTCCACCGGGTTGATCGGCGACCGGTTGCCGATGGACAAGGTGCTCGCCGGGGTGCGGACCATCGTGCAGGACATGGCCGGTGGGCTCGGCGGCGGTGACGAGGCCGCCCGCGCGATCATGACGACCGACACGGTGCCGAAACAGGTTGCGCTGCACCACCCGGGCAACTGGACGGTCGGTGGGATGGCCAAGGGCGCGGGGATGCTGGCGCCGTCGCTGGCCACCATGCTCTGTGTGCTCACCACCGACGCGGCCGCCGAACCGGCCGCGCTCGACCGCGCGCTGCGCCGCGCCACCGCGCTCACCTTCGACCGGCTCGACATCGACGGTAGCTGTTCGACCAACGACACGGTGCTACTGCTGGCCTCCGGGGCCAGCGGGATCGCCCCCGCGCAGGCGGATCTCGACGACGCCGTGCTGCGGGTGTGCGACGACCTGTGCGCGCAGCTGCAGGCCGATGCCGAAGGCGTGACCAAGCGCGTCACCGTCACCGTCACCGGGGCCGCCTCCGACGACGACGCGCTGACCGCGGCGCGGGTGATCGCCCGCGACAGCCTGGTCAAGACCGCGGTGTTCGGGTCCGACCCCAACTGGGGGCGCGTGCTGGCCGCCGTCGGGATGGCGCCGGTCACGCTCGATCCGGATCGGATCACTGTGTCGTTCAACGGCTTTGCCGTTTGCGTCGACGGGGTCGGGGCGCCGGGCGCGCGCGAGGTGGACCTGTCCGGCGCGGACATCGACATCACCGTCGACCTCGGCGTGGGTGGCGGCTCCGCGGCCGTGCGCACCACCGACCTGTCGCACGCCTACGTCGAAGAGAACTCGGCATACAGCTCATGAGCAGCACCGGCGACGATGCAGAACGCAGTGATGAGGTGGGGGCACCTCCCGCTTGCGGGGGAGAGCGGCGCATATCCGTGCGCACGCAAGGGCTGCCGACCGGGGTCAAAGCCCAGGTGCTGGCCGAAGCGCTGCCCTGGCTCAAGCAGCTGTACGGCAAGATCGTCGTCATCAAGTACGGCGGCAACGCCATGACCGACGACACGCTGCGGCACGCCTTCGCCGCCGACATGGCCTTCCTGCGCAACTGCGGCGTCCACCCCGTCGTCGTGCACGGCGGCGGCCCGCAGATCACCGCCATGCTGCGGCGCCTCGGCATCGCGGGAGACTTCAAGGGCGGCTTCCGGGTCACCACGCCCGAGGTGCTCGACGTGGCGCGGATGGTGCTGTTCGGCCAGGTGGGCCGCGAACTGGTCAACCTGATCAACGCGCACGGCCCCTACGCCGTCGGCATCACCGGCGAGGACGCGCAACTGTTCACCGCCGTGCGGCGCAGCGTCACCGTGGACGGCGTGGCGACCGACATCGGTTTGGTCGGGGACGTCGAGCGGGTCAACACCGCCGCGGTGCTGGATTTGATTGCGGCGGGCCGCATTCCGGTGGTGTCGACGCTCGCCCCGGACGCCGGGGGCGTGGTGCACAACATCAACGCCGACACCGCCGCGGCGGCGCTCGCCGAGGCCCTGCGGGCCGAAAAGCTGTTGATGCTCACCGATGTCGAGGGTCTCTACACCAGCTGGCCGGACCGCGAATCGCTGGTCAGCGAAATCGACACCGCCACACTCGCGCAACTGCTACCCACCCTGGAGGCGGGCATGATCCCCAAGGTCGAAGCGTGCCTGCGGGCCGTGACAGCGGGTGTGCCCAGCGCGCACGTCATCGACGGCAGGGTCGAACACTGCGTACTGGTCGAGCTTTTCACCGATGCGGGCACCGGCACCAAGGTGGTGAGCCAATGAGTGAATCCGAAGCGATCAAGCAGCGCTGGGAAGCCGTGATGATGAACAACTACGGCACCCCGCCGCTTGCGCTGGCCAGCGGTGACGGCGTCGTGGTCACCGACGTGGACGGCAACACGTACCTGGACCTGCTCGGCGGCATCGCGGTCAACGTCCTCGGCCATCGCCACCCCGCGGTCATCGAGGCCGTCACGCGGCAGATGACGACGCTGGGCCACACCTCCAACCTGTATGCGAGCGAACCGGGTATCGCGCTGGCCGAGGAGCTGGCGGCCCTGCTGGGCTCCGACAAGACCGGCGCGCCGCCGCGGGTCTTCTTCTGCAACTCCGGGACCGAGGCCAACGAGGTGGCGTTCAAGCTGTCGCGGCTGACCGGACGCACCAAACTCGTTGCGGCGCAGGGTGGTTTCCACGGCCGCACCATGGGCGCGCTGGCGCTGACCGGTCAGCCGAGCAAGCGGGCGCCGTTCGAGCCGCTGCCGGGTTACGTCACGCATGTGCCCTACGGCGACACGGAGGCGCTGGCCGCCGCGGTCGACGACGCCACCGCCGCGGTGTTCCTCGAACCGATCATGGGGGAGGGCGGCGTCGTCGTCCCGCCCGAGGGCTATCTGACCGCCGCCCGCGAGATCACCGCGCGGCACGGCGCGCTGCTGGTCCTGGACGAGGTGCAGACCGGGATGGGCCGCACCGGAGCGTTTTTCGCCCATCAGCATGACGGCATCACCCCGGACGTCGTGACCATGGCCAAGGGGCTGGGCGGCGGGCTGCCCATCGGCGCGTGCCTGGCCGTCGGGCGGGCCGCGGACCTGATGGCGCCCGGCCTGCACGGCAGCACGTTCGGCGGCAACCCGATCTGCGCGGCGGCGGCGCGGGCGGTGCTGCGGGTGATCGCCGACGAGGACCTGGTCCGGCACGCCGACGTATTGGGCAAGTCGGTGCGCCACGGCATCGAATCCCTGAACCACCCGCTGATCGACCACGTGCGTGGACGTGGCCTGCTGCAAGGCATGGTGCTGACCGCGCCACGCGCCAAGGAAGCCGAAAACGCCGCGCGGGAAGCCGGTTTCCTGGTCAACGCCGCCGCACCCGAGGTCATCCGGCTGGCACCGCCACTGATCGTCACCGAAGCCCAGCTCGAAACCTTCGTCGCCGCGCTGCCGGGCATCCTGGACAGGGCCGCCGAATGACCCCCCGCCACTTTCTGCGCGACGACGACCTGTCGCCCCAGGAGCAGGCCGAGGTGCTGCAGCTGGCCGCCGACCTGAAGAAGGACCCGTTCAGCTGCCGGCCGCTGGAGGGGCCCCGCGGCGTCGCGGTGCTCTTCGACAAGAACTCCACCCGCACCCGGTTCTCCTTCGAGGTGGGCATCGCCCAGCTCGGCGGGCACGCCGTCGTCGTCGACGCCCGCAGCACGCAGCTGGGCCGCGACGAGACGCTGCAGGACACCGCGCGGGTGCTGTCCCGCTACGTCGAGGCCATCGTGTGGCGGACATTCGAGCAGGACCGACTCGAGGCCATGGCCGAGGTGGCCACCGTGCCGGTGGTCAACGCGCTCTCCGACGAGTTCCACCCCTGCCAGGTGCTCGCCGACCTACAGACCATCGCCGAACGCAAGGGATCGCTTGCCGGACTGCGGATGTCCTACTTCGGCGACGGCGCCAACAACATGGCCCACTCGCTCCTGCTCGGCGGCGTGACCGCCGGCATCCACGTCACCATCGCCGCGCCGGACGGCTTCGCCCCCGCCCCCGCCTTCACGGCGGCGGCACGCGAGCGCGCCGACACCACCGGCGGCTCGGTCACCCTCACCACGGACGCCGACGCAGCCGCGACCGGTGCCGACGTCCTGGTGACCGACACGTGGACGTCGATGGGGCAGGAGGGCGACGGCCTGGACCGCCTCACCCCGTTCCGGCCGTTCCAGGTCAACCAGCGACTGCTGGGCCTCGCCGATCCGGAAGCCATTGTGCTGCACTGTCTTCCGGCCCACCGCGGCGACGAGATCACCGACGAGGTGATGGACGGGCCGGCCAGCGTGGTGTGGGACGAGGCCGAGAACCGGCTACACGCCCAGAAGGCGCTGCTGGTGTGGCTGCTGGAGCGGCGCTCATGACCCCCGGCCGCGACGATGCAGTGGGGGCACCTCCCGCTTGCGGGGGACGCAGCGATGAGGAGGAGCGGGCGCAATGACCCGCAGCAAGACCACCCCCGAGACCACCCGGGCCGGCCGGCAGGACCGCATCGTGGCGATCCTGTCGTCGGCGGCGATCAGCAGCCAGAGCGAGCTGGCGGCCCGGTTGGCCGACGAGGGCATCGAGGTCACCCAGGCCACGCTGTCGCGCGACCTCGAGGAGCTGGGCGCGGTGAAGCTGCGCGGCGCCGACGGCGGCGTGGGCGTCTACATCGTTCCCGAGGACGGCAGCCCGGTGCGCGGCGTCTCCGGCGGCACCGCGCGGCTGTCCCGGCTGCTTAGTGAACTCCTGGTCTCCGCCGACGCGAGCGCCAATCTCGCGGTGCTGCGCACCCCGCCCGGCGGCGCCAACTATTTGGCCAGCGCGATCGACCGCGCGGCGTTACCGTACGTCGTCGGCACCATTGCCGGCGACGACACGGTCTTCGTGGCCGCCCGAGAGCCGATGACCGGCGCCGAGCTGGCCCGCACCCTAGAAGAGCTCACCTAAAAAAGGAGATTGGTTCATGTCAGATCGCGTCATTCTGGCGTATTCCGGCGGTCTGGACACCTCGGTCGCGATCAGCTGGATCGGCAAGGAGACCGGCCGCGAGGTGGTGGCGGTGGCGATCGACCTCGGCCAGGGCGGCGAGGACATGGAGGTCGTCCGCCAGCGGGCCCTGGACTGCGGCGCGGTCGAGGCCGTCGTCGTCGACGCCCGCGACGAGTTCGCCGAGGGATTCTGCCTGCCCACCATCATGAACAACGCGCTGTACATGGACCGCTACCCGCTGGTGTCGGCCATCAGCCGGCCGCTGATCGCCAAGCACCTGGTGGCTGCCGCCCGCGAACACGGCGGCAGCATCGTCGCGCACGGCTGCACCGGCAAGGGCAACGATCAGGTCCGGTTCGAGGTCGGATTCGCTTCGCTGGCACCGGATTTGGAGGTGCTGGCGCCGGTCCGCGACTACGCGTGGACGCGGGAGAAGGCGATCGCGTTCGCCGAGGAGAACGCCATCCCGATCAACGTCACCAAACGTTCGCCGTTCTCCATCGACCAGAACGTATGGGGCCGTGCGGTGGAAACCGGTTTCCTGGAACACCTTTGGAACGCGCCCACCAAGGACATCTACTCCTACACCGAAGACCCGACCATCAACTGGAACACGCCCGACGAAGTGATCGTCGGGTTCGAGCGCGGCGTTCCGGTGTCCATCGACGGCAAACCGGTGTCCGTGCTGGCTGCCATCGAGGAACTCAACCGCCGCGCGGGCTGCCAGGGGGTGGGGCGCCTGGACGTGGTCGAGGACCGGCTGGTGGGCATCAAGAGCCGCGAGATCTACGAGGCGCCCGGGGCGATGGTGCTGATCACCGCCCACACCGAGCTCGAGCACGTCACGCTGGAGCGCGAACTGGGCCGCTTCAAGCGCCACACCGACCAGCGCTGGGCCGAGCTCGTCTACGACGGCCTCTGGTACTCGCCGCTGAAAACCGCGCTGGAAGCCTTCGTCGCGAAGACCCAGGAGCACGTCACCGGCGAGATCCGAATGGTGTTGCACGGCGGCCACATCGCCGTCAACGGCAGGCGCAGCGCGCAGTCGCTCTACGACTTCAATCTGGCCACTTACGACGAGGGCGACAGCTTCGACCAGTCGGCCGCCAAGGGCTTCGTCTACGTGCACGGGCTGTCGTCCAAGATCGCGTCCCGCCGGGACCTGGCTGCCGACGAAGCGTGAGCACGCGCGAGGGCTCGTTGTGGGGCGGGCGGTTCGCCGACGGCCCGTCGGACGCGCTGGCCGCCCTGAGCAAGTCCACCCACTTCGACTGGGTCCTGGCCCCCTACGACATCGTCGCCTCGCGGGCCCACACCGTGATCCTGTTTCACGCGGGACTGCTCGATGAGGAGCAGCGTGACGGGCTGCTGGCCGGCCTGGACAGCCTCGCCGAGGACGTGGCCGATGGCAGCTTCACCCCGCTGGTGACCGACGAGGACGTGCATGCCGCGCTGGAGCGCGGGCTGATCGACCGGGTCGGCCCCGACCTGGGCGGCCGGCTGCGGGCCGGGCGGTCGCGCAACGACCAGGTGGCCACCCTGTTCCGGATGTGGCTGCGCGACGCGGTGCGCCGAGTGGCCGACGGGGCGCTGGAGGTGGTGGCCGCGCTGGCCGGCCAGGCCGCCGAGCACCCGACGGCGATCATGCCGGGCAAGACGCATCTGCAGTCCGCGCAGCCGGTCCTGCTGGCCCACCACCTGCTCGCACACGCGCACCCGCTGCTGCGCGACGTCGACCGCATCGTCGACTTCGACCGGCGCGCCGCGGTGTCCCCGTACGGCTCGGGGGCGCTGGCCGGCTCGTCGCTGGGGCTGGACCCGGACGCCATCGCCGCCAAGCTGGGTTTCGCGGAGGCCGCCGACAACTCCATCGACGCGACCGCTGCCCGGGATTTCGCCGCCGAGGCCGCCTTCATCTTCGCGATGATCGCCGTCGACCTGTCGCGGCTGGCCGAGGACATCATCCTGTGGAGTTCGACGGAGTTCGGCTACGTCAGGCTGCACGACTCGTGGTCCACCGGCAGCTCGATCATGCCGCAGAAGAAGAACCCGGACATCGCCGAGCTGGCCCGCGGCAAGTCCGGGCGGCTGATCGGCAACCTGGCCGGGCTGCTGGCGACCCTGAAGGCCCAGCCGCTGGCGTATAACCGCGACCTGCAGGAGGACAAGGAGCCGGTGTTCGACTCGGTCGCCCAGCTGGAGCTGGTGCTGCCGGCGATGGCCGGCCTGGTGGCCAGCCTGACGTTCGACGTCGAGCGGATGGCGGCCCTGGCTCCGGCCGGCTACACGCTGGCCACCGACATCGCCGAATGGCTGGTGCGCCGGGGAGTGCCGTTCCGGGCTGCGCACGAGGCCGCCGGGGCCGCCGTGCGGGCGGCCGAGGGCCGCTCGGTCGGGCTCGACGAGCTGACCGACGACGAGCTGGCCGCGATCAGCCCCGAGCTGACGCCGCAGGTCCGTGAGGTGTTGACGATCGAGGGGTCGGTGGCGTCGCGCGACCGGCGGGGCGGCACCGCGCCGGTCCGGGTCGCCGAGCAGCTCGAAGCCGTCCTCGCCGAGTCCGAGGAGCTCAAATCGCGGCTCGGCGGCAGGGAATGAGAGGACTTTGGTTTCTGTGCCGGGCGATGGCATCCCGACTAAACTGCCCGCAGAAAGTGATCCGGGTGAACATTTCGGGGCTGATCTTCGTCGTCAAGGGGTGGGAGCAATGAGCGTCGTCGCGGGCGTATCCGGCGCCTTGCCGCCGTATCGCTACTCCCAGCGCGAGCTCACCGACTTCTTCGTCAGCATCCCGGAGTTCGAGGGCTACGAGGACATCGTCCGGCAGTTGCACGCCAGCTCGAAGGTCAACAGCCGGCACCTGGTGTTGCCGCTGGAGCGTTATCCCTCCCTGACCGACTTCGGCCTGGCCAACCGGATCTTCATCGAAAACGCGGTCAACCTGGGCTGCGAGGCCCTCTCGGGCGCGCTCGACGAGGCCGGCCTGCGGCCGCAGGACCTGGACGTGCTGATCACCACGACGGTCACCGGCCTGGCCGTGCCCTCCCTGGACGCCCGGATCGCCGGGCGGCTGGGGCTGCGCGAGGACGTGCGCCGGGTGCCGCTGTTCGGCCTGGGCTGTGTTGCCGGCGCCGCGGGCGTGGCCCGGCTCAACGACTACCTGCGGGGGGCGCCCGACGCCGCCGCGGCCCTGATCTCGGTCGAGCTCTGCTCGCTCACTTACCCGGGCTACAAGCCGTCGCTGCCGGGGCTGGTCGGCAGCGCGCTGTTCGCCGACGGGGCCGGTTCCGTGGTCGCCGTCGGCGAGCGCCGCGCCGAACGGATGGGCGCCGGCGGGCCCGCCATCCTCGATTCGCGCAGCACGCTCTATCCCGATTCGCTGCGGACCATGGGCTACGACGTCGGCGCCGCCGGATTCGAGCTCGTGCTGGCCAAGGACCTGGCCCAAGTGGTCGAGGAGCACATCGAGCGGGACGTCACGGGGTTCCTCGGTGCGCACGGGCTGACGACGAGCGACATCGGGGCGTGGGTGAGCCATCCCGGCGGTCCGAAGATCATCGATGCGATCAACGCGAGCCTGAGCCTGCCGCCGGATGCGCTGGAACTGACGTGGCGCTCGCTGGGTGAGATCGGCAATCTCTCGTCCGCGTCCGTGCTGCACGTGTTGCGGGACACCCGGGCCAAGCCGCCACCCAGCGGCAGCCCCGGCTTGATGATCGCGATGGGTCCCGGATTCTGTTCCGAACTCGTATTGTTGCGCTGGCACTGAGCTAAGGCATCGCCTCTTGCACCCCGTAATTTCTCGCCCAGGCCGTGTCCCGTGAGCAGCAACCCCGAGGATCTCGTCAGGGCCCTCCGCGCATCGCTGAAGGAAAACGAGCGCCTGAAGCGCGAGGCCCGCGAATACCTCGCCGCGGCAACCGAACCCGTGGCGGTGGTCGGTATGGGTTGCCGGTATCCCGGGGGAGTGGATTCCCCGGAGGCCCTGTGGCAGATGGTGGTTGAGGGCCGCGACGTGGTCTCCGATTTCCCCGCGGACCGCGGCTGGAACCTGTCCGGGCTGTTCGATCCCGACCCCGACGCGGTGGGGAAGTCCTACGCCCGGTCGGGCGGCTTCCTGGCCGATGTGGCCGACTTCGACGCCGCGTTCTTCGGCATCGCACCCAGCGAGGCGCTGGCGATGGACCCGCAGCAACGTTTGTTGCTGGAGGTGTCCTGGGAGGCGTTGGAGCGGGCCGGGATTGACCCCGCCGACCTGCGGGGCTCGGCGACGGGTGTGTTCGCGGGAATCTTTCACGGTTCGTACGGCGGCCAGGGGCGGGTGCCGGGACACCTGGAGCGCTACGGGCTACGCGGGTCGACGCTGAGCGTGGCCTCGGGCCGGGTGGCCTACGCGCTGGGTTTGGAGGGTCCGGCCGTGTCGGTCGACACGGCCTGTTCGTCGTCGCTGGTGGCCATGCATCTGGCGGCCCGGTCGCTGCGCGCCGGCGAATGTGACCTGGCGCTGGCCGGCGGCGTGACGGTGATGGCGACGCCGGCGATGTTCATCGAGTTCAGCCGGCAGCGGGCGCTGGCCTCCGACGGGCGGTGCAAGGCCTACGCGGGCGCCGCCGACGGGACGGGTTTCTCCGAAGGCGTCGGCGTGCTGGTGCTGGAAAGGCTTTCCGACGCGCGTCGTCTGGGGCATCCGGTGCTGGCGCTGCTGCGCGGGTCCGCGGTCAATCAGGACGGCGCCTCGAACGGGCTGGCGACACCCAACGGGCCGTCGCAGCAGCGGGTTATCCGCGCCGCGCTGGCCGATGCGCGGCTGCGCACGGCCGACGTGGATCTGGTCGAGGGGCATGGCACGGGTACCACCCTCGGGGATCCGATTGAGGCGCAAGCGGTTCTGGCGACGTATGGGCAGGACCGGCCGGCGGACCGGCCGCTGTGGCTGGGGTCGATCAAGTCCAACATGGGCCACACCTCGGCGGCCGCGGGCGCCGGCGGCGTGATCAAGATGGTGCAGGCGCTCCGGCACGGCGTCATGCCCAAGACGCTGCACGTGGATGTGCCCACGCCGCATGTGGATTGGTCGGCGGGCGCGGTGTCGCTGCTGACCGAGGCGCGGGAGTGGCCGGCGCAGGACCGGCCGCGCCGCGCGGGGGTGTCGTCGTTCGGGATCAGCGGCACCAACGCTCACGTCATCGTGGAGCAGCCGCCGCTGGAGCCCGAAAGCCCCGCGCCCGCGGGCGATGACGCGCCGGCGCCGTGGGTGCTGTCGGCCCGATCGGCCGACGCCCTGGCCAACCAGGCGTCCCGGCTCCTGGCGCGGGTGAACGACGACCCGGGTCTGCGGGCGGTCGACGTCGCGTGGTCGCTGGTCTCGACGCGGTCGCTGTTCGAACACCGGGCCGTGCTGGTTGGCGCGGACCGCGAGCGCCTGCTGGCGGAGCTGGCCGGGGTGGCCGCCGGCGCGCCGGGCGCGGGCGCGGTGGTGGGCCGGGCGCAACCGGTGGGTAAGACGGTGTTCGTGTTTCCCGGGCAGGGCTCGCAATGGCTCGGCATGGGCGCCGAATTGCTGGACAGTTCGGCGGTTTTCGCCGAACACCTGCAGCGCTGCGAGAAGGCGCTCGCCGAACACGTGGAGTGGTCGTTGGTCGACGTCCTCCGCGGGGCGCCGGGTGCGCCCGGGTTGGACCGGGTGGACGTGGTGCAGCCGGTGTTGTGGGCGGTGATGGTGTCGCTGGCCGAGTTGTGGCGTTCGGTGGGCGTGGTCCCCGATGCGGTGATCGGTCACTCGCAGGGCGAGATCGCGGCGGCCTACGTGGCGGGCGGGCTTTCGCTGGAGGACGCCGCCAGGGTGGTGGCGCTGCGGAGCCGGCTGCTGGTGGGATTGTCGGGTGCGGGCGGCATGGTGTCGCTTGCCTGCGGCGCGGCCCGCGCCGAGGAATTGATCGCCGAATGGGGCGATCGGCTGAATATCGCTGCGGTCAACGGTGTTTCCGCGGTGGTGGTGTCCGGCGAGGTGGATGCGCTCGACGAAGTGATGCGGCACTGCGAGGCCGGCGGCGTGCGCGCCCGCAGGATCGACGTCGACTACGCCTCCCACTCCCGGCACGTCGACGCGATCCGCGCGGAGCTGGCCGAGGCGCTGGCCGGCATCGCGCCGCGGACGTCCCCGGTTGCCCTGTTCTCCACCGTGACCGGTGACCCGCTGGACACCGCGGGCCTGGACGCCGACTACTGGTACCGAAGCATCCGGCAACCGGTCCAGTTCGAACGGGCGGTGCGCAATGCGTGCGGCGCCGGGTATGGCGTGTTCGTCGAATGCAGCCCGCACCCCGTGCTGCTCGCCGCCGTCGAAGAGACGGTGGCCGATTGCGGCGGCGACGCGTTCGTGGTCCCGTCGCTGGGCCGCGATGACGGTTCGCTACAACGATTTTGGCTCTCGGCGGGCCAGGCCCACGTGGCCGGAGTGCCGGTCGACTGGCGGGCCGCCATAGCCGGCCTCGGCGGACGGCGCGTGGACTTGCCGACGTACGGGTTTGTGCGGCAGCGATTTTGGCTACCGGGAGGATCGACGGGTTCGGGCGACGTGGCCACCCTCGGGCTGGCCGGGGCGCGGCACGCCCTGCTGGGCGCGGTGGTGCAGCGGCCCGATTCCGGCGGGGTGGTCCTGACGGGCCGGCTGTCGACGGCCGCGCAGCCGTGGCTGGCCGACCACGCGGTCGGCGGCACGGTGTTGTTCCCCGGTGCGGGATTCGTGGAACTGGCCATCCGCGCCGGTGACGAGGTCGGATGTGCGGCGCTCGAGGAGCTGACGTTGTCGGCCCCGCTGGTGCTGGCGGCGGCGGACGGCGTGCAGGTGCAGGTGGTGGTCGGCGCCGCGGCCGGATCGGGACAGCGCGAGTTATCGGTGTATTCGGCCGGCGCCCAGTCGGACTGGGTGCTGCACGCCCAGGGCCTGGTGCGGCCAGCGGCGGTGCCACCGGCCGGGGATCTGTCGATGTGGCCGCCGGTGGGGGCGACACCGGTGGACGTGGCCGACGCGTACGCGCGGCTCGCGGAGCGGGGCTATGAGTATGGCCGGGCCTTCCGCGGCCTGCGGGCGATGTGGCGTCGGGGCGAGGAGATCTTCGCCGACGTCGCGCTGCCGGACGACGCCGGCGCGCAAGACGGTGGCTTCGGCATCCACCCGGTGTTGTTGGACGCCGCGCTGCACGCGCTAGGCGTCGCCGCGGGACAGGGCCAGACCGTGTTGCCGTTCTCCTGGCAAGGGGTGTCGTTGCACGCGGCGGGCGCATCGCGGGCGCGGGTCCGGCTGGCGCCCACCGGCGCCGGGGCGGTGTCGGTGGAATTGGCCGACGGCGGCGGGCTGCCGGTGTTGTCGGTGCGCTCGTTGGCGATGCGCCCCGTCTCGGCCGGGCAGCTGTCGCTCGCGGCCGCGCCCACCGAAGGGTTGTTCGAGGTGGCGTGGTCACCGATACCGTTGACCGGCAACGACATCGATCACGAAGCTACGCTGTGGGAGCCGGGCGCCCACGGCGACGATGTGGTGCGGTCGGTGCACGCGGCCACCACCGAGGCTTTGGGCGAGCTGCAATCCTGGTTGCGCGACGAGGGATCCGGGACGCTGGCGGTGCAGACCCGCGGGGCGGTCGCGCTCGCCGGTGAGGACGTCGCGGACCTGGCCGGTGCGGCGGTGTGGGGGCTGGTGCGATCCGCCCAGGCCGAGCATCCGGGCCGGGTGGTGCTCATCGACTCCGACGGATCGCTGGACGCCCGCGCGGTGATCGGCTGCGGCGAAACGCAATTGGCGGTCCGCGCCGGTGTGGCCTACGCCGCCCGGATGCGGCCGGCGCGACGGGCAGCGGTGCTGCGGCTGCCGTCGGGGGGCTGGCGGCTGGACGCCGGCGGCGGGGGCACGCTGGAGGACCTGGTGGTCAGCCCGTGCCCGCCGGTGGAACTGGAGGCCGGGCACGTCCGGGTGGCCGTGGCCGCGGTCGGGGTGAACTTCCGGGATGTGTTGGTGGCCTTGGGCATGTATCCCGGCGGTGGTCAGTTGGGGGCCGAGGGCGCGGGCGTGGTCGTCGAGGTCGGGCCCGGCGTGACGGGCCTGACGGTCGGCGATGCGGTGATGGGGCTGCTGGGGGTGGTCGGTTCCGAGGCGGTGGTGGATCAGCGGTTGGTCACCCGGGTACCGGAAGGCTGGTCGCTGGTCACGGCCGCGGGAGTGCCCGTGGTGTTCCTCACCGCGCTCTACGGGTTGTCGGTATTGGCCGGGCTGCGCGCCGGTGAGCGTGTGCTGGTGCACGCCGCCACCGGCGGGGTGGGCATGGCCGCGGTCCAGCTCGCGCGGCACTGGGGCGCCGAGGTCTTCGCCACCGCGAGCCGCGGCAAGTGGGACACCTTGCGCGCGATGGGATTCGACGAGGACCACATCGGCGATTCGCGGACGCTGGACTTCGAGGAGAAGTTCTCGTCGGCTACCGGCGGGGCCGGGGTCGACGTGGTGCTCAATTCCCTGGCCGGAGAGTTCACCGACGCGTCGCTGCGGCTGCTGGCCCCCGGTGGGCGGTTCATCGAGATGGGCAAGACCGACGTCCGCGATCCGGACGTCATCGCCGAACGATATCGGGGCGCGCGGTATTGCGCCTTCGATCTGTTGGAAGCCGGCGCCGACCGCACCGCGGCGATGCTGACGCAGATCGTCGGGCTGCTGCGGGACGGCGCCTTGACGCCCCTGCCGCTCAAGACCTTTGATGTGCGATGCGCCTCGGCCGCGTACCGGTTCGTCAGCCAGGCCCGCCACATCGGCAAGGTCGCGCTGACCATCCCGTCGGGGCCCGGGGCGGTGCTGAGCGGGTGCGGCGGGCTGGCCGGCGGCAGCGTGGTGATCACCGGTGGCACCGGCATGGCCGGCTCGGCGCTGGGCCATCACCTCGTCGACCGCTATCGCGTCGCCCATGTGGTTCTCGCCAGCCGCGCCGGCGCTGAGGCCGCGGGGGTGGCGGATGTGGTAGATCGCCTGCAGGAGGCCGGGGCCGAGGTGTCGGTGGTGGCGTGCGACGTCTCCGACCGCGACGCGGTCGCGGCGATGCTGGCGCAGATACCGGCGCAGTATCCGCTGCGCGGTGTGGTGCACGCGGCCGGCATCCTCGACGACGGGTTGGTCTTGTCACTGACGCCCGACCGGGTGGACGCGGTGCTGAGGGCCAAGGTCGACGGGGCCTGGCACCTGCACGAGCTGACCCGGGAGCTGGATTTGTCCGCGTTCGTGGTGTTTTCGTCGATGGCCGGCATCGTCGGCACCCCGGGCCAGGCCAATTACGCGGCGGCCAACAGTTTCCTCGACGGGCTGGTCGCGTACCGGCGGTCGCACGGGCTTCCGGGCCTGTCGCTGGCGTGGGGTCTGTGGGAGCAGGCCTCGGCGATGACGGCCCACCTCGGGGAGCGCGACAAGGCCCGAATGAGCAGGCTCGGCATCGCGCCGCTGTCCACCGAGCAGGCGCTGGAGTCGTTCGATGCCGCCATGCTGGTCGATGCCCCGGTGCTGATGGCCGCCCGGGTGGATCGGGTTGCCTTGTCCGACAACGCAGCCGCGCTGCCCCCGCTGCTGAGCGAGCTGGCCGCTCGCACCACCCGGCGCGTCATCGACGACGCCGATACCACCGCCCTGATGACCGGTCTCGCCGCGCGGCTGCACGGCCTGGCCCCGGACGCGCGCCACCGTGAGCTGACCGACCTGGTCTGCGGCAACGCGGCGACGGTGCTGGGGCTGCCCAACCCCGCCGACATCAACCCCGCCCGCGCATTCGGTGACCTGGGCTTCGATTCGCTGACCGCCGTCGAACTGCGCAACCGGCTGAAAACGGCCACCGGGCTGACGCTTTCGCCCACGCTGATCTTCGACTATCCGACGCCGGTGGTGCTGGCCGGGCACCTGGACACCCAACTGGCCGGCACGGGGGCGAGCGACCAGCCGGACCTGATGGCCCGCTTCACCGACATCACCCGGGAATTGCAGGCGCTACTGAGCCAACCCGACTGGGCTGCGGGCGACAAATCGGCGCTGCGGGCCCGCCTGCACAACCTGCTCGCCGCCCTGGGCCCCGCCGACCACCCCGCCCCGGACGGCCTCGACGCCGACCTCGATGCCGCCAGCGAAAGCGAACTCTTTGCCATCCTCGACGAAGAACTCGGCCACTGAGACCACGATGCCGGATACCTCGCAGCACGTCGACTACCTGAAGCGCCTGACGGCGGATCTCAGGCGGGCCCGGCGACGCGTCTCGGAGCTGGAAGGCCGGCTGTCCGAACCGATCGCGGTGGTGGGCATGGCGTGCCGCTACGCGGGTGGGGTCGATTCGCCGGAGACCCTGTGGGACATGGTCAATGAGGGCCGCGACGCCGTGTCGGACTTCCCGGCGGACCGCGGCTGGGATGTCGAGGGGCTGTACGACCCGGACCCCGACGCGGCCGGCAAGATGTACACCCGCCAAGGCAGCTTCCTGCGCGATGCGGCGGACTTCGACGCCGGATTCTTCGGGGTCGGGCCCAGCGAGGCCCTGGCGATGGATCCCCAGCAGCGGCTGATGCTGGAGATCTCGTGGGAAGCGTTGGAGCGGGGGGGTATTGACCCGCTGGGGCTGCGCGGCTCGGCGACCGGGGTTTTCGCCGGTGTCATCCACGCCGGCTACGGCGGCGAGGTCAAGGGCGAACTGGAGGGCTACGGGCTGACCGGCTCCACCCTGAGCGTGGCCTCGGGCCGGGTGTCCTACGTGTTGGGCCTGGAAGGCCCCGCGGTGTCAGTGGATACGGCGTGTTCGTCGTCGTTGGTGGCCATGCATCTGGCGGCGCAGTCGCTGCGTTCCGGGGAGTGCGACCTCGCGCTGGCCGGTGGTGTGACCGTGATGGCCACGCCCGCCGCGTTCGTCGAGTTCAGCCGGCAGCGGGCACTGGCCCCGGACGGCCGGTGCAAGGTGTACGCCGGCGCCGCGGACGGGACGTCGTGGTCGGAAGGCGCGGGGGTCCTGGTGCTGGAGCGGCTGGCCGACGCGCGGCGACTGGGCCATCCGGTGGTCGCGGTGCTGCGCGGTTCCGCGGTGAACCAGGACGGCGCCTCCAACGGGCTGACCGCGCCCAACGGGCCGTCGCAGCAGCGGGTGATCCGTGCCGCGCTGGCCAACGCCGGGTTGACCGCGGCGGACGTCGACGTGGTCGAGGGCCACGGCACGGGAACGGTTTTGGGCGACCCCATCGAGGCCCAGGCCCTGCTGGCGACGTACGGGCAGGACCGGCCGGCGGACCGGCCGCTCTGGCTGGGATCGATCAAATCCAACATCGGTCACACGTCGGCCGCGGCGGGAGTGGCCGGAGTGATCAAGATGGTGCAGGCGATGCGGCACGGGGTGATGCCCAAGACGCTGCACGTGGACGTGCCGTCGCCGCACGTGGATTGGTCGGCGGGCGCGGTGTCGGTGTTGACCGAACCCCAGCCCTGGCCATGCGATCCGGCGCGGGACGGGCAGCGCCGCGCGGGGGTGTCGTCGTTCGGGATCAGCGGGACGAATGCCCACGTCATCGTCGAGCAGCCGCCGGCGGAGCCGGAACATCCTGCGCCGCAAGGTGATCGCTGCGATGCGGTGATCCCGTGGGTGGTATCGGCCCGGTCGGCCGACGCGCTGACCGCCCAGGCGGAGCGGCTGCTGGCGCACCTCGAGGCCGAGGCGGAGCTGCGTGCCGTGGACGTGGGCTGGTCGCTGGCCACCACCCGGGCGGCTCTCGAGCACCGCGCGGTGGTGGTGGGGAGCGATCGTGACACCCTGACGGCCGGGCTGGCCGGGGTGGCTTCCGGGGAACCGGGCCCGGGCGTGGTCGTCGGGCGCAGCCGCCCGGTCGGCAAGCGTGCGTTCGTGTTTCCCGGTCAGGGGTCGCAGCGGCTCGGGATGGGACGGGAACTGTATCAGCGCTTTCCGGTGTTCGCCGGGGCCTTCGACGAGGCCGTCGCGGCGGTGGATACCCATGCGCGGTTGCCGCTGCGCGAGGTGATGTGGGGCACCGACCCGGAGTTGCTGGAGAGCACCGAGTTTGCGCAGCCGGCGCTGTTCGTGCTCGAGGTCGCCCTGGCGGCGCTGTGGCAGTCCTGGGGTGTGACGCCCGATGTGGTGATCGGCCATTCGGTGGGGGAGATCGCCGCGGCCTGTGTGGCCGGGGTGCTGTCACTGGCCGACGCCGCGCGGGTGGTGGCGGCCCGTGGGCGGCTGATGGCGGCGCTGCCGGCGGGCGGGGTCATGGTCGCGGTGACGGCGAACGAGGCCGAGGTCGCACCGTTGCTGAACGACAACGTGAGCGTCGCGGCGGTCAACGGCCCCGACGCGGTCGTGCTGTCGGGCGAGCGGGCCGCCGTGACGGCCGCGGCAGATCGGCTGGCCGACTGCGGGAGGCGGGTGCGGCAGCTGGCCGTCTCGCACGCGTTCCACTCGCCGCTGATGGAGCCCATGATCGAGGAGTTCTCCGCAATGCTGGCCGGGGTGTCACCCGGTGCGCCGCGAATCGACTTGATTTCCAACGTGACCGGGCAGTTGGCCGGACCCGGATACGGGTCCGCCGGCTACTGGGTCGAGCACGTGCGCCGGCCGGTGCGGTTCGTCGACGGGGTGCGGTCGGCCGAATCGCTGGGTGCCGGAGCGTTCCTCGAAGTGGGGCCCGGCGCGGCGTTGACCGCCGCGGTGGAACAGTCCCTGGCGACCGAGCCGGCCGTTTCGGCGGTGTCGATGGCCAAGGACCGCCCCGAAGTCGAGTCGCTGCTGCTGGCGGCCGGGCGGCTGTTCGCGTCCGGCGCCGACGTGGACTGGGCCGCGGTCTTCGACGGCCTGGACGCGCGCCGGGTCGGCCTGCCGACGTATGCCTTTCAGCGGCGCAGGTTTTGGCTGCCGACCGAGTCGGTGGGCGCGCGGGACACCGCCGGCCTGGGTCTGGCCGCGGCCGGGCATGCGCTGTTGGGCGCCGTGGTCGAACGCCCCGATTCGGGCGGGGTGGTGCTCACGGGCCGGCTGTCGACGGCGGCCCAGCCGTGGCTGGCCGATCACGCGGTGACCGGCACGGTGTTGTTCCCGGGTGCCGGGTTTGTGGAGCTGATGCTGCGGGCCGGCGACGAGGTCGGCTGTCCGGTGATCGAGGAGCTGACGCTGTCGGCCCCGTTGGCGCTGCCGAGCAGCGGCGCGGTGCGCGTGCAGGTGGTGGTGGACGCCGCCGGCGAGGACGGATCCCGGGCGGCCGCGGTGTACTCGCAGGCCGGCCTGGACTGGACGCTGCATGCCCAGGGGGTGTTGGGCGAAGGCTCGCCGTCGCCGGACGCGGATCTCTCGGTGTGGCCGCCGGTCGGTGCCACGGCGGTCGATGTGGCCGGCGCCTACGACGATTTGGCGGCGCGCGGCTATGGGTATGGCCCGGCCTTCCGGGGGCTGCGCAAGGTGTGGCGCCGGGGTGACGAGACCTTCGCGGAGGTCGAGGCCCCGCAGCACGCCGGTGTGACGGTGGGCGGCTTCGGAATTCATCCGGTGGTGCTGGACGCGGCCCTGCACGCACTGGGGGTGGCCGACGAGCGGGCCGAGACCGTCCTGCCGTTCTCCTGGCAAGGGGTCTGTCTGCACGCGGCCGGGGCGTCGCGGGTCCGGGTTCGGCTGGCGCCGGTGGGCAAGGGCGCCGTGTCGGTCGAGGTGGCCGACTCGTCGGGTTTGCCCGTGCTGTCGGTCCGCGAGGTGGTGACGCGTCCGGTCTCGGCCGCGCAGCTGTCGGCGGCCGCCGCGGCGCGCGCCGGTGGCGGCGAACTGCTGGAGGCGGTGTGGTCCCCGGTTGCGTTGTCGGACAACGGTATCGACGTGTCCCCCGAGGTGTGGCAGCCGCCGGCGAGCGGCCCGGGCGTGGTCGGATCGGTCTACGCCGCCACGCATGAGGCGTTGGGCGTGTTGCAGTCCCGGGGTGACGGGTCCGGGCCGTTGGTGGTGCTGACCAGCGGGGCGGTGGCGCTGCCCGGTGAGGACGTGTCGGACCTGGCCGGTGCGGCGGTGTGGGGGCTGGTGCGGTCGGCGCAGGCCGAGCATCCCGGCCGGGCGGTTTTGGTCGACTCCGACGGCTCCCTCGACCTCCGGTCCGTAATCGGCTGCGGTGAACCGCAATTGATCGTGCGGGAGGGCGTCGCCTACGGTGCCCGGCTGAAGCCGGTCAAGGCGCACCCGGTGTTGCGGTTGCCCGAAGCGCCGTCGGTCTGGCGGCTGGCCGCCGGTGACGCCGGGACGCTGGAGGACCTGGCGGTGGTATCCGGGCCGGCGGCGGAACTGGCCGCCGGTCAGGTGCGGGTGGCGGTGGCCGCGGCCGGGGTGAACTTCCGCGACGTGCTGGTGGCCCTGGGCATGTATCCGGGTCTCGCGCAGTTGGGCGCCGAAGGCGCCGGACTGGTGACCGAGATCGGCCCCGGCGTCACCGATTTGGCCGTCGGGGACGCGGTCATGGGCATCCTGGGCCTGACGGGGTCGGAGGCGGCCGTCGATCGGCGGCTGGTGACCCGGGTGCCGCCGGGCTGGTCGTTCGCCGCGGCGGCGGGTGTGCCGGTGGTGTTCCTGACGGCGTATTACGGGCTGTCGGACCTCGGCGGCCTGCGGGCCGGCGAGCGGGTACTGGTGCACGCCGCCACCGGCGGGGTGGGCATGGCTGCGGTGCAGCTGGCCCGGCATTGGGGCGCCGAGGTCTTCGCGACGGCCAGCCGCGGAAAGTGGGACACCCTGCGCGCCATGGGCTTCGACGACGACCACATCGCGGATTCGCGAACCCTGGACTTCGAGGAAAAGTTCTCCGCCGCGACGGGCGGCGCCGGCATGGACGTCGTGCTCAACTCGCTGGCCGGTGACTTCACCGACGCCTCGCTGCGGTTGCTGAGTCCCGGCGGGCGCTTCATCGAGATGGGCAAGACCGACCTGCGTGACCCGGGCGCGATCGCCCAAACCTACCGTGCGTTCGATCTGATGGAGGCGGGCCCGGACCGCATCGCGGAGATGTCGGCGGAATTGGTGCGGCTGTTCGCGGCCGGAGCTTTGAAGCCATTGCCCGTCAAGGCCTTCGATGTGCGTTGCGCCGCGGACGCTTACCGGTTTGTCAGCCAGGCCCGCCACATCGGCAAGGTCGTGCTCACCATGCCCGACGGGCCGGCCGGGCTGTCCGGCGGCACCGCATTGATCACCGGTGGGACCGGCATGGCCGGCTCGGCGGTGGCCCGGCATCTGGTCGAGCGCTATCGCGTGCCACACGTCATGTTGGTCAGCCGCGGCGGTGAGCAGGCGGATGGCGTGCCCGCGTTGGTCGCCGAGCTGCGCGAGGCCGGGGCCGAGGTGTGCGTGCTGGCCTGCGATGTCGGTGACCGCGACGCCCTGGCGTGGTTGCTGGCGCAGGTGCCGGCTCGTTTCCCGCTGCGCGGCGTGTTCCATGCCGCCGGGGTGCTCGACGACGCGGTGATCGCGTCGCTGACGCCGGAGCGCATCGACACGGTGCTGCGGTCCAAGGTCGACGGGGCGTGGCACCTGCACGAGCTGACCCGGGAGCTGGATCTGTCGGCGTTCGTGATGTTTTCGTCGATGGCGGGGATCGTGGGCGCCCCGGGCCAGGGCAACTACGCGGCCGCCAACAGCTTCCTCGACGCCCTGGCGGCGTTCCGCCACGCCCACCGCCTGCCCGGCTTGTCGATCGCCTGGGGGATGTGGGAACAGGAGTCGGCCATGACCCGCAACCTCGGCGACCGCGACAAGGCACGGATGGGCCGCGCCGGGCTGGCCCCGCTGTCCACGCGCCAGGCGCTCGACCTGCTCGACGCCGCGCTGCCGGCCGAACCGCCCGTCGTCGTGGCCACCCGCCTCGATACCGTCGCGCTGGCGCACGGCGGCGCCTCGCTACCGCCACTGTTGAGCCAGCTGGCCACCCGGCCGGCGCGGCGGGTCCTCGACCCGACCGACATGGTGTCGCTGACGGGCCTGCGGGCGCGGCTGGAAGGCCTGGCCCCCGAGCAGCGGCGGCGCGAGCTGGTGGAGCTGGTCTGCGGCAACGCCGCCACGGTGTTGGGCCACAGCACCGCGGACGTCAACGGCGAGCAGGCCTTTCAAGACCTCGGCTTCGACTCGCTGACCGCGGTGGAGCTGCGGAACAGGCTCAAAATCGCGACCGGACTGACCCTTTCGCCCACGCTGATCTTCGATTACCCCACCCCGGCGGCCCTGGCCGAGCACCTCGACGCCCAGCTGACCACCGGGGCAAGCGGCGAGCCGCCCGACCGCATGGCCCGCTTCAACGACGTGGCCCGCGAATTGCAGGCACTGCTCGGCCAATCCGGCTGGAGCCCCGGCGACAGGGCGCAGCTCGTCACCCGGCTGGAAGGCCTGCTGAACAGCCTGACCGGCCCGGCGGAAGTCCCCTACCCGGAGCATCCCGACGACCCGTTCGACGACGACATCGCCACCGCCACCGAAAGCCAGCTCTTCGCCATCCTCGACGAAGAGATGGGCCCCTAGCATGACGGACGTCGCGGTCATCGGTCTCGCGTGCCGATTCCCCGGCGCGGCAAGCCCGCGCGAGTTCTGGGACCTCATCCGCGAGGGCCGCGAGGCTACGCAACTGCCCGGGGACGTCGCCGAGTTCGACGCCGACTTCTTCAACCTCTCGCCGCGCGAGGCGTCCGCGATGGACCCCCGGCAACGATTGGCGCTCGAACTGACGTGGGAAGCCTTCGAAGACGCGTTCGTGGTGCCCGAAACGGTGCGCGGGACGGCCATTTCGGTGTACTTCGGGGCGATGGCCGACGACTACGCCGTCCTCACCCTGCGCGATATCGCCGACAACCTCGACCACCACTCGTTCGCCGGCATCAGCCGGGGGATGATCGCCAACCGGGTCTCGTATGCCTTCGGGTTGCAGGGGCCCAGCATGACGGTCGACTCCGGTCAATCGTCCTCATTGGTCGCCGTGTACCTGGCCTGCGAAAGCCTGCGCGCGGGCGAGTCGGCGCTGGCGATAGCCGGCGGGGTTCACCTCAACCTGGCCGCCGAAACGGCGATGCTGGAACGAGAATTCGGCGCACTGTCGACGTCGGGCCACACCTACGCGTTCGATCGGCGCGCGGACGGCTACGTCCGCGGCGAGGGCGGGGGACTGGTGCTGCTGAAGCCGCTGCCCAACGCCCTGCGGGATGGGGACCGCATTCACGCCGTCATTCGGGGCAGCGCGGTGGGTAACTCCGGGCACAGCGCCGCCGGCCAGACCGTTCCCTCGGTTTCCGGTGAGGCCGACGTGATCCGGCGGGCGCTTGTCGCCGCCGGCCTGGGCAGCGCCGACATCGACTACGTCGAGGCCCACGGCACCGGCACGAAGGTCGGCGACGCGGTCGAGGCCCGGGCGCTGGGTGAGGTGTTCGGCGCGCGCGAGCATCCGGTGCAGGTGGGGTCGGTCAAGACCAACATCGGCCACGCCGGGGGCGCCGCGGGAATTGCGGGCCTGCTCAAGACCGTGCTGGCCGTGCGGCATTCGGTGCTTCCGCCGAGCCTCAACTACGCCGACGCGAGTCCCGACCTCGAACGCCTGCGGGTCAACGTCGACGCGCTGCGCTGGCCGGCGGCGGGCCGTCCGCGCCGTGCCGGGGTGTCGTCGTTCGGCATGGGCGGCACGAACGCGCACGTCATCGTGGAACAGGCTCCCGCGCAACCGGATCCGCCCGCCGATGCGTGTGACGGGTCAGTTGCGTGGGTGCTGTCGGCCCGCTCGGAGCAGGCCCTGGCCAACCAGGCGCGCCGGCTGGCGGAGCGGGTGGCCCACTCCGGGGTTTCCGCGGCGGACGTGGGCTGGTCGTTGGCGACGACGCGCTCGGTGTTCGAGCATCGGGCGGTGCTGGTGGGCCCCGATCGCGACGCGCTGACGCGTGGTCTGGCCGGACTGGCGGCCGGGGGGCCCGCCCCCGGTGTGCTGGTGGGCCGGGCCGGGCCGGCGGGCCAGACGGCCTTCGTGTTCCCCGGTCAAGGCTCGCAATGGCCGGGAATGGGCCGCCAACTCCATCAACGGTTTCCGGCCTTCGCCCAGGCTTTCGACGAGGCGGCGGCGGCGATGGACGCCCACCTGCGGTCGCCGGTGCGCGAGGTGATGTGGGGCACCGACGCCGAGCTGTTGCAGGGCACGGAGTTCGCGCAGCCGGCGTTGTTCGTCCTCGAGATCGCGCTCGCCGCGTTGTGGCGGTCCTGGGGCGTGACACCCGATGTGGTGCTGGGTCATTCGGTGGGGGAGATCGTCGCGGCGTGCGTGGCGGACGTGTTGTCGCTGGACGACGGGGCGCGCATCGTGGCGGTCCGCGGGGAATTGATGGCGGCGTTGCCGGCCGGCGGGGCGATGGTGGCGGTGAGCGCCGGCGAGGCCGAGGTCGCGCCGCTGCTGTACGACGGTGTGAGCATCGCGGCGGTCAACGGGCCCAATTCGGTGGTCCTGTCCGGTGAGCGGTCCGCGGTGGGTGCCGTGGCCGACCGGCTGACGGGCACCGGTCGGCGGACCCACCGGTTGGCGGTCTCGCACGCGTTTCATTCGGCGTTGATGGAGCCGATGCTCGACGAGTTCGCCCATCGGGTGGCCGACATCCGGCCGCGACAGCCACGAATCTGCTTGGTTTCCAACGTCTCCGGCGAGCCGGCCGAACCCGGATACGGGTCGGCGCGGTACTGGGTCGAGCACGTGCGCCGGCCGGTGCGTTTCCTCGACGGCGTGCGCGCCGCCGAGGCCCTGGGAGCGACGGCTTTCGTCGAGGTCGGCCCGGGCGGTGGGTTGAGCGTGGCGGTCGACCAGTCGCTGACCACCGAGCGACCGCTCTCGGTGGTCTCCGTGCCCAAGGACGCCCCGGAGATCGAGTCGCTGCTCAGCGCGGCCGGCCGGCTCTTCACCGCCGGAGTGGGCGTGAGCTGGCCGGCCGTGTTCGCCGGCTCGCACGCGCGCCGGGTCGAACTGCCGACGTATGGCTTTGCCCGGCAACGATTCTGGCTCGGCGACGAGCATAATGCGGTGCCCGCCAAGGCAACCCGGTCGCCGGGTCTGGCTGAACAATTGCACGCCCTGGGCCCCGCGGAGCAGCGGAGAAGGCTTGCCGAGCTGGTATGCGAGCACACGGCCGTCGTATCGGGGCATCCGGATGGCCGCGCCATCGACCGCGATCGCGCCTTCGCCGACCTCGCGTTCGACTCGCTGACCGGCGTGGAACTGCGCAACCGGCTGACGACGGCCACCGGGCTGGCGCTGTCGCGGACCCTGATCTTCGACTATCCCACCCCCGCGGCGCTGGCCGATCATCTGCGACGGCAGTTGTTCCGCGGCGATGACGACGAATCGGACGAGGAAAAGGTGTGGTCAACGCTGCGCAGCATCCCGCTCGCCGAGCTTCGGAGAACCGGATTGCTCGACAAACTTCTGTTGCTCGCCGGGGAACCGGAAAGCGTTGTCGCCGAACCGGTCATCGACATGATCGACTCGTTGAGCCCCGACGCTCTGATCGCGATGGCGCTGAACTCCGGCGACGATGAGGACGCGGAATGACGGAATCCACAAGCAATAC
The DNA here is from genome assembly GCF_025822865.1 of Mycobacterium paraffinicum. Taxonomy (NCBI): domain Bacteria; kingdom Bacillati; phylum Actinomycetota; class Actinomycetes; order Mycobacteriales; family Mycobacteriaceae; genus Mycobacterium; species Mycobacterium paraffinicum. The sequence continues at coordinate 224,649 of NZ_JACKUR010000010.1, read as the reverse complement.
AACACATGTCGAATACGCCGAATCTTTGCCGGGCTACTCAGAGCGGCTTAGACTTCGGGAATTGATGAAAGTCCCTGTTGAGCTGGGACGCAACCAAGAGGGTTGGGCATGAGCGTCATCGCGGGCGTGTTCGGAGCGTTGCCGCCGCATCGTTACAGCCAGGCCGAAATCACCGACCAAATCGTCGAACTCCCCGCATTGAAGGAACACGAAGAGGTGGTTCGGCGGTTGCACGCCGCGGCCAAGGTCAACAGCCGCCACTTGGTCCTGCCGCTGGAGCGATACCCGTCGCTGACCGATTTCGGCGAAGCCAACGAGGTCTTCATCGAACACGCCGTCGAACTCGGCTGCGAGGCGTTGCTGGGCGCGCTGGACGAGGCGGGCCTGCGGCCGCAGGACATCGACATGATCGCCACCACCACGGTCACCGGCGTTGCCGTGCCGTCGCTCGACGCGCGGATCGCCGGACGGCTCGGGCTGCGCCCGGATGTGCGCCGGGTGCCCCTGTTCGGCCTGGGCTGCGCGGCCGGGGCGGCGGGGGTGGGCCAACTGCACGACTACCTGCGCGGCGCGCCGGACGGCGTCGCGGTCCTGGTGTCGGTCGAGCTGTGCTCGCTCACCTTCCCCGCGGTCAAGCCGACCGTCTCGGGTCTGGTGGGAACCGCCATGTTCGGCGATGGGGCCGCCGCCGTGGTCGCCGTCGGCGACCGTCGCGCCGACCGGCTGAGCGCCGGCGGCCCCGACATCGTCGACTCCCGCAGTCGCCTCTATCCCGAATCGCTGCACATCATGGCCTGGAACGTCAGCTCGACCGGGCTGCACCTGGTGATGTCACCCGAGCTGACCAACCTCATCGACCGCCACCTGGCCGGCGACGTGAACCGATTCCTCGGCGCGCACGGTCTGACGAAGGACGACGTCGGCGCCTGGGCGGCGCACCCCGGCGGTCCCAAGGTCATCAACGCGATCGGCACCAGCCTCGGGTTGGCGCCGGACGCCCTCGAGCTGACCTGGCGCTCGCTGGGCGAGATCGCGAACCTGTCGTCGGCCTCGGTGCTGCACATCCTGCGTGACACCATCGCCAAGCCACCGCCCGGCGGCGGCCCCGGGCTGATGCTCGCGATGGGCCCGGGATTCAGCTCCGAGCTCGTGCTCCTGCGCTGGCGCTGAGCAGACGCCTCACTCCAGCGCCTCGGACAGATTCAGCCAGCGGCTCTCCGTCGCGGCCACCTCGTCTTCCAGCGCGCGCAATTCCTTGGTGAGCCGCGCGATGCCGACGTGGTCCGACTGGTCGTGCTCGGCCAGCTCGTGGTGTTTGTCCGCGATCCGGTCGGCCAGCCGCGCCAGCTGGCGGTCGACGCCGGCCAGCTCCTTCTCCGCCGCCCGCCGCTCGGCTCCCGACATCCCCNCCGGCTCGACCGGAGCGACCGTGGTGGGCGGCGCGGCCGCGGCGACGTCCCGCCGCGCCAGCCGCAGGTACTCGTCGATGCCGCCGGGCAGGTGCCGCAACCGGCCGTCGAGAATGGCGTACTGCTGGTCGGTGATCCGCTCGAGCAGGTAGCGGTCGTGGGAGACGACGATCAGGGTGCCCGGCCAGGAGTCGAGCAGGTCCTCCATGGCGGCGAGCATGTCGGTGTCGACGTCGTTGGTCGGCTCATCGAGGAGCAACACGTTGGGCTCGGAGAGCAGCGTGAGCATCAGCTGCAACCGCCGTCGCTGCCCGCCCGAGAGTTCCCCGATCCGAGCGGATAGCTGCCCTTTGCCGAAGCCGAGCCGCTCCAGCAGTTGGGCGGGCGTCACCTCGCGGCCCTCGACCTCGTACCCGCCCGGCAACCGGCCCAGCACGTCGGCGATGCGGTCGTCGGCGAGCGCGGCCAGGGTGTCACCCTGCTGGTCGAGCACGGCCAGCTGGACGGTCTTGCCGCGCTTGACGCGCCCGGTGTCCGGCTTGATGCTCCCGGCGATCAGTCCGAGCAGCGTCGATTTCCCGGCGCCGTTGGCGCCGACGATGCCGGTTCGTTCGCCCGGGGCGATCCGCCACTCGACGTCGCGCAGCACCGGGTGGCCGCCGAGGGCCACCGACACGTCGAGCAGGTCGATGACGTCCTTGCCGAGCCGGGCGGTCGCCAGCTTGGCCAGCTCGACGTTGTTCCGCAGCGGCGGCACATCGGCGATCAGCTGGTTGGCGGCCTCGATGCGGAACTTGGGCTTCGAGGTGCGGGCCGGCGCGCCGCGACGCAGCCAGGCCAGCTCCTTGCGCATCAGGTTCTGCCGCTTGGCTTCGGTGGCGGCGGCCATCCGGTCACGCTCGACGCGCTGCAGCACGTAGGCCGCGTAACCGCCCTCGAACGGCTCCACGATCCCGTCGTGCACCTCCCACGTCGTGGTGGCGACCTCGTCCAGGAACCAGCGGTCGTGCGTCACCAGCAGCAGCCCGCCGGTATTGCGCGCCCAGCGCTGCCGTAGGTGTTCGGCGAGCCACGCGATGCCCTCGATGTCCAGGTGGTTGGTGGGCTCGTCGAGCGCGATGACGTCCCACTCGCCGGCCAGCAACCTGGCCAGCTGGACGCGCCTGCGCTGGCCGCCGCTCAACGTCGATATCGCGGCGTCCCAGCCGATGTCGGAGACCAGGCCGCCGACCACGTCGCGCACCCGCGCGTCACCGGCCCACTGGTGTTCGGCCGCATCGCCCACCAGCGTCCAGCCCACGGTGTGGTCCGGTTCCAGGGTGTCCGCCTGGCTCAGCGCGCCCACCCGCAAGCCGCTGCGGCGGGTGACACGGCCGGAGTCGGGCTGCAACTGGCCGGTGAGCAACCGCAGCAGGCTGGATTTGCCGTCCCCGTTGCGTCCGACGATGCCGATGCGTGCGCCGTCGTTGACGCCCAGCGTGACCGATCCGAATACCAACTGGGTCGGGTATTCGAGGTGGATGGCCTCGGCTCCCAATAGGTGTGCCACCGGCCCGACCCTACTGCGGCTATTCGAGGGTCAGCAGCGCCCGGTCGACTTCGCTCTGGGTCTCCGCCGATGCCTTGCTGGCCACCGCGTCCAGGAAGCGGCTGGCGAGATCGCGCAGCTTCAGGTTGGTTTCCTGGGATCGCCAGACCAAGATGTCGAACGCCCGCTCCGCGGAGATGCCATAGGCGGCCATGAGCACCCCCTTCGCCTGCTCGATTCGGGCGCGGGCATCGGCGACCGCCGACAGCACGTTGTTGATGTCGGTCTGCAGCGAGTCGGTGACGTCGACATAGAAGCCCGACGTCCCGATCGGGGTGCCGTGGTCGTCGAGCATCCGGTCGCCCGCGACGACGACACAGCGGGTGCGGCCCCCGGTGTCGATGATGCGGTGGCGACTGCTGAACGGCTTGCCCTGCATCACCCGTTCCAAGACGGCGGCGACGCGCTCGCGGTCGTCGGGGTGCTTGTGCTTGAGCAGCAGTTCCGTGGTGGGCTGCACCCGTCCCGGCTTGTACCCGTGCATGCGGGCGACGGCGTCAGACCACTCCCAGCGATGCCCGTCGAGGAAAAACCGGAAGCGGCCGACGCGCTGCGGTTCGCCGAGCCCCAAAACCAGGTCGACCGCGTTGAGGTCTTCTTCCTCGACGACGTCGGACATGAGCTCCTCCGACGCCGGAGCCGCCGATCCGTCCTCGGCCGCCTGCGCGTCGCGGCGCCGGATGGTTTCGTCTTCAAAGTTCACGGACATCTCGCGCTGCCCTTCAGATCCGTAACTATGTCCCCCGCATATCAATGCCCACTTTCGGGTGGGTCCATTCATGGATCAGGCTTTTCGATACGGCTCGGCGTCGGCGCGTTTGAACTCGAGGCCCAGCCCGGGCCGTTCCTGGTCCGGCCGCAGCGCCCCGCCGTCGGGTGGCAGGGCGCCGTCGAACAGCATGTGTTCGATGCGGTGGTGATCGTGGAAGTACTCCAGGTGGCGCAGATTCGGGATCGCGCTGGCCACGTGGGCGTGCAGGTTGGGGGCGCAGTGGCCGGACACGTCGACGTTGTGGGCGGCGGCCACGGCGGCGGCGCGCAGCCAGTCGGTGATGCCGCCGCAGCGGGTGACGTCGATTTGCAGGCAGTCGACCGCGTCCGCGGCGAGCATCCGGTCGAAGTAGGCCAGGTCGTAGCCGTACTCGCCGGCGGTGACGTCCGGGGTGACCTGATCGCGCACCTCCCGCAGCCCGGCCAGGTCGTCGGAGGAGACGGGTTCCTCGAACCAGGTGACGTCGTGGTCGGCCATCGCGTGGGCCATCCGGATGGCCTGCTTGCGGCCGTAGGCGCCGTTGGCGTCCACATACAGTTCCACATCCGGTCCGATCGCCTTGCGCGACAGCGCAATTCGGTCAAGATCGCGGCGCTCGTCGGAGCCCCACGACTCGCCGATCTTGATCTTGACGCGCGGGATCTTCCATTCGCCCACCCAGCGTTCGAGTTGGGCGCGGGTGGCGCGCTCGTCGTAGGTGGTGAAGCCGCCGCTGCCGTAGATCGGCACCCGGTCGTGCGCCGTGCCGAGCAGCCGGCATACCGGTAGGCCCAGGAGTTTGCCCTTCAGGTCCCACAGCGCGGTGTCGACCGCCGAGATCGCGCACGACACCAAACCCGGCCGCCCGTTGTTGCGCATCGCCCGGACCATCGCCTGCCAACGCCCGGTGATGTCGAGGGCGCTGTGTCCGGTGACCGTTCCGGCGAGCGGTCCGTTGATCAGCGTGCCGCACGCGCCGTCGGCATAGGTGTAGCCGATCCCGCGCCTCCCGTCCGCCGCAACCTCGGCCAGCACCAGGGTGGTCGACGACCAGGGCAGAGTGCCGTCGGCTTCCGGTGCGTCCGTGGGAATTTCGTAGACCCGCGCGGTGACCTCGTCGATGCGTGCGTCGAGGCTCATCGCGTCCACCGGCGCGCGGCGAGCCACGCGCCCAGTCCGGCCGCGCCCAGCGCGGTCGTACCGCTGACGACCGGGTGCTGCGACGCCCACACCTGCGGGCTCAGCGCGTGGGACTTGTCGTCGAATCCGCCGTGGGCGCCGTGGTCGCTGCCGGGTTCCTCGTCCAGCGGGTGCCACAGGTTGTGCGGCCGCCCCGGGCTGACGTGCTGCTCGGTCTGCTGCGAGTCATAACCGGTGCGGCCCAGGTAGCGGTCCAGCAGCGGTGCGACGAACTTCTGCGCCAGCAGCGTGACCATGGTGCTGTCGCCGACCCAATATTGTTTGCGCTCCGGATGATCGGCGGCATACAGGACGCCGCGGGCGGCGACCTCCGGCTGGTAGATCGGCGGCACGGGTTGGGGATGGCGTGGCAGCCGCGACAGCACCCAGGAGAACTGCGGGGTGTTGACCGCGGGCATCTGGGCCACCGTGATCCGCACCCTGGAGTGTTCGTGCAACAGTTCGCAGCGCACCGATTCGGTGAAACCGTTTATGGCGTGCTTGGCGCCGCAGTAGGCCGATTGCAGTGGGATGGATCGCTGGCTGAGTGCGGAGCCGACCTGCACGATGGTGCCGCGGTCGCGCGGCCGCATCTTCGCCAGCGCCGCCATGGTGCCGTGCACGTATCCGAGGTAGGACACCTCGGTCACGCGTTTGAACTCCTCGGCGCTGATCTCGCTGAACGGCGCGAACACGGAGGTGAACGCGACGTTCACCCAGACGTCGATCGGGCCGAAGGTCGCCTCGGTCTCGTCGGCGGCGGCGGCGACGGCCGCGTAGTCGGCGACGTCGGTGGGCAGGGTCAGCGCCTTGCCGCCGCCGGATTCGACGTCGCGGGCCGCGCCGTCCAGCCCCGCGGATCCGCGGGCGAGCAGGGCTACGTTCGCCCCGCGCTGCCCGAACAGTTGGGCGGTGGCCCGGCCGATGCCGGCGCTGGCTCCGGTGATCACCACTGTCTGTGTCATCTGGACATCTCCTTTCCGTTCAGTCATGGTGGACGGCGTCGTCGGCGAGGGTGGCCGTGCATTCCAGCATCAGCGCGTGCGCGAACGCCTGGGGGAGGTTGCCGCGGAGCTGGCGCTGCCGGACGTCGTATTCCTCGCAGAACAGCCCGGGCGGCCCGCAGGCGGCGCGGTTGCGTTCGAACCAGCGCATCGCGCAATGGGCATGTCCCAGTTGCTGTTCGGCGAGCGCCATCATGAATCCGCACAGTAGGAAGGCGCCTTCGGCGTCGCCGAGGTCGCGCTCGTAGTGCCGGAACCGGTACACGAAACCGTCGTGGCTGAGCTGCTTGCGGACGGCGTCCAGCGTGGCCCGGGTGCGCGGGTCGTCGGCGGGCACGGCGCCGCGCACCGGCGGCAGCAGCAGCGACGCGTCGACCCCGGGCAGCCGCGGGCTGCGTTGCCAATAGCCGCCCTGCGGGTGCAGGCTGCTGGCCGCGGTTTCGGCCAGGATCGCGTCGGCCAGCGAGGCGCAGGCGGCCACCTCGTGGCCGCCGCCGGAGACCTTGGCGATGGCGCGTAGCCCGGCGACGCACGCCAGGCGGGACTGCGTCCAGTGCTCGTCCTCGATCTCCCAGATGCCGGCATCCGCTTCGCGCCAGCGCTTTTCGATCGCGCCGATGGCGGCCTGCGCGGCGCGCCAGCCGTCGGCGTCGAGCCGGTCGGCGTTGCCCGCCCAGGCCAGCAGCTGTAGCGCCTCGCCGAAGACGTCGAGCTGAAATTGCTGGTTTACCCAGTTACCCACCTTGTCCGCCCCGCCGGGGTAGCCGGGCAGGTCGAGGGTTTCCTCGCCGGGCACGCTGTCACCCGTGGCGGTGTAGGCCGGCTTGAGGTCGGGGCCGTGTTCGAGCAATCGGGCCCCGACGAATTCGACCGCGCGGTCAAGCAACTCGGTCGCCCCGACGGTCGCGGCGGCGATACCGGCGTAGACCTGATCCCGGATCCACGCGTAGCGGTAGTCGTAGTTCTGGTTGGTGTGCGCGCGTTCGGGCAGGCTCATCGTGGCGGCGGCCACCATGCCGCCGCCGCTACTGGTCAGGCCGCGCAGCACCGCGTAGGAGTGACGCCCGTCGCGGGGCGCGATGGTGCAGTTCAGCTCGGGAATGCTGCGATGCCAGGCGGCTTCCGTTGCGTCCCAGGCGATGTCGGCGTCGGGCGGTTGATCGGGGAGAGTACGTTCGGATAGCTCGAGCACGAAATCGTGCTGATCGCCTTCGTCGATTGTGATCTCACACGTGAGCAGTTCGGCGCGGCCGCGCGCCCCCTGCACGGATCGCACGTCGCGGCCGCCCAGCCAGCGCCATCGCAACCGCCCCGATTTTCCGCTCCATACCCCGCCGTCGACGCTCATGTCGCCGGGACCGTGCCGGCCGAACTCGGCGCTCGGCTGCAGCACCACTCGCACCCGCGCGGTCCCGCGGCAGCCGACGAGTCGGCGCAGCAGCACCACCCGGTCGGGATCGCCCGGGAAGGCCAGCGCCTCACGGCATTCCACGATGCCGTCGCGGGTGATCCACCGACTGCGCCAGATCATGCTGCCCGGTTCGTAATAGCCGCCCCACACATGCCGCACGTCGGTCGGCGTGATCGCGTAGACGCCGCCGCCACCGATGAGATTCGAGAACACGCCGTCGGAATCCCAGTGCGGCGCACACATCCAGGCGACGTCACCCTGCGGCCCGATCAGGGCGCCCCGCTCGCCGTCGGCGAGCAGGGCGTACTCGCGCAACACCCGCGGCGAGAAGGTCGCCTCGATGTCGATCGTGCGGTCAGCCACGGACCCCCGCCTCCGATGGCCGCCTGGCCGGGGCGGTGCTGTCGATCTTTCCGGTCGCCATCCGTTCGGCGAGCCGCGACGCCAGCGCCATGATGGTCAACGCCGGGTTCGCCGAGCCCTGGGTCGGACACACCGAGCCGTCGGCCAGAAACAGGTTCGGCACGCCCCACACCCGGTGATCGGAGTCGACCACCGAGTTGTCCGGGCGGGTGCCCATCCGAGCGCCGCCGATCAGGTGGGCGAACCGCTCGATGGTGAGCACGTCCTGGGCGCCGGCGGCGTGCAGGATGTCGCCGATCACCTTGGTGGAGTAGGCCATGTTGGCCTTGTCGTTGTCACACAGCGTGTAATCGAACCGGGCCACCGGGATGCCGTAGCGGTCCCTCTCCTCGGCGAGGGTGACCCGGTTCTCGGGCAATGGCAACAGCTCGTTGAGCACGCCGATGGTCGCCCAGTGGTTGTAGTCGCGCATGTATTCGCGCAACGCCCGGCCCCAATGCCCGTCGGCCAGCACGTGTTCGGCCCATCCGATGGGCAACGGCGAAACCGTCTGGATGGAGAAGCCGCGGGCGAACCCGCGCGAGGAGTCGGTCTCGTAGAACTGCTCGGAGGACACCTCCGGGGGAGGGGCCTTGTACATCCGGACCTCTTCCGGCCACCGGCCCGCGGACTGCGTTGCGCCCTGCACCATCACGTAGCGACCGACCTGGTCGTCGTTGTTACCCAGCCCGTTCGGAAAGCGATCGCTCGCCGAGTTCAGCAGCAGGCGCGGCGTTTCGATGGAATACCCGGCGATCGCGACGACCTTGGCCCGCTGCAGCCGCTCGGTGCCGCCGGCCTCGTCGTAGTAGACCACCCCGCGCGCGGAGCCGGCCTCGTCGAGCTCGACGCGGGCGGCCATGCAGTTGGCGCGGATCTCCACGGCGTGGGCCAACGCGTCGGGCAGGTGCGTGACGTACGGGCTGGCCTTGGCGTTGACCTTGCAGCCCTGCAGGCAGTAGCCGCGGTAGATGCAGTGCGGGCGGTTACCGAATGTGCCGTTGACGATGCCGACGGGGCCGACCCGCATCTCGATGCCAAGCTGCATCGCCCCCCGCCACAGTTTGGCCGCGGCACCCGAAATCGGGTGCGGGGAAAAGGAATACCGATGCGGGTAGCCCCATGGCCAGTTCTGCCCGGCCACCGGCAACTCGAGCTCAATCCGCTCGTAGTGGGGGCGGACGTCTTCGTAGCGGATCGGCCAGTCCGCCCCGACCCCGTCGAGGGTGTAGGTGTGGAAGTCGCTGGGATGAAACCGCGGCGTGTAGCCGGCGTAGTGCACCATGGAGCCACCGACCCCTCGCCCGGAGTTGTTCTTGCCCAGCTCGATCGGGTCGTCGCCGCCGATGATGCGCTTCTGCGTCCAGTACAGGGAGTGCGAACCCGCCTCGTCGGAGACCCAGTCCTCGTCGGGGTGCCAGAACGGGCCCGCCTCGAGGATCACCACCCGCCAGCCGGCCCGCGCCAGCCGTTGCGTGAGCACGGATCCACCGGCGCCGGCGCCGACGACCACCAGGTCGACCTCGTCGTCGTCGCCGTAGCGCTGCATGGTCTTTTCGCCGGGCAGGTCGCGCGAATGCACGTCGAGCAGGAACCGGGATTCGTTGTCCTTCGGCCCGATCGCTCCCCTGAGGAGGCCGCGGAGTCGGTCGCCCATCACAACTCTCCCCGTTGGACCACGCGGACCGGGTCCTCGTCGGTGGCGCCCGGGGTCTCGAACGGCTCGCGCGCGGCGGCGGGGCCGGTGGCACCGCCGAGGCGCATGAACCCGCGCGGGTAGGCCGGTCCGCCGAATCCGATCTCGTTCCACGCCCACGGATGGGAGTAGAACCCGGACAACGTCATTCGCATGCACACCGACCACGCGCGTTTGACGTTGAGGTGCTCCCAGGTTCCGCCCGCCAAGGCTCCCTGCGAGAACTGGTCGATGATCGCCTCGCGGGTGTCGGGTTCGGCGTCGGCGAACGATGCCTTCCCGTACCGGCTGGACGCCGTCTCGTCGAGCGCGAGCAGCACCAGGCGCCACGTGTCGCGGTCGTCGGGCATGTCGGCGTACTGGTAGCCGTCGAGCCGGCCGTCGGCGAGCTTGGAATCGACGAACTCGGGCACGGGCACTCGCGGCTCGCGGTCCTGAGCCAGCACCGTGTCGCAGAACGCGCGCAGGCAGGGTTCCTCCTCCGGGCTGAAGAACCGCAGCGGGCCGGGTGGTTCCAGCCGGGCCAGCACCACCTTCTTGGTGGCTTCGTCCCACGTGTCGGTCGTTTCCAGCACGTCGTAATCCGGGTAGCGGCCGATCATTTGGGGCGTGACACCGCGGCGTTGCTTGGGCAGCCAGGACGGGTGCGGCGGTTTGCGGTCAGCGCGCAGGTTGGGCAGGTGGTCGGGGCGCGAGGTGTCGGCCATCGCGGTCAGCCCCGGAAGCGCTCGCGTCGCAGGATCGAGGCCAGCAGGCCCATCCCCCCGACCATGCACATCAACCCGGGCGCCGCGATCGGCGGACCCATGGGCACGTTGTAGGACGCGTTCTTCCACCCGCCCGGCTTGCGTGCGACCCCGCGGGCATGCAGGTATTCGCCCATCAGGCCGTTGGCGGTGTAGATGCCCGCGGTGATCGGCAGCCAGAGTTTGGCCCAGCGCCGCGAGAACACCCCGCCGACACCGGCGACCACCACCGGCGGTGTCACCACGATCGGGCTCCACATCCATTTGTTACCGAAGCTGGCCTTGTAGTGCTCGAAATAGATTTCCGCCGTCGTGACGAGGGCCGCGATGGCCGTCAGCCCGGACAGCGAGCGCTCGAAGCGACCGTGTGCGACGTCGTAGAGCGCCCGCTCGGCGAGCTGTTGGGCCTCGCCCGTGCGCCGTCCTGCGTTGCCTAACAACAACATTTGGCTTCCTTTCCTAGCTCGTCGATCCGCCCGCAATACTGGCTCGGTTCCGCGCACTGATCGACGCGGACATACCAGAGGTATTGCGAGGCAAGCACTGTCGGAATTTCGGCGATGGGAGCCGCGCGCAGAAAGAGTCTGCGGCCGTCTTGCCCATGCGTCACCTCACTTCTGAAACGAAACACGCTCAGGAAGCCACCGCGCGATGAAGACTCGCGATGACTGCCCAGAGAACTGGTAAGCGCCCAGCTGTGTGTTTCAACCGAGGTGGTCTCGACGGCGCGTCGTGACCGAAGCGCATGGGGTGCGTACCCGGTTTAAGTCGGCGCAAACCGTCCGGGTGGACGGCTGATCGGCGGCGCCTCGCGACCGTCTCGGACTTGTCAGACCCTCGGCCTATTATCGAACCTATGTTCGAATATGCGTTGGCGTCGCGGCCCACCCCGGAGTCGGCGGTGTTGCTGGCTCGGGTGCGTGAGGCGGGGCGTGCCGAGGCGCGGGCGGCCGCGGAACGGCTTGTGGCGGTGGGGGACTTGCTGGTGTTGCGGTGCCGCGATTCGGGGGAGCGGGCAGACTGGGCGGCCGATGCGTGGGATGCGGTGGCCGCGCAGGTGGGTGCGGCGTCGGGGTGCAGTGTGGCGATGGCGCACAGCTATTTGCGGTATGCGATGGCGATGCGCGAGCGGCTGCCGCAGGTGGGTAAGGCGTTTGCCGCCGGGGATATCGACTATCGGGCGTTTCAGACGATCGTCTTTCGCACCGATCTGATCACCGATCCAGAGGTGATGGCGCGGGTGGATGAGCGGTTGGCGGTGGTGATCTCCCGGCGCCCGTCGCTGACCCGCGCCGGGCTGGGCGCCGCGGTGGACCGGGTGGTGGCGCTGGTGGATGCCGATGCGGTGCGCCGGGCCAAGGAGGCGGTCGACGATCGGTTTGTCGAGGTCCAAGACAACGAGTCGGGGATGGCGTGGCTGACGGGCAGCGTGTTCGGCGCCGACGGGCACGCGCTGGATCGTCGCCTCGATGAGTTGGCCGCCGGCGTGTGTAGCGCCGATCCGCGCAGCCAGCGGCAGCGCCGCGCCGACGCGCTGGGTGCGCTGGCCGCCGGGTCGGACCGGTTGGGATGTCAATGTGGGATGCCGGCGTGTCCTGCCGGGGCGCGCACCACGAGCTCGGTGGTGATCCATGTGGTCGCCGAGGCGGCCACGGTCGCCGGGCGCGGCGCGGCCCCGGGGGTGTTGCCCGGCGTGGAGGGCCTGGTGCCGGCCGAGGTGGTTGCCGAGCTGGCCGGCTCGGCGAGGCTGGTGCCGGTGAGCGCCCCGACGCAGGCCGAGCCGCGCTACCTTCCGTCGGCGCGGCTGGCCGACTTCGTGCGGTGCCGGGATTTGACGTGTCGGGCGCCTGGGTGTGATCGGCCGGCCGTGGACTGCGATATCGACCATACGATCCCCTACGCCGATGGCGGTGCGACGCATCCGTCGAACCTGAAATGCCTGTGCCGCCAACACCATCTGCTGAAAACGTTCTGGGGCTGGCGCGATGAGCAGTTGCCCGATGGCACCCTGATCTGGCGCCTACCCGACGGACACAGCTACGTCACCACCCCGGGCAGCGCGCTGCTGTTCCCCAGCCTGAGCAGTTGCCCGATGGCACCCTGATCTGGCGCCTACCCGACGGACACAGCTACGTCACCACCCCGGGCAGCGCGCTGCTGTTCCCCAGCCTGTGCGCGCCCACCGGCGACCTGCCGGCCCCCGCGCCCGGCACCCAGCGCTGCGGCGAACGCAGCGCGATGATGCCGCTGCGCACCCGCACCCGCGCCCAGAACCGGGCCCAGCGCATCGCCACCGAACGCCACCACAACCGCCAAACCCGACTAGCCACCCAACCCACCCAAACCGGCCCCGCACCCCCAGACGACGAACCCCCACCCTTCTGATTGGGTCAGACGGATTTGGTGACGCCGACGTAGGACAGCACCACGTCGGATTCGTCGGTCCTTTGGGTCAACGTCGCGTAGGACCGGATGAACGACTGACCCACGCATCCATCGATTTTGACGTGGAATCCGGTGACGATGACCCGCGGATTCGGGCCCGTGAACTCTTTCTTGGCCACCGGCACTTCGACTACGACACCGGGCTTTAGGCCCACGGTGATCAAGCCGCCCATCGGGGTGGTGATCAACGGCACCGGCGTCGGCGTACCGGCAAACACGCCCGCCAAGCCCAAGCCCGGGGTTACGCCGGCGTTGCCACCGAGGGTGACGCCGTTGGAGGTGCTCATGTCGATTCCGCAGCCGATTTCGTAACCCACCTCGAGGACGCCGCGGGGCTGTTCGAGCCCGTCCAATGAGGCGGCGAACGTTCCGCGGGCGAGGTATTCGCGAGACGAGATTGCGGTGGTCAACGGTGCTATGGGAACTTGCGACTCGTCCCTCGCCGCGAGGGAAAGGGTCCAGCCTTCGGGCGTTGTGTAGGTCACCGGTTCAGACGAGGGCACCCGCCCGTCGTCCGACGTCACCGCGGCGGCGTTTTCGGCGTCGGGATCGGCCGCCGTCGGCGGAGCCGAGATCACTGAAACGACGACGCACAACGCGACCATCGCAGCGCGACGAACGACCACGGCTATCGGCCACACATGCGACACCGTATGTACGGCCCGATTCCGGACGCGGAATTTGCTGGTCGACCCGTCGAAGTCGTTGTGCGTTCGTAATCGTTACGGAATATAGGTCCGGGAGTCGGGGGATCGACGAAGATGGTTCCACCTAGGCTCCAACGCCGTTGGCATGTATGGCGAGAACCGATTCGCGCGGTGTCGGTAGCCGGATCGCCCGGAAGCACATCAACAACGGCCCCAGACCCGGCGGCGCCGGACGGCGCCGGACCCGGGTCGAAGGTCCACCCGCACGAGTGCAACGGTTGGCCGCCGCCGGCTAAATCGCCTGGCCAGGACCACCGAGCCCGCGGGTGTGCCATGATGTCGGAGCTGTCAAGACATTTAGGGAGCGGCCGTGGATCTCAACTTGTCGATTGTCACGCGACCGGTCGAGCGCCTGATAGCTACGGCGCAGAACGGGCTCGAGGTCTTGCGATTGGGGGGCTTGGAAACCGGCACCGTGCCGTCGCCGTCTCAGATCGTCGAGAGCGTACCGATGTACAAGCTCCGACGTTATTTCCCACCCGATAGCCGGCCAGACAAGCCGCGGGTCGGCCCGCCGGTGCTGATGGTGCACCCGATGATGATGTCGGCGGACATGTGGGACGTCACGCGCGAGGACGGCGCGGTCGGCATCCTGCACGCCAACGGGCTGGATCCCTGGGTCATCGACTTCGGCGAACCCGACAAGGTCGAAGGCGGCATGCGCCGCACCCTGGCCGACCACATCGTCGCGCTCAGCCAGGCGATCGACACCGTCAGGGACGTCACCGGAAGCGACATCCATCTGGTCGGGTATTCGCAGGGTGGCATGTGGTGCTACCAGGTCGCCGCGTACCGGCGTTCGAAAAGCCTTGCCAGCATCGTCACCTTCGGTTCGCCGGTGGACACTCTGGCCGCCCTGCCGATGGGCATCCCGGCGAACTTCGCCGCGCCCGCCGCCAACTTCATGGCCGACCACGTCTTCAGCCGGTTGGACATCCCCAGCTGGATGGCGCGCACCGGCTTTCAGATGCTCGACCCGCTCAAGACCGCCAAGGCGCGGGTGGACTTCGTGCGCCAGTTGCACGACCGCGAGGCGCTGCTGCCTCGCGAACAGCAGCGCCGGTTCCTCGAGCGCGAAGGCTGGATCGCCTGGTCCGGTCCGGCGATCTCCGAACTGCTCAAACAATTCATCGCCCACAACCGGATGATGACCGGCGGCTTCGCCGTCAACGGGCAGATGGTCACGCTCACCGACATCACCTGCCCGGTGCTGGCCTTCGTCGGCGAGGTCGACGACATCGGGCAGCCAGCCTCGGTGCGCGGCATCCGGCGGGCGGCCCCGGACGCCGAGGTGTACGAAAGCCGGATCCGCACAGGGCATTTCGGCCTGGTCGTCGGATCCAAGGCGGCGCAGCAGAGCTGGCCGACCGTCGCCGAATGGGTGCGGTGGCTCTCCACCGGCGGCGACAAGCCGGACAGCATCGACCTGATGGCCGACCAGCCCGAGGAGCACACGGACAGCGGCGTCGCGCTGAGCTCCCGGCTCGTGCACGGCATCGGGGAGGTCTCCGAGGCGGCGGTGGGCATGGTGCGGGGCGCAGCCAACACGGTGGTCGCGGCCAACAAGTCGATGCGCACCCTGGCCGTCGAAACGGCGCGCACGCTGCCGCGGCTGGTCCGGCTGGGACAGATCAACGACCACACCCGAATCTCCCTGGGCCGCATCATCGACGAACAGGCGCACGACGCCCCGCAGGGCGAGTTTCTGCTGTTCGACGGGCGCGTGCACACCTACGAGGCCGTCAACCGGCGCATCAACAACGTGGTCCGCGGTCTGATCGAGGTCGGGGTGCGGCAGGGCGACCGGGTCGGCGTGCTGATGGAGACGCGGCCCAGCGCGCTGGTCGCCATCGCCGCGCTGTCCCGGCTGGGCGCGGTCGCCGTCGTCATGCGGCCGGACGCCGACCTGGCGGCGTCCGTCCGGCTCGGGGGAGTGACCGAGCTGCTGACCGACCCCACCAACCTGGAGGCGGTGCTGGCGTCGGGCCGCGATGGGCTGCGGCAGGTGCTGGTGCTCGGCGGCGGCGAATCGCGGGACCTGCACCTGCCCGACGACAGCGACGTCATCGACATGGAAAGGATCGACCCGGACGCCGTCGAGCTGCCCGGCTGGTACCGGCCCAACCCGGGGCTGGCGCGGGACCTGGCGTTCATCGCGTTCAGCGCGGCCGGCGGCGAGCTGGTCGCAAAGCAGATCACCAACTACCGGTGGGCGGTGTCGGCGTTCGGGACCGCCTCGACCGCGGCGCTGGACCGCCGGGACACCGTGTACTGCCTGACCCCGCTGCACCACGAGTCGGCGCTGCTGGTGAGCCTGGGCGGCGCGGTGGTCGGCGGCACCCGCATCGCACTGTCCCGCGGCCTGGACCGCGACCGGTTCATTCAAGAGGTGCGGCAGTACGGCGTCACGGTGGTGTCCTACACCTGGGCCATGCTCCGCGAGATCGTCGACGACCCCGCGTTCGTGCTGCACGGCAACCATCCGGTGCGGCTGTTCATCGGGTCCGGCATGCCGACTGGCCTGTGGGAGCGGGTCGTCGACGCGTTTGCGCCCGCCCATGTCGTCGAGTTCTTCGCCACCACCGACGGACAAGCCGTGCTGGCCAATGTGTCCGGCGCCAAGGTCGGCAGCAAGGGCCGCCCGCTGCCGGGCGCCGGGCGCATCGAGCTGGCCGCCTACGACGCCGAACAGGACCTGATCCTGGAGAACGACCGTGGCTTCGTCCAGGTCGCCGAGCCGAAACAGGTCGGGGTGCTGCTCGCCGCCTCCAACGGCCCGATCGATCCCACGGCGTCGGTCAAACGGGGGGTCTTCGCCGCCGGCGACACCTGGATCTCGACCGAGTACCTGTTCTACCGCGACGACGACGGCGACTATTGGTTGGCGGGCAGGCGCGGCTCGGTGGTCCACACCGCGCGCGGCCTGGTGTATCCCGAACGGGTCACCGACGCGGTGGCGTGCATCAACGGCGTGGACCTCGCGGTCACCTACAACGTGCCGGTGGGTGACCGCGAGGTGGCGGTCGCGGCGGTTACGCTGCTTCCGGGGGCCACCATCACCGCGGCCGACCTGACCGACGCCGTGGCCAAGATCCCCATCGGCGTGGGTCCCGACATCGTCCAAGTGTGTCCGGAGATGACATTGAGCGCGACCTACCGTCCGACCGTCAGCGCCCTGCGCGCGGCGGGAATTCCCAAGCCGGGGCGCCAGGTGTGGTACTTCGACGCCGAGGGCAACTTCTTCCGGAAGCTGACCCCGAGCGTGCGGGCCGAGCTGAGTGGGCGCTCGGATGGTTGACGATTCACTGCTGCAAATCCTGGTCTGCCCGGCCGACCGGGGACCGCTGCTACTCGTGGACGACGAGTTCCTGTACAACCCGCGGCTGCGGCGCGCCTACCGCATCGAGGACGGCATCCCGGTGCTGCTCATCGACGAGGCCCGCGACGTCGACGAGGACGAACACGCCCGGCTTATGGCACAAGGCCGTCCGGCAGATCCCCGGTGAGGTAGCGCTGCAGGTTCGGCGCGATGGTTTGCGCGACCTGCTCGGCCGGTAGCGACGCGAACGGCTCCAATCGCAGGATGTAGCGCGCCATCACCACGCCGACCAGTTGCGACGCGACGAACTGGACGCGGATCAGTCCGCTCCCGGGCGGATTGTCAACGCGCGGACCCACTTCCACCCCGATCACGTCCTCGATGAACGTGCGGAACAGGTTGACCTCCGAGCCGGCCAGGATGGACCGCAGCGTCGCGATGAAACCCGTGCCCAGGTCGGAATCCCACAGCGGCAACAACATCGACGGCAGCCGGTAGCCCACTTCCTCGATCGGCACGTCGCGCAGCGGGCCGATGATGTCCATCGGGTCGATCGGGATGTGGACGGCGGCGGCGAACAGCTTCTCCTTGGTGCCGAAGTAGTGATGCACCAGTGCCGAATCCACACCGGCCGCGGCCGCGACCGCGCGGATCGATGTATTGCCGATGCCGTTGGTGGCGAACAACTCTCGGGCGCTGGCCAGGATGCGGTTGCGGGTGTCGGAGCCGCCGGCCGGCCGCCCGGGCCGCCTGCGCCCGGTGTTTGAGATCGCCACTAGGATCCCCCGCGGCGACCCGCCGCGCCCGGCTTCGCCGCGCTTGCGATCGCCACGCTTGCGATCGCCACTATGGGGTCCGCCGACGCAGCGTCGCCGCGGCCAGGGCCAGCGCGATGAGCGCGGAGCCGAGCACGACGACGATGTCGCGGCCCGCGATGTAGGTCAGCTGCGGGTGCGCACCCACCTGCTGCAGCGCCTCCAAGGCGTAGCTGGCCGGCATCACGTTGCTGACCCACTGCAGCCAGTGCGGCATGAGTGCGCGCGGCACGATGATGCCGGCCAGCAACAGTTGCGGCACCATCACCAGCGGGATGAACTGCACGGCCTGAAACTCGGTGCGCGCGAAGGCGCTACACAGCAGGCCCAGCCCCACACCGAGCACAGCGTTGACGATCGCGATCGCAAACACCCACGCCGGGCTGCCGGCGGTGTCGAAGCCGAGCAGCCAAAACGACACGATGCACGCCAATATGGCCTGTGCCGCAGCGGCCACCGAGAAGGCGCTGCCATAGGCGATCAGCAGGTCGAGCCGGCGCAGGGGAGTGGTCAGGATGCGCTCCAACGTCCCCGACGCCCGTTCCCGTTGCATCGTGATCGCCGTGATGATGAACATCACGAACAGCGGGAAAAGGCCGAGCAGGATCAGGCAGGCGTTGTTGAACGGCGCCGGCGTGCCGGGCCGGTGCGGCGCGTTCTGAAACATGAAGTACATCAACGTGATAACCAAGACCGGCACGAACAGGATCATCGCGACGCTGCGGTGGTCGGCCGCCAGCTGGCGCAGGATCCTGGCCGTGGTGGCGGTGTATCCCTTGAGCCCTAACCGGCTTGGCGCATGGTGTTGCGCTTGATGATGGACAGAAACGCGTCCTCCAGTGACGTGCATCCGGTGTCCTCTCGTAGTCGGTCCGGGGTGGTATGCGCGAGCAGGTGACCGTCGCGCATCAGCAGTAGGTCGCCGCAGTGGTCGGCTTCGTCCATGACGTGGCTGGACACCAGCAGCGTGGTGCCGGCGCGGGCGAGATCGGCGAACTGGTCCCAGAGATCCGCGCGCAGTACGGGATCCAAGCCCACCGTGGGCTCGTCGAGCACCAGCAGGTCGGGCTGGCAGACCAGCGCGCACGCCAGCGACACCCGGGTGCGCTGACCGCCGGAAAGGTTGCCGCAGAAGGCGGTTCGGTGATCATCCAGCCCGACCCGCTCGATCGCGGCATCGGCGGCCTGGCGGTCGAAACCGTACAGCGACGCGAAGTAGCGAACGTTGTCGACGACTCGCAGGTCGTTGTAGATGGTCGGGTCCTGCGGCAGGTATCCGACCCGTCGGTGCAGCGAGGCCGACCCGGCCGGATGGCCGAGCACGGTGACGGTTCCCGAGGTGACGATCTGGGTGCCGACGATGCACCGCATCAGCGTGGTCTTGCCGCAGCCGGACGGGCCGAGCAGGCCGGTGATGCTGCCGCGCCCGATTTGCACCGAGAGATCGTGCAGTGCGGGGCGCTTGCCACGTATCACCCGCAGGTGGTCGATCCGGACGGCCTGGTTCGCGATTAATTCATCACGTGATGAAGTCATCATATGATGAATATCGTCCTCTAGCGAGGCGCTGTCAAGGGTCTACGGGGAGCGTTCGGGCGAACCCGGGCGGCGCTGGGGCAGGTGCCCGTGCACGCCCTCGGCGTAGGCGGTCTCGGCGTGCTGGGTGAGGTCCACGCCGGTGGTCTCGTCCTCCGCGCTGAGCCGGAAACCCATCACCCGGTCGATCACCTTCGCCAGCACGAAGGACACCGTGAACGCGTACAGCGCGACGACGACGATCGCCAGCGCCTGCTTGCCCAGCTGGGCGAAGCCGCCCCCGTAGAAGAGGCCCCGCGGGCCCGACGTCATGACGGCCGTGGCGAGGAGCCCGATCAACGACACCCCGACGACGCCGCCGACGAAGTGCACGCCGACCACGTCCAGCGAATCGTCGTAGTTGAACCGGAATTTCGCGCTGACCGCGAACGAGCACACGATGCCCGCCGCGAGACCCACGACCGCCGCGCCGAGCGTGTTGACCGTTCCGCACGACGGCGTGATGGCGACCAGCCCGGCCACCACCCCGGACGCCGCGCCGAACGTGGTGGGCCGGCCGTCGCGGACCTGTTCGACCGAAAGCCAGCCGAGCATGCCGAGGCAACCCGCGACGAGTGTATTGAGGAAGATGGCCGCCGCGGTCCCGTTGGCCGCCAGCGCGGAGCCGGCGTTGAACCCGAACCAGCCGAACCACAGCAGGCCGACGCCGAGCAACACGAGCGGCAGATTGTGCGGCCGCATGGCTTCCTTCTTGAAGCCGATTCGGGGCCCCAGCACCAGCGCCAGGGCCAGCGCCGAACAGCCGGACACGATCTCGACGACGAGTCCGCCCGCGTAGTCCAGCACGCCCAACTTGGCCAGCCAGCCGCCGGGCCCCCACACCCAGTGCGCCACAACCGAATACACGACGACCGTCCATACCGGAACGAACACCATCCACGCGGCGAACTTCGCCCGGTCGGCGATGGCGCCGCTGACCAGGGCGGCCGTGATGATCGCGAACGTGACCTGGAACGTGGCGTACAGAAGTTCGGGAACCGCACCGTGCGCGGTGTCCGGGGTGATGCCCAGCATCCCGACGTGCCTGAGATTGCCGACGAACCCGCTGGCCCCGTCCTCGGAGAACGCGATGGTGTAGCCGAGCAACAGCCATGCCACCGTGACCAGCGGGATGGAGATGAAGCTCATCATGATCATGTTGAGCACGCCGGTGGTGCGGACCATGCCGCCGTAGAAGATCGCCAGGCCGGGCGTCATCAGGAGGACCAGCGCGGTGCTGGCCAGTAGCCACGCGGTGGCGGCGGGGTCGATCGGATGCATGATGCGTGCTCCTTCACAGGTCCCAAGACACCGGGATACTGCCATGGAAGCGCTGCCGGTAGGTTCGGTGGGTGGCCGCAAGCCAGCTGCTCGTCGACCCCGTCGCGGCCGCGCATCGGCTACTCGGCGCCACCCTCACCGGGCGGGGCGTCAGCGCCGTCATCGTGGAAGTCGAGGCGTACGGCGGCGTTCCGGACGGTCCATGGCCGGACGCCGCGGCCCACTCCTATCGCGGCATCAGCGGCCGCAACGCGGTGATGTTCGGACCTCCCGGCCGCCTCTACACCTATCGCAGCCACGGGATCCACGTCTGCGCCAACGTTTCCTGCGGGCCGGACGGGACCGCCGCGGCCGTCCTGTTGCGGGCCGCCGCCCTCGAGGACGGCACCGACACGGCGCGCACCCGGCGCGGCGAGCTGGTTCGCGCGGCCGCGCTGGCGCGCGGTCCCGGCAATCTGTGTTCGGCTCTCGGAATCACCATGGACGACAATGGGATTGACCTGTTCGACCCCGCCAACCCGGTGACCCTGAAACTCAACGAGCCGCTGACTCCCATGTCCGGCCCGCGTGTCGGGGTCAGCCAGGCCGCCGACCGGCCGTGGCGATTGTGGCTCCCCGGCCGCCCCGAAGTGTCGGCATACCGGCGCAGCCCGCGGGCGCCGGCCCCCGGCGCCAGCGACTAGTGGCGATCGCAAGCGCTGCGTAACCGGGCGTAGCGGGTCGCCACCATCGGACTAGGCCGCAGCGGGCACGTCGGGTTGGGCGACCGCGCGAAACGCGGGATCCACCCGCCGCGCCAGGAACACGAACGCCACGGCCAGCAGCGGCGCGACTGCACTGTATATCGCGGCCGGCGTGGCCATCTCGGCGCTGTTCAGTAGCTGCGGACTCAACGCGACGCCCATCGCCACCACGGCGTTGTGCATACCGACCTCCAGGCTGACCGCGACGGCCTGCCGCGGAGCCAGCCGCATGAGGCGCGGCGCCAGATAGCCGACCGTCAGGCTCACGGCGCAGAAGGCCACGACGGCTCCGCTCAGCAGGCCGAGGTTGTGCCACAGCGTCGTTCGCCCGCCGGCGATGGCCCCGAGCACGGCGAGGACGAGCAGCGTGAGCGCGACGATTCGCACCGGTTTCTGCAGTCGCCGGGCCAGTTCGGGGAAGCGGTGGCGGACTGCCACCCCGATCGCAATGGGAACGATGACCAGGCCGATCACCGCGAAGAACTTTTCCGGCTGCAGCGGGAGAAACCGCCCTTCGCCGAGGAACCACGTCATCGACACCGCCAGAATCGCGGGCAACGCCACGATGGACAGCACGGCGTTGATCGCGGTCAGCGTGAGGTTGAGCGCGAGGTCGCCGTTGAAGAGGTGGCTGAGGATGCTGGACATCGTCCCGCCGGGGGTGGCGGCCATCAGCATCAACCCGACGGCCAGGTGGGGCTCGAGGTGGAAGGCCTCGGCGATGGCCAGGCACAGCGTCGGGAGCAGCAGCGACTGGCAGACGAGCGCGACGACCAGCGGTTTGCGAAGCGTGGCGGCCCGCTTGAAGTCGTCGACCGTGAGCGTCAGCCCGAGCGCGAGCATGATGATCACGACCACCAACGGCCAATATCGGTTGTCCATGACGCTCCGCGTTGTTTGGTGAGCTGAGGGGAAAGGCGATGGCGCGACGATGCGCCGCGCCGTTAGCTTGCCTTATCGGGCAGCGCAGGAGCGAATCCTGGCCGCGGGACCGACTAAAGTCGGCGGCGATGTCTTCCGGGATCCTTGACGAGCTGGACTGGCGTGGGCTGATCGCGCAGTCCACCGACCTCGACGCGTTGGCCGCCGAGGCGCAGCGCGGGCCGTTGACGGTGTATGCCGGCTTCGACCCGACCGCGGCCAGCCTGCACGCGGGGCACCTGGTGCCGCTGCTGGCCCTGCGGCGTTTCCAGCGCGCCGGCCACCGTCCGATCGTGCTCGCCGGCGGCGCCACCGGCATGATCGGTGACCCGCGGGACGTCGGGGAGCGCTCCCTCAACGAGGCGGACGTCGTCGCCGACTGGACCGAGCGCATCCGCGGGCAGCTCGAGCGCTTCGTCGACTTCTCGGATTCTGGGGAATCGCCGACGGGCGCGGTCGTCGTCAACAACCTGGACTGGACGGCCCCGCTGTCGGCCATCGAGTTCCTGCGTGACCTCGGCAAGCACTTCTCGGTCAACGTCATGCTGGATCGCGACACCGTCCGGCGGCGGCTGGAGGGCGAGGGCATCTCCTATACGGAATTCAGCTACATGCTGTTGCAGGCCAACGACTACGTCGAACTGCACCGCCGGTACGGCTGCGCGCTGCAGATCGGCGGCTCCGACCAGTGGGGCAACATCATCGCCGGCGTGCGGCTGGTCCGCCAGAAGCTGGGCGCGACGGTGCACGCCCTTACCGTCCCGCTGGTGACCGCGGCCGACGGCACCAAGTTCGGCAAGTCCACCGGCGGCGGCAGCCTGTGGCTGGACCCGGCGATGACCACCCCCTACGCCTGGTACCAGTACTTCTTCAACACCGCCGACGCCGATGTGATCCGATACCTGCGCTGGTTCACCTTCCTGTCGGCCGACGAGCTGGCCGAACTGGAACAGGCCACCCAAGAGCGCCCCCAGCAGCGGGCCGCCCAGCGCCGGCTCGCCCGCGAACTGACCGTGCTGGTGCACGGCGAGGCCGCCACCGAGGCGGTCGAGCACGCCAGCCGGGCGCTGTTCGGGCAGGGCGAACTGGACCGGCTGGACGAGGCGACGCTGTCGGCGGCATTGCGCGAGGCCTCGGTCGCCGAGCTGAAGCCCGGTGGCCCCGACGGGATCGTCGACCTGCTGGTGGCCAGCGGCCTGTCCGAGAGCAGGAAGGCGGCGCGCCGCACCATCGGCGAGGGCGGGGTGTCGGTCAACAACATCCGGATCGACAGCGAGGAGTGGGCGCCGCAGCCCTCGGACTTCCTGCACGGCCGGTGGCTGGTGCTGCGCCGCGGCAAGCGCACCGTCGCCGGGATCGAAAAGGTCTAAAACCGCACCCGCAAAACGCGTTGCTGCGCAAACCTTTACCGCACCGTGTTGCGGTTGTGACCCGCACAGGCCAGGGTGGTCACGATGACGGCTTCCCGGCGTGTGGAACGGTCCCTGCTGCGCGTGCCGATCCTGGTCGCCTGCGTGGCGGCCCTGGCCGCCCAGCTGGCCGCGCCCGTCAGCGCCGACATGCGGGGCAACGCGTTCCTGATGGCGCTGACCAACGCCGGGATCACCTACCCGCACCCGGCCGGCGCCCTGGCGCTGGGCCAGTCGGTCTGCCCGATGATCGTCACGCCGGGCCAGTCCTTCGACTCGGTCGCCGCCGAAATGTCCGAGCGCAGTGGCCTGGGCTACGAGTCGGCCGGCCTGTTCACCATCGTCGCCGTCGCCAACTACTGCCCGGCGGTGATAGCGCCGCTGCTGCAGAACCGGCTCACGGCGTACTAGCGCGCCGGGCCCCCGTATCCTCGGCTGCGTGGTCGACGACAGGCAGCGGCAGCGGGGCGAACGGCGCCCGCGCCCGTCCGGCAACTGGTCGGGCCCGGGCCGCGCGCGGCCGGCCCAGCCGCAGCAGCCCGACGGCCACCGCACGCCGGAACCCGGGCCACCGATACCGCCGGGCGTGGAGGCCCGGCAGCTGGCGCCCGAAATCCGGGGCGAGCTGAGCACCTTGGACCGGGCCACGGCCGACGCGGTGGCGCGCCACCTAGTCGCCGCGGGTGAGTTGCTCGACGAGGACCCGGAGGCCGCGCTCAGTCATGCCCGCGCGGCGCGCGCCCGATCCAGCAGGATCGCCGCGATTCGTGAGGCGGTCGGCATCGCCGCCTATCACTGCGGCGACTGGGCCCAGGCGCTCGCCGAATTGCGTGCAGCCCGCAGGATGGGCAGCAAGTCCAACCTGCTCGCCCTGATCGCGGATTGCGAACGCGGGCTTGGCCGCCCGGAGCGGGCGATCGAACTCGCCCGCGGACCGGAGGCGGCCCAGCTCCAGGGCGACGACGCCGACGAGCTGCGCATCGTCGCGGCCGGCGCGCGTGCGGACCTCGGCCAGCTGGAGCAGGCGCTGACCGTCTTGTCCACGCCGCAGCTGGATCCCGGCCGCCGGGGCTCGACGGCGGCGCGGTTGTTCTACGCCTACGCGGACACGCTCCTGGCGCTCGGGCGCAATGATGAAGCGCTGCAATGGTTCCTGCGCTCGGCCGCCGCGGACGTCGAGGGCGTCACCGACGCCGAAGACCGGGCCAGCGAGATCGGCTGAGATGACCAGCGTTGCACGCCAATACGATTGCCTGCTGCTCGATCTGGATGGGACATTGTTTCGCGGTCGCCGGCCCACCGAGGGTGCCGTGCAGGCGCTGGCCGAGGTAAAAGGCCGCGCGTTCTTCGTCACCAACAACGCGTCTCGCAGTGCCGCCGAGGTCGCGGCGCACCTGACCGAGCTCGGCTTCACCGCCACCGCCGACGACGTCGCCACCAGCGCGCAGAGCGCGGCCCGGCTGCTGGCCGACCGGCTGCCGGCGGGGTCACCGGTGCTGATCGTGGGCACCGACGCACTGGCCGACGAGGTCAAGACGGTCGGGCTGCTACCGGTGCGCCGGTATGACGACGACCCCGTCGCCGTCGTGCAGGGCCTGTCGATGACGATCGGCTGGCCGGACCTCGCCGAGGCCGCGCTCGCCATCCGGTCCGGCGCGCTGTGGGTGGCGGCCAACGTCGATCCGACGCTGCCCACCGAGCGGGGCCTGCTGCCCGGGAACGGCTCCATGGTCGCCGCGCTGCGCGCGGCCACCGGCGCCGAACCCCAGGTCGCCGGAAAGCCGGCGCCCGGGTTGCTCACCGACGCGGCGGCCCGGGGCGACTTCCGCGCGCCCCTGGTGGTCGGCGACCGCCTGGACACCGACATCGAGGGCGCCAATGCGGCCAACCTGCCCAGCCTGATGGTGCTGACCGGCGTCAGTTCGGCCCGGGACGCCGTGTACGCCGATCCCGTGCACCGGCCCACCTACATCGGCCACGACTTGCGCGCCCTGCACCAGGACGGCGAGCGGCTCGCGGTCGGGCCCCAGCCGGGCTGGCGCGTCGACGTCGACGAGCGGGCGGTAACCGTCAGCGGCGACGGGCCCGACGACGGTGACGGGCTCTCGATCGTGCGCGCGGTCGCCAGCGCGGTCTGGGGTGCGCCGTCGGACGGACGGCCGATCAGCATCGAGGCCGCCGACGATCGGGCCCGCACCGCGTTGCAACGCTGGTCGTTGGTGCGCAGCGACTGACGGATGACTAGCGTAAGAGCGCAATGACTACCGATCCCGAACAGATTCGCGCCGAAATCGACGCCCTGCTGGCCCGGCTGCCCGAGCCCGGGGCCCCGGAAAACCCCGAGGACCCGTCGCTCACGGAGCTCGAAGAAATAGCCCGCCGCCTTTCCGAGGCGCACGACGTGCTGCTTGCCGCGCTGGAGTCGGCGGAGAAGGGCTGAGTGCGCGCATGTCTCGCCGCGCCCGCGTCGACGCCGAGCTGGTTCGGCGCGGACTCGCGCGATCGCGCCAGCAGGCCGCCGAGTTGATCGGCGCCGGACGGGTCAGCATCGACGGCCTGCCGGCCCGCAAGCCGGGCACCGCCGTCGCCGTCACCGCGGCCCTGACCGTCGCCGACGACGGCGAACGGGGCTGGGTCTCCCGCGGTGCGCACAAGCTGATCGGCGCCCTGGACACCTTCGGAATTCCGGTGGCGGGCCGCCGCTGCCTGGACGCGGGGGCGTCGACGGGTGGGTTCACCGAGGTCCTATTGGATCGGGGGGCCGCCGAGGTGGTCGCGGTGGATGTCGGATACGGGCAGCTGGCGTGGTCGCTGCGCTGCGACCCGCGGGTCGTCGTCGTCGAGCGAACCAACGCCCGTGACCTGTCCCTGGAGGCGATCGGCGGCCGGGTGGACCTGATTGTGGCCGACCTGTCGTTCATTTCGCTGGCCACAGTGTTGCCCGCGCTGGCTGGATGTGCTTCCCCCACTGCGGATATCGTTCCCATGGTGAAGCCGCAGTTTGAGGTGGGCCGGGCCCAGGTGGGCGCCGGCGGGGTGGTGCACGACCCCGCCCTGCGTGCCGATGCCGTGCTGGCGGTGGCACGGCGCGCCGCCCAACTGGGCTGGCACCCTGTGGGGGTCACCGCAAGCCCGCTGCCCGGCCCGTCGGGCAATGTCGAATACTTTCTGTGGCTGCGCGGCCAGACGGGATTGGCGGATGACGAGTTGATGGCAGCGGTGCAGCGCGCCGTGAGTGAGGGGCCGCAGTGAATCCGACGCCCGAGCATCGCACCGTGCTGCTGGTGGTCCACACCGGCCGCGCAGAAGCCACCGACACGGCGGCCCGTGTGCAGAAAGTGCTGGGGGACAACGATATCGGGCTTCGCGTCCTGTCCGCCGAGGCGGTCGACCGCGGTTCGCTGCAGGTGGCGCCCGACGACATCCGGGCGATGGGTGTCGAAATTCAGGTGGTCGACGCGGACCCGCAGGCCGCCGAAGGCTGCGAACTGGTGCTGGTGCTCGGTGGGGACGGCACGTTCCTGCGCGCGGCCGAACTGGCCCGCAACGCCGGGATCCCCGTGCTGGGCGTCAACCTGGGCCGAATCGGTTTTCTGGCCGAGGCCGAGGCGGAGGCCATCGACAAGGTGCTGGATCACGTTGTCGCCAAGGACTACCGGGTCGAGAACCGCTTGACGCTGGACGTGCTCGTGCGCGCGGGCGGACGCGAAATCGAGCACGGATGGGCGCTCAACGAAGTCAGCCTGGAGAAGGGCCCGCGACTGGGCGTACTGGGGGTGGTCGTCGAGATCGACGGCCGGCCGGTGTCGGCGTTCGGGTGCGACGGGGTGCTGGTGTCGACGCCGACCGGGTCAACCGCCTACGCGTTCTCCGCGGGCGGCCCGGTGTTGTGGCCGGACCTCGAGGCAATCCTGGTGGTGCCCAACAATGCTCACGCACTGTTCGGCCGGCCGATGGTCACCAGCCCCGACGCCATGATCGCGATCGAGATCGAGGCGGATGGGCACGACGCCCTGGTGTTCTGCGACGGCCGCCGCGAAATGCTGATCCCGGCCGGCAGCCGGATCGAGGTAAGGCGTTGCGACACACCGGTGAAATGGGCGCGACTGGACAGCGCGCCGTTCACCGACCGGTTGGTGCGCAAGTTCCGCTTGCCGGTCACCGGGTGGCGTGGAAAGTAGATGCTGACTGAGATCCGCATCGAGTCGCTGGGCGCCATCAGCGCGGCGGTCGGGGAGTTCGACCGTGGCCTGACGGTGCTGACCGGTGAGACCGGCACCGGCAAGACGATGGTGGTGACCGGGCTGCATCTGCTCGGCGGCGCCCGCGCCGACGCGACCCGAGTGCGGTCGGGAGCCGACCGCGCGGTCGTCGAAGGCCGTTTTATCACAACGGATCTCGAGGACGCCGCGGTCGCGCAGCTGGACGAGATGTTGGACGCGTCGGGAGCGGAGCGCGACGAGGACGGCAGCGTTATCGCGCTGCGCTCGGTCAGCCGCGAAGGGCCTTCGCGGGCCTATCTCGGCGGTCGCAGCGTGCCCGCCAAGTCGCTGGGCGACTTCACCGCCGAGCTTCTCACCCTGCACGGGCAGAACGACCAGCTGCGGCTGATGCGGCCCGAGGAGCAACGCGGCGCGCTGGACCGGTTCGCGAAAGCCGGCCCGGCGCTCGAGCGCTACCGCAAACTGCGCGACGAGTGGCTCACCGCGCGGCACGACCTGGTCGACCGCCGAAACCGCATGCGCGAACTCGCCCTCGAGTCAGACCGACTGAGCTTCGCGCT
Source organism: Mycobacterium paraffinicum (assembly GCF_025822865.1). Taxonomy (NCBI): domain Bacteria; kingdom Bacillati; phylum Actinomycetota; class Actinomycetes; order Mycobacteriales; family Mycobacteriaceae; genus Mycobacterium; species Mycobacterium paraffinicum. The sequence continues at coordinate 196,465 of NZ_JACKUR010000010.1, read as the reverse complement.
CAACGAGATTGACACCGTCGACCCGCAGCCGGGCGAGGACGATGCGCTGGTCGCCGACATCGTGCGGCTCTCCGAATTGGACACGCTGCGCGAGGCCGCGATCACCGCGCACGCGGCGCTCTCCGGGGCGCCCGACGACGCGGAGGCCTCCGGCCACAGCGCCGCCGACAGCCTGGGGCGGGCGCGCGCCGCCCTGGAATCGACCGATGACGCGAAGCTGCGGGCGCTGGCCGGACAGGTCGGTGAGGCGCTCACCGTGGTCGCCGACGCGGCCGGCGAACTCAGCGGCTTCCTGGACGAATTGCCGGTCGACGCCAGCGCGCTGGAAGCCAAGCTGGCCCGGCAGGCCGAACTGCGCACGCTGACCCGCAAGTACGCCGCGGACGTCGACGGGGTGCTCCGCTGGGCCGAGGAGTCGCGGCAGCGACTGGCCCAGCTCGACGTCACCGAGGAAGGTCTTACGGCGCTGGCCGCGCGTGTCGACGAGCTCGCGCGTGAGTTAGCCCAAGCCGCAGCCGATCTCAGCGGCATCCGGCGCAAAGCCGCCAAGCGGCTCGCCAAGGAGATCACCGCCGAGCTGTCCGGGCTGGCAATGGCCGACGCGCAATTCACCATCGACGTCAGCATTGATGTGGCCGCCGACAAGGAGGACCCGGCCGCGCTCGTGCTGCCGTCGGGCGAGCTGGCCCGGGCCGGTGCCGACGGCGTCGATGAAGTCGAGTTCGGCTTCGCGGCGCACCGCGGGATGGACCAGCTGCCGCTGGCCAAGAGTGCCTCCGGCGGCGAGCTGTCCCGGGTGATGCTGGCGCTGGAAGTCGTGCTGGCCGCCTCGCGAAGAATTTCAGAGGGCACCACCATGGTGTTCGACGAGGTCGACGCCGGCGTCGGCGGCCGGGCCGCGGTGCAGATCGGGCGGCGGTTGGCGCGGCTCGCCCGCACCCATCAGGTCATCGTGGTCACCCACCTGCCACAGGTCGCGGCGTACGCGGACGTGCACCTGGTGGTGCACAGCGCCGGGCCCAAGGGGACCAGCGTGGTGCGCCGGGTCTCCGGTGACGAGCGGGTCGCCGAGCTGGCGCGGATGATGGCCGGGCTGGGCGAGTCCGACAGCGGCCGTGCGCACGCCCGCGAACTCCTCGATGCGGCACAGAAAGATGAGATCTAACCGTCGGGAACACTTAATACAGATGTGACTAATGGGACTCTAGATAACTTCTGAGGCTGATGTTACGGCGCGCCTCCACGCGTCCCCCTTGCATCACCGACAGAATCGCCCCCATGAAGATGTCAGGCCTGCTAACCCGTAACACCACCCGGCCGGGCCTTGTCGGCACCGCCCGGGTGGACCGGAATATCGACCGATTGCTGCGCAGGGTGTGCCCCGGCGACATCGTGGTGCTCGACGTCCTGGATCTGGACCGCATCACGGCGGACGCCCTGGTGGAGGCCGATATCGCCGCGGTCGTCAACGCCTCGCCGTCGGTCTCGGGCCGCTATCCCAACATGGGCCCGGAGGTGCTGGTCAACAACGGGGTCACCCTGATCGACGAGACCGGGCCGGACATCTTCAAGAAGGTGAAGGACGGCGCCAAGATCCGGCTGCACGAAGGCGGGGTGTACTCCGGGGACCGCAGGCTCGTCCGCGGCACCGAGCGCACCGACCATGACATCGCCGACCTGATGCGGGAGGCCAAGAGCGGCCTGTCCGCCCACCTGGAGGCGTTCGCGGGCAACACAATCGAGTTCATCAAGAGCGAAAGCCCGCTGTTGATCGACGGCATCGGCATCCCCGACATCGACGTCGACCTGCGCCGCCGGCACGTGGTGATCGTCGCCGACGAACCCGGCGCCGAGGAGGACCTGAAGTCCCTCAAGCCGTTCATCAAGGAGTACCAGCCGGTGCTCTTCGGCGTTGGCAGCGGCGCGGACGTCTTGCGCAAGGCGGGCTATCGCCCCCAGGTCATCGTCGGCGACCCCGACCAGATCAGTGCCGACGCCCTCAAGTGCGGCGCCCAGGTCGTCCTGCCCGCCGACGCCGACGGCCACGCGCCGGGCCTGGAGCGCATCCAGGACCTCGGCGTCGGGGCGATGACCTTCCCGGCCGCGGGTTCGGCGGTCGACCTGGCCCTGCTGCTGGCCGATCACCACGGCGCCGCGCTGCTCGTGACCGCCGGCCACACCGCCAACATCGAGACGTTCTTCGACCGGACCCGTGCGCACACCAACCCCTCGACCTTCCTTACCAGGCTTCGGGTGGGCGAGAAGGTGGTGGACGCCAAGGCCGTGGCCACCCTGTACCGCAACCACATCTCGGCGGGCGCCATCGCGCTGCTGGCGCTGACGATGCTGATCGCGGTCATCGTCGCCCTCTGGGTGTCCCGCACCGACGGCGTGGTGCTGCACTGGGTCACCGACTACTGGAACCACTTCTCCCTCTGGGTTCAGCACTTGGTGAGCTAGGGGGAGAAGATGATCTCGCTCCGTCAACACGCTTTATCGCTGGCCGCCGTGTTTCTGGCGTTGGCCGTGGGAGTCGTGCTCGGTTCCGGCTTCCTGTCCGACACCCTGCTGTCCAGCCTGCGTGACGAGAAGCGGGACCTGCACACCCAAATCAACGGGCTCAACGACCAGAAGAACGTGCTGAACGAAAAGCTCAGCGCGGCAAACAATTTCGACACCCAACTGGTCGGCCGGATCGTGCACGACGCGCTCGGCGGCAAGTCGGTCGTGGTGTTCCGCACCCCGGACGCCAAAGACGACGACGTGGCCGCGGTGTCGAAGTTCATCGGCCAGGCCGGCGGCGCGGTGACCGGAACCGTGTCGCTGACGAGCGAGTTCGTCGAGGCCAATTCCGCGGAGAAGCTGCAGACCGTGGTGAACTCGTCGATCCTGCCCGCCGGTCAGCAGCTGAGCACCAAGCTCGTCGACCAGGGCTCGCAGGCCGGCGACCTGATGGGCATCGCGCTGTTGATCAACGCCAACCCGGCGGTCCCGCCGGTTGACGAGCCCCAGCGCGACACCGTGCTGGCGGCGCTGCGCGACACGGGTTTCATCACCTATCAGCCCAGCGATCACCTGGGCGCGGCGAATGCCGCGCTGATCGTCACCGGCGGCGCGCTTCCCCAGGACGCCGGCAATCAGGGCGCCAGCGTCGCCCGGTTCGCCGCCGCGCTGGCCCCGCACGGCTCGGGCACGCTGCTGGCCGGGCGGGACGGCTCGGCGACCGGTGGCGCGGCGGTCGCCGTGACGCGCGCCGACGCCGGGATGAACTCCGCGGTCAGCACCGTCGACGACGTCGACGCCGCGCCCGGCCGCATCACCGCGGTGCTGGGCCTGCACGACCTGATGAACGGCGGCCACGCCGGTCAGTACGGGACGGGTCACGGCGCGACATCGATCACGGTGCCTCAGTAGGGGCGTGTTCGCCGCGACACTTCGGTCGTGGATGTTAGGGTGGGTTTCCGTGGGTCGGCAGGCCCAACTAGTTATTCGCTAGAAACTTCGACGCCCTGCCCGTCTTCACGGAGGCCGCCTGTGCGAAAGCACCCGCAAACCGCCACCAAGCACCTCTTCGTCAGCGGGGGCGTCGCGTCCTCTCTGGGTAAAGGTCTCACCGCTAGCAGCCTCGGTCAGCTACTGACGGCCCGCGGGTTGTACGTGACGATGCAAAAGCTCGATCCGTACCTCAACGTCGACCCGGGCACCATGAACCCGTTCCAGCACGGCGAGGTGTTCGTCACCGAGGACGGCGCCGAGACCGACCTCGATGTCGGCCACTACGAGCGGTTTCTGGATCGCGACCTGTCCGGCTCGGCGAATGTCACGACGGGCCAAGTGTATTCGACGGTCATCGCCAAGGAGCGCCGCGGCGAATACCTCGGTGACACCGTGCAGGTGATCCCGCACATCACCGACGAGATCAAGAGCCGGATCATGGCGATGGCCCAGCCGGACGCCCAGGGCAACCGCCCGGACGTGGTCATCACCGAAATCGGCGGCACCGTCGGCGATATCGAATCACAGCCGTTCCTGGAGGCGGCGCGCCAGGTCCGCCACGACCTGGGCCGGGAGAACGTTTTCTTCCTGCACGTCTCGCTGGTGCCGTACCTGGCTCCGTCGGGCGAACTCAAGACCAAGCCCACCCAGCACTCGGTGGCTGCCCTGCGCAGCATCGGTATCACCCCGGACGCGCTGATCCTGCGCTGCGACCGGGACGTCCCCGAAGCGCTGAAGAACAAGATCGCGCTGATGTGTGACGTCGACATCGACGGCGTCATCTCCACCCCGGACGCACCGTCGATCTATGACATCCCGAAGCGGCTGCACCGCGAGGAGCTCGACGCGTATGTGGTGCGCCGGCTCAACCTGCCGTTCCGCGACGTCGACTGGACCGAGTGGGACGACCTGCTGCGCAGGGTGCACGAGCCGCACGAGACCGTACGAATTGCCTTGGTGGGCAAGTACGTTGAACTCTCCGACGCCTACCTGTCGGTCACCGAGGCGCTGCGTGCCGGTGGGTTCAAGCACCACGCCAAGGTGGAGATGCAATGGGTGGCCTCCGACAACTGCGAGACCGCGGCGGGCGCGGCGGCGGCGCTGGGCGACGTGCATGGCGTGCTGATCCCGGGCGGCTTCGGCATCCGCGGGATCGAGGGCAAGATCGGCGCCATCCGCTACGCACGGTCGCGTGGGCTGCCGGTGCTGGGCCTGTGCCTCGGCCTGCAATGCATCGTGATCGAGGCCGCACGCACGGCGGGGCTCGACCAGGCCAACTCTGCCGAATTCGACCCCGAGACACCGGATCCGGTCATCTCCACTATGGCCGACCAGGTCGACGCCGTGGCGGGCCAGGCCGACCTGGGTGGCACCATGCGGCTGGGCGCCTATCCCGCCGTCCTGCAGCCGGATTCGATTGTCGCCCGGGCGTACGGCACCACGCAGGTGTCGGAGCGGCACCGGCACCGCTACGAGGTCAACAACTCCTACCGCGACAAGATCGCCGAGAGCGGCCTACGGTTCTCCGGAACCTCGCCCGACGGGCATCTGGTGGAGTTCGTCGAATACCCACCGGAGGTGCATCCGTTCATCGTCGGGACCCAGGCGCACCCGGAGCTCAAGAGCCGGCCCACCCGGCCGCACCCGTTGTTCGTCGCATTCGTCGGGGCGGCCCTCGACTACCAGTCAGGCGAGCTGCTGCCAGTGGAGATCCCCGAGCACGGCTCCAACGGCAACCAGCAGCGGGACGGCGTCAGCCAGTCGTTACCTGAGCCCGCTGCCCGTGGCTGAACACGATTTCGAGACGGCGTCATCCGAAACGCTGTACACGGGAAAGATTTTCGCGCTACGCAGTGACCAAGTCCGAATGCCGGGCGGTACCACCGCGATTCGTGAAGTCGTCGAGCACTACGGGGCCGTCGCCATCGTGGCGTTGAACTCCGACGACAACATCGCGATGGTCTACCAATACCGCCACGCGTTCGGCCGGCGATTGTGGGAGCTTCCGGCCGGGTTGCTGGATGTGGTGGGGGAGCCGCCGCAGCAGACGGCGGCCCGAGAACTCCAGGAAGAGGTCGGCCTGCAGGCCGGCACGTGGCAGGTGCTGGTCGACCTGAATTCCGCACCGGGCTTCAGTGACGAATCGGTGCGCGTGTATCTGGCTACCGAGCTGACCGAAGTGGCGCGCCCCGAGGCGCATCACGAGGAAGCCGACATGACGATGCGCTGGGTTCCCGTCGCCGAGGCTGTCCGCCAGGTGTTCAGCGGTGAGATCGTGAATTCCATTGCGATTGCCGGGATTTTGGCCGCCCACGTGGTAACCGAGGGCGTCGCCGAACCGCGGCCGGTGGACAGCCCGTGGACCGACAAGCCCACGGCGTTCGTCGCCCGGAAGGCCAAACAATGACAACGGTGGCCCTTGACACCCAAGTGCAGGGCTACCTCGACCACCTCACGATCGAACGGGGCGTCGCGGCGAACACCCTCAGCTCCTATCGCCGCGACCTGCGCCGCTACGCCAAGCACCTGTCGGACCGCGGAATTCACGACATCGCCAAGGTAGGCGAGGACGACGTGAGCGAATTCCTGGTGGCGTTGCGTCGCGGCGACCCCGACTCGGGAAGCCCGGCGCTCTCCGCGGTGTCGGCGGCGCGTGCCCTGATCGCGGTGCGCGGCCTGCACCGGTTCGCCGCGGCCGAAGGCCTCGCCGAGCTGGACGTGGCACGCGCGGTCCGCCCGCCCACCCCGGGCCGTCGGCTCCCCAAGAGCCTGACCATCGACCAGGTGCTGGCGCTGCTGGACGGTGCGGGAGGCGACAGCGCTTCCGACGGCCCGCTCACGCTGCGCAACCGGACGCTGCTGGAACTCCTGTATTCGACCGGGGCGCGCATCTCGGAGGCCGTCGGGCTCGACGTCGACGACATCGACACCCGGGCCAGGTCGGTGCTGCTGCGCGGCAAGGGCGGCAAGCAGCGGCTGGTGCCGATCGGGCGGCCCGCGGTGCACGCGCTGGACGCCTATCTGGTGCGCGGCCGGCCGGACCTGGCCCGTCGTGGCCGCGGCATACCGGCCATCTTCCTCAATGTGCGCGGTGGGCGGCTGTCGCGGCAAAGCGCGTGGCAGGTGCTGCAGGACGCCGCCGAGCGCGCCGGGATCACATCGGGCGTGTCGCCGCACATGCTCCGGCACTCGTTCGCGACCCACCTGCTCGAGGGCGGCGCCGACGTGCGGGTGGTGCAGGAGTTGCTGGGGCACGCCTCGGTGACGACGACGCAGATCTACACGATGGTCACGGTGCACGCGCTGCGCGAGGTGTGGGCGGAAGCGCATCCGCGCGCGCAGTAATTTGGGACCGGTAGCAATTCGGGGCGGCAGGGTCGTCGCCATGCCACACAATCAAGCCATGAAGAAGAAGATCGCCGGGGCGCTGCTATCGGGCGGCCTCGCGATCGCCGGATTGGGCTTCGCCGCGGCGACCGCTCACGCGGACAACGGTTTCGGTCCGCACCACTGGTGCCCGGGACAGCGACACGATCCACCGACGGGCCGGGCGACGTGGTTTGGGACTGGAACGTCTGCCACACCTTCTATTTCACCAACTACGCGATGGGCAACGTCCCGCTCGCCTACAACGGCAAGACGTCCGACGTCTGGGACGGCGACAACCCGCCACCGGAGGCCATCACCCCCCGGCAGTGCCCGCCGATCGCGTTCATGTGCCCGTGAGGCCGAGCTGACCTAGCCCAGGTATTCCGACTCCAGCACCAGGTCGGACACCATCGACTGGTATTCCAGGTGCGCCTTGTGCTCGACGGTGTTCCATTGCTTGCCCTGCTGCTGGCGCATGTACTCGCGGTACTTCGGGGCGCCCGGCACCCGGACGTTGTCGGCGACCACGATCGCGCCCGGGCGTAGCCAGCCGCGCGCCATGATGCTGTGCAGGTCGTTCAGGTAGGCGTCCTTGTCGTGGTCGAGAAACGCGAAGTCGAGGGCGCCGGACGCGAACCCGTGCTCGTCGGCCAGCGCGTCCAGGGTGCGCCCGCCGTCACCGATGGTCCCGACGACACACGTCACCCGGTCGGCGACGCCGGCGTGGGCCCAGATCCGTCGGGCGTTGGCGGCGTTGGCCTCGGCGAGTTCGACCGAGTACACCGTGGCGTTCGGGGCGGCGCGGGCGATGCGCAGCGCGCCGTATCCGACGTAGGTGCCCAACTCCAGCGCCACTGCCGGGTCGGCGCGGCGCACCGCGGCGTCGAGGAGTTGCCCCTTCTCGTCGCCGACGTTGATCAGCATCGACTTCTCGTAGGCGAACTTGTCGATGGTGGCCAGCACGTCGTCGATGTCGCCGGACTTGGCGTTGCGCAGGACGTAGTCCACCGCGGCGGCTTCGCGTCCGTCGCCGATCTGGCCCGTCGTGGTGATGTTGCGCGCGCCCGTCGCCATCCGCCAGACCGACCATCGCAGCAGGGGGATTCGTCGCTTGAGGTCCATGAGGCACCACGATAGGCGGCATCGAGGGCTACTGCTGGTGCTGGTGTGACGCAAGTGACTCGTTGCAGGTAGGCGGCCATATTCGCTGGTGAAACGCTCTGCGGGTCGCCCGGTTTCGGCGCTCGAACCCGTTAGACTTTCGGTCGATGTTCACCTCCCGAACACCCCCGCCATGACTGAGCAGCCGGACAGCGGCGTCGAGCTCGGTCTGACCGGGCGGCCGCCGCGGGCGATCCCGGAACCGCAGCCGCGCACCTCGCACGGCCCGGCGAAGGTCGTCGCGATGTGCAACCAGAAGGGCGGCGTCGGGAAGACCACGTCGACGATCAATCTGGGCGCCGCGCTCGCCGAATACGGCCGGCGGGTACTGCTGGTGGACATGGACCCGCAGGGTGCGCTGTCCGCCGGGCTCGGCGTCCCGCACTACGAGCTGGAGAAGACCATCCACAACGTGCTGGTCGAGCCGCGCGTGTCGATCGACGACGTGCTGATGCAAACCCGGATCAAGTATTTGGACCTGGTGCCCAGCAACATCGACCTGTCCGCCGCCGAGATCCAGTTGGTCAACGAGGTGGGCCGCGAGCAGACGCTGGGCCGGGCATTGCATCCGGTACTGGACCGCTACGACTACGTCCTGATCGATTGCCAGCCGTCGCTGGGGTTGCTCACCGTGAACGGTCTGGCCTGCTCGGACGGCGTGGTGATTCCCACCGAATGCGAGTTCTTCTCACTGCGCGGCCTGGCGCTGCTGACGGACACCGTCGACAAGGTGCGCGACCGGCTCAACCCCAAGCTGGAGATCAGCGGGATCCTGCTGACCCGGTATGACCCGCGCACCGTCAACTCGCGTGAGGTGATGGCGCGGGTGGTGGAGCGGTTCGGTGACCTGGTGTTCGACACCGTCATCACCCGGACCGTCCGATTCCCGGAGACCAGCGTGGCCGGCGAGCCCATCACCACCTGGGCCCCGCGCTCGACGGGTGCCGTCGCCTACCGCGCCCTGGCCCGCGAGTTCATCGACCGATTCGGCGCGTGACGGCCAGCGCGAACGGTGAGGCGCCACCCAAGAACGGTTTTCAAGTCCGCCTGACCAACTTCGAGGGGCCGTTCGATCTGCTGCTGCAGCTGATCTTCGCCCACCGCCTCGACGTCACCGAGGTGGCCCTGCACCAGGTCACCGACGACTTCATCGCCTACACCCGCGAGATCGGCTCCCAGCTCGACCTGGAGGAGACGACCGCGTTCCTGGTGGTGGCCGCGACCCTGCTCGACCTCAAGGCCGCGCGGCTGCTGCCGGCCGGCCAGATGGACGACGAAGAGGACCTCGCGCTGCTGGAGGTGCGCGACCTGCTGTTCGCCCGGCTGCTGCAGTACCGGGCGTTCAAGCACGTCGCGGAGATGTTCGCCGAGCTGGAGGCGACGGCCCTGCGCAGCTACCCGCGCGCCGTGGCGCTGGAGGACCGGTTCACCGAGCTGCTGCCCGAGGTGATGCTGGGCGTCGACGCCGAACGGTTCGCCCAGATCGCCGCGATCGCGTTCAGCCCGCGTCCCGTGCCCACGGTGGCCGTCGGGCACCTGCACGAGGTGGCGGTATCGGTGCCCGAGCAGGCCAAGAAGTTGCTGGCGATCCTGGAGTCTCGCGGCCGCGGTCAGTGGGCGACGTTTTCCGAGCTGGTCGCCGACTGCGAGGCGCCGATGGAGGTTGTCGGGCGCTTCCTGGCGCTGCTCGAGTTGTATCGGAGCCGGGCGGTAGCATTCGACCAGTCGGAGCCCCTTGGCGTGCTCCAGATTTCTTGGACCGGGGAACGTCCGGCCAGCGAAGCCTTGGTAGAAGTGCGGGACGAATAGATGACTGAGTACGAGCCCGACGTCGATCTCGACGCGGGTATCCCGGAGATCGCCGAGGCGGCCCCCATGGACGCCGAGGAACTCGGCTCCGTGCTGGAGGCGCTGCTGCTGGTGGTCGACACCCCGGTCACCGCCGAGGCACTGGGCTCGGCCACGCAGCAACCCGTCTACCGGGTCGCCGCCCGGCTGCAACAGATGGCCGACGAACTCACCGAACGCGGCAGCGGCATCGATCTGCGCCAAACCAGCGAGGGCTGGCGGATGTACACCCGCTCCCAGTTCGCGCCGTACGTGGAGAAGCTGCTGCTGGACGGCGCGCGGTCCAAGCTGACCCGGGCCGCGCTGGAAACCCTGGCCGTGGTGGCCTACCGCCAACCGGTGACCCGGGCGCGCGTCAGCGCGGTCCGCGGCGTCAACGTCGATGCCGTCATGCGCACGCTGTTGGCGCGCGGCCTGATCACCGAGGCCGGGGTCGACGACGACACCGGCGCGGTCACGTTCGCGACCACCGACCTGTTCCTGGAGCGGTTGGGGTTGACGTCGCTCGCCGACCTTCCCGACATCGCCCCGCTGCTGCCNGACGTCGACACGATCGAGGATCTGAGCGAATCCCTGGACAGCGAGCCGCGTTTCATCAAGCTGTCGGGCGGTCAGGCGCCCGAGCAGGCGCTGACGTTCGACGTGGACCAGGATTGATGGTCGAGACTGAGGGGATCCGCCTGCAAAAGGTGTTGTCCCAAGCCGGAATTGCGTCGCGCCGTGCGGCCGAGAAGTTGATCATCGACGGCCGCGTCGAGGTCGACGGGCAGGTGGTGACCGAGCTGGGCACCCGGGTCGACCCCGACGCCTCGGTGATCCGCGTCGACGGCGCCAGGGTCGTCCTCGACGAATCGCTGGTGTACCTGGCGCTGAACAAGCCGCGGGGCATGCACTCGACCATGTCGGACGATCGCGGCCGGCCATGCATCGGCGACCTGGTGGAACGCAAGGTGCGCGGCAACAAGAACCTCTTTCACGTCGGGCGGTTGGACGCCGACACCGAGGGGCTGATCCTGTTGACCAACGACGGCGAGCTGGCGCACCGGTTGATGCATCCCTCGCATGAGGTGCCCAAGACGTACCTGGCCACGGTTTCCGGGTCGGTGCCGCGCGGGCTGGGCAAAAGACTCAAGGCGGGAATCGAATTGGACGACGGCCCCGTGCGCGTCGACGAATTCGCCGTGGTGGACGCCATTCCGGGCAAGACGCTGGTGCGGGTGGTGTTACACGAGGGGCGCAATCGCATCGTGCGCCGGCTGCTGGCCGCGGTCGGCTTTCCGGTGGAGGCGCTGGTGCGCACCGACATCGGGCCGGTGTCGCTGGGCAAGCAGCGACCGGGCAGCTTCCGTGCGCTGAACCAGGGCGAGGTCGGACAGCTGTATAAGGCGGTCGGGTTGTGAATCCTGTGGTGGTGGCCATCGACGGACCCGCCGGGACCGGAAAGTCCTCGGTGTCAAGGGGACTGGCGCGTGCGCTGGGCGCCCGCTACCTGGACACCGGGGCGATGTACCGGATGGTGACCCTGGCGGTACTGCGCGCCGGCATCGACCCAGCGGACGCCGAAGCCGTCGGGCGCATCGCGGCGACGGCGCAGCTGTCGGTGGACTACCACCCCGAGGGTGGCCGATACTTCCTTGCGGGAGAGGATGTTTCGATCGAGATCCGCGGCGACGAGGTGACCCGCGCGGTGTCGGGGGTGTCGTCGGTCCCGGCCGTGCGGGCGCGCCTCGTCGGTTTGCAGCGCGAAATGGCCGGGGGTCCGGGCAGCGTCGTCGTCGAGGGACGCGACATCGGAACCGTCGTCCTGCCCGACGCCCCCGTGAAGATCTTCCTGACCGCGTCGGCCGAAACCCGCGCGCGGCGCCGCAACGATCAGAACGTCGCCGCCGGGCTGACCGGCGACTACGACGCGGTGCTGGCCGACGTCCGGCGGCGCGATCATCTGGACTCCACCCGGGCGGTGTCGCCGCTGCGCGCCGCGCCCGACGCGGTGGTGGTCGACACCAGCGAGATGACCGAGGCGCAGGTCATCGACCACCTGCTGGAGCTGGTCGAGCAGCGAAGCGGGGCGGTGCGGTGACTTCCGACGGCACCTGGACAGACGAAAGCGATTGGGAATCGGTCGAATCCGAGCTCGAAGAGCTGGCCGAAGCCGGGCCCGCGCCCGTCGTGGCGGTGGTCGGAAGGCCCAACGTCGGCAAGTCGACGTTGGTCAACCGGATCCTGGGCCGGCGCGAGGCGGTGGTGCAGGACATTCCCGGAGTGACCCGCGACCGCGTGTCCTATGACGCGCTCTGGACCGGTCGCCGCTTCGTCGTGCAGGACACCGGCGGGTGGGAGCCCGACGCCAAGGGCCTGCAACAGTTGGTGGCCGAACAGGCATCGGTGGCCATGAGCACCGCCGATGCGGTGATCCTGGTGGTCGATGCCACGGTCGGCGCGACCGCCGCCGACGAGGCCGCCGCCCGCATCCTGTTGCGGTCGGGCAAGCCAGTCTTCCTGGCCGCCAACAAGGTTGACAGCGAGAAGGGCGAAGCCGACGCGGCCGCGTTGTGGTCGCTCGGCCTCGGCGAGCCGCACGCCGTCAGCGCGATCCACGGCCGCGGCGTCGCCGACCTGCTCGACCAGGTGCTGGCCGCGCTGCCGGAGGTGTCCGAGGCGACGCCCGCACCGGGCGGCCCCCGGCGCGTCGCCCTGGTCGGCAAGCCCAATGTGGGGAAGAGCTCGCTGCTGAACAAGCTGGCCGGGGACGAGCGCTCGGTGGTGCACGATGTCGCCGGGACGACCGTGGACCCGGTGGACTCGCTGATCGAATTGGGCGGCAAGGTATGGCGATTCGTCGACACCGCCGGCCTGCGACGCAAGGTCGGCCAGGCCAGCGGGCACGAGTTCTACGCCTCGGTGCGCACCCACTCGGCAATCGACTCGGCCGAGGTGGTGGTGGTGCTGATCGACGCCTCGCAGCCGCTCACCGAACAGGACCAGCGGGTGCTGTCCATGGTCATCGAGGCCGGCCGGGCGCTGGTGCTGGCCTTCAACAAGTGGGACCTGGTGGACGAGGACCGGCGCGAATTGCTGGAGCGCGAGATCGACCGCGAGCTGGTGCAGCTGCGGTGGGCGCAGCGGGTGAACATCTCCGCCAGGACGGGCCGCGCGGTGCAGAAGCTGGTGCCCGCGATGGAGACGGCGTTGGCGTCGTGGGATATGCGCATTCCGACGGGTCCGTTGAATGCCTGGCTCAAAGAGGTGGTGGCGGCGACGCCGCCGCCCGTGCGCGGAGGCAAGCAGCCGCGCATCCTGTTCGCCACCCAGGCCACCGCCCGCCCACCGACGTTCGTGCTGTTCGCCACGGGGTTCTTGGAGGCCGGCTACCGGCGCTTCCTGGAGCGGCGGCTGCGCGAGGCCTTCGGATTTGAGGGCAGCCCGATCCGGATCAACGTGCGGGTGCGCGAAAAGCGGGGCACCAAGCGGCGCTGAGCGCTTGGCCCGTTGGGCCTCTTCCTGCCAATAGGCGACCCTCGAATTTGATATCGCCCGCGATATCACTCGCCCGTAGTCCCACAATTCGGTATCTGAAAGCTACATCACAGGACTATCGCGTTGACTTACGCGCCTCGTCCTCCTTACCGTTCTTGCATGACGGGCATTATGGCCCGTATCGCGGGATTTGGAGGCCATCGTGAACATCGCACAGGAAGCGCCCACCGCCGCGCGCTTCAGCGTCGAAGGCAAGTCGATCCTGATCACCGGTGCGACCGGCGCGTTGGGCAGCGTCGCGGCCCGGGCGCTGGCCGACGCCGGAGCCCGGCTGACCTTGACCGGCGGCAACGCCGCAAGACTGGACGACCTCGCCATCGACGATGCCGCAGTGGTTGCCCGCCGCCCCGACACCCCGGCCGACGCCCGGGCCATGGTGGAGGCGGCGCTCGCCCGGCACGGGCGGCTCGACGGCGTCCTGGTGGCGTCGGGCATGAATCACGTCGCGCCCATCACCGAGATGGCCGTCGAGGACTTCGACAAGGTGATGGACGCTAACGCGCGGGGCGCCTGGCTGGTATGCCAGGCGGCCGGGCGGGTGATGCTCGAACAGGGAACCGGCGGCAGCGTCGTGCTGGTGTCATCGGTGCGGGGCTCACTCGGTCACCCCGCCGGCTATAGCGCCTACTGCCCGTCGAAGGGCGCCACCGACCTGTTGGCCAAAAGCCTGGCGGCCGAGTGGGGCGCCGCGTGCATCCGGGTGAACGCGCTTGCCCCAACGGTTTTCCGTTCGGAGCTCACGGAGTGGATGTACGCCGACGACGAGAAGGGCCGCGCCACCCGTGAAGCGATGTTCGCCCGAATCCCGTTGCGCCGCTTCGCCGAGCCCGAAGACTTCGTCGGCGCGCTGATCTACTTGCTCAGCGACGCGTCGAGCTTCTACACCGGCCAGGTGATGTACCTGGACGGCGGATATACAGCCTGCTGAAAGGAACCGACATGGACATGAACTGGCCGCTCGGCGAAGCCGAATCGAAGCTGGAGTTCTACGACCTGTCGCACCCGTGGGGCCACGGGGTGCCGGCCTGGCCGTACTTCGAGGACGTCAAGATCGAGCGCCTGCACAACATGGCACGGAGCCGGGTACTCACCCAAAAGATCACCACCGTAATGCATTCCGGCACCCACATCGATGCCCCCGCACACGTCGTGGAGGGCACGCCGTTCCTGCACGAGATCCCGCTGAGCGCCTTCTTCGGCACCGGCGTCGTCGTGTCGATCCCCAAGGACAAGTGGGGAGTGGTCACCGCGGAGGATCTGGAGAATGCCACGCCGGAGATCCGCCCCGGCGACATCGTCATCGTCAATACCGGCTGGCACCACAAATACGCCGACAGCGCCGAGTACTACGCCTATTCACCGGGCTTCTACAAGGAGGCCGGCGAGTGGTTCGCCGCCAAGGGCGTCAAGGCCGTTGGCACCGACACCCAGGCGCTGGACCACCCGTTGGCCACCTCGATCGGCCCGCACGGCCCTGCCGCACACACGGGAGGTCTATTGCCCTGGGCGGTAAAGGAATACGAAGAGCAAACCGGTCGCCGCGTGCTCGACGATTTTCCGGAGTGGGAACCGTGCCACCGGGCGATCCTGTCCAACGGCAGCTACGGCTTTGAGAACGTCGGCGGCGATCTGGACAGGGTCACCGGCAAGCGGGTCACCTTCGCAGCGTTTCCGTGGCGCTGGGTTGGCGGCGACGGCTGCATCGTGCGGCTGGTGGCGATTGTGGACCCCACCGGGAGCTACCGCATCGAGACGGGGCGGGCGGCGTGAGTTCCGACGGCGCCGGCGTTCAGGTCATCGCCCGCGCGGCGGAAATGCTGCGCCTGCTGCAGGCGCACCCGGGTGGACTCACCCAGGCCGAGATCGGCGACCGGCTCGGCATGGCGCGCTCCACGGTCAGCCGGATCCTCAACGCGCTGGAGGACGAAGGTCTGGTGGCCGCGCGCGGGGGCCGTGGCGGCTACCGGCTGGGGCCCGAGATCGCCCGCATGGCCACCACCGTGCGCCTCGGTGTCGTGATGGATGTGCACCCGTTCATGGAGGAGTTGTCGCGGGAGCTGGGGGAGACGGTCGACCTGTCCATATTGGACGGGGACCGCGCGACGTTCGTCGACCAGGTCGTCTCGCCGCACCGGTTGCGCGCCATCAGCGCGGTGGGCGAGTCATTTCCGTTGCACTGCTGCGCCAACGGCAAGGCCCTGCTGGCCGGCCTGCCGCCCGAGCAACTGCCGAACCGACTGGCGCCGCTCACCCCGAACACCATCACCAGCCCGGCGGCGCTGCGCAAGGAGCTCGAGCGGATTCGCACCGAGGGCGTCGCCTATGACCGGGAGGAGCAGACCGAGGGTGTCTGCGCGGTCGGCGCGGCGCTCAAGGGTGTGACGGGCCATGCGGTGGCGGTCAGCGTGCCCGTACCGGCCCAGCGGTTCTACGGCCGAGAGCCCGAACTCGCCGGGGCGCTGCTGAACTGGGTCGACGAGGTCGCCGCCCGGTTGGCGAAGGTCGATTAGGGGAGTGGCCGGTCGTCTACGGTAGGCTTTCGACCTGCTGCCGCCGATGCCGGCGGCATCCGGGCTGTGGCGCAGTTTGGTAGCGCACTTGACTGGGGGTCAAGTGGTCGCAGGTTCAAATCCTGTCAGCCCGACGCAGGTCGGAAGATATTTTCGGTTCCGAGCCCCAAGAGTCGCTGTGCTCGCACCACCCGACGCAATTAAGCGCAGCCGCCTGACTGATCGGGCTTACGACGGCGGGGGTGGCACTACCGGTTCGCACGCGTTGGGTCCCGGGTTCCACCAGTTGCCGGGGCCGCAGTCCGGCGGTGGTGCCGGTGTTACGGGTTGGCAGGCGTTGGCTCCTGGGTTCCACCAGTTGCCGGGGCCACAGTCGGGCGGTGGCGGCGCGACGGGTTGGCAGGCGTTGGCTCCTGGGTTCCACCAGTTGCCGGGGCCACAGTCCGGCGGTGGTGCCGGTGTTACGGGTTGGCAGGCGTTGGCTCCCGGGTTCCACCAATTGCCGGGACCACAATCCGGGGGCTGAGCCGAGCTGATCCCCGGAGACACCGCTGCCATGTAGGTCATGGGCGCTAACGCCACCGCGACGGCGCCCGCCACGCTGCGAACACGAATTCTCATCGAAGGCCCTCCCATCAACGAATGTGAGACCTCAAGAATTGACCCTGACCCGGAGTTTTAAACTGCCCGGCTCGCTTCGGCGCCGCCCTCACCGTTAGGGGGCAAATCTCAGCAAACGACCATCCGGGATGGCTCCGGTATCGCTACCGCCGCGTGTAGCCGCCGCTCATTCGGGGCCCAATGTGACGAATTCTAAGTGGGAAGAGTGACGTGCGTCATAGCCTGACCAGCATTTATTAGTGCATCCTAACCATTCGTTCGGATATCTAACGGCTGGGAGTGCGATGACCAACCTTGACTTTGCCTATGACCTGACCCTCGACGAGGCGCGGCGGCGCAGCGCGGTGCTCGAAGCGATCGGTGAGGACTGGGATCCTGTCGCCGTGCTCGCCGAGGAAGAGCAGGCCTACGACATGCTGTACTCGAATCTGGACGCGGAGCAGCAGCGGGTCTACGACCAGTTGGTCCGCGCCGGCGTCCTGCCCTTACGGACGGCCGATCGTGTTACCGATTGATCCGACCGCCGACCGTAGCCGCCGCGCGTGGCTGCCTTGCCCGCGCTGCCATCACCGCGCCGACTGTGGTGATTGCCGGGACCGGCGAAACTGCGATACGCACTGGCAGTACCTGCTGAGCAACAGGGGAACGCTGGTGCACCTGCAGTGCTCGGATTGCGGTCATCTCTGGTCGACCGACACGCATAACCGCCGGCGCACCGCCTGACCCCGCGGAGATCACCGCGCGAACCAAGCGATGCGCTCAGGCCGAGGGGATGATGACCCCATGGACGCTGAACTGCACCGCTGGCTGGCGGCCGGGGAGTATTTCGACTACCTCGGCTTCGACATCTTCTACCGCGTGGAGGGCAGCGGGCCTCCGCTGCTGCTGATCCACGGTTATCCGTTCAATTCCTTTGACTGGGCGCGGATCTGGCCGGCGCTGTCGCAACGGTTCACCGTCATCGCACCGGACATGATCGGCATGGGGTTCTCCGAAAAACCGGTGGTTTACGAGTACTCGGTGGGAGACCACGCCGACATGCACGAAGCTTTGCTAGCCCACCTGAACATCCGCAACGTGCACATCCTGGCGCACGACATCGGCGATTCGGTGGGCCAGGAGATGTTGGCTCGTCACGAGTTCGGTCAGCAAGCCTATGGCGCGCTGCGCATCGACTCGATCACCTGGCTCAACGGCGGAATGTTCATCGAGGCATACAAGCCCAGAACGGCGCAGAAGCTGATGTCTGGCACGCCGTTGGGTGACGTATTCAGTCACGTACAGGGCAGTCCGGTGTCCCGCCGGCTGCTGGAGCCCACGCTGCGCGAGATGTTCGGCCCGAACACCAAGCCGACCCGGCACATGATGGACGTGTTCAACCAGATCCTGGACTACAACGATGGCCGCCGGGTGCTGCACAAAGTCGG
The DNA here is from genome assembly GCF_025822865.1 of Mycobacterium paraffinicum. Classification (NCBI taxonomy): domain Bacteria; kingdom Bacillati; phylum Actinomycetota; class Actinomycetes; order Mycobacteriales; family Mycobacteriaceae; genus Mycobacterium; species Mycobacterium paraffinicum. Next base: position 178,497 of record NZ_JACKUR010000010.1, on the reverse strand, counting down.
CCGTTTCATTAACGATCGCTACACGCACCGAAACCGATGGGTGCGTGCCATGCGGCAGACCGCGGTCCCCATGCGATTGATCGATGGGCCGGTCGACCCCAACTCGGGTGCCCACATGGCGCGCCGCTATGCCGAGGTGATACCCGAAGCGAATGTGGTGATGCTCGCCGACGACATCGGACACTGGCCACAACTCGAGGCACCCGATGCGGTGTTGACGCACTTCCTCGCCCACATCGACCGCGTCGCCGCGGGCTGAACTGCTCGTTCGTCAGCTGGCGTCATTCCATCCGACCGCTAGCTAGGCAATGAACGAATGGCGACTGACCGTAGCGATGGCGGGGCCAAGAGTTGTCCGACGTGGAGATAAGTAAAGGTGAACGAGCGGAATCAGGAGGAGTGTCCGGGTTACGGTTTTGGCGAGCAAGACTGCTTGAAATCATTGCAGCCCAACAAATTCACACTATGAACGGCTTGGAGTCAAAGTCGTTGCAGGTTCAGAACCAGTCAGGCCGAGGCCCTAGGTCCGACACAGATCAGACCTCATCAATGAATTATCGCTACCAGCGGCTATCGGGTAGCCGGTGCTCGAGTGAATCCAGTTCATCCGCGCCCCCCGTGGCCGCACGATACGTCCGGAGCGTTTGCGTGCGGGTGCGGGCCGATATACCGAGGGCATATTTGTTTATCGGTTCCGTTTTCGTCGGCTCGTGAAACATCTACCATAGACCCATTGTTGGTGATCCGGGTTGCGCCGGGATATGAAGAACTCACTGTCGTATTTGTCGAGCGCGGAATTGAGAGTGGGGTTGCCGGCGGCAGCCCGTGGACAAGGCCGCGTTAGCGCGCATAACGGTGCAGCTGTGCACGCGCCTTCTGAGGTAATCAATTATGGCGGGACCGGTGGGCTATGGCACGCATCTTTTTGAGCCATTCAAGCGTCGACAACGCCTCTGCAGTTGCCATGCGCGACTGGCTCGCGGCCGAAGGCTGGGATGACGTATTCCTCGACCTCGATCCCGATCGGGGGCTCGTTGCGGGCGAACGTTGGGAGCGCGGACTAGTTGACGCAGCGTCGCGCTGCGAAGCCGTGTTGTTCTTGATTTCACGTGCGTGGCTCCAATCGGGCTGGTGCCACAAAGAACTTTCACTCGCACACAAGCTCGGCAAGCGGCTCTTTGGCGTGTCGATAGAGGACTTTTCACCCTCCGAGTTGCCGGAGGAGCTCACCAGTACATGGCAAGCCGTCAATCTGGCGGCCGGAGTCGACCACAGGACGTTTCGGGTCACGTTGCCGCGCACCCATGAGGAATGCCACGTCACGTTTTCGCGGGAGGGTCTCAAGCGGCTTCGCGCCGGGCTGGTCAAGGCCGGCCTAGACCCGACATTTTTCGAATGGCCGCCAGAAGCCTACCCTGACCGCCCGCCCTATCGGGGACTGAAGCCGCTGGAGGCCGAAGACGCGGGCATCTTCTTCGGACGCGACGCTCCGATCTTCGAAGCGCTCGACCAACTGCGAACGTTGCGTGAGAAGTTGCCTCCTCGCCTAATGGTGATCCTGGGGGCTTCCGGCGCCGGCAAATCGTCATTCCTGCGTGCGGGCCTTTTCGCTCGGATGACCCGCTACTGTCAACGGCGGCTGAAAATTGACCCCGTTTCGTCGGTTGAAAATTGACCCCCTCGGTGTTCATTCTTCGGTTGTCGAGCCCGGGACTCTCCCGAGGTCGCGGTCTTTGATGCGGTAGGAGTCGCTGTCAACGGCGGCTGAAAATTGACCCCGTTTCGTCGGTTGAAAATTGACCCCCTCGGTGTTCATTCTTCGGTTGTCGAGCCCGGGACTCTCCCGAGGTCGCGGTCTTTGATGCGGTAGGAGTCGCCTTTGAGGGCGATCACTTCGGCGTGGTGGACGAGGCGGTCGATCATGGCCGCAGCAACCACGTCGTCGCCGAACACTTCACCCCAGCGGCCGAACGGTTTGTTCGAGGTGACGATCAGCGAAGCACGTTCGTAGCGGCTGGAGACCAGCTGGAAGAACAGGTTGGCCGCTTCGGGTTCGAACGGGATGTAACCGACCTCGTCGACGACGATCAGCGGGTAACGCCCGAGCCGGACGAGTTCTTGTTGGAGCCGCCCGCTGTGATGCGCTTCGGCGAGGCGGGCCACCCATTCCGACGCGGTGGCGAACAGGACCCGGTGGCCGGCCTGGCAGGCCCGGATCGCGATTCCGATCGCCAGGTGGGTCTTGCCGGTGCCCGGTGGTCCGAGGAACACGACGTTGTCCTTGGCGGCGACGAAGTCCAGAGTTCCCAGGTGCGCGATCAGATCCCGTTTGAGGCCACGGGCATGATCGAAGTCGAACTCCTCCAACGACTTGCGCGACGGGAACCGCGCGGCACGGATGCGACCCTCACCGCCATGGGACTCGCGGGCGGAGACCTCGCGTTGCAGACAGGCCACCAGGAACTCCTCATGGCTCCATGACTCGGCGCGGGCCCGTTCGGCCAGCCGGATGACGGCTTCACGCATCGTGGGCGCCTTCAGCGCCCGGGTCAGGTAGGTGATCTCGGCGCTTAGATCCCGGTTGGCCGCCGAGGCCGCCCTGGCGGTCTTGGTGGTCATGACGCGAACCCGCCGTCGCCGAGGTCGATGCCCAGGGCGGTNTCGTAATCAGTCAGCGACCGCTGCTGCACACACAGCTCGTCGTCGTGTTCCCGAACCGGACGCAGAGCACTGATCCGGTTGTGACGCAACAGGTTCGCCGCCTGACGATGCTCTGGATCGGTGATCGTCTGGTGCCACGCCCAGACCCGCTCATGATCGGCCACGACCTTCCCCTCGCAGAACACCTGCACGCGGTCAAGGTCGGCGATCACCTCGATGCGCCGTCCGATCACCCCGGGGTGCACCGAGTAGTCATTGGAGTCCAACCGGATGTAGTGATCGCGGGCCAACCGCGTCGCGTTGCGCCAGCCCACCTCCGGGGCCACCGGCGGCAACGCCAGCATCGCCTGCAGATCGGCGCCGATCCGATCGGCTGGGGCACACCCCAGTGCACGACGCTGACGGTCATTGACCACAGCCAGCCACCTCTGCATCTGATGGTTGAAATCCCCAGGCCCGGTGAAGCTGCGCCCAGGCAGAAACGACCGTTCGAAGTAATCGTGGGCCCGCTCGATGATGCCTTTGTGCTCAGGCTCGCCCGGTTTGAGGACCACCACCTTGGCGCCCAGCACCCCACGAAACGCCTGGCAATCCCGGGTTAATTCGGTGCGCCCGGCCCGGCAGCGCCCGATCGCGCCCTCGCCATCCCAGACCAAGGTGCGCGGCACCGCACCCAAAGCGCTGATCAACTTCCACCACCCGGCGAACAGATCCTCGGCCCGCCGGGACGGGATCAGGATCGCCGACAGCCAGCGCGAGTACCCCAGCACCATGGTCAGCACCGGCAGCTGCGTCGGGGTGCGGACCTGGCGGTAGCCGACCGGGATGCTCGTCGGCGGGAACCACAAGTCGCACTGCGCGACATCCCCGGCGTCATAGCTGGTGCGTCCGGCGGGATCCGGCGGCAGATACGCCGGGCGCAGCTCCCGGACCCGCTCCTTGAACACCGTCATGCCCCGGGTCCAACCGACCCGCTCGGCAATCACCGTGGCCGGCATCGTCGGCACCGCCGTCAGCTGGGCCCGAATCGCGTCCTCGAACGCGTCCACCGCCGACCCCGCCGGCTTGCGCACATACTTCGGCGGCCCCTCAGAGGCCACCGCCGACCGCACCGTGTTGCGCGAAATCCCCAACGTCCTGGCAATCAACTTGATCGGCAACCCCTCGGTCCTATGCAACACTGACAACAACTCCCTTCTCCTCTCGGCTCGTAAGCCGAGACTCAGACGAAGGGGGTCAAAATTCACCCGTCGACACGGGGTTAGTTTTCAGGCGACGCCGACACCGCTACGACCGAGATTTTCTACCGTTGCCGATCGTCCGGCCGGAGCGTGCGGCCATCCTCGGTGAAAGCGGCTTGATGCGCGCCCTTGAAGCCGCACGGGATACCGCACAGATCAAGTTGCCCCGCACCAAACTTCGGGCGGCCGTCAACGGGGGCGCAGACACGCTGCGTCCCGTGCTACAGCAACTTGTCGACGCGGCGACAATGACGACCAACGAAGTCGACGGTCCGACGAAGCCGCCGACCCTGGTCATCTCGATTGACCAAGGAGAGGAGCTATTCCGCGCCGAAGGACAGGACGAAGCCGAACGCCTCTTGGCCCTGCTGGGAGGCCTGCTTGGTGATGCCGCTCCCTCGCTGATCGTGGTGATCGCGATTCGGTCTGACTCCTATGCCCAGTTGCAGGAAGCCAAGGCGCTGGAGGGTCTTCAGAAGATCCCCTTTGACCTCGGTCCCATGCCGCATGGTTCCTACGCCGGGGTCATTAAGGGCCCGGCGACCAGGCTGGAAGAATCAACGCGCCCACTCAGAATCGACGACGCGTTGGTCGACGTGCTACTGGAGGACATTGAGGCCGGCGGGTCCAAAGATGCGCTTCCGTTGCTCAGCTTCACGATGGAGCGTCTCTACCTCGAGAATCTGGGAAGCGGTGGCCTCACTCTCACCGACTACCGGAACCTCGGCGGTATCAAAGGCTCGATCGAGGAAGCCGTCGAGCAGGCACTTTCAGCGGACACCGATCCGCCTCTGCCGAAAAATCGCACCACGCGGCTGGCACTGCTGCGTCGCGGGATGATCCCGTGGCTGGCCAACATCGATCCCGACACCGGCGCACCACGGCGTCGCGTCGCACGTTATTCAGAGATTCCTGCTGACTGCCGACCGCTGCTGCAAAGCCTGGTCGACCAGCGCCTGCTGACAACCGACCGCGTCGGCCGCACGGGCGAGATCACCATCGAGCCGGCTCATGAGGCACTACTGCGGCAGTGGAGTCTGCTTGAGGATTGGCTGACTGAGGACGCCGAGCTGTTGGCGGTGCTGGAGGGTGTGAAGCGCGCTTCACTCGAGTGGAGGAAGTCGAACAAGAGCAGAGCCTGGCTCATTCACGCTGCGGATCGACTCGCGGCCGCCGAGCAGCTCAGCGCGCGGACCGATTTGGCAGCAAGTCTGGAGGAGCCCGATCGCGAATATCTGGCAGCATGCCGCACGGCTGAGAACGAACGTTTGGCCGCCGAGAAACGACAGAGGGAAGCCGAGCTTGAAGCGACCAAGAAAATCGCGGCCGCCGAAAGCCACCGCGCGTCCGAAGCCCAGGCTCACGCCGCGGTTCTGCGCAAGCGCTCGCGCGTCCTGCGCGCCGTGCTGGCGTGCACGGTCATCGTTGCTGTAGTGGCCGTAATCGGATTCTTCCGGGCGCACGAGCAGAAGCGGCTCGCCCAGGGGAACGCTCAGGAGGCGGTCGCGCGCAAGCTGGTCTCTGAGGCGCTGGCGATTCTGGCTGGTGCCAACACGGCCGGCGACGATGCCCGAGCGTTTCAGGAGCTGCTCGCCGCCCAAAAACTGTCGACGAAGCTGAGCGACGAACCCCTGCTCGATGCTTTGGTCAACAGGTCGAGCACTGAGCTCATTTTGAATGGGACTACTCCGGTGGTCGGGGTGGCCTTCGCCGACGGCGGCCAGCGTCTGGCCGTAGCAGACTACAAAAGCGTGCGGGTCTGGGATACGCGTTCCAAGACGTGGTGGGAAGACCTCCGCACGAGCGACCCCGCTGGCGAAACCAAAGCGGACCTGTTGGGTTGTCACCGCCCTCACTGCTTCCCTCTTTCTGCGGGAGAAAAGGCCCTGACAAATGTCGCGATCAGTGCCGACGGGCAGGTAGTGGCTGCCGGCAATGTCGACGGAAAGGTACTGGTATGGAACCTCAACGATGCGCAACCCATTCCGAAGTCTCTTCCGCAGCCGCACCAGGGACGCGTCAGCGGCATCGCATTAAGCCGCGACGGGCACTGGCTTGCCTCAGTTGGTGCCGACGGATTTATCGACATCTCGCGCTCGGACGGGACCGATATGCACAAGCCCATCGGCATTCGCGGAGGCGGAGCGCTTTTCACCGTGGCGTTTAACCGTGCGGCCGACAAGTTTGCGGTGGGTGGCGCGGACGGAGCCATCCGTGTCTGGAACGTCGGCACTGTGCCGCCCGAAGGTGGGCCCGTAGAGCCCAACGCCACAAATCCGAACGCGCACCCCGGTGGGGTCACGAGTATCACTTTCAGTCCGGACGATCGACTCGTCGCATCGGGGGGAGCGGACAACTTGGTGCGGCTCTGGAATAGCGAAAAGCTAAGTCCAGCAGGGCAATTGCCTGCTCTCGGGGCAGTGGGCCACGCCGCGCCGGTGACCAGCGTCGCCTTCAGCGCAGATGGGACGCGTCTGGTGTCGGGGGGCAATGATAAGACGGTTCAGCTATGGGACGTTGCGGGCAAACGGCGCATCGGCGACCCCTTGATCGGGCACCAGGGGTGGGTATTGTGCGTGGCTATAGTCGGCGATCAAATCGTAAGCGGCGGAAACGAGAACGCCTTGCGGTTCTGGAACGCCGCCGTCGGCCAGCCACTCAAAGAGCCCCTGGATGGCCATGGAGGGCCCGTCACGAGCGTGGCGATCGGTCCCGACAGCCGCCAGGTGGTGTCAGGTGATGTCGACGGCACGGTACGACTCTGGGACGCGTACACAGGAACCGAGATCAATCGGATGCCTGACTCCGCTCGAGTGATCACCCGTGTCGCGTTCAATCGAAGTGGTGATGTGGTTGCGTCGGGAAGCGCCGACGGGAAGATCCGATTGTGGAATTTGACCACCGGCGCAGTTCGGGCGATTGAAACGGGCCAGCCGATAACGGCGGTGGCGATGGGGCCCGACGGTAACCTCTTGGCCTCCGCGGGAATTGACGGGCAGATCACGATCTGGGAACTATCGTCCGGGCGACCGAATCGCTTGGAGAACAACGACAACTCGATAATTTCCGATCTGGCCTTCAGCCCGCAGGGCGATCGATTAGCGTCCGGCAGTGTGGCTGGGATGGTTCGCGTATGGGACCTCTCCGGGCGGCAGGTATGGCACGCTGATGCCACCGCTGGAGCACCCAAGCCGTTCAGCGATCGACCCGCACTGGCGATAGAACATCAAGGCGCGGTTCTCGGCGTCGCGTTCAGTCCGGACGGCCGGCGACTGGTGTCCGGCAGCACCGCCGTCGCGAAAGATTCGTCGACAGTCGGTGTTATTGAGCGCTGGGACGTCCACACCGGCGCCCCCATGGGTGACCCGGCGGAGATTCCGCACGCGGTCATGGGTTTGGCCTTCAGCCCCGGTCCGGCCGAGCCCACTCAAGACCGCATCGTTGGCGGAAGTTTCATTCCCTTTACCGTGCAGTTGTTGAGCGCCGCCAACGGAAGTCAGTACACGTTTACTGGTCACCAGGCCCAAGTCGTCAGCATCGCGGTGAGTCCCGACGGTGCCCTCATCGCCTCCGGCAGCGTAGACGGAACCGTCAGGATCTGGCCGAACCCACCCATGAGTTCCCCGGCGGACGCGTTGTGCGCCAAGCTGACTACAACCATGAGCCAGGAACACTGGAAGAAGTGGGTGTCGCCGCACATTCCGTATCGGCAAGTTTGTCCTGGACTCCCTCCCACTCCCGACGAAATGCCCAGTTAGCCTTACCTATTCGTTAGCGATCTATTCAGGTGCGTTGTAAAGGTAAATGACGGCAGCTGACCCGCCGGTGCAGGTGACATAGGTTTGCGAGCTGAGGCAGGCAAGCTCGTACCACGTACGAGTCGCGGGGCTGACGGCGCTCAACTGAGTCGGGCCAGAGGCCGGCGTACTTCGCTTCGCATATTCGAAGCGTACCTGCTCGACGAATTCACAAGTCGTAGTCGACGTGCCGCGCGCCCCGGCATTGAACGGAACGACGACGTCCGCCTCAAGCCGGGGACACGCCTCCGCGCCTCGCGGCAGGCCGCGCACCTGCTTGAAAGCGCCCGATGTAGATCCCGGTGTCGCCCGTGACGACGGGTGCGACAACACGGCGTTGACACCGAAATAGCCGCCTACGCCGACCGCGGCCACGACCGCGGCCAGGGCCACCGCGTGCTTCCGCCGGGCCCGCTTGGGTGGTGCGTCGTTCTGCGGCCGCGGTGTGGGTATGGAAGGGCCGCCGATTTCGGTCCCTACGCGCTCTAGATCAGTCACCGCACCTCCCGGTGCAACATGTTCGTCCAAAGTATCGCCGGGATCGCGTGCCGACGGGTTCGTTTCACCGCAATCGCTCGCTGTCAGTGGGGACATCGACCGCTGGGCAGCGTCACAATGTGTTCAGAGAGCCACTCAGCGATCTGATTGAGTGCCTCAACGCCGTCCATAAGTGAGCCCGAGTACGGTTCAGCGGCTATCGCGACCGCGCTGGTCCCCGCCGGGGTGATGACCAGCCCCATCTGCCGCACTAGGTATCTCTCCGCGGGTGAGGGACCCCAGCCCCCCTTGAATCGTGTCCCACCGATCATGCCCAGGGCCCATTTTTGGTCGTGTTCGATCTGTCCCATCAGATTCAATACCGGGATGCTCCTGCTGTCACACGCTGCCATTGACAGGAACCGCACCTGCGCGGTCAACGGCCATTCGGTTTGCCCATATGCGCTGAACTCAGGGCGAATCTTGTGGAACTGAACGCGGGTGAAATCGTCCGCTGCCGCCAGGACAGCCTCGACCTTCCCAGCGGCGGTAACCGGACCTCCCAGGCTGGCCCAAATCGCGTCGGCCGCGGCGTTATCCGATTGAGTAATCGCCGTTTTCATCTGATCGGTAATTCTTGTCGGCGACTCTTCGCGGAGGGCGGCGAGGACCAACGGCACCTTTATGGTCGACCAGGCCGGACCGCTGTGCCATTCGCCCAAACTGAGGGGCGTTCCCACCCCACCGACAGGAGCGAGCGAGATGCCTATCGCGGCTTTCACGCTGTTTCGTAGCTGCGGGAAGGCGCTGATGAGTGCCCCGGTGTTGCCGGCCCGACCCTCGTTATCGACGACGACCACCGCAACGATGACGCCGAATCCGAACAGCGCGGACACAGCACGGATCATGCTCCGCCTCTTGGCGACGACTCGGGCTCGCATTGACGGTTTCTGTGTGTCGGCACCGCCTCGATGGGGCGTGCCGTGTCGCGTCATGAGCGGCTCTGGGCGATCACGATCGGACTGGCCGCGGCCTCGTTTCATGGTGGGCACCGATACGGTACCTGGCGGTAGCTGCGAAGTGCGGGATTGCCTGGCAACCCTTCTGATTCGCTTGGAAACATCGCGGCTTGACGCTGCCTGATTAGTACCTGGCCGAAGAGGTTCAGCGATCAGGCGTCACCCGAACGCCACGAGATGCGCGCCAGAGGGTGTGCTCACGCGAGATCGCCTCCTCGGCCTCTGCGACCAAACGTGCCCATATCGTTTCGTCCTGCGCTGCCTGGACTTCTGATGCCACAGTCGCCAGCTCCTGGCTTGTGACTCCGTAAGCCGTCGCGAGGTTTTGGTACTGCTTGGCTTGCATCCACCCGGCCGCACCGGCGGCGGCGGCGGCAAGGATCCCTAACAAGTCGATATCGACCCACCCGCCGGCCTTGACCGCTCCGCCAACAAGCCCGAGGAATTCGAGGGCGATGCCCGCGGTGGTCCAGCGTTTGGCTCGAGTGTCGTTCCATGCTGCCTTGGCGGCGTACCAGCCCTCCTGAGCTTGTATACGTTCCTGCAGATACACCGTGCGGCGTTCTTCAAACGGGAGGGCTCGGACCTGCCGCATTACAGGGGTGATTTGAACGTCAGAGCCTGATTTGGCGTGCACGGGAAGGGCATCGAGGTCGCGCAAGATCTCGCGTAGCTCTTTCAGCAGCGTCGCGTCCGAATCCTCTGACTTCGTCTCGAAGGATTCACCGTGCATCATGTATCGCCAGCTGAGCGTTTTCGCGGATTCGGCGGCTGCGCGACCCTCGTACCAGATCTCTTCCGGCCGGCGGATTGCAAGAACAAGCTCTGATCCAAGCGCTACGGCGAAAGCCAAGAAGGCGATCGCCCCACCGACATAGAGATGGCCTGCCTTCCAGGTGATTGCACCGCCAATTGCCGCGATGACAACACCCCCCAGCCGCAGCTTGAACCACCTGAGGAATGACCGCTGCGCATCGGCCGACTGCTGGCTCGCACTCCGATAAAGGGCGGGAAGATCTTCCGAACGGATCGCAGGTGTTGTTTGCACGGTGTCATTCTCACGCGCGAGCCCACAGGCCGCCGAAAAATGTGAGGAATTGTCGTGGAGCGCAAAGGTGTGCTGAGTTGAAAACGCGGCGAATGAAGCCGACGCGGAGCGGATTCAGTCGACATCCTGGGACATTCAGGTGCTTGCCCTTATCCGAACGTCACCGTTATCAGTCGCGATTGTGCCGGATCATCGGCCGGGTTCACCGTGAAGACAGCGCCTGGCCAGACGGCTGGTCACTGTAACATAATCGCACGGACTACGGGTCGCATTTAGAGTGTCGATATTCGTTACACGCCTGTGTTCCAACCTAATTCACCCAACGGTGCCCATTACTCCTCGGTTAGAACGGGTTGACGCTACGGTCGCCACCGATGGTCATTCCGTGGCCAGAGTCATCGCGTGTGAAGGTTATGCCGCCCTCGCCCGCCCTTATCGTCCAGCCCTGTATCTGGTACGTCTGACCCGGCACAAGCGTTTCGAAGGACGGGTGGTCATAGCCCACGCCGATGTTCGCGTCGCGGTAGCTGAATTGCCCAGAGGCCGTAACTACCGCCTGATTCTGGTGCAATATTGATGGATCGCCCACCCAGTCGGGCCAAGGGATGGGATTCATCGGAGATTGAGGGAATGCTCCCTGGCAGACTACATTGGGGCCGACCTCGGGATCCGCATCATCCGAGCCGATCTCACAAAGCATCGGTGGCGTCTGCACTTGCACTTTCGCATCGTGTCCCACGGTGGGATCGGCGCCTGCCACTGGCGCGAGAGTCAGTGCTGCGCATGCGATCCCGGCGCTTGAAAAGATTTTCCTAATCTCATCCTCCTGGTGAAAGCGCATGCTGGCTCATCTAACCGGCGCACCACCAGTATGCAACCACTTATCACGGGCTTCGTCCCAATTTTCGTGACGCGGTCGAGTGCCGCAACGAAGCTCGCGCAGTGTCGCATGTGGCCAATCGTTCTCGGTGAAATTGCGGTTCTGGAATCCGCGGGCCCCAATCTGACTTAGGCATTCGCTCAGCCACCTAAACCCCGAGAGTGAAAACCGGGTTCGTCTAGCCTGTTTTGGTCTTCGGCACTCACTCGGCCGCTGAGCCGCTGAGAGCTGCGACGAGGAACTCGGACAGAAGACTCAAATCGTCCATCGACACCGCTTGAATCAAGCCCGATTCGACCAGTGCGGTCGCTCGTTCCTCGGCCGGCGCGCCGACCAGCGCGCGGACGAGCACATCGGCGGTCCGTCCAGAGCCGGCAATCACGATGACTGGGCGGCCCGCTTCGACACTTCGCTGGAGATCCGAGTAGGTGATTTTTCCGCCGTTGGCGAGCAGCGTGATGGACGGCGCGGTTCCCGCCAAGCACGTCGCAGTCCTGGCGATCCAGGGTGCCTCCGCACCCCACTTTTCACCGGGCACGATGACGAAGTGTGTGTGATTGGATTCGAGTACTGTCCGGCCGTCCTGGAGGGCCCCGCGTGGCAACTGCACCGTCCCCGCGGCCACCACACCTACGAGCGGGAAGGTAGCCCGCGCCGCCGCACGGGCTTCGCCGAGCAGTCGCATGACACCGCTGTGGGTGCCGCCGTCTACACCGACTGCGCTGTACTGCTGCATCACTGGCACAACGCTCGCCGCGAAGACTGGGCGGAGACGCTCCATGAGAGTTCCCTCCAGTCCAGCGGCTCCGCCAACAACCACCACCGTCGGTCTGGGCGGATGCAGCCCGAGCGCCTCCAGCGCGGGCCGCAATTCATCCGCCTTGGCCACGCGCACCGCGGGCGCGGAACCCACACCGGATAATTCGACCTGAAACGGCGATGTCATCGACCCGCCTCGAGGAACCCGGCGAAGTGCTCCGGTGAGACATCGCGTGCCGCTGCCTGCCCCACACGCCTTAGATCGCCGACGTACTGGATCGAGTCCAGTCTTTGCACCCTTTCCGGGATCAGATTGTGAAGGTCTAGGTCGTCGAGGCCTCGGCGCGACAGATCCGCGTTGTAGCGGACGTAGCTGAAAAGCCGTTTCTCTAGCAGACCCTGCTCGTGCATGAGGTTCCCCAGCTCCCGATCGATGTGCGAGCCGTGGCGACATCGGCCGAACACCCGGCGCAGCAGGTCTTGCTCGTTGAGCGCCGCATACATCAGCGCTGCCGGCACAGAATTTGCGTTGAACAGCAGATTCATGTGGCCCGGCTGTAGACGGTCATCAGCTTTGGGAGTGGTTCCCGTCCCTATCGAAACGAGCAAGAGATCGGATTCCGTGGCCGTCCAGCCCAGCCGGTACGCGTCGAGCGTTGCCATGAGGAACAGTTGAAAGGCGGGGTTATTGTACGTTGTCAGTCCACCATCGACGAACACGAATTCGTGCCCTCCCACCCTGACAACCTCCGGTGGAAAATACGTTGGCGCAGCTGTGCTGCCCCGCACCAACTGCCAGAGCGGGATGTTCAGGTTGTTGTCCGCGCGGCTCGGGTCGTTGTAGGGCGCATCAGGATTGTTGCTTAGCGGCCACGGCGAGTCTGTGGTCGCATTTCGCACCACGATCAGGAGCAGAGTTTTAAGGTCCTCGCTACCCAGAGTGGTGTCCTTGCCGAAGACACCCTGCAACAGTTTTTGAAGCCGTTGGCTGCCATAGCGGTAGTGGTAGCGACGCCGGAGCGAAGCGTGATCGAACATCTCCGCGCCCCTTGTCACGTACAGATCCAGAAGCTGCTGCACGCGCAGCCCCTTGGCGAGTCCGGTCGCAATCACCGCCCCGGTGCTGGTGCCGCCGATGTAGTCGAAATAGTCGCCCAGCAGGAAGTCGTCTCCGGCGCCGAGCTGTTCCGCCAGCGTGGATTCCAGCCGCAGCAGCACCTCCAACGTGATCACGCCCCGAATGCCGCCGCCGTCCAGGGCGAGCAGCTTCTTCGGTCCCGGTGAGCTCACGCGGTCCTTATAAGACATGTGACCTCCCGTCTGTTGCCACGAACCCGTAGCCACGCGGCTAGCCGTGATGCGGCGGTCGCTCGTCGCGGAGCCGGCCTTCGTCCGACGCCGCGCGCATCTGCTCCTCGTCGCCGTACCTCTCCAAATCCTCCGGCGTGGTGCGCACCCGCGGGGGCTTCGGTGCGGCCGGTGGTCGGTTTGGGGGTTCGGTGGACACGAGGCGATTATCCGCCCAAGGGTCTACGGCTGAAAGGCCGGAAGGATATTGCCGGAATCGCGTATCTCCCAGATGCTGGCTTTGGTGATGCCGTCGAAGTTGATCTTGTTCAACGTTGCTCGCGAATACGTGAGGTCGATGGCGACCTGAGTCGAGGTGTTGCCGTACGGGTCGGTCATCGGGAAGGTGCCTTGCACGTTCACTGCCGAAGCGTCGGGATAGGTCGCTCTCGCGTATTTGAGGATGTCGATGGTGTCCGCCCGCGCACCGTCTTTGATCATCTGCTCGGTGTAGTTGTCACGAATGGCGAATCGGGCGTCGACCACGTCGCCGCCTTGGCCCGGAGCGGTGGTGAAGGTGACTCCGTCCGGCTTCTTGGGTCCGGTCGTCGTCGACGGCGCCGCCTCGGTCGGCGGTCCCGCTGTGGCCGAACTGCTCGGGGCCGATTGGACGTCCTTCTTCGGATCGAAAACCCAGGTCTTGCCGACGACGATGAGGAGGACAAGGAAGCCCAGCGCCGCGAGGGCCAGGGCCGCCTTCCCGGGAGTGTCTTTCTTCGGCGGTTCTGCAGCGAACGCCCACTCGCTGGTCCAGCTGGTGCCGTCGAAGTACCGTTGCAGCCCGTGGCCTACCCCCGCCGGATCGGGGTACCAGCCCGGCGCCGATTTGGGCGGGGGCGGCGCCTGTTCAAATGGCATCTATTCATTTTCGTCGTGAGTGAGGCTTCTCGGCTACCCGCCGCATCTGCCGCTCAAAACGGATCCCGTTCGGTGAGCTCGCCCTTCAGTCCTCGCGGTCCGGCTCGGTGAGCTCCGGTGCGTTCTCACGCGTCGCCATTCTACCCTCGCCCCCGTGATCCGCTGGACCGGGGCGCCCACCCTTGGGCTCGTCGTCGTCCTTCATCGAATGCCTGCCCATCGCAACCTCCTTCGTCGACCGAAGGACTACCCGCCGCGGCACGATCTGAAGACCCGAGGCCAGATGTGAACTCGAGATGGCCCAGGCGTGACGCTTCGGCGTGACGTCCGATATTCGACGCGCCGGTGTGGCCGGCCCAGGCTATGAATCTAGGAGTGAGCAACCATGTGAACCTGACCCAGCAGGAAAGCTCGTTGATCGGCGAGAGTCATCCCGAGGCTCTCAATCGCATGGACGAGAAGTCGCTGAAGGATTTGCAGAGCCGGCTCAGGCAAGCGCGCGACAAGAACTTCAGCCTGTTGCGGCGTCGGGGTGCGGCTCGGGTGGAGGCCGAAGGCGCCCGCGGCTCCGCCCAGCCCGCCAACGAAAAGCGCGGCGAGAAGGTGGAGATCTTCGACCAGGCACTGGCTCGGGTGGGCGAGCGCCTCGGCGCCATCGGTGAGCCCGAGTAGCGGCTGAGTGCCCCACCCGGGTCCTATCGGGTAGGACTGCGAGTGTGATGAACACCCACGAGTTGGCCCGCGAGCTCGGCCTCCCCGGGGCCCAGAAGCTGCTCTCCGGCTCCATGGCCCGCCTCGCCTACAACGGGCACGACGGCTTCCCGCGAGTCGTCCCGGTCGGGTTTCATTGGACCGGCGAACGCATCGTCGTCTCCACCGCTCCGACCGCCCCGAAAGCGCGAGCGCTTTCGGCACGTCCCCAAGTGGCCCTGACGATCGACACCGGCTCCACGCCGGAAGAGGCGAAGGCCCTCCTGGTACGCGGGCTCGCCACACTGCAAACCGTGGACGGCGTCACCGAGGAGTATCTCGCAGCGGCGCGGAGTTCCATGGATGAATCGCAACTCGCCGAGTTCGAACGCAACGTGCAGTCCACGTATAGGCAGATGGTGCGCATCTCGATCGAGCCGCAGTGGGCGCGGTTCTATGACTTTGGCGCCGGGCGGTTACCCACGTTCCTCGCGGACCTCGTCACGGATGGCTAGCCGGGCCGGGTGACTCACAATTGCCAAGTTGATGCGGGTCAGCGCTCGAAAATTCGTGGTTTAGAAACCACACGTGTTGGGCACACCGCCATGACCGCACGTCATGTACCACATTTCGTTGCTCCCGCGGTCCTCGCGATGGCGGGCGTCAGCGCTCCGGTCCTCGGTTCTGCCCTCCCGGTTGCCTTCGCCGATCCCTGTCCGGACGTGCAAGTGCTGTTCGCCCGCGGTACCGACGACCCGCCGGGTCTCGGCGCGACCGGGCAGGCCTTCATCGACTCCCTGCGCCCGCGCGTTGGCGCAAGATCGCTCGGCGTCTATCCGGTCAACTACCCCGCCACCCACGACTGGACGAACGCCGGCGAGGAAGGGATCAGAGACGCGGGCGCGCATGTCGTTTCGACGGCGCACGACTGCCCCAATACCAAGATGGTGCTCGGCGGGTATTCCCAAGGCGCCGCCGTGATGGGCTTCGTCACCTCGGCCGCCGTACCGGCTGGAATCGATCCGGCGGCTGTGCCCAAACCGTTGGACCCCGAGGTGGCCAACCACGTCTCTTCGGTCGTGCTCTTCGCACTGCCCAGCGATAAGGCGATGAACTTTTTCGGCGAGCCGCCGGTCGTCATCGGTCCGCTCTATCAGGCCAAGACCATCCAGGTATGCGCCCAGGGGGACCCGATCTGCTCCGATGGAATGAATTTCGCCGCACATGACACGTACTCGACCAACACGGCAATGATCGATCAGGGTGCGGCGTTTGCGGCCAGTCGTCTGGGTGGAGGTTCCGCCGGACCGGCCGGCGCGGTTCCTGGGGGGCCGACGACCGCCGCCGGGTTCCCGGGCGTTCCCGGTTAGTCGCGGCCCGGCCTCGACTGAATATCAAGGTGCAGAGGTTATTTCGCGTCTGGGGGTGGACCGGACGGCGGCGTGGCGAGTTCATTTGGGCGCGAGCATAATCGGGTGGTGGACTCACGCGGCGCCGTTGGAGCCCGTTTTCGCCGGCTACATCAACAGGGGTGTTTTCTCATCCCGAATCCGTGGGACGCCGGTTCGGCAATCGCGCTCGCAAAGCTCGGCTTCCCTGCACTGGCCACTACGAGCGCCGGACTGTGCTTCGCGCGGGGTCTGCCAGACACGGTGACCGCGCTCTCCGTCGACGAGGCACCGAACAACATCGCCGAAATAGTGGCTGCGGTCAGTGTGCCCGTCAATGCCGATTTCCAGGCCGGTTATGCCCGAGATGCGGGCGAGCTTGCGCGCAACGTGACGCGCTGCGTGGCCACCGGGGTAACCGGCCTCTCCGTCGAAGACGGCACCGGCATCGCCGGTACGCCGCTCTTCGAGCTGGCCGAGGCGACCGATCGGGTCCGCGCTGCGCGTTCGGCGATCGACGACTCGGGAGCCGACGTCATGCTGACCGGCCGCGCGGAATGCTTCCTCTACGGCCACCCCGACCCCCTCGCCGAGGCCATCAGGCGGCTGCAGGCTTACGCCGAGGCGGGTGCCGAGGTGCTCTTCGCTCCGGGGATCCGCACCAAAGAGGACATCGCCACTCTCGTTGACGCTGTGGCGCCATATCCGGTCAACGTTCTGGTGTCTTCCGACACGGGGCTGAAGGTGACGGACCTTGCGCAGCTAGGGGTGCGACGGATCAGCGTCGGCTCTGCTTTCAGTCGGGTCGCGTGGGGTGCGTTCCTGACCGCCGCGCGGAAGCTGATTGAGGGCGGGTCCTTCGAGGGACTAACCGGAGCCGCGAGCTTCGACGAGCTGAATTCGCTGTTCACCGAATAGTGTCCGGGCTGCGAGCTACCGCGCTTTCCGGAGATCGGCGAGCGAGTTTCTCAGTCCACCATCCAGGCGAATCTGCACGGCCGCCACGGCGACCATCACCCCCGCGGTCACCAGGTGCACCACCGCGTCGGTGACGTTGTTGGGGAAGGTGAAGACGTAGGCCACCTGATGTGAGAAGAAGGCCCAAATGCCCGGCAGCGCACCGGCTATCGCGGCGAGCAGCAGATATAGCACGGCCCAGGACTTGCGCAGCCCGAACACCAAACCCGGAGCGAATAGCGCTAGACCCGCGACGGCATGCCAGCCGTTGTAATCCATCCCGAGAAGTTGGACGGTCCGCGCGGTAGGGCCGGTCGCGAAGCTGGGATTGACGACGAGGCCGATCACCGCCTGAATGACATGAAATGCGCAGATGATCAGCAGCCCGATCTGGGCGAAACTCCACCTCACGTTGCACCCCCTTGTGCGCGGCGGGATACCCGGATACTACGCGCGGTAGTAGATCGCGGTCAACGGGGAAGGTGGACGGGCCGTTAGTACTGCCACAAAGTCGCCGAAATGCCAAGGGGCGAAACGAGGTTGAACTCCAGGAGGTCCAAATTTTCCTTAAGGCAATGACTGGACCGCAATGACTACGCCGTGCTGTTCCGTTCAATCCACTGGGTGAGCGCGTCCTCAAGCGCGGTCACGACGTCCACTCCGGCGCTGTTGGCGGTCTGCTCAAACCGCTCAACCAATTCGGTGCGGACTGAGGTGTCCAACCTCGTGCGCGGTGGTTTTGGCTTCGGCGGCAGCTCTACCGGCACGTGTCGCGCCACGGATGCGTCAATGATTTCGCGAAGTGCCGGTATCTCATCGAGCATTGTGGCGAGATCCGCGCGTTCGATACGCAAGACCTCGGCCGGCCCGATCGTCGTAACGGTCGCAGAACGCAGCTTCCCACGGTGGAGCGCCGATTCGCCGATCACCTCGCCCGGACCCAGCACGGCGACGCGGTCCCGGCCCATGTAAACGCCGACCTCCCCGCTGAGCAGGATGTAGCAGGAGTCCGACGGCGTCTGCTCGTGAATCAGCGGCAACGGGGCGGACGTCGAAGTGCGATGAGCCGCTCGGGCGAGACGCAGCAGGTCAGCATCGGAGAAGTTATCGAAGGTGGCGTATTGGCGTAACCGGCGAGCGTCTTCTTCATATTGCCTCGCGTCGGCCTTCATGGCGGACTCCTGACGTGCGATGTGACGCTACATCGAGGAGCGTAACGCGGATTTGCGGGACAGAGGGCAGAAGACCGCGACACATTTTAGGCGGCCCGCCGACAGAACCGGATGCGG
Source organism: Mycobacterium paraffinicum (assembly GCF_025822865.1). Lineage (NCBI taxonomy): Bacteria > Bacillati > Actinomycetota > Actinomycetes > Mycobacteriales > Mycobacteriaceae > Mycobacterium > Mycobacterium paraffinicum. The sequence continues at coordinate 160,086 of NZ_JACKUR010000010.1, read as the reverse complement.
TGGGTGTGAACGCGGTACCGGCCGTGGTCAGTTCCGCCCGGGAAGCCTCATCACCGCGCGCACGACGGGGACCAGCGACTTCTGCCACAGCGTTCCCGGAATGCCAAGCGGCGGATCGAGATTGAACACGCGCGCGGTCGCGATCGTCTGCGATTCGGTGTACTTCAGCAGCCCCTCGGCACCGTGTCGGCGGCCGACGCCGGACTGGCCCATCCCGCCCATCGGCGCACTGAGGCTGCCCCATGCGAACGCATAACCTTCGTTCACATTGACCGTTCCCGACCGCAACCGGGCGGCGATTTGCTCGCCCTCCGCGGAGGAGCCGGCCCACACGCTGGCGTTGAGCCCGTACTCGGTGGCGTTGGCCTTCTCGACGGCTTCATCCACGTCGGCGACGGGGTAGATCGACACGACCGGCCCGAACGTCTCGTTGGCCGCACACTCCATCTCCGGCGTGACGTCGGCCAGCACGGTGGGCTCGTAGAACAGCGGCCCGATGTCGGGCCGGGCCTTACCGCCTGCAATCACCTTGGCGCCCTTGGCTTTCGCATCGTCTACGTGGTCCGTCACGGTGTCCAGCTGACCCGCGGAGATCAAGCTCCCCATGTCGACCGAGAAGTCGTACGCGGTACCCAGCCTCATGTTCCGCACCGCGGCACCGAACTTGCCGACGAAGTCGTCGGCGATGTCCTTCTCGACGTAGATCCGCTCGATCGAGATGCACAACTGGCCGGCGTTCGAGAAGCACGCGCGGGTGGCCGCCTTAGCGGCCTTGTCGAGGTTGGCGCCCCGCGTGACGATCATCGCGTTCTTGCCCCCGAGTTCGGCCGAGAAGCCGATCAGCCGACGGCCCGCGTGTTCGGCGAGCTGCCTGCCGGTGGCGGTCGAGCCGGTGAACATCAAGTAGTCGCAGTTGTCGATGATTGCGGTGCCGACCACCGAGCCCGGCCCGGGCACGATCGCGTAGAGGGCTCGCGGCAGCCCTGCCTCGTACAAGAGCTCGGCACACGCCAGCGCGCAATACGGGGTCTGGCTGTCCGGCTTGAGCACCACCGCGTTACCCGCCAGCAGCGCCGGCACCGAGTCGGACGCCGTCAGCGTCATCGGGTAATTCCACGGCGAGATCACCCCGACCACGCCCTTGGGCTGGTAGACCACCGTGGTCTTGCCGATCGCCGGGAGCAGCGCCTGCACCTTGCGCGGCTTCAGTAGATCGGCGGCGACGCGCGCGTAGTAGTTCGCGTTCGCCATCAGATCGACGATCTCCTCCTGCGCCGCCCAGCGGGCCTTTCCGGCCTCGGCTTGCAGCAGGTCCATCAGGAACTCGCGGTTCTCGACGACCAGGTCGCGGTAGCGGCTGATCACATCGATGCGCTCGGAGACCGGGCGGTTCGCCCAGTCGGCCTGAGCCGCCCGCGCCTCGGCGAATGCCGCTTCGACGTCTTCGGCCGTGCCGACGGGGATCGTGGTCAGCGGCTTGCCGGTGAAGACCTCGTCGATGGTCTTGGTCTGGCGTGCAGCGGCGTCTTTGATCGCGGCGAGCTGGCGCAGGCGGTCGAAGACCTCGGCTGACGGTGCAGGCATGTCGCTTCCTCTCGCAGAAGTCCAGGACACCAGACTATCCGCCTGAGATTCCCCAATGTTCCCGTGCTCGCGCGCGAAGCAGTGGGGGCGAGGCGCCGTCACATTCGTCCATAAGCGACCGCCATCATGAGAAAGAGCACTGCCAGCAGAAGGAACATCATCGCCAACGGGTCGATTACTTCGAACAGCATGCCGGCACAATCGTTGTCGGGCTCAAAGTGCCAGGAACTGCAGGCTTCGCGGCCGGCATCAGTTCATGCCGGCGAGGTGGATGCCGTATGGCACCGCGTCCAGGAGCGTGACGGTGAGCCCGACGCCGCTGGGCGGCACGTACCGGCGCTGCTCACCGGGGCGCGCCCCGGTGATGGCCGCGCCGAGCGGCGAATTAACCGAGTACACCTCTACGTCGCTGTACTCGGCGCCGCGCGCGCCCAGCAGGAAGGTCTCGATGTCTCCGGTGTCGTCGTAGCGGACGGTCAAGACCATGCCGGGTTCGGCGACCCCGTCGTCGGGCGGACCCTCGCCGACGACGGCGTTGACCAACAGGTCATGGATCCGTTGAATCCGCAGCCGCCACGCGCGCTGGACAGCGGGCGCGCTCTCATCGGCGTCTTCGCCAAACGCGTTGCCGCCGCACAACTCCCGCAGGGTGGCCAGTTCCTGCTGGAGCCGCACGTAGGCCTGCGGCGTAAGCCACGCGGGCTGCACGCTAGTCATGTTGGTTCCCCTCTCCATCAATGGTGGTCAATGGCTGGCGGTCCGAGACGCCGTTCCCGCGCGTTTGACGGCCGCAATCGCTGCGGGCTTGCGCATCTCGTGGTGCAGCCCGGTACGGAACGGCCTTGAGCAGGGTCACGAGCCGCCCGGTGTCATGCGGAATCGCGTAGATGCGTTGCTCGCCGGGGCGAGCGCCGGCGATGCACCGGCCCAGCGGCGACGCCATCGAGTACACGTGGATGTCGGCGCCTTCGGCGCCCCGTCGGCCGAGCAGCAGCGTTTCTGTTTCACCGCTGGCGTCGTAGCGGATGGTCACCACCATGCCCGGGCCCGCGATCCGTTCGCGTGCGGGATCGTCACGCACTACGGCCGTGGCTAGCAGGTCCTCGATCTCGCGGATGCGCTTTCCCCGTGCCGCGGGGCGCGCGGCGCGGTGCCCGCCGTAATCCATGGCGTCGTCGGGGACTTCGATGCTGCGCCGGGAGCGCAGCACGGCGAGTTCGTCCTGCAGGCGGCGCCGGTGCTGCGGTGTGATAGAGACAGGTGCGCATCTGGTCATCACGTTATTTCCTTCACTGAGTAGGGATGTCGTCAGGGACGGGCCGGCGTGTGGCAGCCGTCCCTGACGACGCGGAGCCCGTGAGGGGCAAGCGTGCGTCGGAGTAATCGTGCGGGGCCCCGACGGGCGGTAAAGCCCGAAGGCGGCTCCCCGGTTGGACGCGGCAAGGAGCAGATGCGTTGTCCGCCAAAGCGATACGCTGTGTTCCGCCGCTCACCGCACACCTCCGCTTGTGGATTCCGAATTGGTAATTCCATGGTTGCCCGCGCGGGCGCCAAGGCGCTTGCCCGAAATGGACAACGCCGGCATACGCCGTTGTTCGGAGCCGACAACGCGATTTGCCGCGGAACCTGCGCCGAACAACCCCGGTACCCGCAGGGGCTGCTGCGGGTACCGAGTGCCCGATCGCTGGTGGCGGTCCTCAGCTCACCGTTGCCCGACGAAGCGGTCGAAGTCGCGCTGCCAGCGGGTATAACGGGCTCGGTCGAGGGCGTGTCGGGCGCCGGCGAACGACGCGGCTACCGCGAGGCTTACGGCACTCCAGATCGCGAAGGCGATGGTGACCGCCTCGGTGCGGGGCGACAAATTTGGCCGGGTCAGCGGCGAACCCTGAGCATCGACCCAGATCTCGACCTCGTCACCGACTTTGGCGGCGGGGGGTGCGGCGATGTCTCCAGTGCGCTCTGCCCCGGCGAAATCCCATCGGGCAGGCATCTGGACTGTCCGGCTGTCAAATTTCCTCGGGGAGTGGCTGTCCCCTACGACCGTCGCGGTCACCCGGCTGCGAGTTTGGACCTGCTCCGCGTAAATGGGGCTCCGGGAGTCATAGACCGCGGTGCCGACGGCAGCGGCGATCGGTACGTTGAACAGCGATACCGCGACGGCCAGCACCAGGACCAGCGCCTCGATCCGGTCGCTGGCCCGTAGCAGTGGGTTGCGACCGAACAGCCGAGAGAACAGCCTTCGCGGGAACGGCACGGTGAACGTCTCCAGCACGGCAGGGTCCTCGGCTCTACGCGGGCACGGCGGTAGATCATCGTGACGCGGGGTAGTCATCGGATGTCCTATCGAGGGATCGGGGAAGGCCTTAGGTTGGTCACCTCAATGGGGGCGCGCACAGGTGCCGCATGGCTTGCCGAAGTCCGATAATGGCGCCGCCGCTGGTTGTCGGATTACGACAGCGTCGACTCAATCGATATCGGTGGCCGCGAGTTCGATCATCATGGCCAGCCGCTTCCTGGCGTCATCCAGTGGGAGATTGGTGATTTCGGCCATCTTGCGGAGCCGGTAACGCACCGTGTTTTCGTGTACTCCTAGACGCTCACCGGCTTCGGTCGGGTCGCCCAGCGCCCCTAGCCACGCCCGCAGCGTGGCGAGGTAGTCGGTTCCGTGAGCGCGGTCGTGGCGTCCCAGCTCGGCCACGGGTCCACGAGTCGGAGACCGGCCGGCTCGCGCCGCGGTCCGTAACCGCTGGAGCAGGATGTCATCCCACGATTCGTCATAGGCGGGGGGCGCGGATCCGGGCGACGCCTCGTGTAACGCCAGGCATTCCTCGGCCTCCTGACGCGCAGCGGCCAGATCGGTCACGGCGGCCGGCCCGCTGACACCGGCCAACAAAGCCACCCCTTCGGGTAGGGCCGCTCCGAGGCCGGCGACCCAGTGACGCGCCACCGAGGCCTGCTCTCCGGGCAGCACGGTGTAGATGGTGTTGCCTGCCAAGGCGCTGCGACCGGGACGCGACCAGCCGAAGCCGGCGGTGGCGCGCTCGAAGGCCAACAGCAGGGCGGCGTCGCGTTTAGCGCCGACGGACGCCTGCAGCGCGATCACCCGCAAACCGCTCTGCGGCAGGCCGAGCTTGCTTGCCGCCGTGGCGGAGTCAGCGCTGCCTTCCAATAACCGGATCACGAGTTCGGATTCGACCTGACGCTCGAGGTCGGCGCTGGCCTGGGACCGCAGTAGGTGTAGGGCCACCGTCTGCGCGCCCTCGGCCAAGGCGTCCCTCCGTGCTTCCTCCAGCGGATCGGAGCAGGCTACCCACACCGACCCCATCAGTTCACGGCCGGAGCGCACCGCCGCGACCGTGCGCCCGGTCACGCCGGATTCCGCATCACCCTCGACGAACACGGGCTCGTCCGAGTTCGTCAGATGGGCGAATACGCCACGGGCATCGAACAGGGCGCGCAGCCGCTCCGGAGTCTGTCGGCCCAGGATGGTCTCGACCTGGGCCGGGTCGGCGTGTTGCTGGAGTCGTGAATACGCGAGCACGCGCAACAGCGCATCCTGAATGACAACGGCGTTGCCGACCGTGTCCGCCAGGCTGTCGGCCAGTGCGAACAGATCGGTCGGGCCTCGACCGGCCGCGGTTTCGCGTCCCTCCAGCACCAGCCCGTAGATGACGGCGGCGGTCTCGCTCCACGACAGCGTCTCGTCGACCAGCATCACCGCGCCGACCCCAGCGCCCTCGTTCGACGTCATCGGTTCGCCGTCGCCGCGCGCCAACACCAGGACTGCGTGCGCCGAGCTCGCCCAGCGGACCGCCTCGCTGACCGAAGCGGCGCCGATCGCCAGGAAGACATCACCGGTCACGGCGCGCTCGCCCTCGCGTAGGGCCACGCTGCGCAGTTCAGTGGACCTCGGCACCGACGACCAGGCCAGCCGGACCCCATAACCACCCAGCACGTTCACCAAGCGGTCCAAAGTGATCACGAGCGCTCCCAACCCGGCCGAGAAATGAGACGCAGATGCCTTTGTATCTTCCCGCGGTCAGGACTTGTTATTGTCGAATTTCCTCGCGCCCGATGCGGCCGGGCTCGGCGCGTGCACTCGTGCGTCGCGCGTCGGGCGCATCGTCTGCTTCATCTCAAGCGTGCCCGCCACGAGGAAATCGGCAACCGGGCGGCGCTGACCCGGCCGGTACCCACGCCGGTGTCGATTGCGGAGTTGTTCGCCGCGCAGGTCGCCCACCAGCCGGACGCCGTGGCGATCAGCTGGGGCCAGCTCTCGATGACGTACCGGGACCTGGACGAGGCGGCGAACCGGCTGGCGCACCTGTTGGTTCGCGGGCCCGGGACAGTCTGTGGCGCTGTTGTTCTCGCGTCCGGCGCAGGTCATCGTGGCGATCCTGGTGGTGCTCAAGACGGGGGCGGCCTACCTGCCGATCGATTCGGCCGCCCCGGGCGCGCGGATCAGATTCATGCTCGAGGATGCCGCGCCGATCGCCGCGGTCACCACCGCGGGATTGCGTTCTCGGCTGGACTGCAGCGACGTACGGGTCATCGACATCGAAGACCCGGAGATTGACGGCTATCCGCGCTCCGCGTTGCCCGCACCCGCGGCGGACGACATCGCCTACATCATCTATACCTCGGGGACCACCGACGTGCCCCCTCACGGCGGGCTCGGGGACGCCGCCGATCGGCTCGCCGGTGCCCGGCGCCGGCTTGTTCGTGCTCGATGGCTGGCTACGGCGGGTGCGCCCCGGAGTGGTCGGCGACTTGTACGTGGCCGGTACCGGGGTGGCCGCCGGGTATGTCGGGCGCGCCGGATTGACCGGGTCGCGGTTCGTGGCCTGCCCGTTCGGCGAGCCCGGGGCGCGCATCTACCGCGCCGGAGACCTGGTGCTCTGGGATGCCGACGGGCAGCTGGCGTACGTCGGCCGCGCCGACGAGCAGGTCAAGATCCGGGGCTACCCCATCGAATGGGCGAGGTCCAGGCCGCGCTCGCCCGATTGGACGGCGTGCAGCAGGCGGTGGTGATCGCCGGCGAGGACCGCCCGGGGGACAAGCGCCTGGTCGGCCACATCACCGGAACGGCCGATCCCGCCGAGGCGCGCACCGCGCTGGCCGGACGACTGCCGGGCTACATGGTTCCCGCGGCCGGCGTGGGACTCGACGCGCTGCCGCTGACATCCAACGGCAAGCTCGACACTCGCGCCCTTTCCTGCTCGACGCCCAACCCGCCATGAACGGCGGCGCCGCTCCGCCCGAGGACGCGCTGGGCGAACAACAGCTGCCGGAGGCCTCGCGCTCCAAGCGGCTTGTCGACCTGCTCGCCGGAAACCTTCGCAAAAACATCGACCGATACCGCGTTCACCGGCCCGCTGTTTTCGACGGCGACATCATCATCTTCTCCGCCATCGGGGGCGGGGGCGATCGCAGTGGGTTCCTGTCCCGGTCCTGGCGGCCGCATGTCTCAGGCGAGGTGCTCATGTACTCCATCGACTGCGCGCACGACGAGATGCTGACCCACGATTCGGTGGGTCTGTACGGACAGCGACTCAGGCATCTGCTGGTCCTCGCGGAACGCCGGCTCGAACTGGCCCACGGTGGTCAGCAAGCGGCGGCGGCGCGGGAAGACAAGGTGCCCGGAGCGCGCCGGGTGATCCTCAGGACACCGAAGTGCCGATAGCAGCTCGGTGTTGGGGGCAGTAGGACGCCACGGAAGCGCCGAGCAGATAGCCGGCTTCATGTGCCGACAGGTCTGTTGCCCGTACAACGTTCAGCACCAACGACGTTGGCGTCTTCCCCTTGTCGAGTCCGGCGCACATGTTATGTCCGGCGGCGATCGCGGCGCCGCGGTCGGTAAAGACAATTCCGTTGCGCTGAATCTCCGAAATGAACGAATCATCGTTTTGGTCGGCCGACGCCGGTGCCGCGAAAAGCACCGCCCCTCCGCAGAGCGCGACTATTGTCGACCAGTTCCCAAGGCGCGCAATTATTCGGGTCACGATGTTCCTCAATGTGGCATCTGGGCTCTACGCATTAACGGTGGCTGAACATTAGCCAGAGTCGACGCATCTTTCCCGCCGACGTCAACCGTGCCACCTCACACAAATCGGCCCACTTTGGTCAGGGAGTCCGGAGGCTCATGCCCTAGCGTGCCGAGCGGCCGCCGCCATGCGGGAGCCGAGAATTCCCGTGCTGCATAACTTTTCATTCGCAACCGCCGCCTGGCGCGATCCGGCCACAGGAGGGAGCGGCGAGGACGGACGTCGCGGCCGGACCGCGGGGCGGCTACCCGTGAGAGCAGAGCGCAACCAAGATTTAACCGTCGCGGGCATCGCCTGCGGGCAAACTCTGGCCTCGACCGATAACCCGCGCCGGTTTTGAGCAACTGCTGCCGTGCGTGAGCTGGTGCGAGCAGGCGCGCCGACGCATTTCACAGTGGCCGTACGGGTGCGCCGCAACCCCCTTCGGTATGGTTCAAGGAGTGTGCGGAGTCACCGGGGAGGTACGGCTCGACGGGCAGGTCCCCGATGTAGCGGCGGTGTCAGCAATGGCCGCCGTGATGGCGCGACGGGGCCCCGATGCCTCCGGCGCCTGGTCACAGGGCCGTGTCGCGCTCGGCCATCGTCGCCTCAAGATCATCGACCTGAGCGAGGCGGGCGCCCAGCCGATGGTCGACCCGGAACTGGGTCTGGCCATCGCCTTCAACGGCTGCATCTACAACTACAAAGAGCTGCGCCACGAACTCACCGGGCACGGCTACCGGTTCTTCTCGCACAGTGACACCGAAGTCCTGATCAAGGGCTACCACCACTGGGGCGACGACTTCGTCAGCCACCTGCATGGCATGTTCGCCTTCGCGATCGTCGAACGCGACAGCGGCCGGGTGCTGCTCGGTCGCGACCGGCTGGGGATCAAACCGCTCTACCTGACCGAGGACAGCCACCGGATCCGGTTCGCCTCGGCCCTGCCCGCGCTGTTGGCCGGCGGCGGCGTGGACACCCGCATCGACCCGATCGCGTTGCACCACTACATGACGTTTCACTCGGTGGTCCCCGCGCCGCTGACCATCCTGCGCGGCGTCCGCAAGGTGCCGCCCGCTTCCCTTGTTGCCATCGAGCCCGACGGCCGGCGCACCATCACCACGTACTGGACCCCCGACTTCACCCGGCACGGCGACCGCGCCGGCTGGTCGGAAACCGACTGGGAAGACGCGGTGCTGGACGCGCTTCGCGTCGCGGTCAAACGCCGGCTGGTCGCCGACGTGCCGGTCGGCTGCCTGTTGTCCGGCGGCGTCGACTCGAGCCTGATCGTCGGCCTGCTCGCGGAGGCGGGCCAGCACGGCCTGATGACCTTCTCCATCGGCTTCGAGTCGGCCGGTGGCGTCGAGGGCGACGAGTTCCGGTGGTCGGACATCATCGCCCGGCGCTTCGAAACCGACCACCATCAGATCCGCATCGAAACCGACCGGATGCTGCCCGCGCTCGACGGGGCGATCGGCGCCATGAGCGAGCCGATGGTCAGCCACGACTGTGTGGCCTTCTACCTGCTCAGCCAGGAAGTGGCGCGGCACGTGAAGGTCGTGCAGTCGGGCCAGGGCGCCGACGAGGTGTTCGCCGGCTACCACTGGTACCCGCCGATGGGCTCGCCGGCCGCCGCCTCGCTGGAGGGCTCGGTCGCCGAGTACCGCGGCGCCTTCTTCGACCGTGATTCGGCGGAAATGGCGGGCCTGCTCGGGCCGGGCATCATGGCCCCGGGTGACCCCAGTGAGTGCTTCGTCACCGAGCACTTCGCGCGCGCCGGCGCCGAGACGGGCGTCGATCGCGCGCTGCGGCTCGATACCACCGTGATGCTGGTGGACGACCCGGTGAAACGGGTCGACAACATGACCATGGCGTGGGGCCTGGAGGGCCGGGTGCCGTTCCTCGACCACGAGCTCGTCGAGCTGGCGGCGACCTGCCCGCCGGAACTGAAGATCGCCCACGAAGGCAAGGGCGTGCTCAAACAGGCTGCGCGACGGGTGATTCCGTCGGAGGTCATCGACCGGCCCAAGGGATACTTCCCGGTCCCCGCGCTGACCCACCTGGAAGGGCCCTACCTCGACATGGTGCGCGACGCGCTCTATGCGCCAGTTGCCAAGGAGCGCGGCCTGTTTCGCACGGAGGCGGTCGACGCCCTGCTGGCCGATCCCAACAGCAAGCTGACGCCCTTGCGCGGCAACGAACTCTGGCAGCTCGCCCTGCTCGAACTCTGGCTGCAGCGGCACGGCATCACGGGCCCGGTGGCATGACCGTGACCGATCCCCCCGGCGATCACACCGAGGCGATCACGATGGGCCTCCACGACGCCTCGCCGCCGGAGCTGGTGGAGGCGATGGCCAAGGACGTCGAGCTCGAATTGGGCTGGGGCCGGCTTATTTTCGGCCAGACCTTCGCCGACTCCCACGAGCTGGTCGAGGCGCTGCGCCGGGAGGGCCCCGGGCGTCGCGACATCTGCATCTACGCCCGCGAATCCCACGTGGTGGTCGCCGAAGCGCCGACCGAGCTCTTCATCGATCCCAGCCACACCTATCGCCTGCGCTTCACCGATGCCAACCCCGAAGACCTGTCGCCCGCGCCGCTCGGCGTCACCGTGCGCACGCTGAACGACCCGGTCGACGCCGACGCCATGAACCGCGTCTACGTGCGCTGCGGAATGGTCCCGGCCGGGGTCGACGTCATCTGGCACAACCACCTGAACGTGCCCGCGGTGACCTACCTGTTGGCGGTGCGCGACGAAGACGGCGCCGTGGTGGGCACCGTCACCGGCGTCGACCACGAGCTGCTGTTCTCCGACCCCGAGCAGGGGTCGAGCCTGTGGACGCTGGCCGTCGACCCGGCGGCCGGGCTCCCCGGGATCGGCGCCGCCCTCACGCGGGCGCTGGCGGAGCGCTTTCGCAACGCGGGCCGCGCCTACATGGACCTGTCGGTCGCGCACGACAACGCCGCCGCCATCGGCCTGTACGAGAAGCTGGGTTTCCGCCGCGTCCCCGTGCTGGCGATCAAACGCAAGAACGCCATCAACGAGCCTCTTTTCAGCCCGCCGCCCGAGACGATCGACGACCTCAACCCCTACGCCCGGATCATCGCCGACGAGGCGCTGCGCCGCGGCATCTGGGTGGAGGTGCTCGACGCCGAGACCGGCGAGATGCGCCTCACCCACGGCGGCCGCAGCGTCATCACCCGGGAATCGCTGTCCGAATACACCTCGGCGGTCGCCATGTGCCGCTGCGACGACAAACGGCTGACGCGCCGCCTGGTCTCCGAGGCGGGCATCACGGTGCCCCGCGCCCGGCTGGCCACCTTCGACGAAGGCGACTACAACTTCCTCACCGAGGTCGGGGAGGTCGTCGTCAAACCCACCCGCGGCGAACAGGGCAAGGGCATCACCGTCGGGGTGACCGCCGACAACGGCCCCGAGGAGCTCGCCGCCGCCCTGGCCCGCGCCCGGCAGCAATACCCGGACGTGCTGATCGAGCAGCGCGTGCTGGGCGACGACCTTCGGTTGGTGGTGATAGACGGCCGGGTGGTGGCCGCCGCGCTGCGGATGCCGCCCGAGATCATCGGCACCGGCGAGCACACCATTCGCGACCTGATCGCCGCCGAAAGCCGCCGCCGCTCCGCGGCCACCGGTGGCGAATCCCGCATCCCGCTCGACGACCTCACCGAGGCGACGGTCGCCGAGGCGGGCTGGTCGCTCGACGACGTGCTGCCCCAGGGCACCCGGCTGCGCGTCCGCCGCACCGCCAACCTGCATCAGGGCGGCACGATCCACGACGTCACCGCGGTGGTGAACCCGGAACTGTGCCGCGTCGCGGTGACGGCGGCCGAGGCGATCGGCATCCCCGTGACGGGCATCGACCTGCTGGTGCCCGACGTCACCGGCGCCGAGTACGCCTTCATCGAGGCCAACGAACGGCCGGGGCTGGCCAACCACGAACCACAGCCCACGGCCGCGGCGTTCATCGACTTCCTGTTCCCCGGGCACCCGGGCCAGCCGCAGGCCTGGACTCCGGAGGAGTCGCGCGCCGAACGCGGCTGAGGCTTGCCGCGCGCCTCGCTTGGGTAATTCTCCAATCACCTCAGATAGGAGCCAGATGAGCGGAAGCGCGCAAACCGGAACCATCACGACCCGCGTGCCGGCGCGGCTGGACAGGCTGCCGTGGTCTCGATTCCACTGGCGCGTCGTCATCGGTCTCGGCGGGGTGTGGATCCTCGACGGGCTCGAGGTCACGATGGTGGGCAACGTGTCCGCTCGCCTCACCGAAAAGGGCAGCGGCATCGACCTGAACGCGGCGCAGATCGGCCTGGCGGCCGCGTTCTACATCGCCGGCGCCTGCCTGGGTGCGCTGTTCTTCGGCCACCTGACGGACCGCTTCGGGCGCCGCAATCTGTTCATGCTGACCCTGGCGGTCTACCTGGTGGCCACGGTCGCGACCGCATTCGCTTTCGCCCCTTGGTATTTCTTCGCCGCGCGCTTCTTCACCGGCGCCGGCATCGGCGGCGAGTACGCCGCGATCAATTCGGCCATCGACGAGTTGATCCCCGCGCGCCTGCGCGGCCGCGTCGACCTGATCATCAACGGCACGTACTGGCTCGGCTCGGCCGCCGGAGCCGCCGGCGCGCTCGTCCTGCTCGACACCTCGAACTTCGCGCCCAATATCGGCTGGCGGCTCGCCTTCGGCGTCGGCGCCATCTTCGGCATCTTCGTCCTGCTCGTCCGGCGCAACGTCCCGGAGAGTCCGCGGTGGTTGTTCATCCATGGCCGCGACGAGGAGGCCGAGCGGGTCGTCGGCGAGATCGAGGAAGCGGTGCGGGAGGAAACCGGCGAGCCGCTGCCCGAGCCGCACGGGCGGGAGCTGAAAATCCGCCAGCGCGAGACGATTTCGTTCCGCGAAATCGCCCGGGTGGCGTTCAAGCTCTATCCGCAGCGCGCCATCCTGGGGCTGGCGCTGTTCACCGGGCAGGCGTTCCTCTACAACGGGGTGACGTTCAACCTGGGCACGCTGTTGAGCGGGTTCTACGGGGTGCCGTCCGGGAAGGTGCCGCTGTTCTTCATCCTCTGGGCGCTCAGCAATTTCGTCGGGCCGCTCGCGCTCGGTCACCTCTTCGACACCATCGGGCGCAAGCCGATGATCACGGCGACCTACATCGGGTCCGCGGTCGTCGCCGCCATCCTGGCGGTCCTGTTCGTGACCCAGACCGGCGGGGTCTGGGCGTTCATCGGCGTCCTCGCGGTCGCGTTCTTCCTCGCCTCCGCGGGCGCCAGCGCCGCCTACCTGACCGTCAGCGAGATCTTCCCGATGGAGACCAGGGCGCTGGCGATCGCGTTCTTCTACGCGGTGGGAACCGCGATCGGCGGCATCAGCGGCCCGTTGCTGTTCGGGCAGCTGATCAATTCCGGGGAACGCGGCCAGGTGGTGTGGTCGTTCTTGACGGGCGCCGCCGTCATGGCGATCGCGGGCCTGGTCGAATTGCGGCTCGGGATCGCGGCCGAACGCCGCCCGCTCGAAGAGCTGGCCCTGCCCCTGACGGTCGCCGACGCCGACGCCGAGCACCAAGACGGCGCGACCCCGTAGTCCGGCGGGTGCCGCGAATTCTGTTCGCAATCATTGCGGCGACGCCGTTGACGCGGGCGTAACAAGCTCGCCATCGAGAGTTCCTAGTGTGAGTCGGTCCACTTGTCCGTCGAGGACCAGTCGTGGATCCCCCCAGCGATAGGACTTCCATTGAGCGGTAACGCGGTACGCCTCCAGGCGATCAACAACGTTGAGGCATACATCCCTCCCGCCATCAGCTTCGTCGCGGGCGAACTGCCAGGTGCGATCTTCGGTTCCAACGTCTTCACCAAGGCGGAGATGCAGGCGCGGCTGCCCAAGGCGGTCTACAAGTCCGTGTTGGCGACCATCGACAAGGGCGCCAAGCTAGACCCGGCGGTCGCCGATGCGGTCGCGGTCGCCATGAAGGACTGGGCGCTGGAGAAGGGCGCCACCCACTACGCGCACGTCTTTTATCCGATGACCGGGCTGACCGCCGAAAAGCACGACAGCTTTCTTGAGCCCGTCTCCGATGGTCAGACACTCGCCGAGTTCGCCGGCAAGACGCTGATCCAAGGCGAGCCCGACGCGTCGAGTTTCCCTTCGGGCGGCCTCCGCAGCACCTTCGAGGCGCGCGGCTACACCGGTTGGGACGTGACCAGCCCGGCCTACGTGCTGGAAAACCCCAACGGCAATACGCTATGCATCCCAACGGTGTTCGTGTCGATGACCGGCGAGGCGCTCGACTACAAGACGCCGCTGCTGCGCAGCCAGCAGGCGATGGGCATTCACGCCGAACGCATCCTGACGCTGTTCGGCCACAAGGACCTGAACAAGGTGGTCTCCTTCTGCGGGCCGGAGCAGGAGTACTTCCTCGTCGACCGCCACTTCTTTCTGGCGCGGCCGGACCTGATCAACGCCGGACGCACCGTGTTCGGCGCCAAGCCGCCCAAGGGCCAGGAGTTCGACGACCACTACTTCGGCTCGGTGCCCGAGCGGGTGCTGGGCTTCATGATGGACACCGAACGGGAGTTATTCAAACTCGGCATTCCAGCGAAGACCCGGCACAACGAGGTCGCCCCCGGCCAGTTCGAGGTGGCACCGATGTTCGAGCGGGCCAACATCGCGTCCGATCACCAGCAGCTGCTGATGACGGTGTTCAAGTCGCTGGCCAAGAAGCACGGCATGGAATGCCTTTTCCACGAGAAGCCCTTCGCCGGGGTGAACGGCTCGGGTAAACACGTCAACTTCTCGGTGGGCAACGCGGAGTTGGGTTCGCTGCTGGTGCCCGGCGATACGCCGCACGAGAACGCCCAATTCCTGGTGTTCTGCGCCGCGGTGATCCGCGCCGTGCACAAGTTCGGCGGACTGCTGCGCGTCTCGGTCGCGTCGGCGACCAACGACCACCGGTTGGGCGCCAATGAGGCGCCGCCGGCGATCATTTCGATCTTCCTCGGTGAGCAGCTCGCCGACGTGTTCGAGCAGATCGCCAAGGGCGCGGCGACGTCCTCAAAGGGCAAGGGCACCATGATCATCGGTGTCGACACCCTGCCGCCGCTGCCGACGGATCCCGGCGACCGCAACCGGACCAGTCCGTTCGCGTTCACCGGTAACCGCTTTGAGTTCCGGGCGCCTGGCTCGGGGCAGACGGTCGCCGTCCCGATGATCGTCCTCAACACCATCATGGCCGACTCATTCGATTACATGGCAACCACTTTGGAGAAGGCCGTCGAGAACGGCGAGGACTTCGATGCGGCGGTGCAGAAGCTCCTCACCGAGATCATCACGGATCACGGTGCGGTTGTGTTCAACGGGGACGGCTATTCTGAGAACTGGCAGATCGAGGCGGCCGAGCGCGGATTGCCGAACCTGAAGACAACGCTGGACGCCATCCCGGAGTTGATCAAACCGGAATCGATCGAATTGTTCGAGAAGTTCGGGGTTTTCAACGAACGCGAGCTGCACAGCCGCTACGAAGTCCGCCTGGAACAGTACGCGCTGACCATCGGGGTCGAGGCCAAGCTTGCCCTCGAGATCGGGACGACGATCATCCTGCCGGCGGCGCTCCGATACCAGACCGAACTCGCCCAGAACGTCGCCATGTTGAGGGCCGCCGGGATGGAGCCGAGCATGGCCGCGCTGGAAGCGATTTCGGCTCCGCTCGCCGACCTGACCGCCGCGCTGAAAACGTTGACGACGGCACTGTCGGACCACTCGGCCGAGTCGGCGCTCGACGAGGCCGTGCACGCCCAGGAGGCACTGCTGCCGGCGATGGAAGCGGTGCGCGCGGCCGCCGACGCGTTGGAAGGCGTTGTGGCCGACGACTTGTGGCCATTGCCGACCTACCAGGAGATGCTCTACATCCTGTAGGGGTCAGCCGTAGGCGTCCCACCAGGTGTGTAGATCCTCAACGGTGGCCGGGTCCCCGGACACGTCGCTGAGCATCAGCTTCTCGTCGTTGGTCCAGATCACGTTCGGGTGGTTGTTGTAGGTGCCGCACGCGATCAGCCCGGCCATGTCGTTCGGGGTCTGGTCGTAATGCCAGCTGACCGGTGAGCGCCCCTCGCCGGGACAGTTCACCAGGCTGACGTTGGCGATGTCGTTCTCGAAGGCCCGCTTCAGCCGGTCGGGCGTCGCGAACAGCCCGTAGGTGGCGTGGCTGGGACCGCCGGGCTGGGTGTTCCGCCCGCATGTGACCATGGCGACCGCGTGCACCCAGATGCTGCCCGACTCCGGCGTCGCCGGCGTGCACGTGCCGGCCAGGTAGCCGGGTGGGAGCAGGCTGATCAGCCGGGCCTGGTCGTCGTTGGGGGCAGCGCTCGACGGGGGCGGGGTCTTCGCGACGGTCGCCTTGGCGTGCCGCTGGCCGGCGGGTTTCAGCATGAGCCAGAGCCCGACGGCGCAGACGGCGACGACGACCACCGCCGCGGCGGTCACGATCGGCCAGCGGTTGCGCTTAGCCGGAGTGCGCGGCCGCCCGGAATCCGTTGCAGGGGGGAGGATTTCGCTTTGGCGCAGGATCGTGTCCGCGCGCTCGCGCTCGGGACTGCTGAGCGCCCGGTTCGCGGCCTCGGCCAGTGCACCGGCGGTGGGGTAGCGCTCGATCGGGTTCTTGGCCATGCCGCCCGCGATCACGGCGTCGAAGGCGGGGCTCACCTCGGCGCCCTGCTCGCTGGGTTTGGGGATGGGCTGCATCATGTGCGCGCTGATCAGCATGCCGGTGCTGTCGGCGCGATACGGCGGGGTCGCGGTCAGGCATTCGTAGAGCACGCAGGCCAGCGCGTAGACGTCGGCGCGCGGCGTCACCTCTTCACTCGAAAACCGCTCGGGCGCCATGTATTTCAACGTGCCGACCGCGGTGCCCAGTTGGGTGAGCTTTTCCTCGGTCTTCGCGCTGGCGATCCCGAAGTCGACGAGATAAGCGAAGTCGTCGCTGGTGATCAGGATGTTCTGCGGTTTGACGTCACGGTGGGTCACCCCGGCCGCATGGGCGGCATCCAGGGCCGATGCGACCTGTTGGATGATCGCCACCGCCCGCGGTGCCGGCAATGGCCCGGCCCGTTCGAGCAGGCTGCCCAGGTCGATGCCCTCGATGAGCCGCATATCGAGATACAGCTGCCCGTCGATTTCGCCGTAGTCGTGTATCGGGACCACGTGGGGTTCCAACAGTCGGCCGGTGATCAGGGCTTCGCGCTCCATTCGCTTGCGGAACACCGGATCCTGGCTGAACGTGTGCGACATCAGCTTCAGCGCGACCGTCCACTGCTTGACGGTGTGTTCGGCTTCGTAGACCTCGCCCATCCCGCCGCGACCGAGCAGCCGCTTGAGCCGGTAGGGCCCGAACATCGTCCCCACCCGCGGGTCCTGCGCGCCGGTCACAGCTGACTCCCATCGAGACCGTGGCGGTAAGCGCCCACCGGCCTCACCGCACGAAACGTACAACATCGCCCCGGCACGTGTCGGCTGCGCGAGGCGGGATTATCGGGCCGGGGGAGCGATCTCCGTGACGGTGCCGTCGGCGGCCAGCACGATGGTGCCGCTGAGCGCGCCGTCGCTGGCATTGATCTGCAAATGCAGGCCGCCGTCCTTGCGCGACTCGATCGTCAGGAAGATCCGGTTGGCGTCGTAGATGTGCAGGGTTTGGGGCGCCTGCTGGACGACGCCGACGACCGCTTGCACGTCGAACTTGCTGAGATCACCGACCGCCAGGCGGGAGGCCACGGCCATTTTGGGCCCGACGCTCGCCCAATTCCCGTCTCGGAAGAGCCATGAGACCACCTTCTGGGGGTTGGCGGTGTCGGGACGCTCGATCACTGCCTGTTCTTGATAGATGCTGAGTTGGTAACCCAACGTGTCGCCGAACTGCGTCCGCATCTGGGCCAGCACTCCGCTCACCCCGCTCAGGGTCAGCAGCTGCGGCGGTGGCGCCGGCGTGCTCGTGGCCGGGGCCGCGGAGTTGGTGGGGGCCGCGGTGGGGGTGGACGGTGCCGTCGGGGCCGAAGGCGTGTCGCGCGGCAGTCCCCAGGCGAGGCCGGCGCCGAGCAGCACCAGCGCGCAGGCGACGGCGATCCAGGCCCCGCGTCGGCCGATTGGTGCCCGCGACGCCGGCGGTTGCTCCGAGGCGGGCCGGATCTGCAAGTCCGTCACCAGCGACCGCAGCTCGCGCAGCGTGGTCGCCCTGGTCGCGGCGGCTACCCGCTCGCGGTGCTCTTCCGTCGACAGCTGACCGTCACCGAGTGCGGCGTCGAGCACCTGGCAGATGGCGTTGCGGTCGTCGTCGCTCGCCCTGGTGTCATCGCTCATCGACCGGCTATCCGAGGAGCTTCGTCAGCCAGGTCGGGTCGGAATAGTTCACCGACGCGGTGCCGTCCCACACGAACGGCGTGGAATTGGCGTTGAGCCCGGAGAGCGTCGCGTACCCGGCCGCGGATTTCGCCTTGCCCGTGCCGACGTCGTCCCCGGACTTGATGCACGTGAGCACGTCGGCGTCGGCGCCGACTTTCTTGGCCAGTTGGGCCAGTTCGCCGTCGGTGCGGTCCTCCGCGGCGTCCTCCGCCGGCTGGAACTTGCTGGCGAACAAGCCGGAATAGAAGTCGGCGTAGACCTTGGCGTCATTCTGGGCGGCGACGCAGTACGACGCCGCCACCGCCCGGGTCGAGTAGTTCTTGCTGTGCGACTTGTCGTCGAGGAAGTCGAGCAGGTGGTAGCGCACCGCGAGCTTCTTGTTGTTCACCGCGGTGTCGATGTCACCCGCGTTGGACCTGATGAAACTGCCGCAGGGCGGACAGATGGGTTCATTGAAGATGTCGATGGTCATCGACGCCGCCGAGCTGCCCACGAACACGCCGTCGTCGATCACCCGCAGCGCGACGGCGTCCGCCGGCGGCGGTGGCTTGGTCGGCTCGGGCGGAGACGCCGATTCCCAGGGCCGAACGACGGCGAGCGCCACGCCCACGATGGCCACCAGGGCGGTGGCGGTGACGCCCACCCACAGCCAAGGCTTTCTACTTCGCCGCGTGGGCTGGCCCCATGGCGGCACCCCGCCGGTGCTGGGACCCCAGGTGGGGGCGCCGGCCCAGCCCGTCGGCTGGGGCACCGGACCCCCGGGCGGTGGCGGCGCCGCCCACATCGGGCCGGATGAAGGGGCGTGCGCCGGGGCGGCCTGGGCGATCCCGGCGGGCTGCTGACCGGCGAATGCCGCCGGCACCCGCGCCACCTGACTGCGCGCCAGGATGTCGGTGGCCCGGTCCTGGTCTGGTTCGGCCAGTGCCGCGTAGGCCGCCGCGGACAGGTCACCGCAACTCGCGTAGCGGTCCGCGGGATCCTTGGCCATGCCGCGGGCGATCACCGCGTCGAAGGCGACCGGGATGCCGGGCCGCGCGGCACTGGGCTGCGGGATCGCCTGGTGCAGGTGGGCACCCATCACGCTGATCTGGTCGCCGGTGTACGGCGGTGATCCGGTCAGGCACTCGTACAGCACGCAGGCCAAGGCGTAGATGTCGGCCCGATGGGTGACCTCGGAGTCGCTGAAGCGCTCCGGGGCCATGTATTTGACGGTGCCCACGGTGGTGCCGATCTGCGTCAGCTTTTCGTCGGCGGTGGCGCTGGCGATCCCGAAGTCGACGAGGTAGGCGAAGTCGTCGCCGCTCACCAGGATGTTCTCCGGCTTGACGTCGCGATGCAGGACGCCGGCGGCGTGCGCGGCGTCGAGCGCCGAACCGATCTGGCGCACGATGGCCACCGCCCGGGGCGGGGACAGCGGCCCGTACCGGCTCAGCATGGTGGCCAGGTCTTTGCCGTCGATCAGGCGCATGTCGACATACAGCTGGCCGTCGATCTCGCCGAAGTCGTGAATCGGGACGACGTGCGGTTCCTGCAGCCGGCCCGCGGTCCGGGCCTCGCGCTGCATGCGGGAGCGGAAGACCGGGTCGGTGGACAGCGTCTGCGACATCAGTTTCAGCGCGACGGTGCGTTCCCGGACCGTGTCCTCGGCCTCATAGACGTCGCCCATGCCGCCGCGACCGATCAGCCGCCGCAGCAGATATGGCCCGAACTGCGAACCCTCCCGCGAATCCGCGGTCGTGTCACCCATCCCGACTCCTCAGTCACCGACCGTGCGCAGGCATAAGGCTAAGGTTTCGCAGGCCGCTGGGCACGGCGAATAGCGAAAGCCAGCTAATTGGGCGACGCGGATTAACAGAGTTCGTCGTCACCGCTGGTGCGTTCGGTCAGCCCTTCGCGGGACAGGGCCCGCACGAATCCGAACGCCTGCATCCCGGCGGGGCCGGGGTTTTCGGTGATCCAGTCGTTGATCTTGCCGAACGCGTTGGCCAGGTCGTCGCGCTTGACGCGGATCAGATAGGTCATTCGGTCGTCGTCCGGATCGTCGATGGATTCGGCGACGGCGACGGGATTCTTGAACGCGTACGCGATCCCGTGTACGGCGTCGTGGTTCAGCGCCCATTGAAGTTCGCTGGGCCGCAGCCGGTTGACCGCCAGATTGCGGTAGTCATGGTCGTCTTTTGAGCTGCTCACCTGGCCGATAGTCCTCCTCTGTGTGGCTCGAGAAAGTGGACGGCGAGGAACTGAAAATGATGCCGCGCAGGCGATTCGATACGAGTGCGCAACCGGGCGTTTCCATCATAGGAAGCGGTTCCGTCGGCTGCATGTCGAGCGGAATCAGCGGCCATATTTCAAGAACACGTAGCCGTCGCAAACCAGGGCGTGTTCGAGGCGCATCGTCACCGGTGCGGGCAGCGACGACGGGGTGAGGCGGTGGCCCACCGGCTGGCTGGCGGCGAGTTTGGGGGCCAACGTCACACAGATCTCATCGACGGCGTCGGCTTCCACCAGCTCGTCGAGCACGGTCGGGCCGCCCTCGCACAGGATGTGGTGCAGTCCCCGTGTGCGCAGCAGCGCGACGGCCCGCGCCACGTCGACGGATTCTTCGCCCGCCACCAGTACCTGCCGCCCACCGTCGCCGAAGTCGTCTCGCGCCGCCGCGGCGTGCGAGCACGTCACCACGATCGGCGGCTGGTCGGGGTCGTCGAAGAGCCTCGACGGCAGCCGGCCGCTGCGGCTGATCACCGCGATCGGGGGCGGTGCGGTCCGGGCCGCCTCGACGAGCCGCACCGGGCCGTAGTTCTCGGCGCGCGCGGTGCCGGCGCCCACCAGGACGACGTCGGCGAAGCCGCGCAGGGTTTTCAGCAGCTGTTGATCGATGGGACACGACAGCGGGCCGGCCCGACCGCCGAAGGCGGCCGCGCCGTCGGCGCTGAAGATCATGTTGGCGCGCACTCCCGGCGGGGGATCGGCGTAGAAAGATGCGAGCTCGGTGATGCCGGCGACGGTGCCCACCCGGGGGATCACTGCTACGCCTCGTGGCCGGGTTCCAGATGCTGAACGTCGCTGAACGACACCCAGCTTTCCAGTTCGGACGGGGGCCGGCCGTCCACCGGCGCGAGCAGATGCCCGACGTGGTCGCCCAGCGTGAAACGCTCGAGAATTTCACCGACGAACCAGGCGGCCGCGTCGTCGAGGATGGGCATCTGGGCCGGACCGCTGTGCCACGAGCAGCGGTCGAACTTGTTGACCGTGTCGCCGGTCTGGCTGCCGAAGAGCTCCACGATGTCGAGGTGCTCGTGGTCGAACACGTGCACCGCCAGGTGAGTCGCCTCGGCGGCGACCCGGAATGTGTGGTTCTTCCGGGACAGACCGACCAGAAATCGGGGTGGGTGAATGCTGGTCTGGCTGGCGAACCCGACCAGGCAGCCCGCCGCGACGCCGCCGGCCCGCGTGGTCACCACGTACATCGGGTAGTTCAGCACCGCGACCAGCTTCTCGAACGCGTCTTCTCCCGGGTCGGCCATCCGCTCAGTGTTCCCGTTCGGCCCGCGGGGGAATCGCATCGGCTCGTTCGCGGCGCGTCTACCCGCTACAAGAGCAGCTCTGCGCGGCTTCGTCGGCGCCGGGTCCGAACGTGTCGGAGTCCGCGATCACGGTGTACACCTCCCAGCGCTCCCCGCCGGGGCCGGTGACCCACACCTTGTCCTGGTTGGCGAAGCAGCAGGTGGTGTCGAGCTCCTCCTGGGTCACCAGCCCGCGCTCGGTGAGGCGCGCGATTTCGGCGTGCACCGTGTCACTGGTGGCGACTTCCACGCCGAGGTGATTGAGGCTGCCGCCGTGACCGGGGTTCTCCAGCAGCACCAGCTTCAGCGGGGGCTCGGCGATCGCGAAGTTCGCGTACCCGGGTTTGACCTTGGCCGGTTCGGCGTCGAACAGCTTGGAGTAGAACGCGATCGCCTCGCCGAGGTCGTCGACGTTGAGGGCGAGTTGCACACGAGACATGAGGTGTCCTTTCTTTTCGGTGCGGGGCTATGGGGTTGGCGCGGAGAGGAGTTCGGCGATCAACGCCTCGACGCGTCGGGCGATGTCGTCGCGGATGGCGCGCACCGTGGTCAACGGCTGGCCGGCGGGGTCGGGCACTTTCCAGTCGCGGTAGGACACTCCCGGAAAGTAGGGACAGGTGTCGCCGCAGCCCATGGTGATGACGACGTCGCTGGTTTGGACGTCGTCACCGGTGAGGATCTTCGGGTTGGCGGCGGTGATGTCGATGCCCAGCTCAGCCATGGCGGCAATGGCAACGGGGTTGACCTCGTCGGCGGGTTGTGTTCCGGCGGAACGGACTTCGATGCGGCCTCCGGCCATCCGGCTCAGCAGGGCGGCGGCCATCTGTGAGCGCCCGGCGTTGTGCACGCAGACGAACAGGACGCTTGGTTTACCGGACATCGACGCGGGCCCCTCGGGTCGATTCGGCCGGGAACAGCCGGGCGCGCAGCGCAAGCGAAACGTAGACCAGCCCAACCAGCACGGGCACCTCGATCAGTGGTCCGACAACGCCGGCGAGGGCTTGCCCCGACGTGGCGCCGTAGGTCGCGATGGCCACCGCGATGGCCAGTTCGAAGTTATTCCCGGCGGCGGTGAACGCCAGCGTGGCGGTGCGGGCGTAGCCAAGCCGCAGCAGCATTCCGAGGCCGTACCCGCCCGCCCACATGATCGCGAAGTAGGCCAGCAGCGGGATGGCGATGCGGGCCACGTCCCATGGCCGTGAGGTGATCGTATGGCCCTGCAAGGCAAACAGAATCACGATGGTGAACAACAACCCGTACAGGGCCCACGGCCCGATGCGGGGGATGAACCGCGTCTCATACCAGTCGCGGCCCCGAATCCGTTCGCCCAGCCGGCGGGACGAGTATCCGGCGAGCAGCGGGATGCCGAGGAAGATGAGCACCGCCTTGGCGATCTGCCAGGGGGAGACGTGGATACCGGTTTGGGGCAGGCCCAACCACCCGGGAAGCACCGACAGGTAGAACCAGCCAAGCGCGGCGAACATGACCACCTGGAACAGCGAATTCAGCGCGACCAGCACGGCCGCGGCCTCGCGGTCCCCACAGGCCAGGTCGTTCCAGATGATGACCATCGCGATGCAGCGGGCGAGCCCGACGATGATCAGGCCGGTGCGATACTCGGGCAGGTCGGCCAGCAGCGACCAGGCCAGCGTGAACATCACCGCGGGACCGACCACCCAATTGAGCAACACAGACGACACCATCAGCTTGCGGTCGGCGGTGACCTCGTCGAGCCGGTCGTAGCGGACCTTGGCCAGCACCGGATACATCATGACCAACAGGCCGGCCGCGATCGGCAGCGAAACCCCTTGCACGGCAACGGCGCTCAGCGCCGTCCCGAGCCCGGGAACGATGCGTCCCAGCAACAGGCCGGCGGCCATCGCCGCACCGATCCATATCGGCAGGAACCGGTCCATGACGGGGAGCCGGGCCGGCGCCGCGGTCGTGGTGGCCGTCGGTGTGCTCATGGCTTCAACACCGATGAAAGTTGTTGCAGTGCAGCGGGAATCGCCCAGTAATACACCCAGGTGCCGCGTCGCTCGCAGTCCAGCAGCCCGGCCGAGCGCAGCAGCTTGAGGTGGTGGGAAATGGTCGGCTGGGAGAGGTCGAAGGTGGCCGAAATCTCGCAGACGCACGCCTCGCCGCCGGGGTGGCTGGCGATCAGGCTCAACAACCTCAGGCGGACGGGGTCGCCCAGCGCTTTGAACATCGTCGCCAGCTCGGTGGCCTGGGACTCGGCCATCGCGGCCGCCCCCAGGGTCGGGCAGCACGCCACCTGTTGATTCGACATTCTTCTATATAAACACTTATCGAATCAATGCGCCACCCTCAGGTCGCGCGGACGAGCCGAATCGCGTAGGCGGCGACGCCCATGCCCAGCACGGTCACACCCGCCAGCATTGACGACAGCGGCATCGCGAAGG
The DNA here is from genome assembly GCF_025822865.1 of Mycobacterium paraffinicum. NCBI lineage: Bacteria > Bacillati > Actinomycetota > Actinomycetes > Mycobacteriales > Mycobacteriaceae > Mycobacterium > Mycobacterium paraffinicum. The sequence goes on along the minus strand of NZ_JACKUR010000010.1, from coordinate 136,096 downwards.
CCAAGACGACGCACCCGATTAACCCGATCACCGGGATCGCCCGGGCCGGGCGGCCCTCGTCGGGCCTTAGCGTGAACGCGGAGGCGTTGGCCACGGCGTAGTAGATGAGCACCGCGAAAGAGGAAAACCCGATGGCGCCGCGCAGGTCGACGGTGGCCGCCAAGACCGCCACCACGAGGCCGATCAGCAGTTCCGCTCGGTGGGGGATCGCGAACCGCGGGTGCACGGCGGCGAGCACGTGGGGCAGGTGGCGGTCACGGGCCATGGCCAACGTGGTTCGCGAGACGCCCAGGATCAGTGCCAGCAGGGAGCCGAGCGCCGCGACCGCGGCTCCCAGCTGCACGACGGGAACGAGCCAGGCCGTCCCGGCGGCCCGCACCGTGTCCAGCAGCGGCGCCGTGGCCTGGCCGAGGCGCCGGGGTCCCAGCACCGCTAGCGCCGCGACGGCCACCAGGGCGTAGACGGCCAGGGTGACGGCGAGGGCGAGCGGTATCGCGCGGGGGATGGTGCGCGCCGGGTCACGCACCTCCTCGCCCAGCGTGGCGATGCGGGCGTAGCCGGCGAAGGCGAAGAACAACAGCCCCGCGGCCTGAATCACCCCGCCGACGGTCGCATTCGCCGGGCGGAGTTGTTCCGCGTCGCCCGCCCCCGACGTGAACGCGGCGACGACCACCGCGGCCAGCACGGCGAAGACGAGCGCGACTATGACGCGGGTCAGCCAGGCCGACTTCCGCACCCCGGCGTAGTTCACCGCGGTCAGCGCCACCACGGCGGCGACGGCGACCGGGTGCGCGTGCGCAGGCCACGCATAGGAGCCGATGGTCAGGGCCATCGCGGCGCACGAGGCGGTCTTGCCGACGACGAAGCCCCACCCCGCCAGGTATCCCCAGAAATCGCCCAGCCGCTCGCGGCCGTAAACATAGGTGCCTCCGGAGGCGGGATAGCGGGCCGCCAGGCGCGCGGACGAGGTGGCGTTGCAATAGGCCACCACCGCGGCCACCGCCAGGCCCAGCAGCAGGCCCGAGCCCGCCGCGCGCGCCGCCGGCCCGAGTGCGGCGAAGATCCCGGCGCCCATCATCGAGCCCAGCCCGATCGTCACCGCGTCGAACAAACCCAGGCTCCGGCGAAGCTCGCCGGTGTTGTTGTCGGCCAATCGGTCTCCTCACCGCGCACGCAGCGGCTAACCTATCAAACTAGTTTGATGTAATCTCTGCTGGGATGGCGGTAAGCAAGACGGCGGTTCCGTCGCTGATGCAGATGGCGTCGCACCCGGTGCGCTGGGCGCTGCTGACCGAACTCGCGGGCAGCGACCACCGGGTGCGGGAATTGGCTGCCGCCGTTGACGAACCGCAAAACCTGGTTTCGTATCACTTGCGGCGGCTGCGCGCGGCGCGGCTCGTCGACGCGCGGCGCAGCAGTTTCGACGGTCGCGACACCTACTACCGCCTGAACCTGACGGGCTGCGCCGGTGCGTTTCGCGAGGCCGCCGCGGCGCTGCATCCCGCCCTCGCGCCGACGCCGGTCGCCAAGCCGGCGGCGCGGTCGGTGCTCTTCTTGTGTACCGGCAACAGCGCACGATCACCCATGGCCGAGGCGCTGCTGGAGCACAGGGGTCAAGGGCGCATCCGAGCCGCGAGCGCGGGCAGTCATCCCAAACCGCACCTGCACCCCAACGCGATACGCATCATGCGCGACAGGTACGGCATCGACCTCGGTGGGCGTCGGCCCCAACCGCTGACCGCCGTGGCCCGGCGTCGCTTCGATTGCGTGATCACGCTGTGCGACAAGGTCCGTGAGTACGCGCGCGACCACGACCTGGCCACGACAACGCATTGGAGCCTGCCCGATCCGTCGGCCGGCCGCTACCCCGAATTCGAGCGGGTGGCAGACGAATTGGACGACCGTATCGAGTTCCTGTTGCCCGTCCTGGATGCGTGCCCGCGGAGGCGATAACCGTGTCACTCGATCGTCGTGAGTTTCTCAAGTGGGGCAGCGTGGCCGCCCTGGCCGCGTGTGGACGGCCCGAACCCAAGGCCGACTACACGCTGCGGATCGGCACCGGCGCAGTCGAATTGGCGCCGGGCCACGTCGTGTCGACCCTGACCTACAACGGGCAATTCCCCGGCCCCTTACTGCGGTTCACGGAGGGCCGGCGGACAACGGTGGATGTCTTCAACGACACCGATTCCCCCGAGCAGCTGCACTGGCACGGCCAGCACATCGGCGTCGACGTCGACGGCTCGGCCGAGGAGGGAACGCCCTACATCCCCGCGCACGGCATGCGGCGTATTTCCTTCGTCCCCGGCCCGGCGGGCTTTCGCTTCTACCACACCCATGTGGTGCCGCGATCCGACCTGTCCCGCGGTCAGTACACCGGACTTGTCGGTCCCGTCTACATCGAGCCCAGGCAGAACGCCGGGGCCTATGACCAAGAGATCTTCCTGACGCTCAAGGAATTCGAGCCCACGTTCAGCCGCGGCGGTGACATGGCCGCGGACTTCCTGGCCGGCGACGAAGACCCGGAGCTCAAAGGCAGGGGCGAGTCGTCGATGGCGGCGTCGATGGCTCGCGGCGACCCGCGCGGCTTCGAGGTCGGCTACGGGGCGTTCGCCGTCAACGGCCGCATGCTCGGCCACGGCGACCCGATCCGCGTGCGGGCCGGCCAGCTGGTGCTGTTGCACGTGCTGAACGGCAGCGCCACCGAGACCCGGAGCCTGGCGCTGCCCGGGCATGCCTTTAATGTGATTGCGCTGGACGGCAATCCGGTTCCCAACCCGGCACCGGTGCCGGTGCTGTGGCTCGGCGCCGGCGAACGCGTCTCGGCGCTGGTGACCATGACCAATCCGGGCGTTTGGGTGCTGGGCGACGTCTCCGACGACGATCGGGGCCGCGGCATGGGGGTGGTCGTCGAATATGCCGGGCGCGGCGGGGATCCGCAGTGGGCGGCGCCGCCGCCGTTCAAGTGGGACTACCGGCTGTTCGCGCGGCCTGCGCCCGTCCCCCCGCCCGACCACACGATCGAGCTGCTGATCGAGAAGCGCAATGCCGCCGACAACGGGTTCAACGTGTGGACCTTCAACGGCACACCGTATTCCATGGACACCAACCATCCGGTGCTCGACGTGCAGCGCGACAAGCGCTACCGGCTGCGCTTCCGCAATGCCAGCGACGACCTGCACCCGATGCACCTGCACCGGCACACATTCGAAATCACCCACTTCGCCGGCACGCCGACGGCCGGCGTGCGCAAGGACGTCGCGATGCTGGGCGGCTACCAGAGCATGGACGTCGACTTCATCGCCGACCAGCCCGGCCGGTCGCTGCTGCATTGCCATCAGCAGATCCACATGGATTACGGGCTCATGCTGCTGCTCAACGGCGCCTGATCTCAACCAAGCGGATTGTTCTTCCGCACACCGCGATACATGCCCCAGCGCACGATCCACGGCATCACCACCCGCTCGACCGACCAGGCCGGAAACCGGAACGCGTGCCCGGTGGGCAGAAACACCTCCAACCCGTTCGGTTGAATACCGACCAGCGAACCCCACCGCCGCGTCGGCGCACGATAGGTCTCCAGCCGCCCGCCGCCCAGTTCGGCCAGGACGTTGCGGGCCACCAGCGCATCCCCGCGGTTGCGGGCCGAGCTGCGCAGCGGATCGGTCGCCGCGACGTCGCCGACCGCGAAAACGCCGGCGTGCCCGGGGACCCGAAGCTCCGGGGTCACGCGTACGAACCCGTCCTCGTCGAGCAGCTCGCGCGGCAGCCAATCGGTGTTGGGTCGCACCCGCCCGATCGCCCACAGCACGGCGTCGGCGCACGCCGGGGGTTGTCCGGTGCTCCAGGAAACCGGCTCACCGGTGATTTCGTCGCCCGCGAAGGCGTCGGGCAGCACGGCGCGGTGGCCCGGGTGGATGCCGACACCCAGCGCGGTGAGTCGGCCCTGAATCCGTCTCCAGATCCGCGGATGGTGTCCGCCCAGCGCGGATTCTCCGGGGAAGTACAGGTCGATCCGCTTGTCCGGCCACGTGGTGGCCATGTTGAGCGCACTGCTCACCGCCGCCGCGCCGCCGCCCACCACGGCGACCGAGCCGGCGGCCGCCAGCCGGTCGTGCGCGGCACGCAGCTCCGCGCCGACCTCCACCGCCGATTGCAGGGTCGGCCGGCGCCAGAAGCCGTTACTGACCCCGGTCGCGATGATCAGCGCGTCGTAATCCGCGGCGAGGTCAGCCCCGTCGGCGCGTTTGCCCACGACGGTCCGGGCAACCAGGTCCACGCCGGTCAGCTGGGCCTGCACCGTCCGCACCCGGTCCAGGCGCCGGAACCGGTCGAACGGAATCCAGTAGTCGCGGGCCCAATCGTGCGGGCGCGAGAGCCGAACGCCGAGTTCCTGACCGCTGACCAGCGCGGGCTTGACGGAGATGCCGACGACGTCGGCGTGCCCGGACAGCCGGATCGCGGCCAGGACACCCGCGTCACCAAGCCCGGCAATGACGACACGCTTGCGGTTCATATCGCTATCCTGCCTGGCATGAAGTTTCCGACCACGCGCTGATCGATCGATTGCCAGGAGCACGTCAGTTGATCACCACCGAGTCGCAGCGGCCGATGCACCCGCGCGCGCGTGCCGCGTTGCACGCCGCCGTGCGCGCGTCGGCCCCCCGGCCGGCCGCCGCCCGGCGGGCCGCCAGGGACTTCGCGAAGCCGGCCCTGGGGGCCGCGGTGCTCGCGGAGATCCGATGGGCGTTCACCGCGCCCCGCACCTGGCTGATGGGCGTGGTCGCCAACATCATCTTCGCCGCGGCGTGGCTGCTGGTGCAGCCGCTGACCATCGGCCGCCACCACACCGACTGGGTGATTTTGATTGGCACCTACTTTTCGTCGTGGGTGCTGGCCGACGTCACCACCACCAACCTGTTCGGCGCCGATCACTATCGCGTCCTGGCGGGCCTCTCCGACGGCGTGCCGTTCTGGCGAATACTGCTGATCAAAAACCTTGCCCTGCTTGCGATCGTCGGGCTGCCCACCTTGCTGGCGGCCATGGTGTTGACGCTGTGCCTGGAAACGCCTGGGCGGCTGGGGATCACGATCCCCACCGTCGCCGTGCCCATCGTGTCGTGGCTGGGGGTGGGCAACGTCATCTCGGTGCTGCATCCGGTCAGTGTCGAGCCGCTGATCCGGCGCTGGCGGCAGCGCGGCGATCGGCGCCGCACCGGCAGCTGGCTGACGGTGCTGACCCTGCCGTACGCGCTGTACTACATCGCCGATCCGATGAACGGGGTCGAGCACAAGGTGCTCTGGACCCAGCTGCCCGCGATGATCTGGCCGGTGTTCGGTCGCGACACCAAGAGCTTCGTGCACCTGGCCGTTGCCGTGGCCGTCTGGATCGCCGGCACCGTCGCCGCGGTGTGGTGGGTCCGCAAGCGCGGGTTGACGATCAGGTGATGGGCCCCGGCACTTTGGGTTTGATCTCCTCGATCACCCACTGCGCGTAGTCGAGGTATTCGTCGACGCCGCCGACGGCGGGGATGGGCACGGCGCTGACCGTCACGCCCTGCTCGGCGAGCCAGCCCAACCGGTCGACGATCTCGTCGGCGCTCATGCCGCGCCGTTCCGCCGGGTCGTCGCGGGCGACGTGTCCTTCGCCGACCCGGTTGGTGCTCAGCCCGTGCATCACCTCGAACGGCCGGCCGTCATAAGAAGGCTGGGATTTGAGGTAGTCGAGCCTTTCGGCGATCCGCTCGGGCGGCGTCAGGAACGGCCACCAGCCGGACGCGTACTTGGCCGCCCTGCGCAGCGCCGCATCGGCGTCGCCGCCGATCCAGACCGGAAGGTGGGGCTTTTGAACCGGTTTCGGTTCGAACGCGATGCCGTCGAACGACACGTAGCGGCCGTCGAATCGCGGGGTGTCACTGGTCCACAGCTCCACGATGGCCGCGAGGTATTCGTCGGCGATGCGGCCCCGCTCGCCGAAGGGCACTCCGAGGTGCTCGAATTCCCTTGCCAGCCAGCCAACCCCGAAGGTGACCATCATCCGGCCCCCGCTCATCCAGTCCGCGGTGGCCAGCGCCTTGGCCAGGGCGATCGGTTGGTGCAACGGCAGGATGGTGACGCAGGAGTTGATCGCGACCCGCTCGGTCGCACCGGCGATGTAGGCCTGGGCGGCCGTCGAGTGCAGGTAGTGCGGCCCGGAAAGCTCGATGTGCTCGGTGGGGATGACGAGATGCTCGGGGACGGCGATCATGTCGTAGCCCCACCCGTCGGCGCATTTGACCATGCGGGTTTGGTCCGGCCCCGTCACCGAGGCTTCCCAGGGTTGCGTCATCGCCGGCAGGCGCACCATGTGCGGAAGGGGGAACGCGAATTTCACCCTGCAACAATCGCCCACAACAGCCTGTCCCGGCTAGCGGTCCATGTCCCGCGATCTTGCGACCCATGTTGTTACTCTGGCGATGTGGACTCCGAAATGGCCGCTGCCAGCGGAAACCAGGGGAAGGCGGCGCTTGCCGCCACGAGTTGGGCGCTGCTGGGCATGATGTCCTACGAGGAGGAGGTCTCCGGTTACGACCTGAAAAAGTGGATCGACTGGAGCGTCGATCTGTACTACTGGAGTCCGTCCTACAGCCAGATCTACACCGAGCTCAAGAAGCTCGAGGGGCTGGGCCTGGTGACCTCACGCGTTGAGCACGACGAGGGTACGCGCAGCCGCCGGCTCTACAAGATCACGCCAGCCGGGATGGCCGCAGTCACCGACTGGACCAACAACGCCCCGGTGGACCCCCCGGTGCTCAAGCACAGCGTCCTGCTGCGGGTGACGTTTGGTCACCTCAGCAACCCGGCGCGGCTGAAGGAGCTGCTGGCCGAACACGTCGCCTACGCCGAAGCCAGGCACCGCAAAGCGGTTGAGGACGCCGACGGCGCCGAGGCCCAACCCGCATGGGCGTATTCGGTGATCGCGCTGCGCTGGGCGGCCAAGTACTACGCCGCCGAGCGCGAGTTCGCGCTCGAACTGATGAAGGACATCGACGAGGCGGACGCCATCCTGAAAAAGGCGACCAAGGGGGGCTTCGGGCAGCCGCGCCCGATGCCCGGCTACTGGCGTGAGGTCGAGAAGCAGGTCGAGGCCAAACGCAAAGCGGACTAGCGCGCCGCGTCGCGGGCAGCGATGTACCCGTAGACCAATCCCTGCGCGATCGTCGCGCCCGCGCCCGGATAGGTCGTGCCGAACGCGTTGGCGGCGGTGTTGCCGATTGCATACAGGCCGGCGATCACGCTTCCGTCCTCGTGGAGCACCCGTGCGCGCTCGTCGGCCTTCAGCCCGCCGCACGTGCCGAGGTCGCTGAGCACCATCCTCACGGCGTAGAACGGGCCGTTGCTGAGCGGGCGCAGATTGGGGTTCGGCTTGATCGTCGGGTCGCCATAGTAGCGGTCGTAGGCGCTGCGCCCTCGGCCGAAGTCGGGATCGTCACCGACAGCGGCGTTTTGGTTGAAGTGAGTCATCGTCTCGCAGAATTCCGGCACCGGAACGTTCATCCGGGCGCCCAGCGCGCCTAGGTTGTCCGCCCGCACCGCGATGCCCGCGTCGTACCAGGCTTGCGGGATGCGCATTCGCGGGAACAGTTCGGCGCCAAAGACATAGCTATTGCGGTACTGCTGGTCGAACACGATCCACATCGCGTCCACGGGGCTGCCCGACCGCTCCAGCTCGAGCAATCGCTGGCCGAACGACATGTAATCCGCGGACTCATTCGCGAATCGGTGGCCGCTCTGGTCGACGATGAGACTTCCGGGCAGTGAACGTTCCGCCAGCATTACCGCCGGCGCCTTGCCCGGCAGGGGCGCGATGGCGGGAAACCACCAGGCTTGATCCATCAAAGCAATATCAGCGCCGAATTCCTGCCCCGCACGAATGCCGTCGCCCGTATTGGATTGGGCACCCAGGCTCAGATTGGCGCCCAGCGACTCGGACTGAAACTTCCACCTCATGTCCATGCTGTGGTCGAAACCGCCGGTTGCCAGCACCACTCCTCGCCGGGCGGTGATCGTCACCTCCAGCCCGTCGTGGTCGACGACCGCGCCAGTCACCCGCTGCCCGTCGCCGTCCAGGCGCAGGAGCGGGCAGCCGGTCCACACCGGGATACCGGCGCGCAGCACCCCCGCAAACAGCCCGGCCATCAGACCCTGGCCGCCCGCGGCGTAGCGCCTACCGATAATCCTCCCGCCGAAGCCCTGCGCCACCCGCTTGCCGAACGTGGGAATGCCCTTGCGCGGCACCCGGGCCACGAGGTTCATCCAGCGGTAGTCGGCGCCCGTCGTGGGTATCGAGACACCGGCCTCGAGCACGCCGGGCCGCAACCGGGTGCGGTACCGGCCGAGGATCGATGTGTCGAACGGGTGGCATTCGCACGTCCGGCCCGCCGCGCTGCCACCCGGCTCCTCGGGGTGGTAGTCGGAGTAGTCACGGGCCCAGAACAGCCGCAGCGGAGTAGTGCGGCGCAGCATGTCGACCGTCGCCGCGACATGAGCCACGAATTCGGCCGATCGCTGCGCCGGGGCCGAACCCGCCACCACCGAGTCCAAATACGCGGCGGCGCGCTCGGGGGAGTCTCCGGCGCCGGCATCTCGCAGCACCGGACTGGCGGGTAGCCACAACGCGCCGCCCGACCGGGCTGTCGACCCGCCCACGTACGACGACTTCTCCACGATCAGCACCGACAGCCCGCGTTCGCGGGCGGCCAATGCCGCGGCCATGCCGGTCCCGGATCCGACCACCAGCAGGTCGACCGTCATATCGGCCGCGGGGAGCCCGGCGGGGATCGTCGCGCTCTGGGGGTTCACGCGCAAAACCGTATGCCCAGGCCGCCCGACAACGGAAGCGCCGTCCTGATCAGTGGGAACAAGCGGCCCCGCAAACGGGGCGACGGGAGTTTAATCTTCCCTATGACGACGCAGTACGAGGTCGAGGAAGTTCGGCAGATTGAAGCGCAGGCCGTGCCGACGCGGTTCGCGCGCGGCTGGCACTGCCTGGGCCTGATTCGGGATTTCGGTGATGGCAAGCCGCACGCGGTCAACGCCTTCGGACAAAAGCTCGTCGTCTTCCGCGGCGCGGACGGCAGCATCAACGTCCTTGACGCCTTCTGCCGGCACATGGGCGGTGATCTCTCACAGGGCGAAGTCAAGGGCGACGAGATCGCCTGCCCGTTCCACGACTGGCGCTGGGGCGGTGACGGGCGGTGCAAGCAGGTGCCCTACAGCCGGCGCGCGCCGAAGCTGGCGCGCACCGCGGCGTGGACCACGCTGCAGCAGGACGGGATGTTGTTCGTGTGGAACGACCCGGAGCGCAAACCGCCGCCCGCGGAGGTCACGATCCCGCGCATCGAGGGTGCCACCAGCGACGAGTGGACTGACTGGCACTGGTACACGACGGTCGTGCACAGCAACTGTCGCGAGATCATCGACAACGTGGTGGACATGGCCCACTTCTTTTACATCCATGGCTCGTTGCCCACGTATTTCAAGAACATCTTCGAGGGCCACGTGGCCACGCAGTACATGAACGGCGGGAGCCGTCCCGACATCGGTAGCCCCGAGGGGACCACGATGCTGGGAACCACGTCGGTGGCGTCCTACTACGGGCCGTCCTTCATGATCGACGACCTGACCTACCACTACACGGACGGCGACGCCAAGACGATCCTGATTAACTGCCATTATCCGATCGACTCGAATTCCTTTGTGCTGCAATACGGCATCATCGTCAAGAAATCGGACAAGTTGCCCGGCGATGAGGCGCTGAAGACCGCGATCAGCCTGGGCGACTTCGTCAAGATCGGTTTCGAGCAGGACGTGCAGATCTGGCGGCATAAGGCACGCATCGACAACCCGCTTCTCGTCGAGGAGGACGGGCCGGTCTACCAGTTGCGTCGCTGGTACCAGCAGTTCTACGTGGACGCCACCGATGTCCAACCGGATATGGTGGACCGCTTCGAGTTCGAGCTCGACACCACCCGGCCCTACGAGGCGTGGATGAAAGAGGTCGAGGCGAACATGGCCGCGCAGGGTGCTGGCTAGGTGTGATGTCGTTCGATTCGTCTGTGCGGCAAGACAATCGCCTCGACGAAATGCCCATGCTCCCCGTGGGGTGCCGCAGGTGCGGGGCAGAGGTACTTGCCCGCAAGAGTAGCTGGAATCAGACCAGCGTGCAGTGGAACGCCGATGCGACGGCCCGGTGCGTCGAGCGTGCCGAAGCGCAGAGGATCGCCACGCCCGGCGGTCGCGGCGTGTTCCTGGCGTGTTCGGCGTTGCAGGAGTCGATGCTCGAAGCCGTGCGGTGTGGCGGTTTGACCATCGTCGACGAAACTGCTTGACTCTTATTCCGCCGACTGCCGAATTATGTTGGCGTTCAGGGCGTTTCCGTGCAGAGAAGTCGACGCTCGGCCGTGAGGTGATCCCATCAGGCGAGCTGGAATGCGCTGATGGGCGCCTCTTCTGGGTAGACGGCGGGGCCGCCCAGGTCGTAGCCGGCGTTAAGCGCACTGATGAACGCCGGGTCGTGCAATGGTTCACCGGGAATGTCGAGCTTGATGCCCCTGCCGTTGAGGTCGTCGACCATGATGTCAATGGCCTTCTCGATCGTCAGGTCGTGCGAGCCGTCCATGTTTTTCTTCAGCTCGTCGTGGTCGGTGAACACCTCGGCGGACCAGTGCACCAGGAACCGCAGTTGGTCGGTGTGGTGGCGGGCGATCACCTCGTCACCGTTCTTGAGCAACCACTGGTTCCGGTCACCGGGGTCACCGGAAAAGACGGTGTCGAACGACAATCCGGCCGGAACCTGTTGCTCGAGTGGTCCGTTGGCTTCGCCGCGATGCACCATCATTTCGTTCTGCACCACCACGCCACGGTTATTGATCGGCGGCAAAACGCGTTTGGGGGCCTTGAGCGGCCCGTCGGGCCAGTAGGTGAATCCGCTCCCGGCGTCGAGCGAGAACCAAGTGATCACCTGCGCCATTTTGATCAGGTAGTCGCCGAACAGGCCGGACTTACCCATCACGCTGGTGAGCCAGGTCGGCGCGTTTTCGTGACGCACGCCGCGAAAGCTCGGCGAGTCCAAATGTCCCGGGTCGCGGTTCGCGCAGGGCCCGTTGATATTGAACAGCATCAGCTGTGGTTTGGCGTACTGGGCGTTCCAATAGCTTTTGGCCATCTCGAGGAACTGCGCGTTGTAAAAGCAGTCGTGCAGCTGTGGGTAGAGCACCGCGCCGTAGTTGGCGAGGTAGCCGCGAAAGGTCGGGGTCAGGAACAGGTCGAGCGATGGGGTGAAGCCCTCTGGGAAAAGGCCGCTCATGGTTGCGATCAGCTCGTTGGGGGACGCGAAGTGTTGCGCAATGATCAACCGCCACGGCCCCGCCGTGCGTACCACGTCGAGCAGGCGTTCGCGCTGATCGTCGGTATAGACGTTGTCGACCTCGCGCGGCGGCGCGGCCGGCCGCAACACGTCGGAAAGCTCCATCCGCCGGTCGTCGGTGAGCATCAGCTGTCTCCTTTTGCAGTCGTGGTCTGATTGTGGGCAACGCGGTTGCGATACGCGGGGCGGTAGCCCGGTCACCGGGACGTCAAAACCGGACCGGATGGTCGAACTTCGCCCGCAGTAGCGCGCCGATCTCGGCCATGGCGAGCCGGCCTCGCGCCGTGGCATCGGAACGCATCAGAAATCCGTGGCACATTCCGGGATAACGGGTCAGGGTGGTCTGCACGCCGGCGTCCCGCAGCCGGGTCGCATACCGCTCACCCCAATCCCGGATCGGGTCGCACTCCGCGGTGACGACGATGGCCGCAGGGAGGCCGCCAAGCTCGGATGCGTAGGCGGGAACCAGGTATGGGCTGCTGGGCGCGCCCGCATCGCCGTCGACCAGGGAATGCATGAAGTCGATGTCATCGCGGGTGAGCATCGGGGCGTCGGCCAAGGAGGTGACCGAAGGAGCCGTCACGTCGCGGTCCAGGCCCGGATACAGCAACACCTGCGCGCAGATCGGCGGACCGCCGCGATCACGCGCGGCGAGCGCAACGCCGGCCGCGAGCGCGCCACCAGCACTGTCGCCAATCACCCCGAGTCGTTCGGGGTCGACCCGTAGATGACGGGCATTGCGTGACACCCATTCCGTCGCGGCGTACGCATCGTCGAACTGCGCGGGCGGCGGCCACTCCGGGGCCAGGCGGTAGTCGACCGCTACGACGGTGGCTGCCGACGCCGCAGCCAGCTCACGCGCCAGGGGCTCGAACGAGTGGTTCGACCCCATCACGAGTCCGCCACCGTGCAGATACACCAGCACGGGTCCGCCCTTCTGGGTGTCGGGGTGGTAGACCCGTGCCGGCATGTCGCCCGCGGGACCGGGGATGGCTACCTCACTGACAGCGGCCATCTCGGCCATTGACTCGGGCGGTGGCGCGGATTCGAGTGCGGCGCGCACGGCCGCGAGCCCGCGCTGGCGCATCGGCGGGACGTCACCGAACGAAGCGATGCGGGTGGCGGCATCGGGGTCCAGCTCGGAGGTCCCCATGTCAGAGCTGTTCGGCACTGAACCGGCGTTCCGTGCGCAGTACCGGCCGTCGTTGCGTGGCAAGCACTTCCGCGCGATCCGCCATCGCCGACCCGACCTCCGGATGGGTGAGCAGGTAGAAGCGCCCCTCGGCGGCCTGTTCGAATAGTGTTTCGGCGGCCGTCAATGGGTCCATCGCCACCGCTTTGATGCCCAGCATGGCCTCGCGGTGCGTCTCGGCGGCGATGACGTCAGCCCTCTCCGTGGCATCGACACCCCCCGCGGATTCGAAGATGTTGGACACCACCGGCCCGGGCAACACCGCCTGCACATGGATGTGATGGTCGTGTCCCGCCAATTGGACCTCGGTGCAGAGGCATTCGGTCATGGCGAGCACGGCGTGCTTGCTCACGATGTAGGGCGTCTGCAGCGGCATCGCCACAACCGCGCCGACGGATGCAACGTTCCACACCCACGCCTGCTCCTCGACGGCCATCATTTTCGGCAGAAACGCGCGCACGCCGTGGAAGACTCCGCTGATGTTGACGTCGACGACGCGCCGCCAGTTCGTCACCGGCGTATCCCACAGATAGCCGAACTGTTCGATACCGGCGTTGTTCACCAGCAGCCGCACCGCGCCGAAATCCCGGTAGACCCGGTCCGCGAGGCCCTGTACCGCGTCGGGATCACGCACGTCGCAGACGATGTCGACGGCCGTACCTCCGGTCGCGCACAGTTCGTCGCGCAGCGCGGCGATGCCGTCGGCGTCGACGTCGGCGAGCATCACGGTCATGCCCAACCGGTGGGCGTGCCGCGCCAGACCGGCGCCGATCCCGGATCCGGCACCGGTGATGACGGCGACGCCGCCGGAGAAGACCCCGCGGGCGGTCATGAGGGGGCGGTGCTGCCGGCGTGCAGCTCCGCCAGCAGGACCGAGTTGGTCGCGTCAAGAACGACGTCCATCTCGCTGAATTGCAGCCCATCGTCACCGCGTCGGACGGCGACGTTGACCACCCCGCTGGAAACCGCGAACGGCACGAAATTCGCGATCTGGTTGACAAGGATGTAGAACCGCGCGCGGGTGACGTTCCCGTCGGCGCCGGTGCGGTGGACGTTGGTGGCGTGGTGACGCAACGGGTACGGGCTCTGCATGCGATGCTGGGACAACCACTGGATCACCGCGTCTCGGCCGGTGAGCTCGGGCGACATCAGTTCCTCGAAAGGGCTTGCGCCCGAGTCACTTCTCGTCACGTAACGCAGGTCATCGGCGTATCTGAGTGCCAGCTCGTCGTAGTGGGCCTCGTCGTAGTGGTACCAGAACTCGCCGATGAACTCCTGCAGTTCCGCCAGCGTGATGTCGTGGTTCATGGCATCGAATGAAACTCCACCGTGGCCGCCGCGGCACCGTGACTGCCCGATGAGTGGAACACAACCGCATCACTCGGTGATGAGGCTCCACAAGCCCCCGGCGCTCGCGCGCATGGCGGTGTCGGTGACGACGTCGTCCCAGTAGCGCATCGAACCGAACTCCGATCGCCATGCGAGCGCGGCCCTGGTGAATTCGTGCAGGCGGTGCTCACGGGTGGTGCCGATGGCGCCGTGCACTTGGTGGGCGTTCCTCACCACCACGGACGCCGCGTGGCCCGCACACGAACGCGCGGCGGCCACAAGGAATTCCAGCGTCGGGCTCGACCACTCGCCCCTGACGCCGGCCGCCAACGCCGCCTCGGTTGCGGCCCGGGCGAGCGCGGCCTCGGCGGCAACGTCGGAGACCAGGTGCTGAACGCTTTGGAACTTCGACAATGGGCGCCCGAACTGGGTTCGTGAGCTGACGTGCTCGATGCAGAGTCGCAGTATGTCGTCCAGGGCGGCACACACCTGGATCGCCCGCACCAATCCCGACTTCAGCCGCAGCTGGCTGATCAGGGTCGGGCCGATGGGCGTTCCGTGCAGGCCGGAGAGCTCGGCGGCCACGGTGTCACGCGGTTCACCGATCAGATTGGTGCCGCGGGTGATGGTGAGCGTCTCGGCCGCAACGTCGGCGACGCGGTACCGCCCGTCGGCGCGCCATACGACCACCACGCGTTCGGCCACGCTCGCCCATGGCACCTGGGTCGCGACGCCGCGCATGTCGAGGACGCACACCGTCCGCGCCGCGCCGTCCGCGCCCAACCCGCTGGCGTCCAGGAGCCAGCAGGCCAACAAGTCGTGCTCCGCCAGCGGAATTCGAATGCCGCAGCGCACCGCCGCCTTCAGCAGTTCGGCCGCCTCGTACCACCCGGCCCCGCTGCCGCCGTGCTCGACCGCACCCGTGAGGCGCAGCAGGCCGAGCTCGGTGAGCTGGCGCCACAGATCGGAGCCCCGCTCGACGATCGTTTCGCCCCCGAGCTTTTCGCGGTGAGCGCCGAAGACGGCGCCCATCATGTCGGTGAGGGCTTCGTCGACGGAAGGCCCGGTGTTCACCGCAGCCCCAATGCGCGGGCGATTACTCCGCGAAGCACCTCATTAGTGCCACCGCGCAGGGTGAACCCCGGCCGCTGGTCCACGCCGGCACGCACCAACTCCGCGAAGATCCGGTCGGGGGAGTCCTGCAGGTCGGCGAACTCGGCGATGTCGCCCTCGGTGGCCGTGCCGAGCACCTTGACCAGGGCGGCGGCGATGTCGGCCGGCTCGCGCCGTTCCAACGCGCCGGCGACCGCGGTGGACATGTGGTGCAGACCGGTGACCCGCGCGACGAGCCTGCCCAACTCCGCGTTGCGGGGAACGGCGTTCGCCGCCATCCGGTCGGCGCAGGCGGCCAGCAGGACGAAGGTCGACAGGTACCGCTCGGGTCCGCTGCGCTCGAAGCTCAGCTCGGAAGTCACCTGTTGCCAGCCGTCACCGATTGCGCCGAACACCATCTCGTCGGGGACGAACGCCTCGTCAAGTAGCACCTCGTTGAAGTGGTGGGCGCCGTTCATCGACACAATCGGGCGCACGTCGACGCCGGGCCCACGCAGGTCGACGATGAATTGGCTCAGTCCGGCATGCCGGTGCTCGGGATCCAGTGGCGCCGTACGGGCGAGCACGATGAACGCGTGCGCGAGGTGTGCCCCCGACGTCCAAACCTTGGTGCCGGTCAGCGACCACCCTCCGTCGACGCGCAGCGCCCTGGTGCGCACGCTGGCCAGGTCCGAGCCGGACTCCGGCTCGCTCATGCCGATGGCGAAGAAGCACTCGCCGCCCACGATCCGCGGCAGGAAAGCCAGCTTCTGTGACTCCGTGCCGTATTTCAGCAATGACGGCACGATCTGCCGGTCGGCGATCCAGTGCGCAGCGACTGGGGCACCGGCGGCGAGCAGCTCCTCGGTGACGGCGAACCGCTCCAGGAACGACCGCCCGTGGCCGCCATATTCGACGGGCACCGTCATGCCCAACCAACCGCGCGCCGCAAGCGCGGCGGTGAAGTCTTCGTCCCATCCCGACAGCCAGGCGTCCACCGACGGGATGAACGCCCCGGCAGCCCGTTGGTCGTCCAGGAACTGCCGCACCTCGTCGCGCAGCCCCTGGGTCGACATCGGGTCGACCGAGATCGGTGGCACCAACCGGGAGAACGCCATCACCGTATCTTCCACCCCGAGCCGAATCGCTCGCGCAGCGTGCGTTTCAGCAGCTTGCCGCTGGGGTTCTTCGGCAGGGAATCGACAAAAAAGATTCGCTTCGGTGTCTTGAACCCGGCCAGGCGCGCGCGGCAGTGCGCGAGTATGTCGTCCTCGGCGAGGTCGACGCCGTCGCGCAGCACCACCGCCGCGACGACGGCCTCGACCCAAACCGGGTGGGTCAGGCCGAACACCGCGACTTCTTCTACGCCGCTGTGTCGGTAAATGACTTCTTCGACTTCCCGGCTGGCGACGTTTTCCCCGCCGGTCTTGATCATGTCCTTCTTGCGGTCGACGACATGCAGCAGCCCGCGCTCGTCGTAGTAGCCGAGGTCGCCGGAGTGGAACCAGCCGCCCCGGAAGGCCTCGGCTGTCTTCTGTGGGTCATCCAGGTAGCCCAGCATCAAATGCGGGCTGCGATGGGCAATTTCACCGACGACGCCCGGGGCAAGGGGGGCACCGTCGTCATCCAGGATCGCGGTCTCCACGTTGGCGACCGGACGCCCCGCCGAACCTGCGTGCGCGTCCTGTTCGTCGGGGCCGAGCGCGGAGGCCAGCGGCGCCATTTCGGTCTGGCCGTAGAAGTTCCACAACCTCAGGCTCGGCAGGCGCTCCCGAATCTCGCTGAGGATCTCGACCGGCATCGCCGAGGCGCCGTAGTACCCTTTGCGCAGGCTGGACAGGTCGACGGTGTCGAAGACGGGTGATCGCAGCAACGAGATCCAGACCGTCGGTGGGGCGAAATAGTTGGTGACGGCGTAGCGCTCGACAGTGCGCAGGACGAGTTCGGGATCCGGCCGCGGCAGGATGATGCTGGTAGCGCCGAGGTAGACATCGGTGGCGAGAAAATTGTCGAGTTGTGCGCAGTGGTAGAGCGGCAGGGAATGGATCTCGACATCGTCGGCGGACATGTCGCCGGCCAGGATCGTGCTGATGTAGTTCCACATCAGGCTTCGGCTCGTGTGCATGGCGCCCTTGGGTCGCGATTCGGTGCCGCTGGTGTACATCAGGCGCAGTAGTTGGTCGTCGTGGATATGGGGGCGGGGCGCCGTCGATGTAGTGCTCAGCCACTCGGCGAAGTCGGGCCAGCCTGCCGGGGCGGACTGCCCGGGTGGCAGCAGCGCCGCCTTCGTCGTTACCGATCCGCCCAGTCGCATGGCTTGGTCGGCGGTGGGTGTCAACGCCGCTTCGACGATGAATCCTCGTGCGCCACTATGGCCGAGGATGTAGGAGACCTCCTCGGCGGTGAGCATGAAGTTGACCGGGACGAGGACGACCCCGGCCCGGGCAGCAGCGAATACCAGTACGGCGTATTGCCAGCAGTTGTGCGACAAGAGCGCCAATCGCTCGCCGGCTCTAAAACCGTTGTCGCCCAACGCCGCCGCCGTGCGGTCCACCAGGTTCTCGAGCTCGGCGAAACTCAGCACGACATCACCGTCGACAATTGCGATCTTGTCCGGGTGCCGGCGCGCAGGCCGGCGGGGGATATCGCCGAGCGCATGACTGCGTGCGCGCGCGACGGTGACGTCAAGGTCGCCCAACTGCATGCGGGCCACCGTAGGCGCCGACAATCGACGGCTTGCTGCCGGTGTCCCGCTGAGTAGACACGGGCTGCCCGATGGCGCTGGGCGGCGGCGATACTCGGCGTCATGAGCACTGGCGCAACCGCGAGAGTCGACCGCACCGGGCGCGTGGGTGTCGATAGCGACGAGCTGCGGGCCAACCTGGTTCAGGCCGACCCCGGCGTGCTCGTCGCGGTGCTGACGCAACTCACCGGTGACCCCGGGGTGGTCGACCGCTTCGCGCCGAAGATCACCCACGTGCCCGACCCGCCGGAGCAGGCGGGCACGACCGACCCGGAGACGAGGGCGGCCATCGTCGAGGCAGTGGTCACCGCGCTGCAGATGCGCCGGTCTCTTCACGCCTCCCGTGCCGATGACCCCGACCTGTTCGCGCGGATCGCGCCGGTCGCACTTGGCGGAACGATCGACCCCGAATACATCCCGCTGCTGTTGGAGCAGGGCGGATTCCAACCGCCACAGCCGGTGCTGCCGCGCACCGCGAAGCTCCCCGACGACTTCCGGGTGGCGATCATCGGCGCCGGTATTGCGGGATTGACCGCCGCGCTGGAGTTGGCCGACGCCGGCGTGGACTACCAGATCTTCGACCGTCACGACGAGGTCGGCGGCACCTGGTACACGACCACCTATCCCGGAATCGGTGTGGACACCCCTTCGGCGTACTACTCGTTGTCGCGCGACATCAACGGCGACTGGTCCAGCTATTACCCGATGGGGCCGGAGTATCAGTCCTATCTGGTATCGGTGGCCGACAAGTACGAACTGCGGCAACGCACCCGCTTCGGTACCGAGATCGAAGCCCTTCGGTGGGACGACGAGCGTCATCAGTGGCAGATCAGTGCGCTGGGTCCCGGCGGTGCCCGTGAGATCAGCTACGCCAATGTGGTGATCCCCGCCGCCGGCTACCTCAACCGGCCACGCTGGCCGCAACTGAATGGAAGGGGCACCTTCGCCGGAGTCGAAGTCCATTCGGCGCAATGGGATCCCGGTCTAGATCTGACCGGCAAGCGGGTTGCCATCATCGGTGCGGGATGCACGGCGGTGCAGATCGTCGACGCTTGCGTCGACCAGGTGTCGCACCTGACGGTGTTCCAGCGCCAGCCGCACTGGGTGGCGCCGCGGCGGCGGCTGACCGATGAGGTGCCCGACTATCAGCGATGGCTGGGCACCCGGTTGCCCTTCTACGCCAACTGGATTCGGCTCAAATCCTATTGGGGAACCGCGGACAACAACTACCCCGTGATCTTGTACGACCCCGAATGGGCGGCCGGCCATCTGTCCATCTCGCCTGCCAACGACGCGCTGCTGCAGATGTGCCTGAAGTACATCGACGATGTCTTCGGCGCCGGTAGCGAACTGGCCCGGAAGGTCACGCCGGATTTCGCGCCGTACGGCAAGCGGATCATTCGCGATCCCGGCGGATATTATGCGGCGCTGGCCCGCGAGCACGTCGACGTCGAAGCCAGCGAGCCGGCCCGAGTCAACCAGGCGGGCATCGTGACGCCCGACGGTCGGCAGATCGACTTGGACGTCATCGTTTACGCGACCGGCTACCATCTGGATTTCCTGTCCACCATGGACATTCAGGGGCGAGACGGCAAAAGGCTGGCCGACGAGTGGGGCAATCGACCCCGGGCTTACCGGGGTGGGACCGTCCCCGGGTTCCCCAATTTGTTCATCTCGTCGGCGCCCAATTACAGCCCGGGACACGGCGCGGGCCACAATTTCGGCGTCGAGGTGATGGTGCACTACGTCATGGAATGCCTCCAGCTCATGGCGCTGCGAGCGGCGTCGACGATCGAAGTGAAGCAGCGCGCTTACGACGACTACGTCGCCGACATCGACGCGACGATGCAGGGCACGGTGTGGTGTCACACCCCGGCCGCGCACACGTACTACCGTTCGGGCGGCGGGCGGATCGTGACGGCCTTCCCATATCGGCTGCTCGACGTATGGCGTGATCACCGTGCACCGGTTGAGAACGATTTCGAGTTGCGATGAGCGAGTTGCTCTCCGGTAGGACGGCTTTGGTCACGGGCAGTAGCCGCGGGATCGGCCGGGCGATCGCCCAGCGCTTGGCTGCCGAAGGCGCCACCGTGGCAGTCACTGCCCGTTCACACACCGTGTCGTCGTCCATCCGCGGTGGGGCGGCCACCACGCTTTCCGGCACCATCGGCGAGACGGTCGAGTTGATCGAGGCCGCGGGAGGGAAGGCTTTCGCCGTGGCGGCCGATCTCGAGGATGCCGGGCAGCGCGACGGGCTGATCGACGAGGTGCTCGATCGGACCGGACGCATCGACGTCCTGGTCAATAGTGCAGGTTTCGCGGACTACGCCCTGGTGGAGGACATGAGTCTGGAAACGTTCGACCGCACGGTGGAGCACTACCTGCGCACGCCGTTCGTCTTGACGAAAGCCACTGTGCCGCAGATGCGCAAGCAGGGCGCAGGCTGGATCGTCAACATCGGCTCGGTGACCGGCGTCGCCCCGGTGCGACCGTATCGCGACTACAACAAGACTTCCGGCGACGTGATCTACGCATCATGCAAGGCCGCGCTGCATCGCTTCACCCAGGGCGTCGCCGCCGAATTGCTCGATGCCAACATCGCCGTGAACTGTGTCGGCCCATCGACGGCCGTTCGCACGCCCGGTGCGGCTCAGCTCATTCCTTATGGCTTCCCGACCGAGCCGGTGGAATACCTGGCCGAGACTGTGCTGGCGATGTGTCACCTGCCCGCCGCCGAGCGCACCGGGCTCGTCGCGTTCAGCCTGCACTTTCCGTGGTCGCAGCAGCTGCCGGTGCACAGCCTGGACGGAACCGCGGTGCTGCCGCCACTGCCACCACCGCCGACGGCCAACCCGAATATCCGGGCCGCGGGACTCTAGAGTTCGTCGCCTCCACGACGCTCGTCCTTCAGCCGAGAACCGGGCCGTGGCAGGCACAGAAGCTGTGGCAGACGCGGTCGCGGATGATGACGTCGGGGCACTCGGGGTCGAACCAGCGGTCCACGACGGCCCAGTGGATCGGATGCATCAAATACGGCCCCATCAGTCCGTCGACGTCGGAGAATTCTTGCTCGAACACGTGGGTCCAGGCGGAGGTGCCCAGGCTCTCGGACACTCGGCTCAGTTGCCATGCGCGGATGGACGAGACATAGCGCGCCATCGAGGACAGTTCGTGTTCGAAGCGGGCGACCGTGGCGGCCGGCGTATCGGGGGACACCCGAAGCAACAGTGCGCGATACACCGCGCCCGGGGTGTCGCTGCGGCGAACGGGCCTACCCGAATAGTTCGCGCCGTTGACCCGGGTGACTGCGAAGTCGGTGAGAAGAGGGGTGAATCGCCTTAGGGCGAGACCGGCCCGGTCTTCGGCATCGAACCTCAGGTGCAGCAAGATGTCTCCGCCGTTACGCGCCCCCGGCAAAGTCGGCTGCACCACCCAGCGCAACGCTCGGGCGCCGCGGGCGGCCGCCCGCAACGCGGTGAGCATCCGGTCGCGTTCATCTTCGACGACGTCTAACAACCTGGTGACGCTAAACATCGCAAAGCCGGTCCACGTCCTCGGGGGCCGCGGCGAACGATCGCGACCGCTCCTGCACGAGTTCGGTTAGGTTGCACCACCATTCGCCGAGGGCCGGGTCCGGCCTGCCCTTCCACGTCATCTCCCACCACGCCCGCACGGTGGGCAGCGTCCAGGTGATCGTCACGATGTTGGTTTCGTCATCGAACCAGATCGGCGGGCTGACCAGAACATCGCGCAATGTCATCCCACGCTCCCGTGCGCCGGGGGCGTACTCGGCGAGGTAGGCGTCGACGAACCGTCGAGCACAGCCGGGCCGGGTAACCACCCGGTCGATCACGAAGACGTGGCCGTCTGACATGCGCGCGCGCTCACGCGTACTGGAGGGCGGGCCGCGTCGCCGGACCTGCGGGACGCAGCGGGCGCAGCGGCTGCAGGGTTGGAGCGACGCGTTGCGGGCCGTCTTCGACGTTGCGCCAGATGCCCATCGCGGTCATGCGCACCGGGGCCGTCAGTCGCTGGTCGAACATCATGCGGTTCATTGGACCGCACACCGACACGGCGGCCACCGCCTCACTCGGTCCGCCGATCGGTGCCGCCACGCAGCCGAAGCCGAGCAGTGACTCCTCGCGCTCGAACGCGACGCCGTGGGCCCGCACCTTGGCTAGCTCGACGGCCAGCTGGGTGCCGCTGGATATCGAGTATCTCGTCTTCCGAACCCGCAGATCGAGCTCGGCATCCTCATCGCGATAGGCGAGGATCGCCTTGCCGACTGCAGTGCAGTGGGCGGGTTGGCGACTACCCACCCGGGTGGGGATTCTTTGGTCACCGATCTTGTCCAGGTACACAACGTCGGGGCCGTCGAGCACGGCCAGGTGCACGACAAGGCCGGTGGCGCGGTGCAATTCACCCAGCAACGGGCCGGCCGCCCGCACCAGCCGGTCTTGATGCACGGCGAGCGATCCGAGCTCGACGAGTCGCATGCCCAACTCATAATCGCGACCGCTGCGGCGCAGCCAGCGCAGCTGCACCAGGCGTTCGAGCATTCGATGCGCCGACGAGCGCGGCAGGCCGGTGCGCCTGACGATCTGCGCCAGGGTGAGCCGCCCCGGACCCTCGAACGCGTCGAGAACGAGCGATATGCGGTCGATGACTGCCGTGGGGGTAGCGGGTTCAGCGGTACCTGACATCGATCCTCCAAACGTGCCTGACCGATATATTCCTATTAGGAACATAGTTCTACCACAGCGCTGTGGTCGCTGTCACACGACGCGCGGAAACCGCTGGACGGGATCTTTCAGCGCGCGAGCGTAAGCACACTGCGAATTCCTGAGTGATTTTTCGCAGTGTGCTTACGCTCGCGGCCGCGGCTGGGCTCAGCCCTTGGCCGCGGATCGGCCCGCGCGGCGGCCGTAGAAGCTGCCGTCACCGAGCGAGATACCGCTGGCGTAGCCC
This sequence comes from Mycobacterium paraffinicum, assembly GCF_025822865.1. NCBI lineage: Bacteria > Bacillati > Actinomycetota > Actinomycetes > Mycobacteriales > Mycobacteriaceae > Mycobacterium > Mycobacterium paraffinicum. The sequence continues at coordinate 113,368 of NZ_JACKUR010000010.1, read as the reverse complement.
CACGCGGCCAGTCCGGCGGTGCAGCGCCCGGCGGCGAAGAGACCGGGAATTGGTTCTCCGCTGACGTGGAGCACCTCCGCGTCCAGCGTGGTGGCCAGGCCGCCCAGGGTGAAACCGCCGGTGTTCTCGCGCAAGTCGATGGCGCCGACCGGGGAACCGATGGGCTTCAACCACTCCGGCTTCTTGTGCAGCAGCGGGTCCTCGCCCCGAGCGGCGCCCTCGTTGTAGGCGGCGACGGTCGCCTGCAGGGAACCCGGCGCCAGGCCCATCTCGCGTTCCAGGTCGGCGACGGTGTCGGCCACCCAGGTCGCCGGGCGCAGCATGAACTTCGGCGACCACGACGCCATCGCCTCTTGCTGGGCGTCGTCGTCGATGATCAGGAAGGCGGTGTTGTCCTGCTGGTAGAGCGTGAGCTGGCCGATGCGTCCCGGGTAGGTGTCCTCGGCGACGTAGCGCTGGCCGCGACCGTTGACCAGGATGCCGCGCACCAGTTGCTGGGGGTCGATGAACATTGCGACCTCGGTGGCGTCCATGTGCGCCAAATCGGCGCCCAACGCCTGGGCCATGCGGATCGCCTGCCCGTCGTGCTGCTCGATGGATGCGGCCGGGCGGCCCGCGATTCGCGGGGCGTAACGGGCCACCATCGCGTCGTTGTAGGCGAAGCTGCCGGTCGCAAGCACCACACCCTTGCGCGCCCGGACCGCAATGTCGTTGCCGTACTGTCGCGCGCGGATCCCGACCACCCTGCCATCGGCTTCGACGATGAGGCGCTGGACCCGCACGTCGTAGAGCGCGCGTGCGCCGGCGGCGGTGGCGGTCTCGACGAGCGGCTTCATCAGCATGTAGCCCGCGCTGGCTTCGCCCTGCTTCTTGTTCGACATCTGCGGGACGTGCCCGCGCGGGGCGGGGGAGGCGATCGTGTTGAACGGATAAGCGTTTTCGCCGCCGCTGTACATCAGGCCCTGGTCACCCATTGGTTCCCAGCCGGGCTCGGAAAAGAACTCCGCCTTGAACGGAACGCCGCAACCGACCAGCCAGTCGAAGTGGGCGACGCTGCCGGCGCAGTAGTCGGCGATCCGCTTCTCGTCGGCACCGGGCCCCATCGCGACGTTGAGAAAAGCCACCATGTTGTCGACGGAATCGTCGAAGCCACAGGCCTTTTGCAGGGGCGTTCCCCCGCCGAGGTAGATGAACCCGCCGGCCATCGCCGCCGCCCCGCCCCAGGACCCGGTGCGTTCCAACACCAGCACGTCGGCGCCGGAGCGCGCCGCCTCCACCGCCGCGGCGGCGCCGGCCACCCCGTAGCCGGCGATGACCACGTCGGCCTCGTCATCCCACGACGTGATTGACGCGGCCGGGACCGGCGTGACCTCGGTATCCGGCGTCATAGCCGCATGGCCGCGGGCATTTCGCCGATCCACTGGTGGCCCCAGTAGCTGTCGGCGGTGATTTCCTCTGCGGTGTAATAGGTTTCGTCGACGCGCATGCCGTCGGTGCCGAACTCGATGTCCCAGTCACCGGGCGCGCGGACGTAGAACGACACCATCTTGTCGTTGGTGTGCCGGCCCAGCGTGGAGGACAGCTGGAAGCCCTCGGCGTTCACGCGGTCCAGCGCCTGGCCGACGGCGTCGAGGCTGTCGACCTCCACCATGATGTGCACCAGGCGGGGGTCGCGCTGATGTGCGGCAGGCACGATCGCCAGGCTGTGGTGGCGTTCGTTGATGCCAAGGAAGCGAACCCGCACGGGCCCAAACTCTTTCGGCAGCGGCACCCGGAACGCGCCGCGGGCGCGGAAACCCAGCACCTCGGTGTAAAAGTCGAACAGCCCGCCCGGGTCGGTCGCCGGCACGACCACATGGCCCAGGCCCTGGTCGCCGGTGACGAATTTCGCACCGAACGGGGTGACGACGGGGCTGTGGTCGAGCACCGCGCCATGGAAGACCTCGAGCGCGGTGCCGGCCGGGTCCTCGAACGTGATCACCTCTTCCACGCGGCGGGCCTCGGCCTCGTCGGCGGACAGTTGCTTGAACGGGGTCCCCGCGGCGTCCAGGGTCGCCTTGACCCGTTGCAGCGCTGGGCGGTCACGGACCTCCCAGCCGACGGTCAGCACCCGGTCGGTCTCACCGGGCACCACGATGAGCCGGGCGGCGCGCTCGTCCATCCGCAAGTAGAGCGCCTCCGGGTCGGGACCCTTGCCCTCGGCGAAACCCAGTACACCGAAGGCGAATTGCCGCCAGCGGTCGATGTCGTTGGTCGAAATGGTGATGTAGCCCAGGCTTTTCAGGTCGGTCAACGTGCTCTCCTAGATCAAAGCCCGCAGGGGGCCCTCGGGCGGATCGATACCCAGCGAACTCAGCGCCGACGCGTGATAGGTCGTGCCCGGCATGTGGATGGCGTGCAGCTGGCCGACGTGCACATCGCGCCAATACCGTTGCAGCGGCTTGTCCATCCGGGCTGCGTTGCCGCCCGAGCGGGCGAAGATCTCGTCGACCGCCGCCACCGCGCGCCACACCGCACGGATCTGGGTGCGCCGGCCGGCCGCGCGGTCGGCGAACGACACCTCCTTGCCCGCGGCGACCATGTCGTAGATGCGGTCGGCGTTGGCCAGCAGTTCCTGGCGGGCGGCATTGACGTCGGCGGCCGCCTCGCCGATGGCGAACATGACGTAGGGGTCGTCCTTGATCGCGGTGCCGGTGGCGCCGACGCGCTCGCGCTGGTAGTCCAGGTGCGCGGCGAGCGCCCCCTCGGCGATGCCGATCGTCGCAGCCGAGATGCCCAGCGGGAACATCGTCGACCACGGCATCAGATACAGCGGCTCGGTCATGCCCGCCTCGCGCTGGGCGGTGCCGTCCATCACCTTTGTCGCGTCCATCGTCCGGTAGGACGGGACGAACGCATCCTTGACGATGACGTCCTTGGAGCCGGTTCCACGCAGCCCCACCACGTTCCACGAGTCCTCAACGATCTCGTAGTCCGTGCGCGGCAGGATCATATGCAGCATCTGCGGCGGCATGATCGGAATGCCCTTGTCGTCGCCCAGCATCGCGCCCAGGATGATCCAGTCGCAGTGGTCGGTGCCCGAGCTGAACTGCCAGCGGCCGTTGAAGATGTAGCCGCCGTCGACGGGTTTGGCCACCCCCTGCGGGGCGTATGGCGAGGCCATCCACGTGTCGACGTCGTCGGCCCAGATTTCGGCGGCGACCCTCGGGTCCGCGTAGGCCAACTGGTAGGGGTGCACGCCGACCACGCCGACAATCCAGCCGGCCGCCGGGTCCAGCGCCGCGGTCGCCATCGTCGTCTCGGCGAACTCGCGGGGATGGACCTCGAAGCCCTGATATTGCTTGGTTTGCAGCAGCCGGATCAGGCCGGCGCCCTTCATCAGCTTGACCGTGTCATCGGTGAGCCGGCCGATCCGCTCGGCCTCGGGGGCCTGGTCGCGCAACTGGTCCGCCATCGCCACGACCCGGTCGAGTACCCGTTCGCTCATGTTGGTGTCCTTTACGTCTGGGGCTTAGTAATGGTCTACCGCAGTTCGTGCCTCAGCCGAAGCGCTTCCCGATGAGCGGAAGCAAAAGCGCTCAGAATTGCACCGCGGTGCTCAAGGCCGAGACAACGTCACCTCAGTGTCCGGTGACCGGGAACCGGCCCCGGCGGTCGAGGTGGCAGGCCATACCGTCCGTGCCTGTGAGTAGCGCGGAGCTGGTCGACGTCGTCGTGGTCGGCGCAGGGTTCGCCGGCCTCTACGCCCTGCACAAGCTGCGCGGTCAGGGACTGTCGGTGCGGGTCCTGGAGGCGGCGCCGGAGCTGGGCGGCACCTGGTACTACAACCGCTATCCGGGGGCGCGCTGTGACGTCGAAAGCGTCGATTACTGCTATTCCTTCTCCGATGAACTGCAGCAAGAGTGGAACTGGACCGAGAAGTACGCGACCCAGGCGGAGATCCTCGCGTACCTGAACTGGGTGGCCGACAAACTCGACCTGCGCCGTGACATCGCTTTCCGCACTCGCGTCGTGTCCTTGGCACTACACGAAACAACGCTGCGCTGGGCGGTTACCACCGACCGCGACGAGGTGCTGTCCGCCCGGTTCTGCCTGATGGCGACGGGCCCGCTGTCAGCCGCTTTGACGCCAAACTTCCACGGCCTCGAGTCGTTCGCAGGCGAGATTTACCACACCGCCGCGTGGCCACAGCATGCCGTCGATTTCACGGGAAAGCGGGTCGCCGTCATCGGCACCGGTTCGTCTGGCATTCAATCGATTCCGATCATCGCCGAACACGCCGAGCATCTCTTCGTCTTCCAGCGCACGCCCAACTACAGTGTCCCGGCCGGCAATAAGCCGTTGCTCAAAAGGGAACTCGACGACATCAAGGCGAACTACGCAGAACGGCGGCGGCTCTCGTGGCGCAGCGGCGGCGGGTCACCACACATCACGGCGCCGAAGCCGACCATGGAGTTCACGCCGGAGGAACGCCGGGCGGCGTTCGAGAAGCGTTGGCAGCTGGGCGGTGTGCTGTTCTCGAAGACGTTCCCGGACCAGATGACCGACTTGACCGCCAACGAAGAAGCCCGGAAGTTTTACGAGGAGAGGGTGCGCGCGGTCATCGACGACCCGGCGCTGGCCGACCTGCTTATTCCCACTGATCACCCGATCGGTACGAAGCGGATCTGCACCGACAGCAATTACTTCAGCACCTTCAACCGGCCGAACGTCTCGCTCATCAGCGTGCGCGACACACCGATCGAATCCGTGGACACCACGGGGATCAGAACCGCTGGCGCGCACTACGACGTCGACATGATCGTGCTGGCGACGGGTTTCGACGCCCTCACCGGTGCGCTGGCCAAGATCGACATCGTCGGACGCGGTGGTCGTCGGTTGCGGGACGACTGGGCCCAGGGACCGCGCACCTACCTGGGGCTCGCCGTCGACGGATTTCCCAACCTGTTCCTGATCTCCGGCCCCGGGGCGCCCGCCGTGCTGGCGAACATGGTGCTGCATGCCGAGGCGCAGGTGAATTGGATCGCCGCAGCCATTGCTTACCTCGATGCCCACGGGCTTTCCGCGATCGAAGCGACCCGCGACGCCGTCGACGGCTGGGGAGCCGAATGCGCCCGCCTTGCCGAGGCCACGCTGTTCACCAAGGCGGAGTCCTGGTACATGGGCGCCAACGTGCCCGGAAAACCAAGGGGATTCATGCTATTCGTCGGCGGATTCGCCACTTATAACGACATCTGCGACGAGGTGGCCGGGACCGGGTACCCGGGCTTTGATCTCGTCAAGAGGCCACGATGAAGAGACTGCTTGACAAGGTAGTGCTGGTCACCGGTGCCGCCAAAGGTACGGGACGGGTGCATTGCCAGCGCGTCGCCGACGAGGGCGCAAATGTGATCGCGCTCGATGCCGCCGCAGCCAGCACCGAGTTGCTCGACACCGCAAAGGATGTCGAAAACCGCGGTCGACGCTGCGTGCCGGGCGTTGCCGACGTTAGTGACCTGGAGGCCGTGGCGAAGGCCGTTAACGCCGGCGTCACCGAGTTGGGGCGACTCGACGTCATCGTCGCCAACGCGGGGATCCATATCGCGGGCGGCCCCACATGGGAACTCGACCCCCAGGACTGGCATCGCACGCTCGACATCAACCTGACCGGCGTATGGCACACGGTCAAGGCTGGCGTACCGCACATCGGTGAGGGTGGCGCCATCGTGATCATCAGTTCGACCAATGGTCTTCGCGGGACGCCCAATACGGCGCATTACACCGCGAGCAAGCACGCGGTGGTGGGGCTGGCTCGCACTCTCGCGAACGAACTCGGGCCTTCCGGCGTCCGGGTCAACACGGTTCATCCCGGGGCGGTCGCGACCCCGATGGTGCTCAACGACAGGACGTTTCGACGCTTACGCCCAGACCTCGAGAACCCCACCGCCGCGGACGCGGCGGAAGTGCTGCGGGCGCGCAACCTGCTGCCGGTGCCGTGGGTGGAGCCAGTCGACGTGGCGAACGCCGTGGTGTTCCTGGCCTCAGACGAGGCCCGCTACATCACGGGCACCCAGCTCGTGGTGGACGCCGGGCTTACGCAGAAGGCGACATGAGCGGGCGAACGAAAAAGTGACCGCAAACAATGGCAGCGACGCACCGGAGTATGAGCCGCTCGCCCAGTCCGTTCGCCGACTGATCGACGCGACGATCCGCACCGAGGCCGGCGCCGGTACCGTTGCGGCGGCGAAGACGCACATCGATTGCGCGGTGGAGCAATTGAGCGAAAGCCTCATGCCGGGGTCATTCGGTGTTCGCGATCCGGTCGACGGCCAACCCGTGACCTCCGGCAACGTCATGATCGGCGCACGCAACCCGGTCGCTCCTCCGCCGACAATTCACCGCGGCGCCGGTGGTGTGGTGTGGACCGAGATCACATTGGGCGCCGCGTACGAAGGGCCACCGGGACACGTCCATGGGGGAGTGTGCGCGTTGGTCCTCGATCACATCCTGGGCGCGACCGCGCACGAACCCGGCCGACCGGCCTATACCGGCACGCTCACGCTGCGCTATGTCCGGGGCACTCCGCTAGGTCTGGTGCGGGCAGAAGCGTGGGTCGACCGCGTCGAGGGCGTGAAGACCTTCGCGAAGGGGCAGATCACCGATAGCCAGGGAATCACGGTCACCGCGGAAGGCGTGTTCATAACGCCGCGCGGTGACCGCCACTGAAGGTCTCACGGGCGATCGGTGACGACCTCTAGCGAAATCCGATGCTGTTGTCGATCCACCAATTTCAGCGCACGCGCGGCCTTAGCGGGAGCCATCAGAATCGCGGTATGCGGCGCCCGCGGGCCGCTGTGCGGCGGTGGTTGTGGAGCCGATTTTGCGGGCTCATCGAGTTCCGGGTCATCGGTGAGCGGCGACTCCTGGTCGCGGCGGCCCGACCGCAATTGATTCGTGGCGGCGACGGCGAGGACCGCGGCCGCGGCGGTGCCCAGCCCCTGTGCCCAGCCCAAAGGGCCGACCGGTGTGCAGCCCAGGAGTTGGCTGATCCCCGGGGTGCTGATCATCGCGGTGAAAGCTGCGAACGAGCCGGCCGCGGTGAGCAGCACCAGCGGCGCGTGCGAGTCGACCACCGTCTGGCCCAGCTCGACCGCGACCAACGAGATCAGCGCGACCGTGGAGGCCCGCTGCGGTAGCCCGGTGACCGAGGCCATCACCCAGGCCGTCGTGGCGGCGGTGGCGGTGAGCGCTCCGCGCGCGGCCACGGTTCGCATGAGCGCGCGTTCGTCGATGCCGCTCCCGACGCGTCGCACCGGCCCCGCGGGCGTGCTGACGGCGACGGCGGTCGCGGGTAGCGCGTCGGTGAGCGTGTTGATCAGCAGCAGCTGGCGGGTGTTCAGCGGCGAGGTCCCGGCGATCGCCGTGCCGATGACGGAGAAGATCACCTCGCCGGCGTTGCCGCCGAGCAGGCCGGCCACGGCCGCCTGGACTCCGCGCCACAGTCGGCGGCCCTCGTCGATGGCGGCGACGAGCGTCTCGATGCGCCCGTCGGTGAGCACCAGGTCGGCGGTCGTGTGCGCGGAGTCGCTGCCGCGCGCGACCACACCGACACCGACGCTCGCCGCCCGGATCGCGGCGGCGTCGTTGGCGCCGTCGCCGACCATGGCGCACACCCGCCCGGCGCGCTCGAGCGTCTGGACGACCTGCACCTTGTTCTCCGGCGACATCCGGGCGAAGATCACCCGTTCGGTCACTGCGCGCTGCTGATCCTGCCGGGACAGGGCGTTCCATTCGGACCCGGTGATCACCTCGTTGGCGCACACCGTGACCCCCAGCTCGCGGGCGATCGCGGTGGCGGTGACGGGATGGTCGCCGGTGATCAGCCGGATCGCCACGCCACGGTCGGCCAGGGCGGCCAGCAACTGTGGCGCCTGGGGGCGCGGGGTGTCCGAGAGGCCGAGGAATCCGGTGAGCGTCAGCCCGGCGCCGCACACCGCGGTGATGCGGTCGGGGTCTTTCCGCGCCGACCGCGCCTGTGCCGCGGTCAGGCGGCGCTGTGCCACGGCGATCGTTCGCAGTCCCGCGGTCGTCAGGGCGGTGACCGCGTCGTCCACGTCTGCGCCGACGTCACCGCACGCCGCCAAGACCACTTCGGGTGCGCCCTTGACGGTCAGCTGCGTGCCCGTCACCGAGGCCGAGAAAGCCCGGCCGGACCGGAACGGCAGATGCGCGTCGGGTTCGGGCCGCGAACCGGCATCCGCCACCGCGTCGGCCGCCTTGATGATGGCCTCGTCGGTGGCGTGCACGTGCGGGTTGCCGTCGTCGGCCGGTGCGGCCTGGGCGGCGCACCGCAAAACGTCCTCGCGGGAATGCCCCATAATCGGGTGCACCTCGGCGACGCGAAGTCGGTTCTCGCTCAGCGTTCCGGTCTTGTCGAAGCAGACCACCTCGACGCGCCCGAGCGCCTCGGTCGCCCGCGGCACCCGGACGAGCGCCCCGCATTCGCCCAGCCGTTGCGCCGAGGCCGATTGGGCAAGGGTGGCCATCAGCGGCATGCCCTCGGGGACGGCCGCCACGGCGACTGCGATGGCGCTGCCCAGCGCTTGGCGCAGCCCGCCGGCGCGCAACAGGCTGAGCCCGCCGACCAGAACGCCGCCGCCCGCGCTGAACGGGAACGCGCGTCTCATCAGTCGGCTGAGCTGATGGTGCAGGCCGACGGTCGGCAGGTCACCGGAGGCCAGTTCGGCCGCGCGGCGGGTCTGGGTGTCAGCCCCGACGGCGGTCACCACCGCCACCGCTGTGCCGGCCACCACGGTGGTTCCGGCGTAGATCATGCAGCGGCGCTCGGCCAGTTCGGCCCCGGGCGTGGCCTCGACCTGCTTCTGGACCGACAGCGATTCACCGGTCAGGGAGGACTCGTCGACCTCGAGGTCGTGCGCCTCGATCACCCGAGCGTCGGCGGGCACCACCTCGTCGCTGCGCACCTCGATCACGTCGCCGGGCCGCAGCTGCTCGACGACGACTTGGCGGTAGCCGCGCGCGGCATTCGTACCCGGGGTGACGACGCGGGCAGGCGGGGCCTGCTGGGCGAGCAGGCGGTTCAGCCGGTTCTCGGCCCGCAGCTGTTGGGCGGTCGACAGCAAGGCGTTTCCGGTCAACACGGCCCCGACCATGATCGCGTCGGCCGGTGAGCCCAGCAGCGCTGTTGCCGCCGAACACAACCCGAGGATCGGCGTCAACGGATCACCGGTCAGTTCCGCGGCGGCGGCCCTGGCGAACTCCCACGCCGCGGCGGGGAACCGCGTGCCCTCCGATGCGGGCTCGGTCGCGGCCGAGGACTCCTCGGGGTCATGCAATGCCGCCAACACCTCGCGGACCTGCTCAGCCGACATCGCGTGCCACTCGTAGGCCGGCGCCGGCCGGGGTGTCGAAGCGTGAATCGCGCTGCGGGCCAACAGGTATCCGGACAGGATTCCCGCGACGGCGCCGACGGTCACCGGGCCAGGCCCGCGCAACCGGCGCACCCCGGGCACCATGAACAGCGCGCCCAGCGCCGAAGCACCCACGGATATCGCGATACCCTGCTGACTCGCCGTTCGGGCCGCGGGCAACGCATGCAACACCCGCCACGCTCCGGCCAGGTCGTCCAGCATCAGGTCCGCATTCCAGGGCGGCGGCCCGCCTGCGCTCGGACTGATTCCCAACGCCACGTCGGCGCCCGAAAGCGCTTGTGCGGCAAGCGAGGACAGCACCGCGACGGTGTGCCCGTCATGTTGCAGATCCGAAACCGCTTCGGCGAGTGCACGATCGATGCCGGCGTCACCGACTGGCAGGACATCGTCGAAGGCGGGACGCAAGTCGCCGAGCAGGTCGGTGTCGACCGACACCAGGCGCGCCCCGGAGTCACGCGCCCGGGTGATCAGGGCCGATGCGAGCGGGTGAGGAGCTGGTGCGACGAGCGCTTCGACGGTATCGCTGCCCCCTTGCTCGTCGGTTGCAGCCACGGGAATCGGGTGCCAGCCCGGGGCCGGGCCGTCGTCGAGCAGTTCCTGGGCGCGGGTCCAGGCGGCGAGCATCTCGGCGTCGCGAGCACCGCGCACGCGCACCACCCGCATCCTCTCGTCGCACAGCACGCGCGGATCGATGAGCAGCGCATCGACTTTGTCGAGCCGGCGCAAACCCTCCGGCCGCAGCGGCAGCACCGCGTGCTTGTCCGCCAAGCCCCGGCCCAGCGTGGCCGCAAACGCCTCGTGCGAAGTGCGCATGGCCTTGGGCGACGCCGCCAGCGCCGCACTCGAGGCCATCGTCACGTTGCGGGTGAGGGCCCCCGTCAGCCCGACACCGATCAGCTGCACCCACGCCACACGCTTCCCATGACGGTCGACCGGGCCGGCCGGCGCGGGAACCGGGCGCGGCAACCGCTGCATCTCAGGCTCGTCGGCGTACCGGGCCAACTCCGGCTCATAACGGGCCCACGCCCGCGCCGCGGCCCGGCACTCGGCGGCCTTGAAGGCCTGCATCGCCAGGTCGACCGACAGCTTCACCGGTGACAACGTGACGACATGCGCCGTCGTCCCCAGCATTGATAACGCGGTGTCGGTCGCGCCGGGGCCGATGCCGCCCTCGAGCAGGCGACGCACCCACGGTTGATAATTCGCGATCGCCGACACCGCCTCGACGGCGATCGGGGCCGCCGGCAGTCGCAACGCCCGACCGGCCACCGCGACCGCGAACCCGGCGGCGTTGACCGCAACCATCGCGCCGCGGGTGGCCAGCAGCAACCCGTCGCCCGGCAAGCTTTCGGCACGCCTGGAATCGCTTACACCGTCGGGGTTTTCGATATCGTCGAGCGCGGCGCACAGCTCGTCGAGCGATGCCCCGCCCTCGTCGATCTCGACGACCACCCGCGACAGCGGACGGTTCAGGCTGACCTTCGTGACCCCTGGCCGCGCCCGCAGCGCATCGACGGCGGCGCGGCCTCGTGCCGGCCCGCCCGTGCCGTCGAGGCCGCGCACCTCGATCCACAGGCGGCCGTCGCCGCGCCCGCACCTCCGGGTCAGCGTGGACCGCGAGAGCTCACCCGAGAGCACCTGTGCGCCCACCCGGACCGGCAGCGCGGCAACGTCGAGGCCGGCGGTCGCCAGCCTGCCTACCGCGTCGCCAAGTCCCGCGGCGGCCCCGAGTCCCGTCGACACCACCCGCAGCGGTGAAAGCTGTCGCACGCGCAACCCCTTTCACGCATGTGACGAATGGATTTCGCGGTTTTCCGCGAGGGAGGCCGCCGACCGACGCTGGCCGCGACCGCAAACCCGACCAACCTAACCCGCGGTCAAGGGGCCAGCAACTTGAGATGGATCCGCGTAACGAACATGTAAATAGTGATCGCGGCTGTTCGGGGGTTTCGATCAAAATGTTCGGGTCGCCTGATTCAAAGATTGAGCAAACCCCCATGGGTCGTTGCGGTTACGCCCGCTACGGATTGAAGCCCGTCAGCCCTTGATGCTCATGCCGTCCGCCCTAGCGTGTGGGGAATTGGTAGTGTCCGCTGCCGCGATCCCGACGATGAGGAGAAAATCATGACCGCTCTCGACGAGTTGGCGACTCGGCTGCGCCGGCTCGAGGACGAACGCGATATCGCGCGGCTGATCGCCTCGTACGGTCCGGCGGTCGACGCGGGGGATCCCGATGCGGCCGCGCGGTTGTGGGCACACGACGGAATCTACGACGTCGACGGCCGGCGCATGGAGGGCCGGGGCGGAGGTACACGCCATGGTGAGCTCGTCGGCCCACCAGAACCTGGTGGCCAACGGATGCGGCCACTTCCTCGGGCCCTGCGTCGTCACGGTCACCGGCGACTCGGCAGTGGCGGTGTGCGAGTCCTTGGTCCTGGTTCGCGACGGAGAGGGTTATCGCGTATGGCGTTGCGCCGCAAACCACTTCACGCTGCGGCGGATCGACGGCCAGTGGTGGATCGACGTCCGTACCACCCGTGTCCTGGACGGCAATCCCGACGCACGCGACCTGTTGAGCCGAGGCCTGGCCGGGGCGGTCTAGTCCCGATGGTGGCGACCCGTCCCCCGCAAGCGGGAGGTGCCCCCCTCGCCCGGCTGCACCGCGCTCGCGATCACCACTAGCGGGAGAGAAACGCCAGGACGGTGCTCTCGAACGCCTCCCGGGCTTCGATCATCGCCCAGTGGCCGGAGTTGGGGAAGACGTGCAGCTCCGCGTTGGGGATGGTGCGCATCGGGATGAGCGCCATGTCCGGCGGGCTCACCCGATCGTCGCGTCCCCATGTCAGCAGGGTGGGCGCGGTCAACTTGTGCATGACGGCCCACGGTAGTGGGCGGTCGGAGGCGGCCATCGCGGCGTTCATGGCGGCGAAGGCCGCCTTCCCGTACATGCGGCGCGCGGCGGCCAACGTGTCCGGGTCGGTGGCCAGCTCCCAGCGTTCCTCGACCAGTTCCTCGGTGATCAGCGCCTGGTCGTAGACCATCGACTTGAGCCAGTCCACCAGCCGCTGGCGGGTTGGGTCCTCGACGAACTCCTGCAGCAGCCGGATGCCCTCGCTGGGGCTCGGGCTGAAGATGTTGGTCCCGATGCCGCCGATGGTCACCAACCGGTGGACGCGGTCCGGGTTGTGGGTGGCGAAGTTGATGCCGACGCCGCCCCCCATCGAGTTCCCGACGATGTGCACCCGCTGGACACCGAGTGCGTCCAGGAGCGGTGACACCGTGCCGAAGGCGGTGACCATCGGGTGGCCGCCGAAATCGTCGCTGACGCCGAAGCCGGGAAACTCCAGGATCAGGCAGCGAAACCGTTCGGCGAACGCGGGCAGTATGCCGCGGAAGTTGCGCCACCCCGTGACGCCCGGTCCCGAGCCGTGCAGGAACAGCAACACCGGAGCGGATTCCGGGCCGCAGTCGTAGTAGCGCAAAGCGCCCTTGGGAGTGCTGATTTCGCGCAGGTCCTGCTGCGTAACGGTGTCTGCCACGGGTGCCACCTTGCCATGCCACGGCGGCGTGGCCCTACAGGGTTGGCGGCTCAGGCTTGGTCGTGCCCTGGCTCGCTGCAATTCAGCAGCTCTTTGAGCGCCGCGGGACACGCGTCGGCGAGGTCCCAGAGGTCGGCAACCAGGTCGGGGCAGGAAATGAGGCCGACGCCGAGTCGGCCGTTGAGCGACATGACGGTGATGTTGAGACCCGCACCGGCGATGATCGGGCCGAGCGGATACATGGCGTCGACCCGGCAGCCCATGAAATAGAGCTGTTCCTGCGGCCCGGGCACGTTGGACAGCACCAGGTTGTGCGGCGGCTTCTCCGGCAACGGGATACGGGGCAGCAGCTTCATCGCGGCGCCGAACATGGTCTGGCCGGCCACCTGCGTCCAGTCCTGCAGCAGGCTGGAACCCATGGCGGCGGCATGGTCCTTGGCCGCGGCGTTGCCGTGCGCGATGCTGCTCAGCCGTTCGGCCGGATCGTCGATGTGGGTTTCGAGGCGGCAGAGCATCCAGGTGGTCTGGTTGCGGCCCGGCCGGTCGGATTTGCCGCGCACCGAGACCGGCACGCTGGCCACCATCGGGCTGTCCGATAGTTCGTTGCGGTCCAAGAAGAACTGTCGCAGTGCGCCCGCGCACAGGGCCGTCACCACATCGTTGATGGTGACTCCGAACCTGCTTTTGACCTGCTTGACGTCCTCGAGGTCAAGCGACGTAAACGCGACGTTGCGGCGCCGAGTGAATGGACCGTTGAACGCCGTGGACGGTGCGGCGAACGGGGCGGCCATCGTGGGTCCGCCGCCCCGGGCACGGAGAATCGTTTGCGCCAGCGTCAGGACGGTTGCCGGCACTACTTTGGCAAGGCGCCACGGCCGCAACCCGGCCCCGATGAGGCCCGCCGCGGCGATCTGAAGCGGATGCGCCGCGCCCACCCGGGCGGCGGGTTCCGGGGGCGGAGCGTCCGGCGCGGTGCTGCACAACTGGGCCAGCAGGTTGGCCCCGCCGATCCCGTCGACCACCGCGTGGTGGGCCTTGAGGACGACCGACAGCGCGCAGCCGTGCAGGCCCTCGATCACCCACATCTCCCACAACGGGCGATCGCGATCCAGCGCCAGCCCGGCGATGTGCCCGCAGATTCCGCTAACTCCCTGGATCCCCCGGGCGCCGGCAGGGCCACCCGGTGGAGATGGCGCGCCAGGTCGAGACGGTCGTCGTCCACCCAGACCGGGTGGTCGAAGTTCAGCTGGTTGTCGGCCAGCTTGAGGCGGAATTCCGGCACCGCGTCCACCCGCGCCGACAGCGCCTCACGAAACCGGTCGAAGGTGTAACCCCCGGGCAAGTCACCGGGGTCCAGCTCCAGCACGCAGCAAACATTCAACGGCTGCTTCGGGGATTCCAGGTACAGAAAGAACGCGTCTAATCCACTCAGTCGTTGCATTTTCGCTCGTCTCGATTGTGCGGCCATGACCGCTGGTCACGTGACCTGCGCTCAACCCCGGGCCCCACCGGGGAACGCAATCACGGTTGACTGCAATCTCTAGGTGTGATTCCTATCTGTAGCCGTTGAGCGGTCTGCGGCAAACATTTGAGCGAGACATTCAACGAAATTGCCATCGACGTTCATCTCGGCGCAGGACTCAGTCGCCGTGCGACTGCCCTGCCATGCCCCGACCCGGGCGCCGCCCAGTCGGTCGACACCTTGCGATGCTTGATCAGCCAGGCGTCGCCGTGGGGTACCAGGGTGTCGCGATAACGACCGAAAGGGTCGAGGCCGATGTTGGTGAGCACGGTGAAGTACGACGAGACCTGCGCCTGATCGGCATCGAGTGCAGTGAACAGCACGTTGGTGAGGTTGTGCCGGACGACGGGCTTGTCGCGGGCGCCGGCGTCGACGTTCCCGGTGATGCCGCCGAGGAACGTGACGATCGCGGCCCGGCCGCGCAACGGCTCGAATCCGCGTATCTCGAGAACGCCGTCCGGGCAGAACGTCTCCGCAAGGCCCTCGAGGCGGCCCGCGTCGCCGGACCAGTTGTATCTCGCCAACGTGTCGCGGATTCGCTCACGGGCGACCAGTTCCCACGTCTCCACCGTCGTGACTCCTCGCCAGGAGCGCTCTCGCGCTGCGTATCGCCGGGTCTTTGTGTTGGATGACTAGCGTAGGCAGGTGGCGAGCAAGCAGGGGGCGGTCATTACAACAAGCGATCTCAAACGTGTCGTCGGCGCCGACATCGAAGTCGAGGTGACGGCGCCGACGACCCTGGAATTCCAGGTCACCGTGGCCCAGCAGCAGGGTATCGACGTCAGCGAATCGCTGGTGATCACCTTGGACGGCAAGCCAATTCAGCCGCGCGAGATCGTCGGTGAGCACGGCACCCGGATCCATTCCATTGAGGCCGAAGGCGGGATCGTCACGCTGTCGTACTCTGCAACGGTGGCCGGAGAAGCTGCGCCCCCGCCGGTGCGCGACATCGACTTGATCACCTATCTGCGCCCGAGCCGGTACGCGGAGGCCGACAAATTCTTCGGCTTCGCCGCCACAGAATTCCAGCAGTATGCGACCTCGGAGACGCTGCTCGAGAGGGTCTCGTCGTGGGTGGGCACTCGCCTGAATTACGTTCCCGGCTCCAGTGATCCGATCGACGGCGCCACCGACACGTTGCTGGCGGGCGCCGGTGTGTGTCGTGACTACGCCCACCTGGTGATCGCATTGCTGCGGGCGCTGAACGTCCCGGCCCGGCTGGTGGCGGTCTACGCGCCGGGATGTCAGCCGATGGATTTCCACGCGGTGGCCGAGGCATTCGTCGACGGCGCCTGGCGTGTGGTCGACGCGACGTGCCTGTCGCCGCGGCAGTCGATGGTGCGGATCGCCACCGGTCGTGATGCCGCCGACACGGCGTTCCTGGACAACCACAAGGGAGCCATCACGTTGAACAACGCGACGGTCACCGCGGTGGTGGACGGAGAGCTACCCAAGGATTCGGTCGATCAACTGGTGACCCTGTGGTAGCGGCACGGAGAAGTCACCTCACGATGTGGGGCCGGAAGCCTTGTGGGGCGGCCGGTGTCACGCCGTTCAGATCGAAGACGGCGATCAGGGCCCGCAGCAGGGCGGGGGACCAGTCCTCGAACGGTTGCGCGTCCAGTCGGCTGAGGACTTCGTCTCGCAGATAATCGATGCCCGACGGGTGCCGTGGGTCGCTCAACGAGCCAGCTCCCTTCCCGAAGATCTACTGCGTCGACGCTAGGGCCGGGGCGTCGCGCTTGTACAGCCGACTGGTCAAACTCAAATGTGTTTCAAGGGACGCCCTACGCACCACCAACCCGCCACCCGTCCATGCCTATTCCGCACACGGGAATGAATCCCGGCCCGCGGCCGTCACATCACGCATGAAACTTAACGACGCCGCCCGCGATCTGATCGGCAAGGGTGCCGACGCCACCCTGGTCACCCTCAACCCCGACGGCAGCCCCCAGGTCAGCCTGGTCTGGGTCGCTCTGCAGTCGACGCCCGACGGAGACGAACTCGTCACCGCGCACCTCGCCGCCCACAAGAAGGTTCGCAATATCCGTAACGACCCGCGGGTGGCCGTCACCATCGTGTCGCTCGACGGGCCGAGCGCGGGGATGCGGCCGTACCTGTCCATCACCGGCACGGCACGAATCGTCGAGGGCGGCGCGCCGGAGCTTCTCCGGGAGCTCAACCCGATCCTCGGGGACCCGAACATGAAATTCCCGCCGGACGGCGCGCCGCCCGGTTTCCTGACCCGCATCCGCATCGAAAAGGCCGGCGGCATCGGCCCCTGGGCGTCCTGACCCGGATTGCCACTTCCGCGACGGTCAGTAGCGGAATACAGTGGGTGGGTGACGACGGGCGAAGACGGCAGGCATGTGCGCACCTGCCCCCTGTGTGAAGCCATGTGCGGCTTGGAGATTCAGGTCGGCGGCGGCAGGGTCACCAGCATCCGGGGAAACCGCGACGACGTGTGGAGCCGCGGGCACATCTGCCCCAAGGGCGTCTCACTTGCGGCGCTGCACGAGGACCCGGACCGCATCCGCCGGCCCATGATCAGGGTTGACGGTCAGTGGCGGGAGGTCAGCTGGGACGCGGCGTTCCGCCGCTGCACGGAGTTGCTGACGCCGGTGATCGAAAAGTATGGAATCGGGGCGGTCACCGCGTACACCGGCAACCCGCTGGCGCACTCGTTTTCACTGGCCCGGTACGCGGGTGTGCTGATGGGCATGTCCGGCATGCCGATCACGTATTCACCGGGGACGGTCGACCAGTGGCCCAAAAACCTGTCGTCGCACCTGATGTACGGCCTTTGGTGGAACTTCCCGGTGCCCGACATCGAACGCACCGACCTGATGGTGATCATGGGCGCCAACCCCGCCGCGTCGCAGGGGTCCTTGCTGGCCGCGCCCGATGTGATGGGTCTGATCGACCGGATCCGCAAGCGCGGCAAGGTGATCGTGATCGACCCGGTGCGCACGCAGACCGCGGCGCGCGCCGACGAATGGCTTCCCATCGTGCCCGGGACCGATGCCGCGCTGCTGCTGGCCGTGGCGCACACGCTGTTTGAGGAGGGCCTGATCGATCCGGGGCCGCACGTCGACGGTATTGACACGATGCGCCGGGTCGCCGCGGAGTGGCCGCCGGACCGGGTCAGCGCCGTCACCGGCATCGACGAGGACCGCATCCGGCTCTTGGCCCGCGAGCTCGCCGGCACCGAAAAGGCGGTGGTATGCGGCCGAATCGGTCTGTGCAATCAGGAGTTTGGCAGCCTCGCCAGCTGGCTGGTCGACGTCATCAACATCTTGACCGGCCATTTCGACGTTCCCGGGGGAGCGATGTTCCCCAAGCCGGCGGCCTGGTCGATCACCACGCAACCGCTGCCCGGCCTGGAAGGTGGCCTCCCGGAATTCGGCCGCTGGCGCACCCGCGTGCGCGGGGCGAAGGAAGTACTCGGCCAGGCGCCGGTGTCCTGCATGGCCGAAGAGATCGCCACCCCGGGCGAGGGACAGCTAAAGGCCCTCATCACCGTCGCCGGCAACCCGGTGTTGTCCACCCCCGGTGGCGACAAGCTCGACGAAGTCCTGCCGATGCTGGAAGCGATGATCTCCGTTGACCTTTGGCTCAACGAGACGACGCGGCACGCCGATGTGATCCTGCCGGGCCTATCCCCGCTCGAACAACCCCACCACGACGACCTGATCCTGCTGTTCGCCATCCACAGCATCGCGAATTACTCGGCGCCGGTGTTCGATCCGGGGGACCGCCCACACGAATGGGAGATCCTTATCCGGCTGACCGGACTGTGCGCCGGCACGCCGGCCGAAGATGTCGACGTCACGGCGATCGACGACGGCTTCTTCGATTACCTGGCTTTCACCCGCGGCGTCGACGGGGCGGAGATTCGCAAGCTCTATGACCAGGGCGGTCCCGAGCGCATGCTGGACCTCACGCTGCGAACCGGGCCCTTCGGGGACCATTACGGGAAAAACCCGGGCGGGCTCACGCTGGATCTGCTGAAGGCCAACCCGAACGGGATCGACTTCGGCCCGATGGTCCCGCAGCTGCCGGACATCCTGGGCACCCCCGACAAGAAGATCCGGCTTGCCCCGCAATACCTGCTCGACGACCTGCCCAGGCTGGCCGCCCGGATGGAACGACCGGCCGAACCGCTCGTTCTGGTGAGTCGCCGGCACCTGCGCTCGAACAACACCTGGCTGCACAACGTGCCGGCGCTGATGAAGGGAAAGGTCCGGTGCACGTTGCTGATTCACCCCGATGACGCGGCCCGCTGCGGCATCGAGGACGGCGCTGTCGTCACCGTGAAATCGGCCGCCGGGGAAATCAAAGTGCCGGTCGAGGTCACCGACGCGATCAAACCCGGCGTGGTGTCGATGCCGCACGGCTGGGGCCATGGCAAGCCGGGCACCCGCATGGCGGTGGCCAACAGCTCCCCGGGCGCCAACACGAATGTGCTCTCCCTGCCGACGTTTATCGACGAGCCGTCCGGCAACGGCGCGCTCAACGGCATCCCGGTGACGATCATCGACGATCAAGCCCGATTCCGGTCCGCGCAAACAATCTAGTCGCGTGGGCCTGCTGCCCCCGGCCTCCCCCTCGCTTGGTTAACGCTAAGTGCAGGAATGTGGTTCATCTCACCTGGATGACACTCCGATGAACCACTGAGCGCACCCCGTCGTCGGCTTAGGCATGACTGCAACATCGCATCTCACATCCCCAGCGCGGGCCGTCCGGCGTGGCGGCGGCGCGCCGCACATCGCCGGCGCCGCGGTGGCCTTCACCTCGCACCGCTACGACCAGGACGAAGTCGCCCGCGAGCTAACCGAATTCGCCGACCCGCGGTTTATGCGCTTCGCGCAGACGACGGGGGTCGATCACCGCAGCCTCGCGCTGCCGCTCTCGCGTTACCCGCGGCTGAGTGGCTTCACCGAAGCGAACGACGCCTATCTCGAGGTCGCCGTCGACCTCGGCGAACGGGCGATTCGTTCGGCGTTGGCCGAGGCGGACATCGAACCACACGAGGTAGACACCATCGTGATGGTGTCCAGCACCGGCATCGCGGTACCCACCATCGACGCGCGTCTGATGACCCGAATCGGACTGCGGCCCAATGTTAAACGGGTCCCGCTGTTCGGCCTCGGTTGTGTTGCCGGGGCCGCCGGGATGGCGCGTGTGCACGACTATCTGCGTGGCTACCCGGGCCACGTGGCCGTGCTCCTGTCAGTGGAGTTGTGTTCACTCACGCTGCAGCGTGACGACACCTCGATTCCCGCCCTCATCGGTGTGTCGTTGTTCGGGGACGGCGCCGCCGCCGTGGTCGCCACGGGCGCCGACCGAATTCCCCTGGGCCGCAACGGCCGCCGAGCCCCGCGTGTCCTCGGGACCCGCAGTGCCGTGGTTCCGGAGACGCTTGACGTGATGGGCTGGAACGTGGGATCGGGCGGGTTTCAACTGGTGATGTCGCGCGACGTGCCGAAGATGGCCGACACCTACTTACGGGAAGAGGTCGACGGTTTTCTGTCCGACCACGGCTTGTCGCTCGCGGACATCTCGGCATGGGTGTGTCATCCCGGCGGCCCGAAAGTCCTCGACTCGATCGAGGACGCGCTGGCGTTATCGCCGGAGGCGTTGATCCACAGCCGAAACTCCATGCGCGACAACGGCAATATCTCCTCGGCATCCGTGCTCGACGTGCTGCGCCGGACCGTCGCGGATCCGCCGGCCGAAGGAACCTTCGGGGTGATGCTGGCGATGGGCCCGGGCTTCAGCTTCGAGCTGCTGCTGCTGCAGTGGTGAGGGGCGAGGCCGTGTACTACTACCTGTTGATTCTGGCGATCGGCGGCGAACGCCTGGTCGAGCTGGCGGTCGCGCAGCGAAACACCAGATGGTCACTCGCGCACGGGGGCAAGGAGTTCGGCCGGGACCACTACCCGGCGATGGTCAGCATGCATGCGCTGCTGCTGGTTTCGTGCGTCGTGGAAACCTGGGCGCTGCACCGGCCGTTCATTCCGTGGCTGGGCTGGCCCATGCTCGCTATCGTGGTGCTCAGCACAGTGGTGCGATGGCGCTGCGTGAGCGTCCTCGGCAGGCGTTGGAACCCAAGGCTAATCGTGATCCCGGATGCTCCGCTGATTAGCGACGGGCTCTATCGGTGGGTGCGCCATCCCAATTACACGGCGGTCGCGGCTGAGGTGGCGGCGCTGCCGCTGGTTCACTCGGCGTGGCTGACGGCAATCGTGTTCACCATCGCGAACGCGCTCGTGCTCAGGGTGCGCATCCGGGCGGAGAACGCCGCGTTGGGCCTGGTCTGAGGACTGCCCGGGATATCAAGGCGCGATGGGGCGATTCGTCCACTCGCGGTCGGGCCGGCGCGACGAGCGGAACCAACCGCCCGCCGCGCCGGTACCGCCGTCGGTCGGGATGGTGTGGCCGGTGACGAAGGCCGCCAAGTCGGAGGCCAGAAACAGGATGGCGTGGGCCTGATCCTCGGGCACGCCCATCCGGCCGACCGGCACCCACTGCGGCCACTGGGTCTGCTCATCGGCCGACAGCCACTGCGAGTAGGGCACCTGGAGGGATTCGGTGACGTCGGGGGCAATCGCGTTGACCCGCACCCCATGCGCGCCCACCTGCACCGCAAGGCTGCGGGTGAATTGGATTACGGCGGCCTTGAAAGCGGCATAGACCGGGTCCTCCGGGTAGCCGCGCAGGCCCTCGACGGAGGAAACGTTGACGATCGCGCCGGCCCGGCGGGCCACCATCGCCGGCAGAAAGGCGTGGGTGACCAGGAAGACGTGGTGCAGGTTGATCCGGTAAAGCTCGTCCCAGAACTTGGGGTCGGTGCTGACGAAATCTCCCGGATGGCGCAGCCAATGGCCCACGTTGTTGACCAAAACGTCTACCTGGCCGTAGCGGTCCAACACCGATCGCGCGAGGTCGTCGACCGCATCCGCATCACGGACGTCGGTAATCACCGCCACGGCCGATCCACCCGAGGCCGCGATGCCATCAACGGTGCCCGCGGCAAGTCCGCCGTCGATATCGACGATGACCACGTGTGCGCCATGCTGAGCGAACACCCGCGCGGTGGCCGCGCCGATGCCGCCGCCTCCGCCCGTCACCACGGCCACCCGGCCGCCGAGCAGCGGCTCAGCGCGCGTTTCGTCGCTCATCGCTCATATCTTGGCCCACCGGGCGGAGATCGGCCGGAAATCGGCCAGGCCCGGAGGCGGAAAGGTGGCGGAAAGGTCTTTTATACCCAGCCGCCCGCGTCGATAAACCGTGATGTAGCCAACATTCGTGCGACCTTCACCCGCAGTTTTTCCGGGCCATGGAGGGGTACTCCCTGCCCACTTAGGAGGGATTGCATGGTTAGCACCACCGATCCACGTCGCGTATTGCCAAGTCGCGCAATGAAGCGGCGAATCCACCATCGCCACAGTCCACAATCGGTCGCGGTCTCGTTGGCCAGCCGCCTGATCGTGAAAAACACCGTGCGCGCCTGGGCAATCACTCCGAACCTGCACTGGCCGTTCGAATACGTCGACGGGCTCGCGGGCTTGGCGCCGCGGCTCGGCATCGCCGCGGATATTGAACCGGTGCGGCTGGAAAACTGCGCCGCCGAGTGGGTTTGCGCCCACGGCGCGTCGACGGATCGGGCCATCCTCTATCTGCATGGCGGCGCCTTTTTGACCTGCGGCCTGAACACCCATCGCTCCGTGGTGACGCGTCTTTCGAAAGCCGCGGACGCCGCCGTGCTCACGGTCGGATACCGAAAGCTGCCCACGCACCAGATAACCGACGCGATCGACGACGGAATGAGCGGTCTGCGCTGGCTGCAGGATCGCGGCTTCGACGGTGACCAGGTAGTGGTAGCCGGCGATTCCGCCGGGGGATATCTCGCGTTCATGACCACGCTGCTGGCCATCAGCAATGAGCTGATGAGGCCGGCGGGGATTGCGACGATCTCACCGTTCACCGACGCCGACCCGGCACGAAAGCTGAAGCACCGCAACGCGCGCAAGTGCTCGATGTTCACCCGCGGGGCTTTATCGATGTTCGCCCAATACCTCAGCCAAGCGCAGCTTTTGGAGGGGCGCGGCGACTCCACCGTCGCCTCACCTGTCGACGCCGATCTCTCGTCGTTGCCGCCGGTGACCATCCACGCCAGCTCCGATGAGTTGCTGCTTCCGGATGCCGAGTTCATGGCAAAGCGGTTGGAAGCCAGCGGAATCCCGTGCGATCTGCACCTATGGGACGGACAGATCCACGACTTCCCGCTGGCGGCGGACATCCTGCCCGAGGGCAGGCGGGCCATCCGCTACATCGGCGATTTCATCAAGGACGTCACCGCAGTGCGCGAGTCGTGGCGCTATAGCCTGCACGCCACCGCGGCGGCCGGGTAGTAGAACCCGGAAAGCGCCTGCGGCGCGGGCTGATTCAGCGATGCCGAGCCGCGGCCACCACTGAAGCCCCCGGATTGGGGCCCCCGTCAGCATGATTCACGCTGCTCCCGCCAGTCGGGTGGGGCGTCTGGAGCGGCACACCATATCGGTATCGTCGCTGGGCGGCACGTCCGCTGGGGCGCGCTGCCGCTCCACGGCATCGGCGACGGGGTCGTCGTCAGGAAAATTATTGTCGCTCTCCGGCACGAACGGTGGCCTATGCGCCGCCCACGTCGGGGAACCCGGGGGCCAACACGCGCGTCGTAGCTGGTGGCGAGGCCCCGGCGAATTCGGCGTCCTGATTCTTGCGGCTGCCGATACAGTTGGTCCTGATGAGCCGACCAGCCCCGCCCGTGTTGACCGTGCGGTACGAGGGATCCGAGCGCACGTTCGCCGCAGGCAACGATGTTGCGATCGGGCGTGACCTTCGGGCCGACGTACGCGTGGCACATCCCCTGATCTCCCGCACCCACCTCATCGTCCGATTCGACCAGGGCCGATGGGTCGCCGTCGACAACGGCAGCCTGAACGGGCTGTTCGTCAACCATCATCGCGTGCCCATGGTCGACATCCAGGACGGCACGCGCGTCAACATCGGCAATCCGGACGGTCCGGCGCTGACCTTCGAGGTCGGCCGCCACCAGGGCTTGGCCGGGCGGCCCCCGCTGACGACGTCAATACCGATCGTCAACCCAGCCAGCGCGGCGAACCCCCGGGTGCCGCAGACCCAACCGCCCAGCGCGTCCTGGCCCGGCCAGCCCCAGCAGTCGCCGTCGGCCTCATTCCGGCAGCCCACGCATCAGCCCAGCGGACCGCAGCCCGTCCACCCGCCGAGCGGATCGATGCCGAGCCACCCGTCCGCCCCCCAGCCCCGCTACCCGACCGGTGGCCAACCGGCGGCCCCGCCGAGCGGGCCGCAACACGCCCCGCACATCTACCGCTCGTCGCCGATGAATGTCCCCCCGGCCCAGCCGCAGCCGGCCGGGCTGGAGACCGGGCGCGTCGGTGGTGATGCGGCGAACCTCGCGACGTCGATGCTGAAGATCCTGCGGCCCGGCAAAGCCGGGCTGGAGTCGACGCCGGGCGCGGTCAAAATCGGCCGGGCCAACGACAACGACATCGTCATTCCCGAAGTGCTGGCTTCGCGCCACCACGCCACCCTGGTCCCGACGCCGCGCGGCACCGAGATCCACGACAACCGCAGCATCAACGGCACCTTCGTCAACGGCGCGCGGGTCGACTCGGCGGTGCTGCACGACGGCGACGTCGTCACGATCGGCAACATCGACCTCGTCTTCGCCGGCGGCACGCTGGCCCGCCGCGACGAGAGCGCGACCGCCACCCCCACGGGCGGCCTGGACGTGCGCGGGGTGACCTGGACGATCGAGAACAACAAGACACTGCTCGACGACATCTCGCTGGGCGCGCAGCCCGGAACGCTGACGGCCGTCATCGGCCCCTCGGGTGCGGGCAAATCGACGTTCGCCCGGTTGGTCGCGGGATACACGCACCCGACCAGGGGCACCGTCGCGTTCGAGGGCCACAACGTGCACGCCGAGTACGCCTCGCTGCGCAGCAGGATCGGCATGGTCCCTCAGGACGACGTGGTGCACGGGCAGCTGACGGTGCAGCAGGCGTTGATGTACGCCGCCGAGCTGCGGCTGCCGCCGGACACCACAAAGGACGACCGGGCTCAGGTGGTGGCGCGGGTCCTCGAGGAACTCGAGATGACCCAGCACCTGCACACCCGGGTCGACAAGCTCTCCGGTGGCCAGCGCAAGCGCGCCTCGGTCGCCCTCGAGCTGCTGACCGGCCCGTCGCTGCTGATCCTGGACGAGCCGACCTCGGGGCTGGACCCGGCGCTGGACCGCCAGGTGATGACCATGCTGCGGCAGCTGGCGGACGCCGGACGTGTCGTGCTCGTGGTCACCCACTCGCTGACGTACCTGGACGTCTGCGATCAGGTCCTACTGCTGGCGCCGGGAGGCAAGACCGCCTTCTGCGGACCGCCCGGCCAGATCGGGCCGGCCATGGGCACGACGAACTGGGCCGACATCTTCAGCTCGGTCGCGGGCGACCCGGATGGGGCGAAGGCGCGCTACCTGGCGCGCACGGGCCCGCCGCCGCCGCCACCCCCCGCGCAGCAGCCCGCCGACCTGGGCGACCCGTCGCACACGAGCCTGTTCCGGCAGTTCTCCACCATCGCCAGGCGGCAGGTCCGGTTGATCTTCTCCGACCGCGGCTACTTCGTCTTCCTGGCGGTGCTGCCGTTCATCATGGGTTCGCTGTCCATGTCGGTGCCCGGCACCGTCGGGTTCGGCATCCCCAATCCCATGGGCGCCGCACCCAACGAGCCCGGGCAGATCCTGGTGTTGCTCAATGTGGGCGCGGTGTTCATGGGGACCGCGCTCACTATCCGCGACCTGATCGGTGAACGCCCGATCTTCCTGCGCGAACAGGCGGTTGGCCTGTCGACCAGTGCCTACCTGATGGCGAAGGTCTGCGTCTACACGGTTTTCGCGGTCATCCAATCGGCGATCGTGACCATCATCGTGCTGCTCGGCAAGGGCGGTCCGACCCAGGGTGCGGTGGCGCTGGGCCGGCCGGGTCTCGAACTGTTCGTCGACGTCGCGTTGACGTGCGTGGCCTCCGCGATGCTCGGGCTGGCGCTGTCGGCCATCGCCAAGTCGAACGAACAGATCATGCCGCTCCTGGTGGTGGCGGTCATGTCGCAGCTGGTGTTCTCCGGCGGCATGATCCCGGTAACCGGGCGGCTCGGACTGGACCAGATGTCCTGGGCGACCCCGGCGCGCTGGGGGTTCGCGGCGTCGGCCTCCACCGCCGACCTGACCAAATTGGTGCCGGGTCCGCTCAGCCCGAAGGATGCCCACTGGCATCACACGCCGGGCGCATGGTGGTTCGACATCGCCATGCTGGTGGTTATCAGCGTGTTCTACCTGAGCTTCGTCCGCTGGAAGATCCGCCTGAAGGGCGGCTGAGACCCCGCCGATTGAGGCCGGGTCACGCTCCCTTGCGGATTACCTGCTCCGCGGCCGTCCGCATGCGATCGGACAATTCCAGGAGTGCATGCTCGCCGACGCCCAGCGGCAGGGTGTACGCCAGTTGGCGCAACTCGACGGCATAGTTGCGCATGTCTTCGCGGAGACGGGTCTCAACAGTGGGCATGACTTCTCCCTGAGGCTGCGGCTGGGCAGAGTGCCTGGTCAGCATCGACCGGCCGATGTAAAAAGCTTGGCAGCCCGACCGCACATCTGCGAGAGCGCCGATACGAATTAACGGGAGTTTGACAGCGTATTTACAGTCGGGACGCTCAGATCGGCGCCGCGCGCCGAGCGCGACGTCACGACGAAATCCCTGGCGCGATGTCGCCGTGGCGTTACGCTGACGCTGCTTGGTGGAAAGCCTTTCAGAGAGGCTGCAGAAAGGCAGTGGCGCCCGAATGGATTTCGAACTCGACGCCGGGCAGCGCGCCTGGCTGGCCGAGGTCCGCGAGTTCCTGCACGACAACGTCACTCCGGAGCTGCGGGCCGAGCTCGCCGAGCACGACCTGGAGTTTCCCGCAGGCGAGGTGGCGCGGTTTCGTCGCAAGATCGGGGAAAAGGGCTGGTTCGGGCTGAACTGGCCCCGCGAGTACGGCGGGCTGGGGCTGGGCGCCATCCACCTGCACCTGTTGATGAGCGAATTCGAGTACTGGGGCGTCCCCGGGCCCGACCTGACGGTCACCTCCGTCGCGCCGATGATCATGCGCCACGGCACCGAACGGAACAAAACCGAATGGCTGCCGCTCATCGCGAGGGGCGAAATGGTCTGTGCCGTCGGATATTCCGAGCCCGAGGCCGGAACCGACCTGGCCAATTTGCGCACCAGCGCCGTCCGCGACGGCGACGAATGGGTGATCAACGGCACCAAGATCTGGAACAGCGGCGCCCAGCGCGCCACCCACGAGTGGCTCTGCGTGCGTACCGAACCGAACGCCGTTCGCCATCGGGGCATCTCGGTCATCATCGTGCCGATCGACAGTCCAGGCGTGACGATCAGGCCGCTGTACGCGTGGTCGGGCTATCGCACCAACGAGGTGCACTTCCGCGACGTGCGGGTGCCGGTCACCAACCTGGTCGGCGAGGTCAACCGCGGCTGGACGTACATCACCGGCGCGCTCGACCTGGAACGCGGCGCGCTGACCAACGCGGGCGACCTGCGCCGCGCGGTTGAGGAGCTGCGTGAGCTGGCGCGGGTGCCGCGCCGAGATGGCACGGTGCCCTCCGACAGCCCGTCGCTGCGGCGCCGGCTCGCGCAGGCGGAGGCCGACGTGGCGGTGGCCACCCTGATGGGCTACGAGGCCGCGTCGTTTCTCGACAGCGGCGTCATCCCTTCGGTGGAGGTCAGCGTCGAGAAGATCTTCACCAGTGAACTGCGTCAGCGCATCGCGGTGCTCGCGCTCGACCTGCTCGGCCCGGACGGTTTGTTGGCGCACCGCAGCCAAGAGGCGCCGCTGGGCGGCAAGTTCGAGCGGCTCTATCGGGCGGCGCCCCTGATGCGTTTCGGCGGCGGCACCAATGAGGTGCTCCGCGACATCATCGCCCAGCGCGGGCGCAAGATGCCCAGCTATGGGCGCTGACGGGAACGCACAGCAATCAGATGAAGGCGATACCCACCGCTGAGCAGCGCGAGTTCGCCTCCGCGTTGCGCGCCCTGCTGGCGGCCGAGAGCGCCGTGCCGTTGGTGCGCGCGCTGAACGAACCGGACGCCGACCGTCGTACCCCGGCGCTGTGGAAGGCGCTGACCGACGCGGGCGTCCTCGGGCTGGCCATCGCCGAGGAATACGGAGGGTCCGGCGGCTCGCTCGACGATCTCGCCGTCTTCTACACCGAGGCGGGGCGCGCGCTGTGCCCGACGACGATCCACAGCAGCATTCAAGCCGCGCTCGCGGTCGACCAGCTCGGCTCCCCGAATGCCAAGGGCACCTGGCTGCCGCCCCTGGCCCGCGGCGCCGTTCGCGGCACCACGGCGCTGTGGAGCGCCCGCGACGCCGCCGTGGTGTCGGCTGCACTGCGCGCCGACCCGGTGTCGGGGCAATGGCGGCTGAACGGCACCGCGGACTACGTCGCCGACGCCGACGTCGCAGACATCGTCGTGATTTCGGCTGCGGTGCAAGAGCATACGTTCGCTTTCATCGTCGACACCAAAGCAACCGGGGTGGTCACGAAACCGCTCGCCATGGCCGGCGGGAACCGGGCGTTTACCGTGCGCTTCGACGATGTCATGGTCCCCGCCGACGCGCTGCTCGGTGACGTCTCCGCCTTGAAACTGCGGCGGTTGGCCAATGCGGCGGTGGCGCTGGGATCGCTGGACCTGGTGGGAATCGGGCAGGCGGTCATCGACCGCACCGTCGAATACACCACGCTGCGTCACCAGTTCGGCCGTCCCATCGGGTCGTTCCAGGCCGCCCAGCATCTGGTCGCCGACATGCACATCGCCGTGGCGGCGGCGCGGCTGGCCGCGCACGCGGCGGTATTCTGGATCGCACGCGGTCGCACGGCGACCCGGGAGACCGCCATCGCGCGGATGCACGCGGCCGGCGCGGCCAGGCTGGTCACGCTGAATGCTCACCAATTGCACGGCGGCATGGGGTATGTCACCGAAACCGACCTGCATCTGTGGACCGAGCGGGCACGGCTGGGCTCGACGTGGGGCGGCGGGGCGGACGTCGCCGCATCGTGGCTGGAGGAGACCTTGGACTCGGAGGAGCCTGGATGAGCGCGAATGAACACGACAGCTTGATCGATGCCGAATCCGCGTCGCGCGTCGGCGCCGTCGCCGCCACGGCGACGGGTGAAATGAACCGGCGTGACTGGCAACGCTGGGCGGCGGCGATCGGTGACCACAACCCGTTATGGTTCGACCCGGACTACGCCAGGGCCAACGGCTTTCGTGACATCATCTGCCCTCCGCTTTTCCTGCAGTACGCGGTGCTCGGTGTTACGCACCTCGAGGCACTGCGCCCCGACGGTTCCTCCGGCGCGGTCTCGGGCAGCCTCGCCTTCCCGCGCGCTCCCAAGCGGATGGCCGGCGGCGAGAGCTTCACCTTCCACCTGCCGGCCTATCACCGCGACGACATCGAGATGGTGCGCAGCATCGAGTCGATCGTCGAAAAGCAGGGCCGCTCCGGCAGATTCGTGTTGGTCACCTGGCACACGGTTTACCGCAACCAGCACCGAGAGCTGCTCGCCGAAGCATCGACTTCGATGATCGCCCGTCCCTAGGAGCGTCATGGCCGGCCAAGTCTTTTATGAGGACGTCGAGGTGGGTGACGCGATGCCCGAACTCACCGTCACCGTCGACGAGACGCAGTTGTTCTTCTTCAGCGCCGCCACCTACAACGGCCACCGCATCCATTACGACAAGGACTGGGCGCGCACGGTCGAGGGCTACGACGACGTGCTGGTCCACGGCCCGCTGCAGGCCGCGCTTCTCGGCCGGGCCATCGGGGACTGGATCGGCGGGCGTGGCCGGCTGGTGTCGTTCTCCGTCCAGAACCGCGCGGTCGCCCACCCCGGCCAACCCCTGAGCTTCGGCGGCACGGTCACCGGCAAACGCCTCTCCGACCGGGGCGCCGGGCTGGTGGACCTCGACATCGCCGGTCGCCGCGAGGCGACGGTGCTGATGCCCGGCACGGCGACGGTCGAACTGCCCCGCCGCGGAACGCCTCGGGGAGCCGATCAGTGACCGGCCTGCGTGGTGATGCCGCGATCGTCGGCATCGCCGAGTTGCCGGCGCAGCGGCGGCCCACCCGCCCGCCGCTGTTCACCCTCGACCAGTACGCGATGCTCGCGCGGATGGCGATCGAGGACGCCGGCGTGGATGCCGCGTGCGTCAACGGCCTGCTGACCCACGGCATCGCCGAGTCGGCGATGTTCGCACCTGCCACCCTGTGCGAATACCTCGGCCTGCCACTCGATTTCGGTGAACGCGTCGACCTGGGCGGCGCAACGGCGGCGGGCATGATCTGGCGGGCCGCGGCCGCCGTGGAGCTTGGCATCTGCGACGCGGCCCTTGCCGTGGTTCCCGGATCGGCTGCCCAGCCGCAGTCCGAGAAGCGGCCACCGCCGGCCGCGAATTGGTATGGGGCGTCGTCGAACAACTATGGGTCGCCGCAAGCGGAATTCGAGATCCCGTACGGCAACGTCGGCCAGAACGCGCCCTACGCGCAGATCGCCCAGCGCTATGCGGCCGAGTTCGGCTACGACCCTGCGGCGGTGGCCAAGATCGCCGTCGACCAGCGCACCAACGCATGCGCCCACCCGGGCGCGGTCTTCCACGGGACCCCGATCACGGTCGACGACGTGCTCGCCAGCCCGATGATCGCCGACCCGGTCCACATGCTGGAGACCGTGATGCGGGTGCACGGGGGAGCGGGTGTGCTGATCGCCAACGCCGACATCGCCCGGCGCGGCCGCCACCGCCCGGTGTGGATCAAGGGCTTTGGCGAACATATCGCCTTCAAGACCCCGACCTACGCCGAGGACTTGCTGCACACCCCGATCGCCCGCGCCGCCGACCGGGCGTTCGCGATGGCCGGCCTGAACCGGCCCGAGGTGGACATGGCGTCGATCTACGACTGCTACACCATCACCGTGCTGATGAGCCTCGAGGACGCCGGCTTCTGCGCGAAGGGCGAAGGGATGTCGTGGATCGCCGACCACGACCTGACCTACCGCGGCGACTTTCCACTCAACACCGCCGGTGGCCAACTGTCGTTCGGGCAGGCCGGAATGGCCGGCGGCATGCACCACGTCGTCGACGGCGCCCGGCAGGTGATGGGCCGGGCCGGCGATGCGCAGGTGCGCGACTGCCACACCGCTTTCGTTACCGGCAACGGCGGCATCATGAGCGAGCAGGTCGCCCTGCTGATGCGGGGGGACTAGCGATGAGCATCCCCGTTCCCGAGCCGACGCCGGTGTCGCGGCCGTTCTGGGACGCCCTGGCCCAGCACCGCATCCTGGTGCAGTACTCTCCCTCCCTGGGGCGCTGCGTGTTCTACCCGCGCACTCTTGCCCCGGGAACATTGGCCGATGATCTGGAATGGCGCGAAATCGACGGCGCGGGAACGCTGTACACGTTCACGATCGCCCGCCGGCCCACCGGTCCACCCTGGGCCGATTCGCTACCGCAGCTGCCGGCCGTCGTTCAGTGGGACGCGGGACCGAAATTCAGCACCGAGCTGGTGGACGTCGACCCCGGCGACGTCCATATCCGCATGCGGGTCGAGCCGGTGTTCTACGATCTGCCCGAAGACGGAATCACCCTATTGAAGTACCGGCCGGCGTGACCGACTCAACGAGGAGTTCGGGAGGTGTACATGGACGATCCGTTTGACGGCGTCCAGGCGATGCTGCGCGAGTTGGATGCGGGATTCCCGCGCGTCGAGACCATGACCGCCGCGCAGGCCCGGGCCGCCGTCGCCCAGCAGCGCCGGCCCGTCGACAACATCGACGACGTGCACCGCACCGAGGACCGGTCGATCCCGGGCCCCGCCGGCACCATCCCCGCGCGGGTCTACTACCCGCACGGCGCGCCGCAGGAAGACCGCGCCGCGGTCGTGTTCTGCCATGGCGGCGGATTCGTGTTGTGCGACATCGAGTCCCACGACGGCTTCTGCCGCGCCCTGGCCCGCGGCACCCAGGCCGTCGTCGTGTCGGTCGGCTACCGCCTCGCGCCCGAACACCCGGCCCCCGCGGCCGCCATGGACGCCTTTGCGGCGTTCTGCTGGGTGCTCGACCACGCGTCCGAACTCGGCATCGACCCGACGCGGGCCGCCATCGCCGGTGACAGCGCCGGCGGCAACCTCGCCGCGGTCACCGCCATCCTGTGTCGTGAACGTGCCGTCGCCGCGCCGGCCGCGCAGCTCCTGATCTATCCGGTCATCGATCCGTCTTTCGACACCGACAGCTATCAACGCTGCGCCACCGGCCACTTCCTCACCAGCGCCGCCATGCAGTGGTATTGGCGCCAATATCTCGGCGCCCAAACGCTTTTGGACCAGGCCCACCTGGTGGCCCCGGCGCGCGCGGGGACGCACGCCGACCTGCCGCCCGCGGTGATCGTCACCGCCGGCCTCGATCCGTTGCACAGCGAGGGTTGCGGCTATGCGCTCCGGTTGCGCGAGGCGGGGGTGCGCGTGGTGCACCGCGACTTTCCGGACCTGTTCCACGGCTTCCTGACCATTCCGTCGTTTCCACCGGCGGCCTCGGCGCGTGACCTGATCTGTTCCGACCTGCGGGAGCTACTTCAGCCCACCCTCTGCGAGTCGGCATGACGCAAGCCGACGTGATCGTGATCGGCGCGGGGTTCGCCGGGCTCTACGCCGTGCACCGGGCCGTGTCGGCGGGCCTGTCGGTGATCGGCATCGAGGCGGCGCCGGACGTGGGCGGCACGTGGTACTGGAACCGGTACCCGGGCGCCCGGTGCGACGTCGAAAGTGTCGACTATTCCTACTCATTCGACGAGGAACTGCAGCAGAGCTGGACGTGGACCGAACGCTTCGCCGCCCAACCGGAGATCCTGGCCTACCTGCGCCACGTCGCCGACCGGTTCGATCTGCGCCGCCACTACCGATTCGGCGTCGACGTCGTCGGCGCCACCTTCGAGCAAAGCCAATGGCGGGTCCGCGCCCGCGACGGTCAGGCCTACGCCGCGCCGTTCCTGATCTGCGCGACGGGCTGCCTGTCGGCGGTCAACCGCCCCGACATCCCCGGCGCCGACGATTTCACGGGCGAGGTGTACTTCACCGCGGCGTGGCCACGCGAAGACCCCGACCTGCACGGCAAGCGGGTGGGCCTGATCGGCACGGGATCCTCTGGCATCCAAGCGGTTCCGATCGTCGCCGCGCAGGCGGATCGGCTGGTGGTATTCCAGCGGTCCGCGAACTACAGCATCCCGATGCCCAACCGCCCCTGGACGCCGGAGGAGCAGCAACAGATCCGGGAGCGGTATCCCGAGCGCCGCCGCGCCGCGGCGTACGCGGCCGCGGGCACCCCGCATGGCACGTACCACAAGAACGCGGTCGACACCGATCCACAGGAACGCGCCGAGGCACTGTGGCGCCGCTGGCGCGAGGGTGGGGTGCTGTTCGCAAAGACGTTTCCCGATCAGAACTCCGACCTCGCCGCCAACCACATCGCCCGGGAGTTCGCCGAGGAGCGGATCCGCGAAATCGTCGCGGATCCGGGCGTGGCCACCGACCTCATACCCGTCGACCACCCGATAGGGACGAAGCGAATCTGCACCGACGGCGGTTACTACGCTGCGTTCAACCGCGACAACGTCGCGCTGGTGAACCTGCGCCGCGAGCCAATCGAGGCGATCACCGCCGACGGCGTGCGAACCAGCGCCGCGACCTATCCCTGCGATGTGCTGATCTTCGCAACCGGTTTCGACGCGCTGACCGGCGCGCTGACCCGCATCGACCCGGAGGGGCCCGGGGGAGTGCGACTGCGCGACGTGTGGGCCGACGGACCCCTGACATTCCTCGGCCTGATGGTGCCGGGCCTGCCGAACCTATTCACCATCAGCGGCCCCGGCAGCCCGTCGGTGCTCGCCAACATGGTGCTGCACGCCGAGGTGCAGGTCGACTGGGTCGTCGAGCTGGTGTTGACCGCCCGCCGCCTTGGGGTGACGGAGGTGGAGCCCCGACGCGATGCCGCCGAGGCCTGGACCGACCACGTCGGGCAGGCGGCCGAGCGGACGCTCTTCCCGAAAGCGGCCTCGTCGTGGTACCTGGGCGCCAACATCGAAGGCAAGAAACGGATTTTCATGCCGTATGCCGGCGGGTTCGGCACGTATCGGCGCCACTGCGACGATGTGGCGCGTCGCCACTACGCCGGGCTGGTGCTGACCACCCGATGATCGAGACGGTCCAGCAGCTGCTGCGGCAACGTCGTGGCGACGACACCCCGGCCCTCTCGTCCGGCGAGCGCACCTGGACGTGGCGCGAACACCTTTCCGAGGCCGAGGGGGAGGCCGCCGCGCTGATCGGGATTGCCGACCCGGCGCGTCCGCTGCACGTCGGGGCCCTGCTGCCCAACTCCCCGGCGATGCTGCGCGCCATGGCCGCCGCCGCGCTCGGCGGCTACGTGCTGTGCGGGATCAACACCACGCGGCGCGGAGCCGGGCTGCTGGCCGACATCCGGCGGTCCGACTGCCAGCTGCTGCTCGTCGACCCGGAACACCGCGAACTGTTGGATGGCTTGGACCTCAACGGGATTCAGGTGCTGGACGTGACGGGTCGGCGCTACGCCGAACTGGTGGCCGCCGCGCCGCCCCTGGTTCCGCACCGCGAGGTCACCGGCGGGGACACGCTGATGATGATCTTCACCTCCGGGACCAGTGGTGACCCGAAGGTCGTCCGGCTCGCGCACGCGATGGCGGTCATGTGCGGTGCCAGCCTGATCTTCCAGTACGACGTCACCGCCGAGGACGTCTGCTACCTGTCGATGCCGCTCTTTCACTCCAACGGCATCGCCGCCGGATGGGCGGTCGCGATCGGTGCCGGCGCCACCATGGTGGCGGCCCGGTTCTCGCCGTCACGCTTCCTCGACGACGTGCGCCGCCACCGCGTGACGTACCTCAACTACGTCGGCAAGCCCCTCGCGTTGATCCTGTCCACCCCCGAGCGGCCCGACGACGCCGACAACACGCTACGGGTGGCGTTCGGCAACGAGGCGACCGACCGCGACATCGCCGAATTCGCAAGGCGTTTCGGTTGCCGCGTGGTGGACAGCTTCGGTTCGAGCGAGTTCGCGGTGATCATCGTCCGCGAGGACGGCACCCCGCCCGGATCGATCGGCAAGCCATATCCGGGCGTCAGCATCTACAACCCGTCGACGCTCACCGAGTGTGCGGTCGCGGAATTCGACGAACACGGGGCGCTGACGAACTTCGACGACGCGGTCGGTGAGCTCGTCAACACCCAGGGCGCGGGCCCGTTCGTGGGCTACTACAACGACCCGGCCGCCACCGCGCAGCGGATGCGGCACGGGATGTACTGGTCGGGCGATCTGGCCTACCGCGACGCCGACGGGTGGATCTACCTGGCCGGCCGCACCGCGGATTGGATGCGGGTGGACGGCGAGAACCTGGCGGCGGGGCCGATCGAGCGGATCCTGGAACGCCTGCCGGAGGTGAGCCAGGTCGCGGTCTACGCGGTGCCCGACGAGCGGGTCGGCGACCAGGTGATGGCCGCGCTGGTGTTGCGAGAGGGGGCGCGGTTGGGGCCAGCAGGGTTCGCGAGCTTCCTCGCCGCACAACCGGACCTGTCGCCCAAGGCCTGGCCGCGGTATGTGCGCATCAACGCCGAGCTGCCGACGACGGCGACCAACAAGATCCTCAAGCGGGCGCTGACGGCCGCGGGCGTCAGCGCCGAGGGTGGCGTGTTGTGGACGCGCCCGGCGCGCGGGACGGCCTACCGTCAGCTGACGGCTTCGTCGGCCTGAGCCGATTCGGGAACGTCCTGCGGCGCTTCACCGAACCGCGCCAGCACGAGCGTCGCCGACACCGCCACCACGAAGCCCGCGATGACCAGCCAGCCGAGCCCGTCGCGTGCGCTGTCGCCCAGCCACACCGCGCCGACGAACGCGGGCGCGATGGTTTCACCGATGACCATCCCGGCGACGGCCGTGGTCACGGACCCACGGTGCAGGGCGGAGGTCAGCAGCAGGAAACCGGCGGCCCCGCCCGCGGCCGCCGCGTACAGCGCCGGATTGGTGTAGAAGGCGCGTTTGGTCGGATCGATCACCTCGATCAGCCGCACGCCGACCTCGATGACCCCGAAACCGGTCCCCGCCGCCAGCCCCAGCGCCAGCGCGCGCGGCCGGTCCGGGAGTCGGCCCGTCACCGCACCGGCGATGAATATCGCCGCCACCACGCCGAGCAGCGCCCACCCGAGACCGGCCGGGGCGTGCCGGAAGTGTCCGGGCCCGGCCGCGAGCGCGAGGACGACCAGGCTCGCGCAGACCACGCCCACCGCGGTCCATTCGGATAGAGACAACCGCGCCGACAGCAGCCAGGCGGATGCGATGCCGGTGACGGCGATCGAGGCGGCCAGCGCCGCGGCGACCACATAGATCGGCACCAGGCGCAGCGCCGCCACTTGCAGGAGGAAGCCGACGCAGTCCAGTCCGATGCCGACGAGATACCGCCACTGCCGGGCGGCGCGTATCAACAGCACGGTATCGACGCCCGAGCCGCTGCCGGCTTCCACCGATCGCGTCGCCGCCGCCTGCAACACCGACGCGGTGCCGTAGCAAACCGAACAGCCCAACGCGAGGAGGAAGCCGATCAGCACACCTCGAACAATAGGCGTCAGCGCCGAGCGGTGCGGGGCGGGCGGCCGGCTGAGAATTCTCTGAACAAATGTTTGGGCGGGGTGCACTGCGGGCACGTCACACCTACGCATGGCGTCAGCTCCGGCCCGGCCGCGATCACGAGCAGTGAACAGCCATGCGTTCTTCCCATTGCCATTGAGTGTCTGTCGAGCAATGCGCTACAAGGCAATTCAATACGGACGTTTAAAGTGAGTGTACAACTGTGTACTCTTGCGGCATGGCTGAACGAGGCGCCGAGCCCCAGGTCCCACGGGGACGACGATTGTTCCTGCGGGCGGTGCGGCGCTTGTTCAGCCCGCTCCAGCCCGACGACTACCTCGAGATGATCAACCCGCTGTGGACCACCAAGGAGCTGCGCGGGAAGGTCGAAGCCATCGAGCAGCAGGGCTCGGAAGCGGCCAGCATTCTGATCCGTCCGGGATACGAGTGGCCGGGCCACAAGCCCGGTCAGTATGTGCGCCTCGGCGTGGTCATCGACGGCGTCTACCACTGGCGTGCGTACTCGCTGACGTCGGACCCCTCGCCCAAGGACGGACTCATTAGCGTCACGCCCAAGCGGGTCGACGGCGGCGCCGTTTCGCCGTATCTCGTGCACAAAATTCAGCCCGGCGATCTGGTGCGGCTCGGTGAGATCGAGGGGGTCTTCACGCTGCCCGAGCCCGTGCCGGACAAGATGCTGTTCATCAGCGCCGGCAGCGGCATCACGCCGATCATCAGCATGCTGCGCAGCCTCGATAGCCGCGACGAGTTGGGCGACGTGGTGGTGATTCATTCCGCGCGCACCCGCGAGCAGACCATGTTCGCCGACGCGCTCGACGAGCTCGCCGGCCGCCACGACGGGATGCGGCTGGACCTGCGCCTCACCTCCGAGCAGGGGCGGCTGACCCCCGAGGACCTCGATGACCTGTGCCCCGACTGGCGCGAACGCGAGGCGTTCTGTTCCGGTCCCGGTGAAATGCTCGACGCCCTGATCGAGCACTGGGAAGAAAACGGAGATCGCGAACGCCTGCACTTCGAGCGGTTCCAACCGAAGATAGGCGGCGACGCGAACGCCGGTGAGGGCGGCACGGTGTGCTTCCTCGACAGCGACAAGGAAGTCGAATGTGACGGCGGCACATCGATTCTCGAGGCGGGTGAGAAGGCGGGTCTCAATCTCGCATTCGGCTGCCGGATCGGCATCTGCCACACCTGTGTCGGCACGCTGAAGTCAGGCAAGCTCCGCGACCTGCGCTCGGGCGACGTGATCGAACCGACCGGACAGGACGTCCGAATCTGCATCAATACCGCCGAGGGCGGCGTCGAACTCGAACTCTGATCGAAAGGAGCGGCTTGTGACAACTGCCGTGAAGCGTGCCGGGGAGAGCCCACTGTCCCGACTGGGGGAACAGGAACTCGAAAAACTCGCGAAGGAATTCGACGCGATCCACGACGACGTGTTCGCCGATCTCGGCGACCGCGACCGGCGCTACATCAAGAACGTCATCTCGGCCCAACGGCAGATCGTCGTGGCCGGCCGGGTGCTGTTGCTGGCATCGCGATCGAAGACCGCGTGGCTGCTGGGCACCGCCTGTCTCTCCATGGCCAAGATTCTGGAGAACATGGAGATCGGCCACAACGTGATGCACGGTCAATGGGATTGGATGAACGATCCCGACATCCACTCCTCGGTCTGGGACTGGGACACGGCGTCGACCGCCGAGTCGTGGAAGCACTCCCACAACTACATCCACCACACGTTCACGAACATCCTCGGCAAGGACAAGGATCTCGGCTACGAGATCATGCGGATCGACCCCAACCAGAAGTGGGCTCCGCGCTACCTGGGCCAACCGATCTACAACCTGCTGCTGACGTTGCTGTTCGAGTGGGGTGTCGCCGTCCACGACATGGACATCGACGCGATACGCAAGCGGGAGAAGCCGTGGTCGGAGGTGCGCAAGGACCTGCGGGGCATCGGCGTGAAGGCTCGTGCGCAGATCTATAAGGACTACCTGGGTTGGCCGGCGATAAGCGCCGGGGCGTTCGCCCTCACCCAACTGGCGTTGCGCGGCCGGCTCGAGCAGCCGGCGCAGTCGCGCATCGGCAGGAGGATCCGTCGGGTCTCCAACAAGGGCAGGGCCGCCAAGGCAGCGAACTTCCTCGACAAAGTCGCGCCCGGCGTCGAAAGCACCTACCTGCGCACCCTGACCGCCGACGCACTGGCCAACGTCATCCGCAATGTGTGGGCGCACGCGATCATCTTCTGCGGCCACTTCCCCGACCAGACTTACACGTTCACGCAGGAAGAAGTCGAGAACGAAAGCCGCGGCGGTTGGTATGTACGCCAACTGCTCGGCGCCGCGAACATCGATGGCGGCCCGCTGTTCCACATCATCAGCGGCAATCTCGGTTACCAGGTGGAGCACCACCTCTACCCGGACATGCCGAGCAGTCGATACTCGGAGATCGCGCCGCAGGTCAAGGAAATCTGCGAGCGCTACGAGTTGCCGTACAACTCTGGCCGGTTCTCGAAGCAGTGGGCGATGGTGCACCGCAGCATATTCCGCCTGGCCTTCCCGGGCGGGAAACCCCGACCGAAGCCGGGCCCCTACCACGGCAACGTGCATCGGCCCGATCCCGAGCGGCCCAGCGAGGGCACGCGGTTCCGTGAGCGTGTCCCGGCCGAACACCCGGCCGCGGGACCCGAGCACGATTCCACGGGCGTCGAAGTCGAGCCCCCGCCCCGCGGCAAGGACTGACGCGCGGCGCCGAGTGCGGCGCCGATGCATGATTTCGGGGCGCCTCGTACCTAGGCCCACTCGCGCTGCGGCTTGAACAGACGCCGAATCTGAACCATTTTCGTCCGCCGGTCGTGGATGATCATCGATGATGCCCCGCATCCGCAGATCCGATATCTCAGACACCGGGCCGACGGCCGATTCCGGCGGCTTCGGGTTTCCCGCGCCGCTGTGGAGCTTGCTGGACAAGCACCCGCCGCCGGGAGTCAGGCAAGCACAACGGTGGCGCAGCCCGCTGCGGGGCCCGTGGCTGACATCCGTGTTCGGTTCGGTGCTGCTGGTCACGCTGCCGATCGTCATCGTCACCGGCTTGCTCTCGTACATCGCCTACGGACCTCGGTTCGGCCAGGCCATTCCGGGCGACGTCGGTTGGCTCAAGCTGCCCACGTTCGATTGGCCCACCAACCCGTCATGGCTGTATCGGCTGACCCAAGGACTGCACGTCGGGCTCGGGCTGGTCCTGATCCCGGTGGTGCTCGCCAAGCTGTGGTCGGTGATACCAAGGCTGTTCGCATGGCCGCCGGCCCGATCGATAGCCCAACTGCTGGAACGGGTTTCGCTGCTGATGCTGGTGGGAGGCATCCTGTTCGAGATCGTGACCGGCGTGCTGAACATTCAGTACGACTACATCTTCGGCTTCAGCTTCTACACCGCGCATTACTTCGGTGCGTGGGTGTTCATCGCCGGGTTCGTCGTGCACATCGCGATCAAGATCCCGGCCATGTGGTCCGGACTGCGCTCGATCTCACCGCGCGACGTCCTGCGTACCGGGCGTGCGGACACCGCAGCCCAGGCGTGGGAGCCGGACGGGCTGGTCGCCGCGGACCCGCACCCCGCGACGATGAGCCGCCGCGGGGCCCTGGCGCTGGTGGGCGGCGGTGCGCTGTTCATGGCGGTCATCACCGCCGGCCAGACGCTGGGTGGCTATACGCGGCCCGCCGCGCTCCTGCTGCCGCGGGGGCGCATCCGTGGCGACGGGCCCAATGACTTCGAGGTCAACCGGACCGCGGCGGTCGCCGGCATTTCCGCTGAGAACACCGGCGAGCGCTGGCGGCTCACCGTGACCGGAGGTCCCCGTCCCCTGGCGCTGGGTCGCGCCGCGCTGCTGGCCATGCCGCAGCACACCGCCGTCCTGCCGATCGCCTGCGTGGAAGGCTGGTCCACCACCCAAGCCTGGACCGGGGTGCGGTTGGCGGACCTGGCCCGGCTCGCCGGCGTTTCCGCGCCGGAGTCGGCTCGCGTCGCGTCGCTGGAGCGCTTCGGCGCATTCGGCCGCGCAACACTGCAGGGAAGTCAGGTGCTGGACCCCGATGCGCTGTTGGCGTTGCGCGTCAACGGCGCCGACCTGTCGCCGGACCATGGCTTCCCGGCGCGCATCATCGTGCCGGCGCTGCCCGGGGTGCACAACACCAAATGGGTGGAGTCGATAGCCTTCCGGCCGGCCGCAAATGCGTAGCGCCCGAGCGGTTTTCGCAAGGGCGTACGGGTCTCACCCGATGCATCTACTGACCCTGACCGCCGGGTTTGCGCTCCTGG
Organism: Mycobacterium paraffinicum; assembly: GCF_025822865.1. Lineage (NCBI taxonomy): Bacteria > Bacillati > Actinomycetota > Actinomycetes > Mycobacteriales > Mycobacteriaceae > Mycobacterium > Mycobacterium paraffinicum. Next base: position 72,704 of record NZ_JACKUR010000010.1, on the reverse strand, counting down.
GCTACGTGCTGGTCACGATCAAACCGGCCGCACTGTGGAACCCACAGGTGTGGTGGCAGTCGATCATCGTGTGGTTCACCGCGGCCATCGTCGCCCACGACCTGGTCTTGTTCCCGATCTATGCGTCGCTCGACCGGCTGCTGGGGACCGTTGTCCGGCCCAAGACGCCACCCGTGCCGGTGCTCAACTACATCCGGGTGCCCGCGCTCGGGGCGGGCCTGACGCTGCTGGTGTTCCTTCCGGGCATCATCGAGCAGGGCGGTGCCACCTATTCGGCCGCGACCGGTCAGACACAGGACCCCTTCTTGGGTCGCTGGCTGCTGCTGACCGCGGCGATGTTCGGCGTCAGCGCCGCAATCTACGCGGTCCGCGCGGGAACGGCGCGCCGGCGGACTGGCACGCCCGCCCTACATGTTGGCGATGATCTGTAGGCGCCGGGCGCTGTACTCAGTGTCGGAGATGGCGCCCTTGGCGTGCAGATCCTCCAGCTGGCTGAGGCGCTCGGAAAGCGGTGGCCCGGAGAGCGGGAGTGCGGCCGGGTGGGGGCGGATGCCGCCGTGCTGCTGCAGGGTGCCCCCCTTGGTGGTCCAGCCCGCGCCCAGGTCGATGAGGCGCAACGCGAAAAGCACGCCGGCGCCCGTGATCGGCAGCCCAAGGTAGAGCATCCACCCCAGCGGCACGCCGGCCCGGCTCAGCGCGAAGTAGCGCGTCAGCAGCACGAGCGCCAGCATCCCGCCGGCCAGCAGCACGACGACCTTGCTTTTCATCGGCGGTATACCTCCGTGTGGTTCGCTGCGGGCGGCAGCGGTGGTTGGGCAAGTCCAAGCCACCGGCGCCGCTACCGATCCCAAAGGGCGCCGGGCGACTTCACCGTCGCGGGCCACCCTTGGAGGATTCTTGACGATTTCTAGGAGTGTTCTTTTAGCTGCGCGCGCGTTTCTGCGCACCGCCTTTCGACTAACTACAGTGGTGAGGCGTGGGAAACGGACAAGCCAGGACGGCGGCGGCGCTCTGCGCCTGCGGGGCCGCGCTGGTCTTGGCGTTCGGTTGGTCGGCCGGCGACGTGGCCGTTTCCGTCGCTTCGTCATCGAGGGTGACGCCGGCACCGCCGACGCCAGGTGGCGCCCTGCCCGTGCAGCCCGCCGGCGGGGGCGGTTGCATCATCGGCCTCAACTGCGGTTGCGTTCACAATTGCCACAAACCCCGCCCGCGTCCGCCGGACGTCGCCGGCGACCCACAACACGGCGCTCCGGCTCCGGCCCCGCAGGATCCCTAGCGGACGTTAGGGGGCGCTCCCTGCTTTCCTATCATCTGTCCATGGAGACCGAGTCCTCGCCGGCGTACACCGAGGAAGACTCGGCCCGGTTTCGTGCCGCAGGCTTCTGGTCCGACACTACGCTGTCGGACGCGGTGCGCCGCAACGCCGAACAGTCCCCGGATCGTCTCGCCTTTGTCGACTATCCGGGGAGGGCGCTGACCTGGCGCCAATTCGACCGTGCTGCAAGTTGTCTCGCCGAAGAGCTGGCCGGAGCGGGGGTGGCCCCGGGCGATCGGGTGGCGGTTTGGCACGGCGACTCCGCCGGCCTGCACGTGCTGTTCGTGGCGATCGAGCGGTGCGGGGCCGTCGTCGTCGGCGTCGGGGCGCGCGCCGGCACCCGTGAAGTCGCGGCAATACTGCGCGGCTCGCAGCCGCACCTGCTGATCAGCGATCAGCAGCGCGGCGGGGAAGCGGCGACTGTGGCCCACGAGCTTTCGCTGCCCACCCTGGTCCTGACCGCCGACGCCGGCGCGCCGCGACTCAACGTTCGGGTGCCGCCCAGGGCGCTTACCGGCGAGTCCCGACTGGGGCCCGACGACGTCTTCCTCATCAACTCCACCTCCGGGACCACCGGCCTGCCCAAGTGCGTGGTGCACACCCAGAATCGTTGGTACTACTTCCATCAAAAGGCCGTCGCCAACGGGCGGCTGACGCCGCAGGACACGTTTTTGCCCGTCATACCGACGCCATTCGGCTTCGGGCTGTGGACTAGCCACACCACGCCGATCTATCTCGGCGCCACCGCGGTGATCCTGGAACGGTTCAGCGCGAGGGCGACCTGCGAGGCGATATCCCGGCACAAGGTCAGCGTGTTGTGTTGTGTCAGCACACAATTGACCATGCTGATGGCCGACCCCGCCACCCGCGGTTACGACCTGAGTTCGCTGCGCGTCGTGTTCACCGGTGGCGAGGCACTGCCATACCGGCCGGCGGTCGAGTTCGAGGAGCTCACCGGTGCCACGATTCTGCAGTTCTACGGCTCGAACGAAACCGGGATGCTCAGCGCGACCACTTTCGACGACCCACGTGAACGCCGGCTGCGCACCGGTGGCCGGATCGTCCCCGAGATGGCCGTTCGGCTCTTCGACGGGGACACAGACGTCACCGCGACGGGGCGGGGCCAGCCGGCGTGCCGCGGCCCCGCGACCAGCCTCGGCTACCTTGGCGGGACCGACCACGACAAATTGTTCACCCGCGACGGCTGGATGCGCATGGGCGACATCTGCGAAATCGACTCCGACGGCTATCTGACCGTCACCGGGCGAACCTCCGACTTCATCCTGCGCGGCGGCAAGAACATCAGCGCGAACCAGGTCGAGGACGCCGTCACGACCCACCCCGCCGTCGCGGTGGCGGCGGCCGTGGCGATGCCCGATCCCGTGTTCGGTGAAAAGGTCTGCCTCTACGCCGAACTCGTCGACGGGGCCACCCTGGACCTGCCCGAATTGGTCGAACACCTGCTGGCGCTGGGAGTTTCCAAGGAGTTATTGCCCGAACGTCTCATCGTCGTCGACGAGCTGCCGCGATCTTCCGGCGGGAAGGTTGCCAAAGGCCGGCTCCGCGAGGATATTCGAGCCAGAACGGAGGCTCGATGACGGATGCTCCTAACCCGCGCCGGGGTGGCCTGGAAGTCTGGGCGCCGTCGGTGGCCCCCCCGATCGGCGTCGAGCTGTCCGAGGAGCAGGCGCTCGCCGTGGCCTTCCGCCACCTGGCCGGCATCGGATTCGCCGAGAACATGGCGGGACACATCACCTGGCAGCCGGGCGGACAGACGCAGATGTTCGTCAATCCGTGGGGGCTGTGGTGGCAGGAGATCACCGCGTCCGACATCTGCGTGGTCGACGCCGACGCGCAAGTGTTGCGAGGCCGTTGGGATGTCACTCCGGCCATCCACATCCACACCGAGCTGCACCGCGTCCGCGACGACGCCCGGGTGGTCGTCCACAATCACCCCTACTACGTCTGCGTGCTCGCGGCGCTGGGCAGACTGCCCGAATTGGTGCACCAGACCGGTTCGCTGTTCCTCGATGACCTGTGCCTGGTGGACACCTACGACGGCGAGATCGACAGCCCCGCCCGCGCGGCCGAACTCGCAGCCCGCATCGGGCCCGCGAACCTGACCATCCTGGCCAACCACGGCGTCATCGCCACCGGCCGCAACCTGCCCGAAGCCGTCTACCGAGCGGCGTCGATCGAACGGGTATGCAAGCTGGCCTACGACGTGCTGCTCACCGGCATCCAGCCGGTGGCCATGAAGTGGTCCGACATGGCGGGCATGCAGCGGTCGCTCGTCGAACGCGCCGCCGACGTGTACTGGGCAGGGGCGGCCAGGATGACCATCAAGGCCGACCCCGATGTGCTCACGTGAACCCCATCGGCGAGTGTGCAGCCACGGCGGCGACACGCCGGCAGGCGTCGCCGTCAGCGCACACTGAACGCCGTCACTGCACACTCAACCACGCCGTCCCGCAAGGAGATTGACGAGTGAAATCGATCGACGAGCTGGCCGCCGACCTGAGCTTCACCACCGCGAAGACGGGCGAGCAACGCTCGGTCACCTTCCTGCCGGACCCGCCCCGCGCACCCCGGCGCTACACGGTGATCTCGGTCGACGACCACATCGTCGAGCCGCCGGACACCTTCACCGGACGGCTGCCGCGCAAATTCGCCGACCGCGCACCCAGGGTCGTGGAGACCGAGAGCGGGGGCCAGACCTGGGTCTACGACGGCCGGGAACTGCCCAACGTCGGATTCAACGCCGTGGTCGGGCGACCGGTGGCGGAGTACGGCTTCGAGCCGGTCCGGTTCGACGAAATGCGCAGGGGCGCCTGGGATATCCACGAGCGCGTCAAGGACATGGACCTCAACGGCATCTATGCCTCGCTCAATTTCCCGTCCTTCCTGCCCGGGTTCGCCGGCCAGCGGTTGCAGCAGGTGACCAACGACCGCGACCTGGCGCTGGCCTCGGTGCGCGCATGGAACGATTGGCACCTCGAGGTCTGGGCGGGCTCCTATCCCGAGCGCATCATCCCGTGCCAGCTGCCGTGGTTGCTGGACCCCGAGCTCGGCGCGAAGATGATCCGCGAGAACGCCGAGCGTGGATTCCACGCCGTCACGTTCAGCGAGAACCCGGCGATGCTGGGACTGCCGAGCATTCACACCAAGCATTGGGACCCGATGATGGCGGCGTGCGCCGAGACGGGCACCGTGGTGAACCTGCACATCGGCTCGTCGGGGTCCTCGCCGTCCACCACCGAGGACGCGCCGCCGGATGTGCAGGGGGTGCTGTTCTTCGCCTACGCCATCTCGGCGGCGGTCGACTGGCTGTATTCCGGGCTGCCCAGCAGATTTCCCAACCTGAAGATCTGTCTGTCGGAAGGCGGAATAGGCTGGGTCGCCGGCCTGCTCGATCGCCTCGACCATATGCTCACTTACCACGCGATGTACGGCACCTGGCAGGCGCTAGGCGAAAGCCTCACTCCCGCAGAAGTTTTCACGCGAAATTTCTGGTTCTGCGCGGTGGAGGACAAATCGTCGTTCGTGCAGCGCGACCGGATCGGCGTGGACAACATCATGCTGGAAGCCGACTACCCGCATTGCGACTCCACCTGGCCACACACCCAGCAGACTGTCCACGAGCAAATCGGTGACCTGCCCGAGGACGTGATTCGCAAGTTCAGTTGGGAGAACGCGTCTCGGCTGTACCGCCATCCGGTTCCGGAAGAAGTGCAGCGCGATCCCGAGGCGTTCTGAACGCAGGCGGGTCCGCGCGGGGGAGTCGGCAGCGCGAAACCTGAGCGATGTTCCATGGGCGCCGTCCCTGGTGTACGCTACGTTAAGTACGTACTGAACGCAGCCTGACGGAGGGGCCGTGTCGCCGGAAGAGTCCGAGTTCGTCGATCGCCTCGGGCTGTTCTTCGAGCTGCTCGGCGCCACCCGCACCATGGGGCGGGTGTATGGCTGGCTCCTGATCTCCGATCCGCCCCAGCAGTCATTGACCCAGCTGGCCGACGCGTTGTCGGTCAGCAAGGCCTCCATCAGTACGGTTGCCCGGCAGCTGCTGGAAGGCGGCATGGTGGAGCGGTTGCCGAGCCCGGACCGTCAACACCTCTACCGGGTGACGGCCGGCGGCTTCACCAGTGTCCTGGAAACGCAGCTGTCTCTCATGCGGCTGGGGATCGGGCCCGCCGAGTTCGCGCTTTCCGTGCTCGGTGAGGACCGTGCCGAACAGCGGCAGCGTGTCGAGGATTTCCGCGATTTTTGCGAGTTCTGCACCCGTGCCTACCGGGACCAGCTCATGCAGATGTGGACCGAATATCGGGCGGCAAGGAGAAAACCATGACTACGGCCAAAGTCGACTTCAGCTCTGTCCGCTGGGGCTCGGTGGAGTGGACGAACCTCGTCACGCTGTACCTGCGTGCCTACGAAAGCCGCTCCAGCCGACCAATCTTGGGTGACAACGCGGCCGCGGAGGCGGTGGACCGCATCGACTACGACTTCAAGAGGATCCATCGCAGCTCGCTGCCGGTGTCGAACCAATACCTGGTCGCGTTGCGGGCGAAAGCGCTCGACGACTGGTGCGCGGACTTCTTGCGGGGTCACCCCGACGCGGTGGTCCTGCACCTGGGTTGCGGCCTCGATGGCCGCGCCTTCCGGCTCGCCGTGCCGCATTCGGTTTCGTGGTTCGACGTCGACCAACCCGGTGTCATCGAGCTGCGGCGGCGACTCTACGACGACTCGGAGTGCTACCGGATGATCGGCTCGTCGGTGACCGATCCGAAGTGGCTCGAGCAGATCCCGACCGGGCGCCCCACGTTGGTGGTCGCCGAGGGCCTGCTGATGTATCTGACCGAGCAGCAGGTCCGCGAGTTGCTGCAGCGGCTCACCGATCGATTCGACTGCGGTGAAATGCAATTCGACACGCTCTCCGCGCTGGCGCCGCTGCTGTCGAAGCTTTTCACCAGGGGGATCATCAAGTGGGGCGTCCGCGACGCGCGGGTGCTGCAGACGTGGAACCCGAGGCTGCGGTTGGTCGAGCAGGTGCCCGCGCTGGCGGGCTACCGGGAAATCGAATCGACGGCGGTGCGGTGGATGTACAAGCTGACGTGCGCATCGCCCGGCGGCAAGTATGACGTGCTGAACCGCTTCGAGTTCTGAGGCGTCACAGGTCGGAAGCCAGCCGCCGCAGGATGTCGGATGTCGGTTCGGCGGTGGCGCTGCGGTATCCGGTGCCCGCCCACAGGTGGACGTATTCGGGCTTTCCCGCCGCGGCCGCGGCTTTGCGCAGCGGGCTGGTGAGGTAGTGGATGGCGGGATAGCCCAGCGGCGCCTGGGCCTCGTGGGCATCGATGAACGCGTTGCGCAGCCCGCGGGCGGGGCGGCCGGTGAAGGCGCGGGTGAGCACCGTCTCGCTGTAGGCGGGATCGGTCAGGGCGGCCTGGTGTGTGGCCGAGGCGCCGCTTTCGTCGGCGCGCAGCAGGATCGTCCCGACCGCGGCAGCGGCGGCCCCCGCGCGGATCACCTCGGCAACCGCGCCCGGGGTGGCGAGCCCGCCGGCAGCGATCACCGGCAGTGGCACCGTCGCGACGATCCGTTCGACCAGCTCGGCGATCGGCACCGGCCTCAGCGGCTTGCGCGGCGAGAGCGTGCCCGAGTGGCCGCCGGCGGCCGCCCCCTGAACGGCGAGCATGTCCACCCCGGCGTCGCGCGCCTGCGCCGCCTCCTCGGGCGTGGTCACCGTCTGCACCACGACACTGCCCGCCTTGCGCAGCGCCGCGATCACGCTGTCCGACGGGATCCCGAAGGTGAACGACACCATCGGAACCGGATCGTCGAGCAGCAGCGCGATCTTCTCGTCGAACTTGTCGGTGTCCTCGACGGGCTCCGGGGGCAGCGTCACACCGAACCGGTCGGCTTCGCGCTGAACGATAGCGGCATAGGCCCGGTAGGCCTCGGGGTCAACCGGTAGAAGATTGGGCGCAAAGACGTTGATACCGAACGGGATTGCCTCGGAGCGGACCTGTTTGAGTTCGGTTTCGACGGCCTCCACGGTCTTGTAGCCGGCGGCGAGCATGCCCAGGCCGCCCGCGCGAGTCGCGGCCGACACCATCGCGGGGGTGGTCGGGCCGCCCGCCATCGGGGCGGCGACCAGCGGAATGGACATTTCGAACTGTGCCAGCATCTCAAAGCCCTTCCGATGTCGCAGTGTCGCAGGCGCGGAGATCGCCGCCTCGACAATAACGACGTGCCGTCGCGGCAGCATTCCGCCCGGGAGCGGGACCTGGCAGGATGCTTCAGCGTGAAGAGGCCCAACTTCCTCGTGATCGTGGCGGACGACCTCGGGTTTTCCGATATCGGCGCGTTCGGCGGCGAGATCGAGACACCCAATCTCGATCGGCTCGCCCACGCGGGGATCCGGTTCACCGATTTCCACTCCGCGCCCGCCTGTTCGCCCACCCGGGCGATGCTGCTGACGGGAACGGACCATCACATCGCCGGAATCGGCACCATGCTGGAGGTCGCCGGGCCCGCGTTTCGCGGCGCACCCGGCTATGAGGGTTATCTGAACGATCGGGTCGTGGCGCTGCCCGAGCTGCTGCGCGACGCCGGATACCTGACGCTCATGTCGGGCAAGTGGCACCTGGGCGCGACCATCGAGACATCGCCGTGGGCGCGAGGGTTCGAGCGCTCGTTTGCCTTGCTGCCGGCGGGGGCCAGCCATTACGGGGGCCGGGCGGCCGGTGGCTTCTCGCCCATTCCAACCCTTTACACCGAGGATGACCAGTTCGTCACGGTCGGGGACGACTTCTACTCGTCGGACTTCTACACCGACAAGCTGTTGCAGTACCTGCGCGAACGGGCACCGGGCGAGGACCGGCCCTTCTTCGCGTATCTGCCCTTCCAGGCGCCGCACTGGCCGCTGCATGCGCCGGACGAATCCATCGCGAAATACCGTGGCCGCTACGACGGCGGTCCGGACGCGCTCCGCGAGGAGCGACTGGCGGCCCTCAAGCGGCTGGGCCTGTGCCCGCCGGACGTCGAGGCGCATCCGGTCGTCGCCGACGACGCCCCGGAGTGGGCCGACATGACCGACGAACAGCGGGCGGTGTCTGCCCGCAGCATGGAGGTCTACGCCGGGATGGTCGACCGGATGGACTGGAATATCGGCAGGGTGATCGAATACCTTTCGGACAGTGGCGAACTCGACGACACCGTCGTTATCTTCCTGTCCGACAACGGCGCCGAAGGTGCCATCGTCGAAGCGATGCCGCTGCACGGTGCGCGTATCGCCGCGCAGATCGAGAAGCATTGCGACAACAGCGTCGACAATCTCGGCCGGCCCTCCTCGTTCATCTGGTACGGACCGCGGTGGGCGCAAGCGGCCACCGCGCCGTCGCGGCTGCACAAGGCGTTCACCACCGAGGGCGGCATCCGGGTGGTCGGCTTCGTCACCTGGCCCGGCTTTGACCGGCAACGCGAGGTTGGGACCGCGTTCAGCACCGTCATGGATATCGCCCCGACGGTGCTGGAACTGGCGGGGGCCGCGCATCCCGGCGCGGCCTATCGCGGACGTGAGGTGGCACCGATGCGCGGCCGCTCCATGGTGCCGTATCTGTCGGGCGGCGCGGCGGCCGTGCATGACGCCGAGACCGGCACGGGCTGGGAGTTGTTCGGCCGCCGCGCGATTCGCCAGGGGGACTGGAAGGCACTGCACCTGCCCGCACCATACGGTCCGGGCAGCTGGCAGCTCTACGACCTCGCTACCGATCCGGGTGAGATCCACGATCTCGCCGGCTCGCACCCAGAGAAGCTGGCCGAACTGCTGATGTTGTGGGACCGCTACGTCGAGGAAAACGGCGTCATCCTCGATCCCGTCTCGGTGTTCGACGTCGAGGCTGAGGTCTGATGGCTGAGACAACCTCGTGTGCGATCGTCGGTGGCGGCCCGGCCGGAATGGTCCTGGGGCTGCTGCTGGCGCGGGCGGGTGTCCAAGTCACCCTGCTGGAGAAACACGGCGACTTCTTGCGGGACTTCCGCGGCGACACGGTCCACCCGACCACCATGCGGTTGCTCGACGAACTGGGCCTGTGGGAACCGTTCGCGGCCTTGCCTTTTACCGAGGTCCGCACCGCAAAACTCGAATCCAACGGGCAGTCGGTGACCTACGTCGACTTCGAGCGGTTGCGCCAGCCCCACCCCTTTGTCGCGATGGTGCCGCAGTGGGACTTGCTCAAGCTCCTCGCCGGTGCGGCACAGGAGGAGCCGAGCTTCTCGCTGCGGATGAACACCGAAGTCACCGGGCTCCTGTGGGAGGGTGGCCGGGTTGCCGGTGTGCGCTACCGCGGGCCCGAGGGGCCCGGTGAATTGCGGGCCGAGTTGACCGTTGCCTGCGACGGCCGCTGGTCGGTCGTTCGACACGAGGCCGGGCTGAAGGCGCGCGAATACCCGGTGAGGTTCGACGTGTGGTGGTTTCGGTTGCCGCACAAGGAAGACACCGAATACTCCTTTTTGCCCCGCCTCGGTCTGGGCAAGGGGCTCGCCGTGATCCCGCGGGAGGGTTATTTCCAGATCGCCTACCTCGGGCCGAAGGGCACCGACGCCGAGCTGCGGGCGCGCGGCATAGAGGCTTTCCGGCGCGACGTCGAAGAATTGCTACCGGACATGCCCGAGTCGGTCGCGGCGCTGCAATCCATGGACGACGTCAAACATCTGGACGTGCACGTGAATCGGCTTCGGCGCTGGCACACCGACGGGCTGCTGTGCATCGGGGATGCGGCGCACGCGATGTCGCCGCTGGGCGGGGTCGGCATCAACCTGGCGATCCAGGATGCCGTCGCGGCCGCGAGCGTACTGGCCGAACCGCTTCGACAACACCGGGTCGGTGACCGCGAGCTCGCCGCGGTACACCGCCGCCGCGTGTTCCCCACGGTGGTGACCCAACTCGTGCAGCAGGTGCTGCACCACATGTTGCTCGGGCCGTTGTTGCGTGGCGCGGACCCCACGCCGCCTGGCGCGCTGCTCGGCCTGATGAAGCGATTGCCGTGGCTGTCGGCCGTGCCGGCCTACTTTGTCGGCGTCGGCGTGCGGCCCGAGCATGCGCCCGCATTCGCGCGCCGTACCCCGCGGGAGGCGGTTTGATTTTTCGCGAGCGGGGGTAACCTAATCGTGAAAATTTCTCGAAGGTCGTGAAATTGGTCCTGTCTCCGCAGTGCGGACGGCGCCTCCGCGAGCCATGGACCGACAGGAGGCCAGTCATGAATCTCAAGAAAATCGCAGGTAAGGCCATCGTCGCCGGCGCATTGAGCGCGGCGGCATTCAGCCTTGGAACCGGTACGGCACAGGCCCACCCCGGACCGTGGCCGCCACCGGTTCCGCCGGGTCCGCACGTCGTCGACAATGGTCACTGGAATCCGCTGCCGCCTGGGCAGGTCAAGCAGATTTGTCCGTGGCAGGCGCCGCCGGGTCAGTGGATTGGTGGGCCGCACGGCGTCCCCTGCACCTGATCTCCGCACGTTTGATGCACCCTTGCCGCGCGGCGTGATCCCGCCGAGTTCTACCGGCGACGCTCGAACGCGTTGAGCATGCCGATGCCGAGCCAGCCCGGGCCCCGCGCTCATGTCATGAGGACCGGCTGGCCAGCTGGGCCAATTGTGCTGCCCCCTCGGCTGTTTGGGTGGTCAGCGCGATCCGCCCGGAGGCCACCTGGTCTTCGATGATCGGCGCCTCCAGAACGAGATTGTCGCGGATGAAGGCCACGTGGTCCTTCAGGTGCGCGGCGGTGTAGGACGCCCACGCGGTCGCCGACGGTGGGTCCAGGGCCAGGGTCACGTCGTAGAAGCCCGCGGCCAGTGACTTCGGTGGGTCGACGTGTATCAATCCGAGCTGCATGCTCTCCGGACCCAGCATGTACAGGGTGGTCCGCGCGATATCACAGGTGGTGAGCGCATCGGTCGGAGCCACCACGTGATCGGTGGCCGGGCACTTCTCCGGGGTGGTCGGCTGAGACTTCGTCACCGGCCGGACGGGCAGCGGTGCAATCTTCACAATCGGGGCGGGCAATGCAGTTGCGGTGGGTGCCGGGGCGGTGTTGGCAGTGGTGGTCGACGCGGTGGGTTCGGCCTGATGCCGCGTCGAGTGGCAGCCGCAGAGCAGCGCCCCGAACAGGCCGGCGCACGCGAGCCAGGCGGCCATGACGCGACCGCAGCGATGGCTCACCACGCCCTCTGTCTGATCACTCCGACGTCCAATCATCCGACCCATTGTTCCAGTCGGACACACGCCGTCCCGCCGTTGCCTGATAGTCGTTGCGTGGCAAACGGTTTCGTGTGGTTTCGTGCGGGCGGGGAAATCCCCGCCTGGTGGCCGACCGGCCCGCCGTCATGGGCGATCACACCGGCCCCTTTACCGACACTACGAATATAGAGTAAGGTCTCGGTCCGAGACCGATCGCCATGGACAAACGCCGAAAACCTAATCCCGGGGAGCGCCGCCGCGACTTGTGCGATGTGGCGATTCAGTTGTTGGCCGACGACGGGGCCAAGGGATTGAGCCACCTCAAAGTCGACCGCAAGGCGGGCGTGCCCGACGGCACCACGTCGTTCTACTTCCGCACCCGCTCGGCGCTGCTGCGCGCCGTGGCCGAGCGGTTGGCCGAGCTCGACCTCGCCGAGCTGCAATCGGTGGCGGACAGCTCGGTCGACCGGGAAAACGATGCCTCACCCTCACGGTTGTCGCAGGTGGTCATTCAGGCCGCAAGCGACCCGCAGTTGTCGCGGACCAAAGCCCGATACGAGCTGACGATGCAAGCCACTCGCGACACCTCGCTCGCCGCGATCTTGCAGCAGGCGACAGACGAGTTCACCAAGCTGCACCGGGAGATCCTCGTGCAACTGATGCCGCACGGCGCAGACCTGGAACCGGCGGTGGTCGAGGATCTCAGCAACGTCACGCTGACGTTCATCAACGGCCTGCTGCAGCGACTCGCCCATGGCGACCGGCTCATCGATACGGCAGAGCAGTTGGATGGGATTTTGTCCGCGATTGCGGCGGGGATTCTCAAGAGTCCGGACAAGGGGCGCCTGACACGGAGCTACGGGGTGCCACTGGCGCGCCGCAGCGGATCCGGGTGAGCGTGCGGGGCCGGACACGGCGTGCGTGGCTCTGCCTCTTGCCAGGGCACCCGCTGTATGGTTCTCTACGAGAATAGAGTAGGGCCACGTTCCCGGGCCGCTTCAGCCCAAAACCCGTGAGCAACTGCGAACAATGCAATTAAGCGGAGTGTATAAATTGGCCGAGCCCGATCCGGCTCTGACAGAGCGGCGGCGCCGGCTCTGTTGTAGGGGGCGTGGGTACCCGGAAATGTCTGCAGTAGGAGGGATTTCGTGACGGCGAGCACCGATAGCCAGGTTCGTTTCGACCCATATGATGTCGAGCTGATTGCCGACCCATATCCCATGTTCAAGCGCCTGCGTGACGAGGCGCCGCTTTACTACAACTCCGAATACGACTTCTACGCGCTGAGCCGATTCGCCGATGTAAACAAGGCAATCATCGACTACGGCACTTACAGCTCCGCTCGGGGCGTGATCATGGAACTGATCAAGGCCAACCTCGAGATCCCGTCGGGCATGTTGATCTTCGAAGACCCGCCGATCCACGACGTGCACCGCAAGCTGCTGTCGCGCATGTTCACCCCCCGCAAGATCGCGGCGTTGGAGCCGATGATCCGCGAGTTCTGCGCGCAATCGCTGGACCCACTGGTGGGGTCGGGGCGGTTCGACTTCGTCTCCGACCTGGGCGCGATCATGCCGATGAAGGTCATCAGCGCACTGCTCGGGATTCCCGAAGAAGATCAGGAGTACATCCGCGATCGCGGCAATGCCCAACTACGCACCGAGCCCGGCAAGCCGATGAGTGCCGCCGAGCACGGCTTGTCAGTGGGCGAGCAGTTCGAGGCCTATATCGACTGGCGTGCCGACAACCCGTCCGACGACATCATGACCGAGCTGCTGAACGTCGAGTTCGTCGACGAAACCGGCACGACGCGGCGACTGAGGCGCGAGGAGATCTTGGTCTACCTCAACGTGGTGGCCGGAGCGGGAAACGAAACGACAACGCGGCTCATCGGTTGGGCGGGCAAAGTTCTAGCGGAGCACCCCGACCAGCGTCGCGAGCTCGTCGAGAACCCCGGACTCATCCCGCAGGCAATCGAGGAGCTACTGCGCTTCGAGCCCCCCGCTCCGCACATGGCACGCTATGTGACTCGCGACGTCAGCCTCTATGGCCAGACGGTGCCGGAAGGCAGCGTGATGCTGATGCTGCTTGGGGCGGCCTGCCGCGACGAGCGACAGTTCGGGCCCGACGCGGGTGAATTCAACATTCATCGCGCCGCCCGGCCGCACCTCACGTTCAGCGTCGGCGCCCACTTCTGCTTGGGTTCGGCGCTGGCCCGGCTGGAAGGCCGTGTCGCCCTCGAGGAGATCCTCAAGCGGTTCCCGGAGTGGGAGCCCGACCTGGCGAACGCCACGCTCAGCCCGACGTCGTCGGTGCGCGGCTGGGAAACCATGCCCACCGTGGTGCCCTAATGACCGGCCGCGTCGAGGGCCGGGTAGAGGGGAAAGTCGCGTTCGTCAGCGGCGCCGCCCGCGGTCAGGGCCGCAGCCACGCGGTGCGCCTGGCGCAGGAGGGCGCCGACATCATCGCGATCGACGTCTGCGGACCGATCGAGAACCTGGCCTATCCCCATTCGACACCGGAGGACCTGGCCGAGACGGCCGACTTGGTCAAAGCTCAGGATCGCCGCATCGTCACCGCGCAGGTCGACGTCCGCGACTACGACGCGCTGAAATCCGCCGTGGACGCCGGTGTGGAACAACTCGGGCGGCTCGACATCATCGTGGCGAACGCGGGCGTGGGTACCGACGGCAGGAAGCTGCACAAGATCCGGGAGAACGTCTGGCAGGACATGATCGACATCAACCTGAGCGGCGTCTGGCATACGGTCAAAGCGGGCGTCCCACACCTACTTGCGGGTGGCCGCGGCGGATCGATCGTACTCACCAGCTCGGTCGGCGGGCGCAAGGCCTACCCGAACACCGGCCACTACATCGCCGCCAAGCACGGCGTCATCGGCCTGATGCGTGCATTCGCCGTCGAGCTGGGCCAGCACATGATCCGCGTCAACGCCGTGCTACCCACTCAGGTGAGCACCACGATGGTGATGAACGACAACACATTCCGCCTGTTTCGCCCAGACCTGGAAAATCCGGGCCCCGACGACTTCGCCCCCATATCCCAGATGATGCACACCCTGCCGGTGCCCTGGGTGGACGCCGTGGACATCAGCAACGCGGTCCTGTTCCTCGCCTCTGACGAATCTCGTTATGTCACCGGCGTTTCGCTTCCCGTTGACGCGGGCAGCTTGCTCAAATAGGCGCTAGTTCAAGAGAAGTTGGAGAAGACCATGCCCGAATACGACTACGAAGAAATGAAAAAGGAAGCCGAGCAGTACATCAAGTTCGAGAAGGACAAGAAGAACCGGATCGCCTACATCACCTTCAACCGCCCCGAGGAGCTCAACTCCACCACCTTGGGTATGCGGCAGAACTACGCCGACCTGATCCACAAGTGCAACGTGGACGACGACGTGAAGGTCGTCGTGATCCGTGGCGAGGGAGATGATTTCGGAAGCGGTGGCGACCTGCCCGAGCAGCGGGGAATGCTGGAGAACCCCGGCATGCCGCTGCTGCACGAGCTGGCCATCAACGATGACGACGTCAAGTACCCGCCCGGCGGATCCTATCGCTACCTGTCGACCGTCACCGACTTCTACGCCAAGGCGCGCGCGGGAAACCGCCCGCTGCAGGAGCTGCGCAAGATCAGCATCATCGAGGCCAAGGGCTACTGCTACGGCTGGCACTTCTACCAGGCCGGCGATGCCGACCTGGTGGTCTCGTCCGACGACGCCCTCTTCGGCCACCCGGCGTTTCGCTACGTGGGTTGGGGACCGCGCCTGTGGTGGTGGGCCGAGACGATGGGCCTGCGCAAGTTCTCCGAAATGTTGTTCACCGGAAGGCCGTTCAGCGCCAAGGAGATGTACGAATGCGGCTTCGTCAACAGCGTGGTGCCGCGCGAGAAGCTGGAAGAAGAGACGCTGAAGTACGCGATGGCCTGCTCGCGTTCCCGCCCGACCGACACCGTCGCGGTGCAGAAGACCTTCTTGGAGCTCTACAAACAGCACAAGGGTGAATACTTCGGCAGCCTGCTCACCGGCATGGTCGAGGGGATGCTGCCGATGATTCAAAACGACGCGGAGGAAGTGGACCTGACCGCGGGCACCTTCGAGAAGGGCCTCAACAACGTGGTGAAGGACAACGACCTCAACTTCCCGCCGGAGTGGCGCCTGAGCCGCTCGGGACGCGCGAAGCCCTGACCGTTTTGGGAGAGCTCGCATGTCGGCGCTGACCGGTTTCCGGGTCGTCGAGCTGGCCGGGTCCGTGGCGGGGGAGTACTGCGGAAAGTTGTTGGCCGACTTCGGCGCCGAGATCCTCAAGGTCGAGGCGCCGGAGTCCGGCAGCCCGACGCGGGCGATGGCTCCCATCGTCGCCGACGGCCCCGACGGCAGCGGGCTGTTCGCGTACCTCAACACCAACAAGCAGTCCGTCGTGCTCGACCTCGGTTCGGATGACGGCATCGAGACCGCCCACCGGCTCGTCGGCACCGCGGACGCGGTCATCGACGACGGCGACACCGGCTGGGCGCGGCTGCACCCGGACGTGGTGTTCTGTTCGATCACGCCGTTCGGGCAGGACGCGCCCGCCGAGTTCGGCAATGCCAAGAGCATCAACGTGTTCCACGCCAGCGGTTGGGGATACCACACGCCCAGCCACCCCGACCCCGCCAAGCCGCCACTGCAGGGGCCGGGCCGGTTCCTGGCCGACTACGAAGCGGGACTGGACGCCGCGCTGTGCGTGACGGCGGCGCTGTTCGGGCGGCTGCACAGCGGCGGCGGCGATTCCATTGACATCTCCGAACACGCCGTGCTGGCCTCCCGCGCCGACTGCATCATCGGCCGGTTCATCACCGGTGAGGTGACCGCCGAAGCCCGCCGCAACGACTACGACCAGGCGGGCCCGGCAGCGTTTTTCGCATGCGCCGACGGTTTCGTCTACCTGTACATGACCAGCCGCGCCCACTGGCTCGGCCTGAAAGAGCTCATGTGTCACCCGGAGTGGCTGGACGCGTTCGACGACGACTGGCTGGAGTTTTCCGTCACGCAGGAAAAGGTGGCCGCGTTCCAGCGGGGCTTTGCGGCGTGGATCCGGGGCCTTGCCAAGGAAGAAGCGTCCGATCGAGCCCAGCGCCTGGGTGTGCCGCTGGTGCCGGTGAACGGCGCCGCGGACCTACATGATTCCCCGCAGTACCGGCACCGGGGTTTCTTCCAGCAGGTGCGGCACCCCGTGTTGGGCGACGCGGCCTATCCGACGGTGCCATACGCGTTCGGCGCGTCGCCGGCTCGAATCACCTCCGCCGCACCGGCCCTCGGCGAGCACACCGGGCTGGTCCTGGACCGCATCGATACCCCGCGCCCGCGGCCGCGGGTCAAGTCGGCGCAACTCAAGCCGCCCAAGGATCCGCGCGGTGGGCCGCTGCAAGGGGTTCGGGTCGTCGAGCTCACCAAGGTATGGGCCGGGCCGTACGCGGGCAAGCTGCTGGCGATGCTGGGCGCCGAGGTCATCAAGGTCGAAACCGCGGGCTGCCCCGAGGAGATGCGCGCCTACGGCGGCACCGACATCGACCACGCGCCCTACTTCCTCAGCATCAACCCCGAAATCCTCAGCGTGGACCTCGATATCAAGTCCATCGAAGGCATGGCGCAGCTGCGTGAGCTGATCGCCCGCAGCGACATCGTGATCAACAACTTGCGCCCGGGCGCGATGGAACGCCAGGGCCTGGGCCATGCGCAGCTGACCGAGATCAAGGCGGACATCGTCTCCGTGTCGATCAAGATGTGGGGCAACGACGGGCCGCTGGGCCATCAAACCGGTTACGCCCCATGCTTCGCCGCCCTGGCCGGGCTCGCCCCACTGGTCGGCTATCGCGGCGGACCGCCCCTCGGGACGAGCATGCGCTACGGCGATTCGACCGTCGGTGCTGCGGCCGCGTACGCCGCGGTGGTCGCGTTGTTGCATCGCGAACTCACCGGCGCCGGGCAGTTCGTCGACTTGTCGGCGGTGGAAACCCTGTCATCGATGATCGGCGACTGCCTGCTCGAGCACGCCCTGACCGGACAGGCGTTCGGGCCCAACGGCAATGACCATCCGGACCTGTGCCCCCATGGCTGCTATCCCTGCGCGGATGGTGGCTGGATCACGGTGGCCGTCGCCGACGACGCGCAGTGGCACGGGTTGTGCGACGTGCTCGGCGCGGGATCGCTGGCCCGAGAACGCCGCTACGCCACCATGGAGGGGCGACGGTGCGATGCCGAGGCGCTCGACGCCTGCCTCGCGCAACTCACCCGGTGCCACGCAGCCGAGCAACTGGCGGACCGCCTGCGCGCGGCGGGTGTCCCGGCCGGCAAGAGCGCCACCTCTCTCGACGTGATCGGCGATGAACGACTGTGGGCCCGCGAGCTGTTCAGGTTCGTGAGCGACCATCGAGAGGGCCAGCGCCCGATCGTCGGGCCATCCTGGCGGATGGCGCGCGGCGAGGCGCGCATCGCCCGCGGCGCGCCGGACTTGGGCGAGCACACCGAGTACGTGCTACACGAGATACTGGGCGCATGACGGGGACACTTGCACAAACCGCGGCCCTGGTCACCGGCGCGAGTAGCGGTATCGGGGCCGCGACGGCCAAAGCGCTCGCCGCGGAAGGCGCGGCGGTGGCCCTGCTCGCGCGACGCGCGGACCGGCTCGCCGAGTTGCAAGCCGATATCGAATCCGCCGGTGGCACAGCGCTGGCCGTGGCGGCCGACGTCACCGACGCCGAACAGGTGTCGGCGGCCGTGCAGCGCGCCGTCGCGCAGTTCGGCCGGCTCGACACCGTGGTGAACAACGCCGGGCTGATGCAATCCGGACCGGCGGCCGAGGCGTCGCTGCGGGATTGGGATGCCATGGTGACGGTCAACGTGCAAGGGGTTCTGTACGTCACGCGTGCGGCGCTCCCGCACCTGATCGACGCCGCCGCCGATTCGCCGCGCGGTGTCGCCGATCTCGTCACCATCAGTTCGACCGCCGGTTGGGTGGCCCGGCCGAACACCGCGGTTTACTCGCTGACCAAGTTCGGGGTGAACGCCTTCAGCGAGGGCATTCGGCAAGAGGTGCTCGGGCAGCGGGTCCGGGTCGGCGTGGTGGGACCGGGAACGGTCGATACCGAAATCTTCGACCAGCTTGCCGAATCGTCGCGGGAGGCGTTCGAGCGCCAGACCGCCGGCATGGTCAAGTTGCGCCCCGAAGACATCGCCGACGCGGTGCTGTTCATGGTGACCCGGGACCGCCGGGTGGCCGTCAACCACATGCTGGTGCGCGCGGCCGAACAAACCTGGTAAGCAATTGACTTCACATTGGGCCGTCGGCGACCAGTACGGGTTGGCGTTCCCGGCCGACCCCGCGGCGCTGGAAGGCGGCGCGGCGCCGTTTCTCACCACGGCGTTTCTCGCCTCGGGCGCGTTGCGGGACAACGGCATCGCGCGGGTTACCGAGTTTGCCGAGGTGGCCGGCGGCAGCACGGGACGCAAGGCGATCCTGTCCGTCGAATACGCCAAACCCGCCCCGGAACTGCCCGCCGAGTTGTTCGTCAAGTTTTCGCGCGACTTCGACGATCCGGCGCGCGATCGCGGCAAAGCCCAAATGGAACCCGAAGTGCGATTCGCCACGCTGTCCCGTGCGCCGGAATTCCCGATCGCCGTACCCCGGGTCCTGTTCGCCGACTATCACCGTCAAGCGAGCACCGGAATACTGGTCACCGAGCGGATCCGATTCGGCGGCAACGGGATCGAACCGCAGTATCACAAATGCCTCGACTACGAGATGCCCGAACCCCTAGAGCATTACCGAGCGCTCCTCACCGCGCTGGCCCGGCTCGCCGGCACCCATCGATCCGGGCGGCTGCCGGCCGAATTGACCGCGCCCTTCCCGCTGGACGTGGCCGCCGCGACGGTGGGGGATCGGGCGCCGCTCTCCCCGGGCAAGCTGGAGCGCCGGGTGGACCAACTGGCGGAATTCGCCGCGATCCGCCCCGGGCTGTTGCCCGCTTGTTCACCGGAGTTGGTCACGCGCCTGCGTGCGGATGTGCCCCGGTTCGCGCATTGCGAGCAGACTGTCGCGACTCTGCTGGCCGATGACTGCGACTATGTCGCGCTGTGCCATTGGAACGCGAACATCGACAACGCATGGTTTTGGCGCGACGCCGACGGTGTTCTGCGCTGCGGCCTGATGGACTGGGGATGCGTCAGCCAAATGAACCTCGGCATGGCGATCTGGGGAGCCATGTCCGGCGCCGAAACCGATCTGTGGGACTGCCATCTCGACGAGCTGTTACTGCTGTTCGTGACCGAATACCGCCGTTGCGGCGGGCCGGAACTCGACCCGGTTCGGTTGCGCCGATACACAGTGCTGTACGCGGCGGCGATGGGCGTCGCCTGGCTGCTGGACGTGCCGGCGTTGATTCGCAAGCGATTCGAAGCGATACCGGACAGTCGACGCCATCCACTGATCAGGGACGACGAGGGCGTACGCGCGCCGTTGCAGATGCTGTCGAATCTGCTGTTCCTCTGGGATCGGCATCGCGTCGGGGAGCTGCTTGACGCCGCGCTCGCGGAGTGGAACACCTGAGCTACGGTCCATCGTCGTCCTCGTTTCGGAGCAGCTTCTCCGGATGATGAAAGGTGTTGGTGCGGGGCCGGCCGCGGTCCAAGTGCGGTGGCGGTAGCCATTCCGTGTCGCCCTTGGCGTTCTTGCGGGTGTTCCAGCCGCCCGGCTTGAGCAGGTGGTGGTGGGGTCCGCAGGCGAACGTGAGGCCGTCGACGTCGGTGCTCCGGCACTTGGCCCAGTCGGTGACGTGGTGGACCTCCGAGTAGTAACCCGGCACCGCGCAGCCCGGTGCCGAGCACCCGCGATCCTTGGCGTACAGCACGATTCGCTGGCCGGGGGAGGCGAGTCGTTTGGTGTGGTACAGGGCCAGGGCTTTGCCATTGTCGAAGATCGCCAAATAATGACGCGCGTGCCGGCTTAAGCGGATCACGTCGCTCATCGGCAGGATGGTGCCGCCGCCGGTCAGCCCACGCCCGGCCGCGGCTTCCAGCTCTTGCAGGGTCGTGGTGACGACGATGGACGCCGGTAAGCCGTTGTGAAGGCCCAGTTTTCCCGAGGCCAGCAGAGCTCTGAGGCCGGCATTGAGCCCGTCATGGTTGCGTTGGGCCGCTGACCGGGCGTCGCGGTCGATCGACTCCTGGCCTGGTGCGCCGTCCACGCATGGCACGTCGTCGAGCGGGTTGCACATGCCGGGCGCGGCCAGCTTCGCGAGCACGGCCTCAATGGTGGCCCGCAGTTCGGGGCTGATCACGCCGCGCAATTCCGACATGCCGTCGGCCTGCTGCTTGCCCAGGGTCAATCCACGCCGCCGCGCGCGGTCGTCGTCGGTGTAGGTGCCGTCGGGGTTCAGGCAATCGCCGACGTGATCGGCGAGTTCGGCCAATTGTTCTGGGCGGTAGTCCATTCCGTGAGTGACGAGGTCGGCTTCGACGGCCTGACGGGTGACGAAGTCCACCCAGCCCGGCAGCTGACGGAAAAGCCTGCGGATCACCGCCACTTGCCCGGTGCCCAGCTTTCCCTCTCGTTGGGCGTCGGCGGTTGCGGCAAGGATCGGTGCCAGTGGTTCGCCGGTCAGCCCACGCCGCGGCCCGAGATCAGCCGCTTCCTTGATGCGCCTCGATGCTTCGGCGCGGCTGATCAAAGTCGATTCGGCGATCGAATGGGAGAGCGTGCCGCCAAGCTCCTCTGCCGTGGCCTGACGCGCCAAGTTGTTGATCAGCGGATGCTCGATAGCCGGCAGCTGGCGGCGCACCTTCTCGCAGCGCTCCAGCATCGCCAACTGCTCGCGAGTGGCTAGGTCATCGCCGTCGTAGCCGACCAGATCCCCGATGGCAGCGTCGATGGTGTCGAATGCTGCCAACACGGCCTCGCGATCAAGACTCACACCCCGAAACTATCGGGACCCACCGACAAAATCCGCTTTGATGAGGCCACTGAAGTCAAAGTGACACAAGTGATTTCAGTCAGCCGGGCCACGCCGGGCTGGTAGTCATCACGTCGACGCCGTCCTCGGTGATGTGAACGGTGTCCCGCCGGTATACCGCGCCGGTTCCCTGCTGCCACACGTAGCCGGTGATCGCCAGCACCATGCCGGCCTCCAGCTCGTCGTGTTCCCCCGCGTCGAGCAGGGGCTCGGACACCACCGGCGGATCGAAGCCCAGACCCAACCCGTGCGCGATCGGCATCGGCGGTATCGGCTCGCCGGCCGACTGGTAGGCGGCGAGCAGGCCGGAGGTGGGCGCACCGGGGCGGCAGGCGGCAAGCATATTGTGGTACAACGCGTCCGACCGTCCGAACAGCTCGCGGGTGGCAACGTCGACTTCGCCGACGGGCCAGGTGCGCCCCACCTCGGCGACATAGCCATTCGCCAGGGCCCCGGCGGCGAACGCGACCAGGTCGCCCGGCCGAGCCTCGCCGGAATCGGCACGGCGCCAAGGGTGTTCCTTCGAGGTCACCCAGGCGGCATCCTGAGTGGCCGGCGTGCTCACCCCGCCCGCGGCCATGGCCTCCATCATCGCCCCGGCAAGCGTTCGCTCCGATGCTCCCGGCGCGAATTCGGCCAGGGCGGCGGCGAGTCCGCGTTCGGCGATGCGCAGCGCGGAGCCCATCGCCGCGATTTCGTCGGGCGTCTTGACGCGCCGCGCCGCGCGCATCGCCACCTCCGCGTCGACGAGCTCGGCATTGGGAAACGCCTCGGGCAGGAGCGCGGCGAAAGTGGGTGTGATCGCATCGGTTCCGACTCGGCCGGCCCTCTCGGCACCGTCGATCTTCTTCAGCACGTCGATGAGCGTCACCGGGTTCCAGGCCAGTCCGTAGAGGTGATCGTGTCCGATCTCCTCCGGAACCCCCTCGTCATCGGTGCTGTTGAGGTAGATGTCCCCGGAGGCGCGCACCACCACGCACATGGGACCGAACGGTCGCGTCCCGGCTATCCAGAGCTGCGGTGCGCCGGTGACGTAACGGATGTTGGCCTGCCGCCCGAGCACCAGGATGTCGAGGCCGTGCGCGTCCATTTGGGCCAGCGCCCGTTCCCGACGACCCATCCGCAATGCGTGGGGGTCGGGCAAAACCTCAGTCGCCATAAGGCGAATAGGGGTAGTCGGTGATCGGCAGGTAGCCGTCTTCGGTGATCACCACGATCTCCTCACTGCGATAGCCGCCCGTCCCGTCCTCCCACACCACGGGTTCCAGAACCAGAACCATCCCGGCTGAGAAGACGAAGTTGTTGTCGAATTCTTCGCCGAGATCCGTTCCGATCATGGGCGCTTCGGCGGGGTAGGTGCCGATGCCGTGGCCCAGATAAAAATGCGGCAACCACGGTTTGCGCCCACCGTTGGCGGCGATCGCCGCCCGCGCCAGATCACCGGAAGTGACACCGGCTTTGGTCACGGCGAGCACCGCCTCCAGGATGGCCCGCCATTGCCGGAACTGGTCCTGCTGTCGCGGCGTGGGCTGTTCGCCGACAATCCAGGTCCGGCCGAAATCGGAACAGTACCCGAGGTAGGTCATGCTGATATCGGTCCAGAGCACATCACCGGCGGCGAGTTCACGATCGGTGGGCAACAGCGGCAACGCGAGATCGCCATGCGTCGTCCAGACTCCGGCTTCGCGCGAACTGGGCATGACCTGCCAAATGGCCTCCAGCATGTTGGTGGTGGCGCCCAGCTCAAAGGCGCGACGCACCAGCGTGGCCGAGAGGTCGATCTGCCGCACCCCCGGCGCCAGGGCCCGCTGCACGTCCACAATCGCTTCTTCGGTGATGCGGGCCGCCCGGCGAAGGCACGACAGCTCATCCCGCGTCTTCAGCAACTGCGCGGCACCGACCACGATCGCCGCATCCGTCGGCGCGCCTGCGGGGAACAGCTTGGGGCCTGCCCTTCGCATCGCCCCGGTCAGCTCGTCGACGGCGATGCTCGCGCCCGGCGGGATCAGCGTGGCCAGCTCGCGCGCGAATTGCTGTACGCCATGGTCGAATTCGAGGTAGACGGGGCCGTGCAGATGGTCATCTGGCAGCGGCGGCTGCGCGGACGCCCCGCCGCGGAACGGCATAAACAGGTGCGGATGTTCATCTTCGGCGAGCACGACCGCGACCGGGCGCTCCACGTGCGACAGACCCGCGTCCACCAGCGGCCAGCTGGCCCCCGTCGCGTACCCGACGTAGCCGTTCATCAGCAGGATCAGCGCGTCGACCCCATGGTCGGCCATCGCGGCCCGCAGCCGCGCGCCCGTTTCGGAACGCATGCGCGCCAGGTCCGGTTCATCGGGGATGTCGACGAGCGAGCCGGGGGAGGCTAGTGATTCGGTCATCTCAAATACCCAAGAAGTTTCTGACGTTCCCGCTGACGACGCGGACGGCGTCCTCGGGACCGACGGCGTCGACCACGGCGGCCAGCGAGCGCTCCGAATAGCCGTAAGTGCTTTCGTTGTGCGGGTAGTCGGACGACCACATCACCTTGTCGATCCCGATCTCGTCGATCTGGGCGAGCCCAAGGCGGTCCACCATGAACGACGCGCACATGTGGGTGTCCCAGTAATATCGGACGTCGTGTTCGGGCTGATGTGCGAGCATGTGCCGGTACGAGGCCAGCACGTGTTCGGCGTCTTGCAACGCCGGTGGGACCCAGGCGATACCGCCCTCGAACCAGCCGACCCGTAGCCCCGGATGACGGTCGAGGATGCCGCCGAAGACGTACTTGGAGAACATCTCCCGGAACGAGTCGATGTTGACCATCATGGCCACCGCGACGCTGTTGACCTCGCTCGGAACCTTCGGCTGGCTCTCGCCGATGTGGTGGGTGACCGGCAGCCCGGCATCCTCGATCTCGTCCCACACCGCGCTCATCGCGGAACTGGAGAAGTCGATGGCACGGCCGTTGTCGTCATTGCCGGGGCTGATCGGCATTAGAAACGTCTTGAGCCCCAGGGATTTCAGCTCGGTCAGGGTGCGCCGGGCTCCGCGCGGATCCCACCAGTTGATCAGACCGACACCGTAGCAGTGGACACCCGAGCGCTCCTGGAAGGCCGCGATGTGTTCGTTGTAGATGCGGAAGATGCGCTCGCGCAGGTCCTTATCGGGATAGTGGAACAACGCCAGCACCGCGTTGGGAAACACCAGCTCCTTGTCGACGCCGTCTTCGGCCAGCTCACAAACGCGGGCGTCGATGTTGCTGCTGACGGCACCGGCCAGGTCGTCGTATTGCATGAGCACCGCGCTGAAATCGCCGACCACCATCGACTGCCCCGGCCGGCCGAGCAGGTACGCGCCGTCCTCGTACCAGATCCGCGGCGCGTAATCCTTCAGGTCGTCGGGGAAGTGCTCGTAGAAGATGTCCTCGGCCACCGAAATGTGGTTGTCGGCGGAGAACACCTCGGTGCCGGGGGGCAGGCCCGTGCGGGCACCGGCAGCGTGACCGCGGCGGTGCTTGGGCGCACCGATCACACCCGCGGGGTAAAGGGTCTGGGTTTGCGATGACATCATCGTCCACTCACCATGTCACCGGAAGCTCGTAGAGGCCATAGGCCAGCGCGTCGTGTTTGAACGGCAGCTCTTCCAGGGGCACCGCGAGCCGCAGTGTCGGGACGCGGCGCAGCAGGGTGGGCAAGACGATCTGCAGTTCCATCCGGGCCAGCTGCTGCCCGACGCACTGATGGCGGCCGTAGCCGAAGCCGACATGCGGGCCGTCCTCCCGGCGCAGGTCGAGCCGGTCGGGCTGGGGAAATTGCCGGGCGTCCCAGTTCGCCGGCGCCACGTCGAGGATGATGCCCTCGCCTGCGCGGATCGTCTCGCCGCCGACGTCGATATCCTCGACCGCGATGCGGCGCTGGCCCGTCTGAATGATGCTCAGGTAGCGCATCAGTTCCTCGACTGCGACGGCAATCGCCTTCGGATCGTCGCTGTCGCGCATCAAGGCCAGCTGGTCGGGATGGTCGAGTAGGGCCGCGATGCTCAGGCTGATCATGTTGGCGGTGGTCTCGTGACCGGCGATGAGCACGCCGGTGGCCAACTGGGCGGCCTCGCGGACGCTGAGCTCTTCGGCGTTGACCCGCTCGGCGAGGTCGGACACCAAATCCTCCGAGGGGCTTTGCATTTTGGCCCGCACCAGATTGGCCAGGTATTTCGCCAACGATGCGGCGCCCTGGGCCGTGTCCTCCTCCGTGGCGTAACGGCCCATGCCCCGTTGGGCTTGGGCCTGGAAGAAGTCGGCGTCCTCGTAGGGCACGCCCAACAATTGGCTGATGACCAGCGATGGGACGGGCAGCGCCAACGTGCTGACGATGTCGCCCGGCTTGGGGCCGGCCAGCAGCGCGTCGATGTGATCGTCGGTGATCTTCTGCACCGCCGACCGCAGCGCCTCGACCCGCTTGAACGTGAACGGCTTTGACAACATCCGCCGGAACCGGGTGTGTTCTTCGGCGTCGGAGGTGAACACCGACCGCGGACGCTTGTGCACAGTCGCCAGCATGCCCGCGTTCCAATGCGGATAGCCGGGCAGGCGGTCGTCGACGCTGGCGCGCGAATCGGTGAACAACGCCCGGATCGCCTCATAACCGTGGATCAACCACGGTGTGCTGTCGTCCCAGATCCGCACGCGACTCAGCTGCCTGTCGGCATTGAGCTCCAACACCTTTGGCGGCGGGGCGAACGGGCAACCCGGCGCACGCGACATCGGGAACTCCGGAATATCGGTGGCGGTCGAGACGTCGGTCATCGTTCTCCTTGCTGCTGGCCTGCTTTGGTTTTCGGTCGACTAGCCGGCTGCCGCACCCACGTGGACCGGTGCGCGCCACAGGCCGACGATGGCGTCGATCAGGCCTTCGCCGGCGACCGGCCAAGCCGAACGCGAGCGTGGCCCGTGCTCGGCCAAGGCGCCTTCGTGCTCGGCGCAGGTGTGCATGAGCAGGTTGCGCACCATGACCATGCGTTCCGAACGCACCCGCCTGGGCAGGTCGGGGAGGCAGCGGTTGATGCCGTCGATGGTCCGCACCAGCAGCGGCGACGTGAGCGCGTCTTTGGTGACGACGTGGCGGTAGGTGGGGTCGGCCATGGCCTGGGCGGCGAACCGCGCGTACCAGCTGGGCGCCCCGAGCGCGTGCAGGTGATCGGTGAGTGGCCGCACCAATGCGCCCACCCAGTCGCGCAGGTCGGTCGAATGGTCGATGGCGGCCAACATCTGCGCGCGGAGCTCCTCGATGGGTTCCCGATGCCTGCTCTCGATCGCCCGGAGCAGGTCGGTCCTGGTGCCGAAGTGATAGCAGGCCGCGGCGTTGTTGCCCTGCCCGGCCGCCTCGCTGATCTGCCGGTTCGATACGGCATACATGCCGCGTTCGGCGAACAGTACTTCCGCGGCCGACAAGATCGCGTCCCGCGTGCCCGTCGATCGGTCGGACCGGGCCATCCGCTCGGCGGTCATCGCCTCAGTGAACACCGCATGCCTGATTAAATCAAGCAGTTTATTTAACGGCGTGGCGGCCACGGCGACGTGCTGCACGTCCGCATTCGAATCCCGTCCCGTCAAGGCGATTTCATCGCTGCGACGCCCGAACCGGCCCGCACGGGAATACAGTCACCGTATGAATCCGCTGCAGCGGTTGGCCGGCAATCCGGTGGCCTACCGCCGGTTCGTCCTCAATGGCCGGCCGGTCGCGGAAGCTGTCGAGGCGCTGTTGCGGTTCGCGACGGGTGGGCGGCTTGGCGTGCTGGACCTCGCCGGTCTGCCGAACGTGCGGATCACGACGTCGGGTCGCAAAACCGGCCTCGCCCGCACGGCGACGGTGCAGTACGTGCCCGTCGAGAATGGGCTGTTGCTGGTCGGTTCCAACTGGGGCCGGGACCGCCACCCGTCGTGGTCGGCGAATCTGAAAGCCACGCAGCGAGTTACCGTCCGCAGGCGCGGGCAGCGCTTCGTCGCGACGGTGCGGATGCTCACCGGCGAGGAGCGCGACGAAGCGTGGTCAGAGGTGCTGGTGCACTGGCCGAACTATCAACTAGCCCAAGATCGGGCGGGCGGGCGCCGGTTCCGCCTGTTTCTACTTACGCCCATTGGGTAGGCGCCGCGAAAGACCGCTAACCCGGGTGGTGGGATTGTTGCAGGCGGGCGATTTCGCCACCCCAAACCGATTGGGCCCCAGCATCACCCACGCGGTAGATCTGGACCGTCGACGCGATGGCGACGGCGAGCACCAGTATCGCGATGGTCGCCCGGACGACCACGCGGCGCTTGTCCGAGCGGCGTTCGACCAACCGCATCACCACCAGCACCAGCGCGGCCGCCAGCAGTGCGGCGGAGAAGTAGGTCATCGTCGCGCCCAGGGTGGCGTGCTTCTGCAGGATGGCGCTGGGTTTGGCTCTCAGGTCGTAAAGCCATTCCCCGGCGTTTACCGTGATCGGCGTCAACACCATGGTGGCGGCAGCCGATATCACCGCGAGCCACAACAGCGGGCCCCGCCGCGCCGTCGGCCAAACCACGCACACGATCTCGAGCAGGGCGGTCACCGGTACCAGCACGACCACGAAATGCAGCAGCAGGGCATGGGCTGGCATGCCGTTGATGATGGTCATCGGGCTCCTTGGTGGTGGGCGGTCAGTTCGCGCTCAGCCGCCGAGCCCCTTCTTGATGGCCGCATCTTGTTTCTGGCCCACGTCGTTGACGAAATCCGCGGGGGCCAGGGTGTCGGGCGGGCCGTCGAACTGCAGCGTGACGAAGGCCCTGCCCTCGGTGAACAGCAGTATCGTCACGCCCTTGCTCTTGTCCGGATTGTTGCCCAATAACGTTGTTCCGCCGGTTCCGACGTTGGCAGGCTGCGTCGTCGGGTTCTTGATCACGTCACCCTGAGCGCCCTTGGCCGTGTTCAGCGCGTCGGTGGCGGCGCCGGGGTCCGCGAACACCTGGATGGTGTCCTTGATGACGTGGCTGCCGTCCTCGTCCTTGAACGTCGTGGCGACGCCCGGCTGGCCATTCGGGTTGGGGGTCGGTGGGGTGGCGGTGAACGGTATCGGCGCGTTGATGTCGCTCGCCTGGATCAACAGTCCGGTGTACTCGCTTGGCTGCGCGGCGGCCGACGACGTCGGCGCCGAGCTGTGCGCGCTGGTGGCCGAGCTGGACGACCCCGACTTCGACGGCGTTGGCGTCGTCGAATTCTTGCCGCACCCCGCCACCGCCACCGCCAGCGCCGTCGTCACCGCGACGCCCGCGGCCACCGTCCGTGAAGTCCCCATCGCTCGAGCTCCCTTCCAGGCTGCCTCCGGCGCCACCGTCGAGTTCGTTCCCGAATCGCACAGTACATTGCGGCGCGGCGCCACCGTGGCGCCGAAGGCCCCTTGGGGAGGTGAAAGGGCTAATCCAGTTGGTCGCGCAGGCAGCGCAGGGTGCTGGCCAGAATGCGGGACACCTGCATCTGCGAGACCCCGATGCACTCGGCGATCTGGCTCTGCGTCATCGATTCGAAGAATCGCATGCGCAAGACCTCGCGTTCGCGCTCGGGGAGTGCGGCAACCAGGACGCGCAGCGCTTCCCGGTTGGTGATGTGCTCGATCTGCGGGTCGATGCCGCCGACCGCGTCCGCGACCAGTCGCGGCGTGCCCGAGCTGTCGGTGCCCACCGGCGCGTCCAGCGAATCCAGGCGGTAGGCGTCGCCCGCCACCAGGCATTCCACTATTTCCTCGCGGGGGACTTCGAGCGCCTGCGACAGCTCGCCCGCGGTGGGCGCGCGCCCCAGCTTCTGGGCCAGATCGCCGGTCGTCCTGCTGATCTGCACGTGCAATTCACGCAGTCTCCGCGGTACCCGCATGCCCCAGCTGTAGTCGCGGAAGTACCGGCGAACCTCGCCCATCATGGTCGGAACCGCGAAGCCGATGAAGCTGGGCCCTTTGTCGGGATCAAACCTGTTGATGGCGTTCATCAGCCCCAGTCGTGCCACCTGGATGAGGTCATCGAGACCCTCGCCGCGGCGCGCGAAGTGGCTGGCCACATGGTCGGCCAGGGGCAGGCATCGGGTCACGATGCGTTCGCGCTGGCGACGGTAGTCGTGCGATTCGGCCGGCATCTGGCGCAGCAGCACGAACATTTCGACCACGTCGTCGTACGAATCGTCGGCTTTTTTCTCACGGCTCGGGGCCGAAGGGGTGGAAGCAGGACGGGCTGGGGCGATCACATTGGTCATAGGCGCACGCGCCCTGTCTCGGCGCGGCTGAACCTGAAAGCTTTGGTGCACAAACATTTCTGCATTACTGACTCACTCCTCTGAGTCGTGTGCAGCGAGACTGGCAGCTATGCGCACGTCGCCTCACTGCACCTGTATCCGCAGGACTGGTCGTTTATCGAACGCGCGGGTTACCGACGGGGAGATGACTCGGGTGTTTGTCGCCGGAGCCATGTCAAGCTCGGTAGCCGTGCGGCTGACTGGCCGCTTTGAGCTAAACGGCGACACGTCCAGAACGGACTTCGTTTACGACTATACGCCCCATCGCGTGTGCCCGCGATCGCTTACCCCGACTCGGTCCTGGCTCTTCTCCCAAGGGTTTCCACCGCATGATCGAACGGCGTCGTAGCAAACCGCCTGACGCTTGCCCACGCCGGCTCCCTTAACTCGCGGAACTGGGCCGTCGAGATCTTTCCGGTTCGAACCGGCGGCTGGTCGGCAACGCGGGGCGGCATGCCGCCGGTTAACCGGGGGTCGCCGGCGCTCCCACGTTCCGCGCGTGTCGGAAGGTGTCAACCGCGGTTCTCATTTCTGTCCCGGCTGGGTACTGTTCGCCTAATGTTCGTGACCGATCTCTCGCTTGCTCTCGGTCCTGGCCGAGAGCCTTTCGTGCACAATGCATTACGACGGTCACGGCGATGAATGACGGCGGGCGCCCGTTGGACGGGTGCGGCGTGGCGGTGGCCGGCGGCAGCCGTGGGATTGGGCGGGCCGTCGTCGAGCTGCTGTGCGCCCTGGGTGCCGGCGTGATCGTCAACGGGCGCGACGCGGACCCGGTCGAGGAGACCGTCGCCGCGGTCACGGCGTCCGGCGGGTGTGCCAGCGCGGTGGTCGGACCCGCCGACGACGAACGCGTCGCCGGCCTCCTGGTCGACGACTGCGTGCGCAGGTACGGACGCCTGGATGCCCTGATCAACTGTGCGGGGATCGCCGAGCCGCCCGGCTCCTCGATTCTGAACATTTCGCCGGGTGACTTCGACCGCCTGATCAGCGCACACCTCGGCACCGTGTTCCACACGTGCCGGGCGGGGGCTCGCGTCATGGCCGCGCAGGGGCACGGCGCCATCGTCAACACCAGTTCGGTCGCATTTCTGGGCGACTACGGCGGCACCGGCTATCCCGCGGGAAAGGGCGCCGTGAACGCCCTGACCTTGGCCATCGCCGCCGAACTGAAGGTCCACGGCGTGCGAGCCAACGTGGTGTGCCCCGGCGCCCGGACACGGCTGTCCACGGGCGCCGAGTACGAGAAGCACATCGAGGACCTGCACCGGCGCGGCCTGCTGGACGAAATGACCATGCAGGCCTCGCTCGACAGCGCGCCGGCCGCCTTCGTGGCCCCGCTCTACGCGTATCTCGTGAGCGACCTGGCGCGGGCCGTGACGGGTCAGATCTTCGTCGCGGCAGGCGGATTCGTCGGTAGCTTCGACCGGCCGACACCGCGGGTCCTGGGCTACCGCGACCACCACGACGCCCAACCCTGGTCGATCGACGAGCTGCACACGATGATCGGCGCCGCGCAAGCCGCGCACTGAGCGCCCCGAACCGCCGGGCAACAGCAAATCGATCGCGGCTACGCCGTGGCCGTGCCCGCGCGGGCCGGGCCCGACGCCCCAGGGCACCCTGATTTCGCCGCCGGTGCACCGGAAAGACGCACGTTGTGGGTGTGCGAGGCGGTCCGGCCGCCTAGGCTGTCCTGCGAACCGCAGGAGGGTGTTTTGACAATGCAACCGAACCCGCTCGACCCAGTTGCCAGCGAACGACTGTCGCACGCAGGCAAAGTTTTCACCTCCGATCTGTCGATCAACGAATTCGCCTTGTTGCATGGGGCCGGGTTCGAGCCGATCGAACTCGTCATGGGGGTATCGGTCTACCACGTCGGTTATCAGTTCACCGGGATCCGGCAACAATCCGAACTGCCCGTGCTCACCGACGCGACCTACCGGGCGCGCTGGAACGCGATGTCGCGGATGCAGGCGGAGGCCGATTCGCTGGGCGCGGACGGCGTGGTCGGCGTCCGCCTCGAATGGCGTCACCAGGGCGAGGGCGAGCATCTGGAGTTCATCGCGGTCGGCACCGCGGTGCGATACGCGGAGAAGCCCGGGGCCTATCGCCGTCCCAACGGGCAGGCGTTCACCAGTCACCTGTCCGGGCAGGACCTGACCACCCTGTTGCGATCGGGATTCGTCCCGGTGGCGTTCGTGATGGGCAACTGCGTGTTCCACATCGCCGTGCAAGGGTTCCTGCGCACGCTCGGCCAGGTGGGCCGGAACGCCGAGATGCCCCAGTGGACGCAGGGGAGCTACCAGGCGCGCGAGCTGGCGATGTCGCGCATGCAGAGTGAGGCCGAGCGCGATGGCGGAACCGGCGTCGTCGGGGTGCACTTCGCCATCTCCAACTACGCCTGGGGGCATCACACCGTGGAGTTCTACGTCGCGGGAACCGCGGTGCGTCGCGGCGGTGAGGCGCAGACGCTGACGCCGTCGTTCGTCCTGCCCATGAGCGATTGATGACGAGCCTCGATTACCAGCGGGTCGGCGAGTCCATCGGAACGGCCTTGGCCGGTCCCGGGGGAGTCGGGCTGGTGCTGAGGGTCTTCTCCGCCGTTCCGGGGGTGATCTTCGCCCCCGCGCGCCGCGGTTTCTTCCGGTCGCAGCCGGAGCGGGTGCAGATCGGCCACTGGCGTTATGAAGTCACCCCCGACGGCCGCGTCAGCGCCGCCCACCTGGTGAACGGGATCGTCCTGGCCGAAGAGGTCCTCGCGGCGGGCGCCGTCGGACCGCACCTCGCTCGCGCCCTCGGGCAGCTGGTGACCAGCTACGGCCCGACAATCATCCCCAACATCGATGCGGCCCTCGAGGTCCTCGAGGCCGGGGCCGGACCGCGCTGAGCGGTCTCTATACGCGACCGGCGGCGAAATCGGCCGCCTGGTCGACCATGCCCGCCTCGACGTACTGGCGGTGCGCGACGGGGTTTCCCGCGTCCGAGCAGATCGGGTCGCCGGGCACGCACAATTCGATGGTCTTGGCCGCGTACGGGGGGCCTATCGTCACGGGCGGCTCGTTGATGATGTTCATGAACTGGCTCGACGGCTTTCCGAAGAGCGCGACCGCCGCCACGTGGTTGGAGACCTCGGCCGGCATCGGCTGCAGCGCCTGGACCAGGTGCACCCCGTCCGGCACCGCGCTTTCGGTGACGAAGCCAATCACGGCCGCGCCCTGGGAGTATCCGCCCAACACCATCCTTGTTCGCGGGCAGGAGACCGCCATGTGTTCGACGTGCGCGCCCGCGTCGCTGATGCCATCCACGGCCCTGGGGAAGTCCGTGGTCGCCGGGTAGTCGACGGGATACACGCCCACGGACCTGCCGCCGACCCGCGGGCGCAGGCTGTCGACGAAGCTCTGCCCGATCCGGCCGACGCCGGGCGGCTCGTTGGTACCCCGGGCGAACACCACCTCGACATCGGGGCACGGCCCGGCGGCCGCGACGGGAGCGGCCGGCAGCGCCCAAAAAGGTGCCAGCACAGCACAAATCAAACTGCCGAGACGATGCGCCTTCACAGCGTGATTTTGTCACAGAGTGACAAAGTGCGCGCGTTATGCGGTTGCGGCCGCCGGCGTGCTACCGCGGTGCGTCGGCATCGGGCGCATGGGGTCGCCTGCGCACGAACGAACGGGCGGCCCGGAGGACACCGCGAAACGCGTAGGCGGCGGTCACCACGGTCAGGATGATGAGCAGCACGAACATGGGCAGCCAGTTGCCGCGGCTGTGGTCGACCTCCCACCAGATGATGGTGAACAGCAGCACGCAGAGCAGCAGCACCACGTCCCGCCAGTTCCCCTGGTAAGACAGCGCCGCTTTGCGCAGCGCCCGGCTCCGGTCCGCGGTGTCGATCAGGTCGTCGATGCGGGCGTCGATGGTGCGTTGCAGCTCGGCGCGCCTCTTGGCGGCCTCCGGCGGCAGCCGGTCCAACAAGTCCATGTCCTGCTTGATCAGCCCCCGATAATCCGGTCCACGGAATTGCCCCGCGGCGACGGCCAGCATCGCGCCGCCGAACACGGGCGCACTATTCAGAGCGATCTGTCCGAGACCCGTCATGCCCGCTCCTTCTGGTCGTCGTCAGCGTCGCTCGATGACGGGGTCAGGATGCCTTGAAAGGACGCCGTCGCGTTCGCGCCGGCTCGGGGCTTTGCAGCGCGTCCATCGCGCGCACCATCTGCGGGTAGGCGATCGCCGGTCCAAGCCAACGCGTGAGATAGCGCCGCAGATCGGCACCGCTGCGCGGCGGGCGCCCCGGGTCGGCGAGGAACGAATGCAGCACCCGCAGGCTGAATTCGTTCAACTCGTCCAGGCCGGCTTCGTCGAAACCGTAACTCTGCCAATCGATGTCATAGCGATGCAGCATCGACCGTCCGAACGCCAAGGCGGTGTCGGAGATGATGGAGACCTTCTGCCCGCCGCGATGGCGTTGGTTGAGCACGAATTCGACCTGGTTGTCCGACGCCAACTCTTCGATGGCGTATGCCATTCCTTCGGTCATCGCCACGACGGGATCGGTGACCCCCTCGAGGTGGGCCGCCATCCGATCGAGGAACCCGTCGGCCGATCGCATCGCCGACGCCACCAACAGCGCCTGCGTCCCGGGGAAGTACCGATACACGGTCTGCCGGGTGACACCGAGCACCCGCGCCACGTCGACGATCCGCAGCGCCGAGCCGCGTTCGTCGATGATCCTGTCGGCGGCATCCAGGATGCGCTCGATCGCCTCCTCGTCGGAGGCGGGCGTGTTGCCTGCCCAACCGTGACTGCGCATTTAACGGTCGGCAGACCCGTAGTCGGTGATACCCACAGCCGGATCATAGCGGCTGGAAGCAGGCGATCGTTGCAGGTTAACCCGGCCGGACACTTCCGCCATTATGTATGCTCACTGCGAACCTCAGGGGTGCCGCGCGGCAGGAAGGCCGAACTTTGCACTACGACACCGTGATCACCAACGGCCGTTGGTTCGACGGGACGGGCGCGCCGTCGGCGCGCAGAAACATCGGGGTGCGCGACGGCCGGATCGCCACCATCACGCCCGAACCACTCGACACGGCGGGTGCCGACGTCATCGACGCGACGGGACAATGGGTGATCCCCGGCATCATCGACATCCACACCCACTACGACGTCGAAATACTCTGCGAGCCGGAGCTTTCCGAATCGCTGCGGCACGGCGTGACCACCGTGATGCTGGGATCGTGCTCGTTGTCCACGGTCTACCTGGACAACGTCGACGCGGGTGACATCTTCGGCCGGGTGGAAGCGATTCCGCGGCGCTATGTCATCGAGCACCTGGACGCGGCGCGCTCGTGGACCAATCCGGCGGAGTATGTGGCCGAACTCGAGCGGCGAAACCTGGGCCCCAACGTCGCGGCCTTCATGGGCCACTCCGACATGCGTGCCGCGACGATGGGGCTGGACCGGGCAACCCGCAAGGACGTCCGGCCGTCGCGCGCCGAGCTGGCGCGGATGGAGTCGATGCTGAACGAGGCGCTCGACGAAGGCTTCGTCGGGATGTCGTCGCAACAACTGCTGTTCGACAAACTCGACGGCGAGGTCTGCCGGTCGCGCACCCTGCCGTCGACGTACGCGAAGTCCCGCGAGCTGCGCCGATTGAACGCTATCTTGCGGCGGCGCAACAAGATTCTGCAGTCGGGGCCGGACATCAAGAACCCGCTATCGGTGGTGTCGCAGCTGGCGACGTCGCTGGGATTCGGTCGGCCCCGGTTGAAGACCAGCCTGCTCTCGGCGGCCGACATCAAGGCCATACCGCCGGTGATCCACCTCATGGATTCCCTTGCCCGGGTGGTGAACGCCCTGGGCGGCGACTTTCGTTGGCAGCATCTGCCCGTCCCGTTCGAGGTGTACGCCGACGGGATCTCGCTGGTGGTATTCGAGGAGTTCGGCGCCGGCGCGGCGGCGCTGCACCTGCAGGGTGAGATCGAGCGCAATCAGCTCATGCGCGACGAGGACTACCGCCGCTGGTTCCGCGAGGACTACGACAAGAGGTTCGGGCCCCGGGTGTGGCACCGCGACTTCTTCGACGCCGAGATCGTTGCCTGCCCGGACACGTCGGTGGTCGGCAAGTCATTCGGCCAGGTGGGCCTGGACCGCGGCGGGCTGCATCCGGTCGACGCATTCCTCGACCTGGTGGTGGAGCACGGCGAAAACCTGCGCTGGCGGACCACTATCTCCAATCATCGTCCCCAGGTGCTCAAGAAGCTGGCGCAGAGCGACACCGTCCAGATGGGCTTCTCGGACGCCGGCGCGCACCTGCGCAACATGGCCTTCTACAACTCCGGACTGCGTCTGCTGCGGCACGTGCACGAGGCGGACAAGCACGGCTCGCCGTTCATGTCGGTCGAGCGTGCCGTGCACCGGCTCACCGGCGAGCTCGGGTCCTGGTACGGAATCGACGCAGGCACCCTGCGCGAAGGGGACCGCGCCGACGTCGTCGTGATCAACCCGGACAAGCTCGACGGTTCGCTGGATCGCTACGCCGAGCATCCGGTGCAGTCCTACGGCGGCTTGACCCGGATGGTCAACCGCAACGACGACACCGTCAGCGCCGTGTTGGTGGCTGGACAGCTCGCGTTCGGTGCCGGCGAGGCCGCACCGGCGCTCGGCAAGGGAAAGTTCGGCCGCTTCCTGCGGGCGGGCCAGACGTCCAGGAGCTTGACGACGGTCGGTTAACCGTTGCCGCGCAGCGGTTTACGCCACCGATGCACCCAGAATCAGGTTGACGGCCTCGTCGAGTTGTCCCGCAATCTCGTCGAAGCTGATGAATCGGGCGGTCATCAAAGCGCCGGAGAAGGTCATCTGCAGCGTCGATTTCACGGCGCGGGGCCAGCCCGGCCCCAGTGCGGCGCCGATCCGGGTGGCCACCTCCTGGCCGATCTGCTCCCGAATCGGCTTCACCGCCGGATCGTCGGCCATCAGCGCCGCTCCGCACGCGGCGGTCAGTTCGGGCTCGTCGGCTACCACGACGGCCATGTCTCGCAGCGTCGCGCTGACCCGCGTCTTGGTGGTGTCGTTGACATCGGTATGCAGCGGCAGCTCGCGGAGAAAGCGTAGGTACACCGCCGCGACGAGCGCGCTTTTCGACGGAAAGTAGGTGTAAGCGCTGGCCGGCGATACGCCGGCGCGGCTCGCCACCGAACGCATCGTCAGGTTGGCGTACGACGACGCGCGCAGCTCCTCGAGCCCGGCATCCAGGACCTTGCGGATCGTCTGTCCGGGCCGGCGATCGGACCGGCGAGCCGCATCTTTAGACACCCGTCCAGTGTAGGAAGGCGGCGAGAGCGCGAACAACTTCCCGCGGGTCTTGCCCAGCGACCGATCCGGGCCCCGCGCTGTCGTTTTGCGTCACCCCCAAAGGTCGGTCCGGTATCCGTCGCCGGCGATTTACAGACAGCTGTCCAGAACAGCAGGTGCCAGTAGAGTGGCGGTCATGGCCGAGGCGGACCGGCATCGCTGGGACGAGCGGTACGCGACCAGAACACCGCCGTCGGTGGACACGGTGGGGCCACCCGACTTTTTGGCACCGCATGTAGATGTACTGCCCACTGCGGGAAGGGCACTCGATCTCGCTTGCGGACCCGGAGTCGGCGCGGTGTGGCTCGCGGTGCGCGGGCTCGAGGTGGTGGGTGTGGACGTCTCCCCGGTGGCGGTCGGCCAGGCGCGCGAGCTGGCCCGGCGCGCCCTCGTGAGCGACCGGTGCCGCTTCGAAGTCGCCGACCTCGATGACGGCCTGCCGGCCGGGCCGTCCGTCGACGTCATCCTGTGCCACAGATTCCGGGACCGGCGCCTCGACCGCGCGATCATCGAACGCCTGGCGCCCGGTGGCGTGCTGGCGATCGCTGTGCTGAGCGAAGTGGGCGCCACCGCGGGGCCGTTTCGGGTGGTCGCCGGTGAGCTTCGGACAGCGTTCGCTGATCTCGACCTGTTGGCCGCCGCTGAAGCCGAGGGTTACGCCTGGCTGCTGGCGCGCGCACGGCGCGAAGCTCGCTGAGTGGCAAGAGTTTTCGCCGTACAAATCGAGGCTCGCGGAAATGGCGTTTGGCGGTGCCATTTCGGCTGCCGGCCGGGTAATGTCACGCAAATGGAGCGGCGCGTTCTCGAAGCGATCATCTATGAGCGCGAGCCGCCGATTGCGCGGATCATCTTGAACCGGGTCGACAAGGCCAACACCAAGGACGCGGTCCTGGTCACCGAAGTCGATGAATGTCTGCACGAGGCCGACCGTGACAAGGAGATCAAGGTCGTCATCCTCAAGGCCAACGGAAAGGGGTTCTGCGGCGGACATGTGGCCCGCTGGAGCCCCGACGAAAACCCGTATCCCGACTTCGGCGAGACGTTCGAGGATCTGTACAAGGGCACGGCCGACCTGTTCCTGTGGCCGACGCTGTATTTGTGGGAGTTTCCGAAACCGACAATCTCCGCGATTCACGGCTACTGCATGGGCGGCGGAATCTATCTCGGTCTGCTGACCGACTTCTGCGTCGCGTCCGAGGACGCGTATTTCCAAATGCCGCTTGCCCAAAGCCTCGGCGAGCCCGGCGGGCACACCATGATCGAGCCGTGGCTGTTGATGAACTGGCATCGAACCATGGATTGGCTGCTGCTGGCCCCGACGCTCTCCGCGCAGGAGGCCCTCGACTGGGGCCTGCTCAACAAGGTGGTGGCGCGCGAAGACCTCGACGAAGTCGTCGAGGAGATGGCGCGCAAGATCTCCCAAATCCCGTTGACCACGCTGATGGCGGTGAAGAACAACGTGAAGCGCGCGTGGGAACTGATGGGCATGCGGGTGCACCTGCAAGTCAGTCACATCCTGACGAACATGGTCGGCGCCGCCTCCGATGTCCAGGCGCGGCGGGCCGAGCTGAGGCAATCGGGCATGAAGCCACGCGATTTCGTCGGCCGCGACGAGAAGGATGCCGGGACCTAGCGATCGCCGGCGACACCCCGCCCGCCGGCGTGCCGGGCGGCGACATAGCCGAACACCATTGTGTAGGCGATGCTTCCGCCCGCGCCCAGATAATTGCGGCCCATGACAGTCGCGGTGATGTTGCCCGTCGCGTACAGTCCGTCGATCACGCGGTCGTCCTCGTCGAGCACCTGGGCGTGCTCGTTCGTGATCACCCCGCCGCACGTTCCGACGTCGGCCGGAACGACTTTGGTGGCGTAGAACGGTGACCGCTCGAGCGGTCCGAGAGCGGCGTTCGGGCGATGGCCCGGATCACCGAGACAGTCGTTGTACGCCGACTGACCACGCCCGAAGTCCGGGTCGAGGCCCTTGGCCGCAAAACCGTTGAAGCGCTTGATCGTCTGCTCCAGTGCGTCGGCCGGGACGCCCATCTGGCGCGCCAGATCGCCGATGGTCTTACCCCGCATCACCGCCCCCCGGGTGATGAGTTCTTCGGGGAGGCGACGCTTCTTGAACGGGTTGGCACCCGAAACGTACCGGCCGATGTAGCCCTCGTCGAAGACCATCCAGCACGGCACCGCCTTGTTTGCGTACATCGCCTTGCCGACCTCGACGTACGAGTTGGACTCGTTGCAGAACCGCCGGCCGGTTCCGTCGACGTAGATGGCGCCGGGGCGCTGCCGCCCGCTGCCCAGCGCCTTCGCGGCGTCACCTCCGTCGGCGATGAAAACCGACGGCAGCCACCAGGCCTCGTCCATCAGGTCGGTCTTGGCGCCCAGCCGGATCGCGGTCTGCAACACCTCACCGGTGTCGCCCGCGTTCGCGATCGACCAGAGTCCCTCGTTCGGCTGCTCCCCGCTGTAGCGGCGGCGCATGTCCGCGTTGCGGCTGAACCCGCCCGCCGCCAGCAGGACACCCTTGCGCGCCGCGATGTTCAGCGCCTCGCCGTTACGCGAGACGCGCGCACCGACGACCCGGCCGTGCTCGACGATCAGGTCCTCCATCGCCGCGCCGGTCCAGATCGGCGGCTCGGCGCGCAGATCGAGCAGCACCTTGAGCATCTGACCGATGAGCGAGGCGCCGTTGGTGAGAATCTCCCGACGGCGGAGCCGGGCGGCCCTGGTGCGCGCGAACACTCGCATCGCCACCGCGAAGGCTCGCGGCGACCGATTGAAGTACTGCACCGAACGCAGCTCGTTGGTCTTGAGGACGAACCCGCCGTAGGCCTTGGCCATCGAGGGCTGGACCCTGTCCCGCCAGCTGCCCAGCGCCGCGGCGTCGTATGGGACGCACTCGATCGCACGACCGGCTTCGTTGCCCCCCTTGTGGTTCGGGTAATAGTCGCTCCAGCCGGGGCACCGCACAAACCGAACACCCTTGCGGGTGAGGAAGTTGATCATTTCGTATCCCGCGCTGAGGAACATCTCGCGGCGCGCCGGTGACGAGGCCGGACCGATGTCGCCGACGACGTCGTCGAAATATGCCAGGCCGTCCTCGTGCGAGTCCGGGATGCCGTCGGCGCGCATGAGCGGGTTGTTCGGCAGCCACACCATGCCACCCGAAAGGCCGGTGGAACCGCCGACCAGGGGTTGCTTTTCGATCACCAGCGGCTCGATGCCGGAGTCCAGCGCCGCCAGCGCCGCGACCATGCCGCCCCCGCCGCTGCCCGCGATGAGCAGATCCACGGAGCGGTCCCACCGGGTGGTCATCGTGCCTCCGCGCCGAAGGCCAGGCCGGCGACCGGTACGTCGATGGTGGTGTTGGTCTTCTGAATCGCGGGCACCAGCGCCTCGTGCGGCAGGCCGGCGAGGAAGCCGTCGACGACGCGTTCGAAGTTGGAGATCAGGCCCTCGATCTGGTCCGAAAGGCGCATGTACTCGAAGCCCTTGGAGTGCAACCCTTTCTGCTGTCTCGGCAGGTTGGAGAAGTCTTGCGCGGGGATCGGTGGCCAGCGCGGGTCGTCGGGCGCCATCGGCTCCGGGGGCTGGGGCCTGCCCGCGGAAACGTCGTCGGGAAACCGGGTGAGGGACCAGATCTCGAACAAGGTGTCCTCGGGGCCGAGCGGGCGGATGCGGTACGACGAAGCGCTGCTGTAGGTGGGCAGGATGAAGTAGTGCGGGAAACAGAACCCGATCGCGTCGGTGATCCCGCGGCGGACCAGCTCGTTGAGGTCGGGCATGGTGCTGCCCCGGGCCCGATGCCAGCTGACGACGGCGTCGTTGAGGGCGCTGCGCCAAGCACTCATCGCCGCCGCGGGATCGTCGGGCAGGTCGATGTTCTGCAGTCCCTCGGCGATTCGGATGTCGTTGTCGTGCGTCATGCCGCCCATGCCGGTGCCCAGGGTGCGCATGAAGTACAGGCTGCTCGCGACGACGGGATGCACCGCCGATTTGGCGGGCCCGCCGTTCTGCGCGGACGGCAGCAGCTGGGGATGGGTCTGGGGGACGTGGTAGCCCTCCATGAACGCCGCCGCCGCCAGCTTCCAATTCACCGGCAACCGGCACGACTGCCACCACTCGACCCGCATCGATTCCACCCGCCAGGCGTCGTAGGTCGACGCGAAGGGCTCCAGGCAGTCGCGCAGCGCGGGGGCCCCGTCGTCGAGGTTGATCCACGCGCATCCGCCCCAGGTCTCGCACCGCACCGAAACCAGCTGCAGATCTTGCGGATTCATGTTGTCCGCGGCGAACGCCTCTGGGCGCAACACGAACGTGCTGCGCCCGTCGATGCCCCAGCACCAGCCGTGGAAGGGGCAGACGAAAGTCCGCCGGGAGCCGCTGCCTTCCACCAGCTTCACCCCGCGATGGCGGCACGCGTTGTGGTAGGCCCGCACCGTGTCCGCGTCGACACGCACCACGATGATCGACTGATCGAGGATCTCGTATTCGACGAAGTCGCCGGGCTTGGGAATCTCCTCGAGTCGGCATGCCATCTGCCAGACGCGCGGCCAGAAGGCCTCCGCTTCCAGCGCGTAGAACTCGGCGTCGTAGTAGCGCTGCTTGGGAATGCGGTCGACGGTCTGGACAGCCCACGGCACCGGTAGCGGTGTCCAGTTCCTGTCCGTGCCCACCGCGCTTGTCGCTGAGTCTGTCTTGGAAGCCATCTCGCCATCCCTCTTCGGTTACACGATTCGCGTTGCCCGCCCCTGCCAGTAACGCTCGCGAATGCGTCTCTTGTACAGCTTTCCGTTCGGGTCCCGGGGCAATTCCGCAACGAATTCGACGGTGCGCGGGCACTTGTAGCCCGCCAGGTGCGCTCGGCAGTACTCGATGAGCTCGGCCTCGAGGTCTGGCCCCGGCCGGACACCGCCGACCGGCTGGACGACGGCCTTGACCTCCTCGCCGAACTCGTCGTTGGGGATGCCGAAGACGGCCGCGTCAACAAGCTTGGGATGCATGATGAGGAGGTTCTCGACTTCCTGGGGGTAGATGTTCACCCCGCCGGAAACGATCATGAACGTGGACCGGTCGGTGAGGTAGAGGTAGCCGTCGTCGTCGACGTACCCCATGTCGCCCAGGGTGCGCCAGCCGCGGTCGTTGGACACCGAGGCGGTCTTGGCGGGGTCCTTGAAGTATTGGAAGTCGGGGCCGCCTTCGAAGAAGAGCTCACCGGCATGGCCGGCGGGCAACTCGACTCCGTCGTCTCCGATGACGTGCACCGGCGACATGGGTTTGCCCACCGAACCGGGATGGGCCAGCCATTCCTCCGGACCGATGGTCGTCCCCGCGAATCCCTCGGTGCCGCCGTAGTATTCGTGGATGATCGGCCCGAACCACTTCATCATGTGGTGCTTGACGTCGACCGGGCAGGGCGCGGCCGCGTGGATCACACATCGCAGGCTCGACACGTCATACTTTTCCCGAATCGACTTGGGCAGCTTGAGCATCCGCACGAACATGGTGGGTACGAACTGGGCGTGCGTCACGCGGTGCGTCTCGATCAACCGCAGGACGGTCTCGGCGTCGAACTTGCGCATGAGGATCGCCGCGGCGCCGACGCGGTTGACCGCCATGGTGTAGTTCACTCCAGCGGCGTGGTACAGCGGCGCGGGGGAGAGATACACGCTTGACGGGCTCATCCCGTACTTGTGGGTCAGCGCCAATTCCAGCACCGCCTGAGCCCAGGAACCGTTGCCGTCGGTCGGAAGGGGCCGGCGGACCGCTTTGGGCCTGCCGGTGGTGCCCGACGAATACAGCATCTCCGACCCGTCCGACGCGGGCGGTGCGGCACCGGCCGTCGCCAGCGCCTCCTCGTACTCGCGCCAGCCGGGCAATGCTCCCCCCACCGTGAGGTGAACGGTGACGGCCGGGTTGGCCGCGCGGACATGGGCGGCGAGTTCGGGCATGGTGGCGTCGATGAAGACCGCCCGCGCGTCGGAGTCGTCGATGACGTATGCGACCTCGTCCGCGGTGAAGTGGGTGTTGACCGCGGTGTAATAGAGGCCGGAAAGCTGGCAGGCCCAGGTGATTTCGAGGAACTCGGCCCGGTTTGGCAAGATCAGGGCCACGCCGTCGCCTGGGCGGAGCCCTGCGCCGTGCAGCACCGCGGCGACGCGCTGGCTTCGGTCGTACAGCTCGGAGTGCGAGATCGTGTCACCGCCCGCGACGATGAGGGCCGGTGCCTGTCCGGCCCTCGTGGCGTGATCGGCAAGATTCACTGGCGCG
Organism: Mycobacterium paraffinicum; assembly: GCF_025822865.1. NCBI lineage: Bacteria > Bacillati > Actinomycetota > Actinomycetes > Mycobacteriales > Mycobacteriaceae > Mycobacterium > Mycobacterium paraffinicum. Next base: position 29,249 of record NZ_JACKUR010000010.1, on the reverse strand, counting down.
AGCCTCGCGGAACCCTAAGTGGCCGTTGCGCCGTCGGTCGACGCGGCCGCCGCGGCCTGTCGCCGCGCGTGCTCGGACGGCAGCACCTTGTCCCTGAACACCGTCTGGATCAGCTCCTGGACGTCCTTGCTGATGGAGGCCAGGGCGACGAGGTCGTTCGAGCTCTGCCAGTGCACCCGCATGCCCATCAGCTCCCAGGCCCGCTTGAGGTTGGCCTTGGTGAGCATCAGGGTCGTCAACGGCGCCTGGGCGATGTGCCGGGCGATGGCCTCGACACGGTCGTCGAGCTGATCACGCGGGACCACCTCGTTGACCAGGCCGACCTCCAGCGCCTTCTTGGCGTCGATCACCTCGGCGGTGAACAAGTAGTAGGCAGCGCGGCGCCAGTTCATGAAAACCCAGGGCTCGATCGAACATTCACCCGACGGCATGCCGAATCCCTGCAGCGGCGGGTAGGAGAAGTAGGCGTCCTCAGCGGCGATGACGATGTCGGTGGTCAGCCCGTAGTGCGTGCCCCCGCCGACGCAGTAGCCGTGCACCTGGGCGATCGTGGGCTTGGAGAACTCCCACAGATTAAGGGTCGGCTTGACGAATAAGTCCGACTGCGCCTTCCACGGGTTGCCGGTCACCATGGCGTTCTCCACGAACGACGGGTAGTCCGCCGCGTTGTTACCGATGGCGTGTCCGGAGCAGAAGCCCTTGCCGTTGGCCTTGAGGACGAGCACCTTGATGTCGTAGTCGCGGTCGGCGTCCAGCAGCGCGGCGTCGACCTCTTCGGCCAGCTTCTGATCCTGGGCGTTCGCCTTCTCGGGCCAGTTCAGCGTGACCCGGGCGATGGGCCCCTCTTTCTGGTAGATGATTCTCTCGCGAGTCTCGTTGAGATCCATACGTGCTCACCTTTCCTGGTTCAAGAAGTGATGACGCCGATTTCGGCGCCGATGTCGTAGGTGGTGCCGACCTGGCCCGTCCATTGCACGGTGCCCGACGCCCCCGCTTCGATCTCCTGTTCCACCTTCTCGGTGGCGATCACATAGAGGGGCGCGCCAGCGTCCACGTGCTGGCCGGCGTCGACCAGAAGGCCGGTGAGCTCGGCCTCCGACACGGCCACCGAGACCCGCGGAATGCGGATGATGAAGTCAGCCATGCACTCTCGCCCCCGCCAGGGTGCGCTGCGCCGCGGCGACGATTCGTGCCGGGGACGGGTACACCTGCGCCTCGAGCGCCGCCACGGCCGGGTTGGGGATGAATCGGGCGGCCACCCGTTCGACGGGCGCGGCCAGCTCGGAGAACAGTTCCGCGTGCAGGATCGCGGCGAGCTCCGCTCCGGGGCCGGCGAATTGGACCGCGTCATGGATGATGACGGCACGGCGGGTACGGCGGGCGGAGTCGACGATGGTCTCGACGTCGAGCGGTACCAGCGTGCGCAGATCGACGACCTCGGCGCTCACGCCCTGTTCGTCCAGCGTCGCCGCGGCGGTGAGGGCGTCGTGCACGCAGCGTCCGTAGCCGATCAGGCTCACGTCGGTGCCCGGCCGCTTGATGTCGGCTCGGCCCAGCGGGATCGAGAACGCGGGATCGACGGGGACGGGACCCTTCTTGCCTTGCAGCCGAATGGTTTCGACGAAGAGGCAGGGATCCTCGTCGAAGATCGCCGATGTCAGGAGGCCCTTCCCGTCGCGGGGTGTGGACGGCACGATCACCTTCATGCCCGGGATGTGCATGAACCAGGCCTCGAGGCTTTGCGAATGCGTGGCACCGGTGGCCAGCCCGGCGTAGACCTGGGTGCGAATGGTGATCGGCGCCGTTGTGCGTCCGGCGGTCATGAACCTCAGCTTGGCCGCGTTGTTGATCAGCTGGTCGGCCGCGATGCCGATGAAATCCATGATCATGATCTCGGCCACCGGCAGCAGGCCGTCGATGGCCGCGCCGATGGCCGCGCCGACGATCGCCGCCTCGGAGATCGGTGTGTCCAGGACGCGGTCGTGACCGTACTTCGTCGACAGGCCCGCGGTCGGTCCGGACGCGCCGGGATCGGCGATGTCCTCACCGAGCAGGAACACCCGGTCGTCGGCGGCAAGCGCTTGATCCAGGGCGAGGTTGAGCGCCTCGCGCATCGTCATCTCCCGCTCTTGCATGTTCATACCGGGAACCCGATCGGGGTCGCGTACACATCCAGGTCCAGCTCTTCGATAGACGGGGAATCGGCGTCCATCACGGCTTGCAGCGCCGTTTCCACCGCCGCCAGCGCCTCGTCGTCGATGCGGTCGAGTTCGTCCGTTGTGCAGATGCCGGCGTCGGCGAGGTGGCTGCGGAACCGGGGGACCGGGTCGGCTTCCATCGCGGCGGCAAGTTGATCCTTGGGAATGTAGGGCATCCGGTCGCCGAAGTAATGGCCGCGGAAGCGGAACGTCACGCATTCGATGAAGGTGGGGCCGTCACCGGAGCGGGCCCGCCGCAGCGCGTCCTCGAGTGCGGATTTGACTGCCAGCGGGTCGTTTCCGTCGACGCGCACCCCGGGCATGCCATAGCCGGCCGCCCGGTCGGCGACGCGTTCGAGCTTCATGGTGTCGGCCGTGGGCGTCATCTCGGCGTACTGGTTGTTCTGGCAGACGAAGACCATCGGCAGGTCCCACAGCGCGGCCATGTTCGCCGCCTCGTGGAAGGACCCGGTGTTGGTCGCGCCATCACCGAAACTGACCGCCGTGACGCGATCGGAGCCCTTGCGTTTGGCCGCCATCGCCAGTCCCACCGCCACCGGCGGTCCGGCCCCGACGATCCCGGTCGAAAGCATCACGCCCTTACCGGGATTGGCGATGTGCATGGTGCCGCCCTTGCCGCGGCTGGCGCCGACGGTGCGGCCCATCATCTCGCCGTAGATCTCCTCGAGCGGCACACCCTTGCCGATGAGGTCGTGCAGGCCGCGGTAGGTCGTCACCAGCTGATCGTCGGGGCGCAGCGCCACGCCCATCGCGGCGGCGATGGCCTCCTGGCCGCGCGAGGGCCAGTAGACGCACATGAACTCGCCGGTGCCGATGCCTTTGGACAGCCGGTCGTCGGCCGCCTTCATCAGCACCATCAGCTCGTACAGCCGGCGCTGGGCGCCCGTTGCGGAGTCGGTCATCGGTATCACGCACCCGACCACGGCTTGACCTTGAGGAAGCCGCCGCCGTCGACACGGAGCTGCTGCCCGGTGATGTAGCGCGCCGCGTCGGAGGCCAGGAACAACACCGCCTCGCTGATGTCCTCGGGTTCGACGTAGGGGATCGGCATCGCCTGCACGAGCGGGAAAACCGGTTCGGCATCCTCGCGGGTCGGATCCTTCAGGTCCGGCCGGAAGGCCCGATACATCGGCGGGCTGTGCAGCATGTCGGTGTTGACGTTGGTGGGGTGCACCGCGTTCATCCGGATGGAGAACCGCGCGAGCGCCAGGGCGAAGTCGTTGACGTAATGCGCGGCAGCCAGTTTCGCGAAGGCATACCCGGCGCCGCCGGGGCCCCCGTCGATGCCGGTGGTGTTCATCGATGACATGAACGCCGCGTTGGAACCGATGACGATGATCGACGCGCCGGCCTGCAGATGCTTGAGGCTCGCGTGCACCAGGTTCAGCACGCCGACCAGGTCCACGTCCACTGCGTCGGCGAAGGCCTGCGGCGGCAGGCCCGCGGTCAGCGGGCAGATGCCCGCGTTGGCCACGACGACGTCGAGATGCCCCAACTCGGCGACGCCCTCATCGATCGCCGCGGACAGGGCCACCCGATCGCGAACGTCCGCGACCGCGGTGAACGCGCGCTGCCCCTCCTTCTCGACCAACCGCGCCGTCTCGTCGAGGTCTTCCCGCCGGGCCAGGGGATACTCATTGGTCTCGATGTCGGCGCACAGATCCACCGCGATGATGTCCGCACCTTCGGCGGCCAGCATCCGCGCGTGCGAACGGCCTTGGCCGCGCGCGGCGCCACTGATCACGGCCACCTTGCCGGTTACCCTGCCCATCGCCCCGTCCTTCGTCCGTGTATCTACCTCGCGACCCACGTTGGGGCCCAACGCCATTCGTCGGTGCCACCACCGGCGTGGCCGCAATGACTCCGCCGGCCGCCCTTTTTCGCCGGGCTATGCGGGGTCGCGGGTGTTGGAATCGGGCCAACGGTCGGATCCATCGCATCTCTTCCAGGAAAAACTGCTCTGACCTGCAGCTGGGCTACCACTACGCCCTAGACTAGCTAGAATATCTAAAATAGCAACGAAGAACCGGTCGACCGAGGGAGTTGGCGATGTCTGGCGTGCGCGGTGGTGTCCTGCAAGGGGTGCGGGGGTCGAATTGGCGTCGTGGACCTACGTGCCGTCGGCCGGTGCGGCCTTGTCGGACTGGGGCGCCGACGTGATCAAAGTCGAGGGCGTCGCCTCGGGTGACCCAGGCCGCGCGCTGGTCGTAGGCGGCTTCACGCGGCAGGCGGCGCGCCCGGACGCCGACTTCATCCTCAAGCTGGGCAACCGAGGCAAGCGCAGCATCGCCATCGACATCAAGTCCGAAACCGGTCGCGAGCTGTTCGGCCGCCTCTTGGCGAGTGCGGATGTGTTCCTTACCAATTGGCTGCCCGGGGCGCTCGAGCGGGTCCGGCTCACCGTGGACGACATCCGTTCGTTCAACCCGAAAATCATCATCGCGCGCGGAACCGGCTGGGGGTGCGTGGGCCGGACCGCGACCGCGGCGGGTTCGACGCGGCGACCTATCTCGCCCGGGGCGGCGTCGCTTACACGCTCACGCCGTTCGGCACGGACACGCCCGCGGTGCAGGGGCCGGGGTTCGGCGACCTCCAAGGCGGTGCGACGCTCGCCGGTGGCGTATGTGCCGCGCTCTTCCACCGCGAACGCACCGGTGAACCGACGATCGTCGACTCCTCGCTACTGGCCCAGGCGATGTGGGCGATAGCGCCGTCCATGTCGGCGGCCGACTTCTTCGACATCGACGGAATCCCGGGCGCACCGCCGGGGTTGGCCATCAACCCGCTCGTGAACAGGTACAAGACCCGCGACGGCAGGTGGATTCAGTTGGTGTTCCTGCAGCCGGACAAGTTCTGGGCAGGTTTCTGTGAACGCATGGGCCTGGCTGACCTGGTCACCGATGAGCGATTCGTGCCTCGAGCAACTTGATCGCCATCGCGGCGGAGGCCACCGAGATCCTGGCCAACGTGTTCGCCCGCCACGATCTCGCCCACTGGCAGAAGGCTCTCGAGGACGAGCCGGGCGTGTGGGGAGCCCTGGCAACGCCGCGGGAAACGCTCAACGATCCACAGGTCGAACCGAACGGGTACGTGGTGACCAACATCGACGACCACGGCGAGAAGTACCGGATCGTCGCCGCGCCCGTTCAGTTCGACGAGACCCCGTCGGCGCCTGCGCGTGCGCCGGAACACGGTCAGCACACCGAAGGGGTCCTGCTGGAACTCGACGTCGATTGGGACGACATCGCCAGGGCCAAGGATCTCAAGGCGATTCTGTAGGGCGCCGGGCAGTCGACTAAAGGCGCTATCTGTGGTGACCAAAGTCACCGGCTGCCGACAACCCGGTGACCTAGGGCGCTCGCCGTCGTACGTTCGGTGCAAGGAGAGCACCGACATGACAGCATTCATGCGCGCCACAGACGCGTTCACCTGGGCGATGGAGACTGACCCACGGCTGCGATCGACCGTGGTCAGCGTCATACTTCTGGACCGGCCCCCGGACTGGGACGAAGTGCGGAAGCGATTCGACTTGATCAGCCGCACGTTGCCCATGTTCCGGCAGCGCGTGGTGCAGTCACCTGCGCCGGCCCCGCCGCGATGGGAGCGTTACCGGGACTTCGACCTCGATTACCACCTGCGGCGAGCGACAGTTTCTTCCCCCGGAACGCTTGACGACGTGCTCGAGATGGCCCGATTGGCCGAGATGCAGGATTTCGATCGGGCCCGCGCGTTGTGGGAAACGACGTTCGTCGAGGGTCTGGAAAACGGCGGCGCGGCCGTGATCTGCAAGTTTCACCACGCACTCACCGATGGGGTCGGCGGGGTCCAGATCGCGATGCACCTGTTCGACCTCTCGGAAGATCTGTATTCCGGGGAACCCATGCCGCCCGAGCCGGAGGTCGCGGCCCCGGCGCTGCTTAGGGGTTACCGCGACGCCGTGCGCTACGACACCGGCTTGCTCAACAGCGCCCTGACGGGCGCGGCCGCCCTGGTGCCACGTTTGATGTACGACGGGGTCCGGCGGCCCGTCGCCACCATCCGGTCCGCGGCGACCACGGCGGCATCGGTATACCGAACCGTCCGGCCGATCAGCCGAACCGGGTCACCGCTGGCGACGGACCGTGGCCTGATCCGGCGTCTCGGGGTGCATCAGGTGCCGACGCGGCCGCTTCGGGAAGCGGCGCACCGTTGCGGAGGGGCGTTGAACGACGCTTTCGTCGCTGGGGTGGCGGGTGGACTACGCCTCTACCACGAGAAGCACGGCGTCGCGGTGAACGACTTGCACATCACGATGCCGATCAGCCTGCGGACCGAAGCCGATGGCATTGGCGGGAACCGGATCACACTGATGCGCTTCGACGTGCCCGTCGGCGAGGCGGATCCCGCAAAGCGCATCGCGGCGATACGCCAGCGCACCGCGGCGGTACGGAACGAAAGATCGCTGCCCTACACGCAATTGATCGCAGGAGTGCTCAATCTGGTGCCCCGGTGGTACATCGGCTCGGTGCTGCGCCACGTCGATTTCGTGGCCAGCGATGTGCCGGGCGTTCCCGTGCCGGTCTACCTCGGCGGTGCAGCGGTGCGGGCCCAGTACGCGTTCGGACCCACCATCGGTGCGGCGGTCAACGTCACACTCCTCACCTATGTCGACACGTGTGGTCTCGGGTTGAACGTCGATACCACCGCGATACCCGACTACGACGTATTCCATGACGCTATCGTCGCCGGCTTTGACGAATTATTGTCTTTGGCAAACTGATCCGAAGATCACGGATTACGGCACCGACCAGGCACTTCACCGGATTGGTTGATTAGCAACCGATCCCGGAACGGTCACAGGCGGGTATCGATCGCGGCGGTGGTCTGGCACAACGCGAAAGATCGACAAATCATGGCACAGGGCGCCTTTGAGGTTTGCGGCCGCGACGATGCGTAGCGCAGGAATTCCTCGTCCGCTGTGCAAGTGGCGGATTCGTGACGGCGCCGCAGGAGGTATCCACAACATGACGACGAACTGGGTTCCCGCCCAGACCTCGTGTGGCCCACACTCTGGTCGCATCCTCGACACCGCGCGGGGCATTCTCATCGGCCTTCGCCGGTGCCCGTCGGAAGCCGCCCTGGACGAATTGCACAGCGCGGCATTGCGGCACAAGGTGCCGGTATTCGCGATGGCGTGGGCGCTCGTACACCTGGCCGGCGACGGCGAAAAGACACCGAGCTTCACCGACGCGCAATCCGCGGCTCGGCACGAGTGGGGAAAGCTGTTCTCCTCCGCCGCAGTGCCCTGCTGAGCGGGCATCGAGACGTTGGGACGGCCGAGCTTTCGAGGGGTAACCCGGCCGTCTCCAACTCCAATCACAGCTCCGCTGACGCTAGCGCGGCCAGGCCGCCGATTCGCCGGCCGCGCGCAATGCCGCCACGATGCGCTGTTCCTTCTCCCGAAAGCGCTCCGTCGGTGCCGGCACCGAGATAGCGACCAGATTGTCGCCCACCCCGCGTCGCGCGATCGCGGCCGCCGAGATACCCGGCGTGTGTTCGTCGCGGTCGAAAGCGATTCCGGTGCGCCGGATCTCGGCCACCTCGGAGCGGAGGCGGTCGGCAGACCCGGCATCCAAGCGGGAGATCACCGCCTCGGCGTCGGCGGCGTCGAGGGCCGCGAGGGCCGCTTTGCCGTTGGCGGTCGACTCCAGCGGGAACCGGACACCGACGGCCGACACCGCGCGCAGGCGATGCGACGATTCGATCTGGTCGACGAACCACATCCGCCGGCCCCGCAAAACCGAGAGGTCGACCGTCTCGCCGTCGGTTGCGCGCGCCACCCGTTCGATCGTCGGCCGGAACATCGCCGCGATGTGCGCACCGTCGGAACTGCCTAACCCCAGCAATCGGTCGCCGAGGGAGAAACGGCCCTGTGGGTCGACACTGGCCAGGCCGACCTCGACCAGGCCCACCAGCAGCCGGCGGGCCGTCGACTTGGCCAGCCCAAGACGCTCACCGAGGTCGACCAGGCGCAACCGCCCCGGCTCCGCGGCGATCTCGTCCAGCGCGGCGGCGGCGCGACGCAACACCTGGATGCCCTCGTCGCGGCCGGCTGCAAAATTTTCCCCCGAGGACGGCATTCGTCCACTATAGTGTTCCGCATCGCGGATCACAAAGATCCGGACTGCGGATCACGGGAGATTGCAGATGAGCGGGCTACCGGCCGGGCGGCACCATTTCCGCGGCGATGACGGCTACGAGGCGGCCCGTCGGGGCACCGTCTGGCACCAGCGGGTACCGGAACGCTACCCCGAAGTGATCGTGCAGGCCGCCGACACCGACGACATCATCGCCGGTATCCGCCATGCGAAGGCCCACGGGCTCAAGGTCAGCATTGTCTCGGGCGGACACAGCTTCGCGGCCAGCCACCTGCGCGACGGCTCCGTTCTACTTGACGTCAGCCGCCTCGACCACGTTTCCATCGACGCCGAAAAGGGCCTCGCCCGAGTGGGCCCGGGCAAGGGCGGCAGCCTGCTGATGGCCGACCTCGAGGCGCAGGGCCTGTTCTTTCCCGGCGGTCACTGCAAAGGGGTCTGCCTCGGTGGCTACCTCCTGCAGGGTGGATACGGCTGGAACAGCCGCATTTTCGGCCCGGCGTGCGAATCCGTCGTGGGCCTCGATGTCGTCACCGCCGAGGGCGAACGGATTCACTGCGACGCCAGCAACAACGCCGACCTCTACTGGGCAGCCCGTGGTGCCGGACCCGGTTTTTTCGGCGTGGTCACGTCGTTCTATCTGAAGCTCTATCCGCGCCCCGGCGCCTGCGGCACCAGCGTTTATGTCTATCCGTTCGAGCTGGCCGACGAGGTTTTCACGTGGACCCGCGCGGTCAGCGCCGAAGTGGACCCGCGGGTCGAGCTGCAGACCGTGGCATCCCGCGGCGAACCGAACATGGGCATCGACACCCCCGTCATCTCGCTGGCGTCGCCCGCCTTCGCGGACTCCGATGCGGAGGCGGAAAAGGCCCTCGCCCTATTCGGCACCTGCCCGGTCGCCGATCGGGCCCTGGTCAAGATCCCCTACATGCCAACCGATCTGGCGACCTGGTACGACGTGGCAATGAGCCACTACCTGTCCGATCATTACTACGCGGTTGACAACATGTGGACGTCGGCGCCCGCGGAAGACCTGCTCCCGGGCATCCGGACGATCCTGGACACCATGCCCCCACACCCGGCGCATTTTCTGTGGCTGAACTGGGGTCCATGCCCTCCCCGCCAAGACATGGCCTACAGCATCGAAGGCGACATCTACCTGGCCCTCTACGGTTCCTGGAAGGACCCGGCCGACGAGGCGAAGTACGCCGATTGGGCGCGGTCCAACATGGCCGCGATGTCCGAGTTCGCCATCGGGATTCAGCTCGCCGACGAGAACCTCGGCCAGCGGCCGGCGCGGTTCGCCAGCGACGCCGCCATGGCCAAACTCGACCGCGTGCGCGCCGAGTACGACCCCGACGGCGTGTTCAACAGCTGGATGGGACGACTCTGATGGCGCGCGACCTGTATCTGGGGTATCGCGGTGACGACGCGAACACCCCGTTCGGCAAGTTCTTCACGCCCGAAATGGCCCCGCTGCCTCGCCATGTCGTCGAGGCACTCGAACACGGGCCGCAAGGCGCCATGGCGCTGTTGGCCTTCGATGACGCCGCGCGGGTCGCCGACGACGGGTACCAACGGACCGAGAACGGCTACGGGGTCCTCGACGACGGCGGTTATCAGGTGTCGGTACGCACCGACATGCCGGGGGTCACGCCGGAGATGTGGTCGTGGTGGTTCGGCTGGCACGGCTGCGACACCCGCCGTTACAAGCTGTGGCATCCGCGGGCCCATCTGCACGCCGCCTGGAAAGGTCAACGCCAGGATGGCCGGGACGACGCGGCTGTTGGCCTACGGGGCGCCGAACGCTACGTCGGCCGCTGGTCGTTGATCAGCGAGTACATCGGCTCGACGATGCTCGATGGCGCAATCCAATTCGTCGATCCGGCGGCAATGGGCTGCCCACCCGACAGCGACGTTGCGGTGGCGATCTGCGCCCGGCTGGGATCCAGCGAGGCCCCGGTGGACGTCGGATGGTTCATCCACCACGTCCGGTCGACGCCGAACGGGGCCGAGATGCGGTCACGCTTCTGGATGGGCGGACGGCACATCGAAGTGCGCAACGTCCCCGGCGTCGCATCGCGCGCGGTGCGCCCCATCGCCTCGCGGGTGCTCGGCAACGCCGAAACCGGCGCCCGCAATCTGATGGTGCACTGCGCACAGGAGATGAATCACCTGGCGGCCTTCCTCCCGGAACTCTACGCCGCCTTCGGCGACGAATAGGCCGGGATAGGGCTCACGCCAACCTAATTCGCCGGCGGGAGCTGACGCGGGCCGGTGGGCGAATCCAGTTCGCCCGGGCCCTCCCGCTGCGCCAACTCCGGGCTGGTGGCGCGCTCACCCAGCGACGGGCCACGCGGCTCCTGGCCACCCACCTGCCGGTGGGTCACCGCCGCGCGCTCTACGCGCGACGAGTCGATGAATCCCGCCTCACCGGGCGGGGCTTCCCCGGCCTCAGCGGGCCGGGTGGGCCGACCGCCGGCGTCGGAACTTTCGGCGTCGACCGTCACTTTGTGGGTGCGCCTGAACGCGAACGTGATCTCCTCGACCTCTTCGAAGACGTGTCGCGCGGTGCGCAGCGGCGCGGTCGTGGTGTCGATCACCCGGGCCACGAACGGCGGCACCAGCGGGCGTATCCAGCGCGCCGCGGCCTTGGTGGCGTTCGGGATCGACGGAATCGACGAAGTGTCACGCTCTTTGCGCGGCTCCACCTCGCGCCCGATGGGCGCCGGCAGGTTCTCCACATCGGCGGCGTGCAGCGGGACGGGCGGGCCCAGGGCCGCACGGCTGGCGGCCTCGGCTTCCGCGGCGATCGGCAGGTAAATGTCTTCATCGGCGGGCTCGAACGTGCGGTGCGACGGCGCCAGCACCGGGGGATCGAAAGCGTCCACGATGCGCCGGCGTTGCTGTTCGCGGTCGATCTCGGTCTGGGCCTCGATCGCAAGGCGGGCCTGGGTGAGTTGGTGCTCGGCCCACATGATTTCGGCCTCCCGGCGTACCTCGGCCCGCTTGATCGCGATCGCCGTGTCCGCCTCGAGTTCCGCGCGTTCCCGCTCGGCACGCGCCGCCGCATGCCGCTCGTGGCTGGTCTCGCTGCGCCACCGCCCCAGGATCAGCGGCAGCAGGTAGAGCAGCACGCAGAACGCGATGGTCAGCAGCCGCAACGTCAGCGCACCGAAGTCGGTGGAGGTCAGGTCGTTCATCGCGACCCAGCGCGCACCCAGGCCACGATCGGCGTCCGCGATGACGCCGTGGCGTGCCTCGTCGAGCGCGTGCGCTTCGCCGGAGATTTCGGCGTCCAGCCCGGGCGCCTGGCGATCCCGGGCCGCCAGCGCGTCATCCAGTTCGCGCTGGGCGTCCGCGAGGAGCTCGTTCGCGGTCCGGGTTTCGGGCCCGGCACCGGGCACACCGGTGATCCGGGTTTGCGGGCAGCCCGGGCTGGGGTGGTATTCGCAGCGCGCGATGACCAGGGCCTGATCCTGCTGCTGGTGAGCCCGCTCGACGGCGGCGTCGAGCGCGCCGCGCGCATCCCTGGTTTGTTGCAGGGACGCCGTGGCCTGCGCGACCGCCGGCGCCGAGCCGGCGTTGCGCAGGCCGCGTTCATCGAGACGGTGATCGATCGAGCCGGAGAGCAGGACGACGGCGGCCAATTCGCCGACGGTGACGCCGAGGGTGGCCGCGACCACCGCGCGTGCCGCGAGGCCGGCTCGACCCCGGCCAGACCCGGAGGTGATGGCGCGGGTTACGGCGCCGACCAACAGGCCGAAGAGCAGGGTCAGCGGCACCACGAACAGGGGCGACCAGCGGGCCGACTCGCTCACCGCCAGGGCCGCGACGAACCAGGCCAGCAGCGCTCCGAACAACACCACCGCGCCGGTGACGGCGTGCGTGGACCGCTCGTGGGGCTCATCCAGCTCCCGCCGGTGCCCGCCGCCAAGCCAGGTGAGCAGGCCCGCGGGCGATAAGTCCGAGCGCCACTCGGGATTCTTCTGGGCACACATCGAAATCACCTCCCAAGTCGTCAAGCCTCCCAGGCCACCACCCGCCGGATCGAATCGAAGCGCCCGGCCTGTGGCGCGCTTCACAGCACGCCCGGATCACCGGTGATCCCAGCGGGGTGTAACGAACGCGGATTTCTGCGACGCGTGCAGATCAGCGACGGTTCCGGCGGCCGACGTGAGACGGTATAAGCCTATGGAGACTCACGATTATGTCACCTACGAAGAGTTCGGACGCAGATTCTTCGAGGTCGCTGTCACCCCCGAGCGTGTCGCCGCCGCATTTGCCGACATCGCCGGCAACGAGTTCGCCATGGAGCCCATCGCTCAGGGGCCCGGTGGGATCGCCAAGGTCAGCGCCAACGTCAAGATCCACGAACCCAAGGTCACCCGTCGCCTGGGCGACAGCATCACGTTCGTCATCCACATCCCCTTGTCGATCGATCTGCTGCTCGACCTTCGGCTCGACAAGCAGCGGTTCGTCGTCTCCGGGGACATCGCGCTGCGGGCCACGGCCCGAGCCGCAGAACCGCTGCTGCTGATCGTCGACGTCTCCAAACCGCGGCCCTCCGATATCACCGTCAACGTGTCGTCGAAGTCCTTCCGGGGCGAGGTGCTGCGCATCCTCGCCGGCGTCGATGGCGAGATCCGCCGATTCGTCGCCCAGTACGTCGCCGAGGAGATCGACGCGCCCCAGTCGCAGGCCGCGCAGATCATCGACGTGGCGAAGCAATTGCAGGAGGCCTGGCCCTAAGGACGCGGCGAACGCGTAGGCCCGGCCCCACCGGGGTACCCAGTGCACGTTGCGCGCTGGTCGCGTGTGCTGCCGAGCCGGTGCCAACCGCAACCATTGTCCGGGGAGGAGCGACAAGGCGTGGCACGAGTAGATGTTTCGGTTTCGTCGGAGGTAGACCCGGAGGCCGCCTGGAAGCTGGCGTCCGACCTGAGCCGATTCGACGAGTGGATGACCATATTCGCCGGGTGGCGCGGACCCGTTCCCGACAAGATCGAGGAGGGCACGTGCGTCTCGTCGTGCGTGAAGGTCAAGGGATTCCGCAACGTCATCCACTGGACGGTCACCAACTACGACGAACCGAAATCGATTGAGCTGCAAGGCCGCGGGCGGGGTGGGATCCGCCTCGGGGTCGCGATGACCGTTACGGACCAGGAGCCCGGAACCGATTTCCATCTCGCCGCCGACCTGAGGGGCGGATTACTCAGCGGCCCGATCGGCGGCTTGGTCGCCCGGGTCCTGCGCTCCGACGTGCAGAAGTCCGTGAAGAACCTCGCCTCGCTGCAGTAGGCGTCACAACCGGCGCCGCTACCGCACCACGTGGCCGATCGGCCAGTCTCGTTCCGCCTGCCGAATCCGCCTGCGGTCCATGCCAAGCCACGCCAGCCCGGCCCCGAACGCGAGCATGGCGACGATCGCGGTAGCGACACCCGCGCCGGCGTCCCCGAGGGCGAAGGTGGCCACGCACGTCACAAGTGCCAGCACGGCGGCCCCCACGATGACCAGCCCGGGCGTCCGCTCCAAGCCGTGCGCCGGCTCGGCGCTACCCCGGCGAAGAGTCCTTTCATGGTCGACAGGGCGGTCGCTCATGGGCATCTCTCCTCTGGTCAGTTCCGTTCGGCCGCTTCCGTGGAGCTACCCGGATTGCCGAAGGGACAAACGACCTGAGGCGTCGGCGCGCTACGCCCTACAGAGTCTGGTGCCGCCCAAAGTATTTGTGGTCCTCGCTGTAACCGCCGTAGCCGCTGCCGATGTCGCGGTAGTCGGCCACGAACTCGATCCCCTTGATCCACTTGACGAGTTTGAAACCGTGCTGCAGTTCGTTGCGCAACCGCAGCGGCCTGCCATGCATGTAGGGGAGGGGCTGGTCGTTCATGTTGTAGGCGAGCATCGTCATGTGATGGTCCATCTGGCCGATGTGATGGGCGTTGTAATAGATGCCGCCCGTCGCGCCGAGGCCCATCGAATAGAACACCGCCCACTTGGCTTCGGGCAGCGGTTTGACGATGTCCATGATCGTCTTCATCTGCACGCCACCCCATTTGGCGACGCCCGACCAGGCCTGGATGCAGAAGTGCTGGCTGATCTGCTCGTGGTACGGCAGCGCCATCAAGTCCTCGAGCGAAAACTCCATCGGATGCTCGACCAGACCGTAGACCTTGAGCCGCCAGTCCCGGAAGTCGTTTGCTTCCAGCTCTTTGTACTCGACGGTCTCGGGCAGCCGGCCGTTGCGCCAGTGGTGCGGCGAGATGTCCTTTTCGGTGAAGGCGCCGGGCTTGGGGTCGAGCTGTTCCAGCATGCGCTGGAACGGGCCGACGAGCGCGTATCCGACCCGCTGAATCACCCGCGGGTGACGAATAGTGAAGGGAGTGGCCCAAACCCACGCGATCGCCGTCAACACCATGGCCGCGGCGAAGATGCCGAAGCCCACCCAGCTGTTGTCGTCGCGGGAGGCGAACATGTGGTTGAGGTTTCGCAGCGCGCTGGTGGTCAACACCATCGTGACGTGCACCAGGATGAAGAACAGGAAGTAGACCAGCACCACAAAATGCAGTGAGCGCGCGTGCTGGATGCTCAGCCGCTTGCTGAGCCAGTGCACGCGCTGCGACAGAGCGGGCGACATGCCCAGCCCGGTGATCAACGCCGCGGGCGCTGCAATGAAGACCGTGGTGAAGTAGGACAACAACTGCAGGCCGTTGTAGGCGACCCAGCCGTTGTCGGTCGGCCAGTCCAGCGACAGGTACTGGACGGCCACCGACGCGGCATTGGGGAAGACATCCCAACTGGTGGGCACGATGTGCCGCCACTGTCCGGTGGCGAACAGCAACACGTAGAAGACCGCACCGTTGACGAGCCACAGCACGTCGACGCCGAGGTGCCACCATCGGGCCAGCCCGATGGAGTGCCGGAATCCGGGCAGTCCCAGTTGTGGTGGCAGGGCGACGGTGTCGGCGTTGGCGGTCCACAGCTCGTCGTCCGGTACCGGCGGGCCGACGCGCAGCCACTCGTCCTTACCCGGGGTGGCGTTGCGGCTGAAGTAGAGCCGGGGATGGTCGCAGAGGATCTGGATCCCGGTCCTGATGATGAACATCATCATGAAGAGGTTGAAGAAATGCGTCCATCCGATCCAGGCCGGCAGGCCGGGCGTGACATTGGAGCTGTCCGTACCGGGGTGACGCTGAATGAACGACTGGACGGCCGGCATGTTGTGCAGGCCTTTGCCGACCGCCACCCCGGCGATCAGCAGGGCGAAGCCGATGGGGATCAGCCAGAGCAGGTTGAACCACCGGTCGCGGCCGATGCGCAGCTTCGGTGCGGTCGCCCGCCGTGTGAGATCGAAACCGCCGCCGTAGGTCTCGACATCGATGACGTCTTCGGCGGTGTGAATCTCGTTGCGGTAGTCCGGGGCGGAGTCCAGCGGCGTGCCCACTGCCAGTGTCGATACGTTGCCGTTCGGCGCTTCCCGTCCTCCGGTGTTTCCGGCGGTATTGACGTTCAGGTTCCGATGTTCGGTGTTCGTCACGCGGCCGAAAATACACGGATCGACTTGTAAAAATTGGACACGATCAGGAAGAAGCGCACCGGCCGCGGCCTCATCCGAGCCTGGGGCGGCCGGCTCCCGCCCGGAGCGGGCAAAATGCACCTCGCCCCGCGAGGCGATAACCGCACCTGCTAAACGAAGCGCCTGTTTGCGCCGCAGATTCGGTTTATGGAGGGTCGCTGTGAGTTTGCGCAAAGTCTTCTGCAAGCTCGCTAGATCGCGCCGTGTGGCCGCACCCGTCGGGCCTTGCGGGTCTCAAGGGCGTTGATGGTCAACGCACGGCGGCCGATCAGCCATCCGTCGGTCAGCTCGTATTCGTCGTCGTAGCGCAAATGCCAGACCGCGTCGACGAATTCGTCGCCGCGCTGGTCCCAGTGGTGCGCGATGCACGCAACGCGCCCACGGGCCGTACCCGGCCCGGTGGCCTCGTAGACCTCGCCGACGATGGCGTGTTCGGTGCGGGCGACGGCCGCGACGGTAGCGACCGCCGCGGTGATGGCGTCTCGCCCACGATGCGAATGGACGGGCTCCAGCGCCGCGGGCGGATCGGGCACCGCAAGCACGGCGGTGTCAGTGAAAAGTGCTGCGACGGAATCGAATCGGCGCTCGTCAACGTGCGCCGCGTATCTGTGCACCAAGTCGCTGAGGGCTGATCGGTCGTCGGCTGACAGGCTCATTGGGGTCACGCGATCAGCGACAGCCGCTGCGCGCACTCCGATAGCACGTCCTTGGCCTGCCCGATGTCGACAGTCGACGGCATCGACAACACGAGCCGGTCGGCGCCCTGATCGACCAGGCTCTCCGCCCTTTCGGCGTCGATCTTGTTGACCGCGTGGCCCAATGACACTTCCAGGGCCGCCGGATCGCGGCCCGCCGACGCCGCCTCGTCGCGCATGAGCGCGATCAATGACGCCAGCTGCGGCCCCGCCACCCCGAGCGGTTGGAAGCCGTCCGCCAAGCGGCCGGCGCGACGGGCCGCCGCCCGGCTGTGCCCGCCGATGTGAACGGGGAGTCGTTCTCCAGCAATGGGTTTCGGGTAACACATGACGTTGTCGAAGCTGAAGAACTCACCGTGGTGCGAAGCCCCGTGCGGTTGGTCGGCCCACAGAGCCCGCAAGACGGCCAACTGCTCGTCGGCACGCCTGCCGCGGTTCTCGAAGTCCGCACCGCAAGCCTCCAGCTCCTCCCTGAGCCATCCGACGCCCACACATAGCCGCAGCCGTCCGCCCGACAACGCGTCCACGCTTGCGGCACGCTTGGCGAGGACCACCGGATGGTGGTTGGGCAACACCAAGACGCCGGTGGCCAACCCGAGGGTGGTGGTGCGGCCGGCCAGGAACGCCAGCAGGTCGAGCGGGTCGGGGATAGGGCAGTCGGCCGCCAGCCCCACGCGTCCCGAACTGTCATACGGGTAGACGCTGTCGTAGCGGGTGACCAGCACGGTGTGCTCGACCACAACGATCGACTCGAACCCGCATTGTTCTAGGTGGCCGGCGAAGGCCGCCATCCATTCGGGATCCGCGGTGACGCCGTCGGCCACCGGCGCCAAGACTGAGACCTTCATGGCCTCAGAAGCTAACAGGCGCGCTCTCGACGGCCGCGTGCGCGATTGCACTGCGCACGGCCTCGGCCAGGGTGGCCGCGCGGACGTCGGTGAACAGGTCCTCGAGCAGCACCGGGCGCCCGGCGGGGTCGGTCAGCGGAATCCGCCAGTTGGGGTATTCGTCGGTGGTGCCGGGCTGGTTCTGGGTCCGGCGGTCGCCGACCGCGTCGGTCAGTGCCACGCCCAGCAACCGCGACGGCGTCCGGCCCAGGTATCGGTACAGGGCGATGACGATTTTCTCCGCGTCGTCTTCGCCGTCGTCGAGCAAGCCCACCCGACGCAACTCGGCCATCCAGGCCGCCAGCTCGGCCCGGTCGGTGGCGAGCTCGTCCTCGGCGGGGCGGGTCAGCAATCCGAGAGCTTCGCGCAGCCGCACGTGGTCGCCGGCCAGATAGCCCGCCGTCGGCGGCAGATCGTGGGTGGTCACCGAGGACAGGCAGTACTCGCGCCAGCGCTCGGCCGGCAGCGGACCGCCGTTTCCGTCCCGATCCAACTCGAACCACAGGATCGAGGTGCCGAGCAAGCCGCGCAGTAGCAGGTAGTCGCGCACCCACGGTTCGACCGTGCCCAAATCCTCGCCCACGACCAGCGCCCCGGCGCGGTGGGCCTCCAGGGCGACGATGCCGATCATCGCCTCATGGTCGTAACGCACGTAAGTGCCCTCGGTGGGCGCCGCGCCCGCCGGGATCCACCACAGCCGGAACAATCCGATGATGTGGTCGATGCGCACGCCGCCGGCATGCCGCAGCACCGCGCTTATCACTGCCCGAAACGGCCGATACTCCTCCGCATCGAGTCGATCGGGCCGCCAAGGCGGCTGGGACCAGTCCTGGCCGAGTTGATTGAACTCGTCCGGCGGCGCGCCGGCGGTGACACCCAGCGCCAAGACATCCTGTAGCGCCCACGCGTCGGCACCGTTGGGATGCACGCCGACGGCGAGGTCGTGCATCACGCCCAGCGCCATTCCGGCCCGGATCGCCTGCGACTGCGCCGAGGCGAGTTGCTCGTCGAGTTGCCACTGCAGCCACCGATGGAAATCGACTGCATCCGCATGCTTCTCGACGAACCGGTTGACGCCGGGCGCGCGGGGATGCCGCAGCGACTTCGGCCAGGAGTGCCAATCGTCGCCGTACTTCTCGGCCAGGGCGCACCAGGTGGCGAAGTCGTCGAGCGGGGTTCCCTCGCGGGCGCGGAAGGCTTCGTAGGCCAGCTCGCGGCCGGCGGACCGCGGCACCCGGTGCAAAAGCTCAAGCGCCGCGCACTTCGCCGCCCACGCACTGTCGCGATCGATTGCGTCGAGCCGAGCAGCTCGCTGTTGCACGTCGAAACGCAGGCGCCGCACCCGGCTGCGCTTGGGCAGCTCGGCGAACTCGGGAATCGCCTCGACGTGAAGATAGATCGGGTTGACGAAACGCCTCGATGTCGGCAGGTAAGGCGACGGCTCCATCCGGGCCGCCGGTCCAGAAAACTGAGCCGCGTGCAACGGATTGACCAATAGATAGTCGGCGCCGTGCCGCGACGCCGACCAGACGGCCAGGTCGGTCAGATCCGTCAGATCGCCGACGCCCCACGACTGTCTGGAGCGCACGCTGTAAAGCTGGGCGGCCAGGCCCCAGCCCCGCCGGGCGCCGAGCCGCTCCGGCAGCCCGAGCCAATCCGGCGTCACGATCACCGCGCTGCTGGTCTCACTGCCACCGGAACGCAGGTGCACCCGGTGATAGCCGAGCGGCAGATCGGCCGGCAGCACGAAGCTGGCCTCGCCGACCCAGCGCCCGTCCAGGTCGAACGGCGGGGTGAAGTTGTCGACCTGCTGGATCCCGCCGCGTACCGTGCCGTCCTCGAGCCGCAACCAGACTTCGGCGGGATCGCCGTGGGTCACGTGCACCCAAAACCGCATCTGCTCACCGGTGCGACCGACGATGGTCGCCGGCAACCGGCGCGCCCAATACGACCGAAGCTTCGCGGTCAGAGCGACGTTGCGCTCCTGCTCCGTGCCGGCCGCGACGCTGAGCGCGGCCAACACTGCCACCAGCGTGGTTGCCGATACCGGCACCCGCCGCCCGGTCCAGTCGTCGTACTCGGTCGCGATGCCGTGCCTGCGGGCAAGTTCGACCAGCGACGGCGCGAGCTCACTCATACCGCTCATCTTGCTGCCAGAATTCGCCGGCCGACCAATCGGGGAGAGGTGGCGCGCGCCGTCGCCCGTTTTGCCGGCGCATTTCGCCGCTCTTCCGTTCGCCGAGGCAGCCGCTCGACAGGACGAGCCTGCCATTCGCCATTACGATGCCCTGAGGAGACGTGAGTGTCCGGACGGGGATCGGCGGGGGAACCCGAAAGTGCCAGTTCAACGGCACTTGGTGGGGTGCTCGCGTCGGCCCACGCGGCGAGGCGAGGGCGTCCGTATAGATGTACGCAGAGTGATGTAGATGTGAACGCACGTCGTCGCGTGGCGAGGTCGCTACGGGTGACTTAACGTTGTCGATGTAATTCGCGCTGCGGATATTTTCAGGGACAATATCCAGGCGTTCTAGAGACCGGATGGTGAATCAACGTGGCGGAAGAGAGTCGCGGGCAACGCGGGTCGGGGTATGGCCTCGGGTTGTCGACGCGGACCCAGGTGACCGGCTACCAGTTCCTCGCTCGCCGCACCGCAATGGCGCTCACCCGGTGGCGCGTCCGCATGGAGGTCGAGCCGGGACGCCGCCAGACTCTGGCAGTCGTGGCCTCGGTGTCGGCGGCGCTGGTGATCTGCCTGGGCGCGCTGCTCTACTCGTTCCTCAGCCCGGCGGGCCAGGTCGGTGATTCGCCGATCATCGCCGACCGCGACTCCGGCGCGCTGTATGTCCGTGTGGGCGACAAGCTGTACCCGGCGCTGAACCTGGCGTCGGCGCGGCTGATCACCGGCCGCCCGGACAACCCGCACCTGGTCAAGTCCAACCAGATCGCCACGCTGCCGCGCGGCCCGATGGTGGGCATCCCGGGTGCGCCGTCGAACTTCCACCCCTCGAGTCCGTCCACGTCGTCGTGGCTGGTGTGCGACACCGTCGGCAGCTCGACCGGCGTCAGCGCGCCGTCGGGGGTGACGGTCACCGTCATCGACGGGAACCCAGACCTCAGCAACCACCGGCACGTGCTGAACGGGTCGGACGCCGTGGTACTGAGCTACGGCGGCGACGCGTGGGTGATCCGCGAGGGGCGCCGGTCGCGCATCGACGCGACGAACCGCTCGGTGCTGCTGCCGCTCGGCCTGACGCCCGAGCAGGTGGGTCAGGCGAAGCCCATGAGCCGCGCCCTGTTCGACGCGTTGCCGGTGGGCCCCGAACTGACCGTGCCGCAGGTGCAGAACGCGGGCGCCGGCGCGTCGTTCCCCAACGCGCCCGGCCCGATCGGGACGGTGATCGTCACGCCGCAAATCAGTGGGCCGCAACAGTATTCGCTGGTGCTGGCTGACGGTGTGCAAACGCTGCCCCCGTTGGTGGCGCAGATCCTGCAGAACGCCGGGCCCGGCAACACCAAGCCGGTGACCGTGGAACCGTCCGCCCTGGCCAAGATGCCCGTGGTCAACAAGCTGGACCTGTCCTCCTACCCGGACGCCCCGCTCAACGTGGCGGACATCCGCGAGAACCCGTCGACCTGCTGGTGGTGGCAGAAGACGTCCGGGGAGAACCGGGCCCGCATCCAGGTCGTGTCCGGCGCGACGATTCCGGTCGCGGCCAAGGATGAGAACAGGGTGGTTTCGCTGGTCAAGGCCGACACCACCGGTCGCGAGGCCGACCAGGTCTTCTTCGGTCCCGACTACGGGAACTTCGTGGCCGTCACCGGCAACGACCCCGGCGCCAAGACGACGGAGTCGTTGTGGTGGCTGACGGACGCGGGTGCCAGGTTCGGTGTCGACGACACCCGGGACGTGCGTGAGGCGTTGGGCCTGAAGACGAAACCGAGCATGGTGCCGTGGGTGGCGCTGCGGTTGCTCCCACAAGGCCCGACCCTCTCGCGGGCGGACGCCCTCGTGGAGCACGACACCCTACCGATGGATATGTCCCCTGCAGAATTGGCGGTACCTAAGTGAAACGCGGGTTTGCGCGGCCGACACCGGAGAAGCCTCCGGTCATCAAGCCGGAGAACATCGTCCTTCCGACGCCCCTGAGCATTCCGCCGCCGGAGGGCAAGCCCTGGTGGCTGATCGTGGTCGGCGTCGTGGTGGTCGGCCTGCTGATCGGCATGGTCGCCATGACCTTCGCCAGCGGCTCACACGTGTTCGGCGGCGCCGGGTCGATCTTCCCGATCTTCATGATCGGTGGCGTCGCGATGATGATGTTCGGCGGCCGGTTCGGCGGTCAGCAGCAGATGAGCCGGCCCAAGCTGGACGCGATGCGCGCCCAGTTCATGCTGATGCTGGACATGCTGCGCGAGACCGCCCACGAGTCGGCGGACAGCATGGACGCCAACTACCGCTGGTACCACCCGGCGCCCACCACGCTGTCCGCCGCGGTGGGGTCGTCGCGGATGTGGGAACGCAAGCCCGACGGCAAGGACCTCAACTTCGGTGTGGTGCGGGTCGGCGTCGGTATGACGCGTCCCGAGGTGACCTGGGGTGAGCCCCAGAACATGCCGACCGACATCGAGCTGGAGCCGGTGACGGGTAAGGCGCTGCAGGAGTTCGGGCGCTACCAAAGCGTCGTCTACAACCTGCCCAAGATGATCTCGCTGCTCGTCGAACCCTGGTACTCGCTCGACGGGCAGCGGGAGCAGGTCCTGGGACTGATGCGCGCGATCATCTGCCAGCTGGCGTTCTCGCACGGCCCGGACCACGTGCAGATGGTCGTCGTCACCTCGGATCTCGACGAGTGGGACTGGGTGAAGTGGCTTCCGCACTTCGGTGACCCGCGACGTCAGGACGCCGCCGGGAACGCGCGGATGGTCTACAGCTCGGTGCGCGAGTTCGCCGCCGAGCAGGCCGAATTGTTCGCCGGCCGTGGCTCTTTCACGCCCCGGCACGCGAGTTCGTCGGCGCAGACTCCGACGCCCCACACGGTGATCGTCGCCGACGTCGTCGACCCCCAGTGGGAGTACGTGATCAGCTCCGAAGGCGTCGACGGCGTGACGTTCTTCGACCTGAGCGGCTCCTCGATGTGGACGGCGGTCCCCGAGCGCACCTTGCGGTTCGACGACAAGGGCGTCATCGAGGCGCTGCCCCGCGACCGCGACACCTGGATGGTGATCGACGAGAAGCCGTGGTTCTTCGCGCTCACGGACCACATCAGCGTCGCGGAGGCCGAGGAATTCGCCCAGGCGCTGGCCCGCTGGCGGCTCGCCGAGGCGTACGAAGAGATCGGTCAGCGGGTCGCCCACATCGGCGCCCGAGACATCATGGCCTACTACGGAATCGACGATCCGGGCCGCATCGACTTCGAGGCGTTGTGGGGAAGCCGTAACGACTCGATGGGCCGGTCGCGGTTGCGGGCACCGTTCGGTGTTCGTTCCGACAACGGCGAGCTGCTGTTCTTGGACATGAAGTCTCTCGACGAGGGCGGTGACGGCCCGCACGGCGTCATGTCCGGTACGACCGGCTCCGGTAAATCGACCCTGGTGCGAACCGTGATCGAGTCGCTGATGCTCAGCCACCCGCCGGAAGAGCTGCAGTTCGTGCTGGCCGACCTCAAGGGTGGGTCGGCCGTCAAGCCGTTCGCCGGGGTACCGCACGTGTCGCGGATCATCACCGACCTGGAAGAGGACCAGGCGCTCATGGAGCGCTTCCTCGACGCCCTCTGGGGCGAGATCGCCCGGCGCAAGGCGATCTGTGACAGCGCCGGTGTCGACGACGCCAAGGAGTACAACTCGGTTCGCCTCAGGATGCGGGCACGCGGCCAGGACATGGCGCCGCTGCCGATGCTCGTGGTGGTCATCGACGAGTTCTACGAATGGTTCCGCATCATGCCGACCGCGGTCGACGTGCTCGACTCGATCGGCCGGCAGGGTCGCGCCTACTGGATCCACCTGATGATGGCGTCGCAGACCATCGAAAGCCGCGCCGAAAAGCTCATGGAGAACATGGGTTACCGGCTGGTGCTGAAGGCGCGTACCGCCGGTGCGGCGCAGGCCGCCGGCGTGCCGAACGCCGTGAACCTGCCGGCGCAGGCGGGTCTGGGCTACTTCCGGCGCAGCCTCGAGGACATCGTCCGCTTCCAGGCGGAGTTCCTGTGGCGGGACTACTTCCCCCGCGGGCTCACCGATGACGGCGAGGAAGCGCCCGCGTTGGTGCACAGCATCGATTACGTTCGCCCGCAACTGTTTACCAACTCGTTCACCCCGCTCGAGGTGAGCGTGGGCGGACCGGACCTCACGCCGGCCGCCATCACGAATGGCGAGACGCTGGAAGCCGACGGCCTCCCGCGCGATGACGACGACGTCGAGGGCATCCGGGTTCCGAAGGTCGGCACGGTCATCATCGATCAGCTGCGCAAGATCGACTTCGAGCCGTACCGGCTGTGGCAACCGCCGCTCAACCAGCCGATCCCCATCGACGAATTGGTCAACCGGTTCCTCGGCCACCCGTGGCAGGAGGACTACGGCACGGCCCGCGACCTGGTCTTCCCGATCGGGATCATCGACCGCCCGTTCAAGCACGACCAGCCGCCGTGGACGGTCGACACCTCCGGTCCGGGCGCCAACGTCCTGATCCTGGGCGCCGGCGGTTCGGGCAAGACCACCGCCCTGCAGACCCTGATCTGCTCGGCCGCGCTGACCCACACCCCCGAGCAGGTCCAGTTCTACTGCCTGGCCTACAGCAGCACCGCGCTGACCACCGTCGCCCGGCTACCGCACGTGGGTGAGGTGGCCGGCCCGACCGATCCCTACGGCGTGCGGCGGACGGTCGCCGAGCTGCTGGCGCTGGTGCGGCAGCGGAAGAGCACCTTCCTCGAGTACGGAATCGCCTCGATGGAGGTCTTCCGGCGCCGCAAGTTCGGCGGTGAGCCCGGCCCGGTCCCCAACGACGGGTTCGGCGACGTCTACCTGGTGGTCGACAACTACCGGGCGCTGGCCGAAGAGAACGAGGTGCTGATCGAGCAGGTGAACCTGATCATCAACCAGGGCCCCTCGTTCGGGGTGCACGTGATAGTCACCGCGGACCGCGAATCCGAGCTGCGGCCCCCGGTGCGCAGCGGCTTCGGCTCTCGGGTCGAATTGCGGCTGGCGGCCGTGGAAGACGCCAAGCTGGTGCGGTCCCGGTTCGCCAAGGACGTTCCGGTCAAGCCGGGCCGCGGCATGGTCGCGGTCAACTACGTCCGACTGGACTCCGACCCGCAGGCCGGTCTGCACACGTTGGTGGCCCGGCCCGCGCTCGCCACCACAGCGGGTTACGTGTTCGAGTCCGACAGCGTCATCGACGCGGTCAGCCGTCTCACCAGCGGCCAGGCCCCGCCGGTGCGCCGGCTCCCCGCCCGGTTCGACGTGGAGCAGCTGCGCGAGCTGGCCGCGCGGGACACCCGCCAAGGGGTCGGCGCGGGCGGAATCGCCTGGGCCATCTCCGAATTGGACCTGTCGCCGGTCTACCTCAACTTCGCCGAGAATGCGCACCTGATGGTGACGGGTCGACGCGAATGTGGGCGCACGACCACGCTGGCCACCATCATGAGCGAAATCGGCCGGCTGTACGCGCCGGGAGCCAGCAGCGCACCCCCGCCACCGGCCGGCCAGCCGTCGGCACAGGTGTGGCTGGTGGACCCACGGCGTCAGCTGCTGACCACACTGGGCGCGGACTACGTCGAGAAGTTCGCGTACAACCTCGACGGCGTCCAGGCGATGATGGGCGAGCTGGCAGCCGTCCTGGCCGACCGCGAACCGCCGCCCGGCCTGTCCGCGGAAGAGTTGTTGTCGCGGTCGTGGTGGAGCGGCCCGGAGATCTTCCTGATCGTCGACGACATCCAGCAGCTGCCGGCCGGATTCGATTCGCCGCTGCACAAGGCTGCGCCGTGGGTCACCCGGGCCGCCGACGTCGGGTTGCACGTGCTGGTGACGCGCACCTTCGGTGGCTGGTCTTCGGCGGGCAGCGACCCGATGTTGCGGGCCCTGGCTCAGGCGAACGCGCCGTTGCTGGTGATGGACGCCGACCCGGACGAGGGATTCATCCGCGGAAAGATGAAGGGTGGCCCGCTGCCCCGCGGTCGAGGCCTGCTGATGGCCGAGGACACCGGCGTGTTCGTACAGGTCGCGGCGACGGAGTTGCGCAAGTAAGACGGAATGCCGCTGCGTTGGGGTTGGCTGGATCAGCCCCAGCGCAGCGGTAATTCTTTGAGCGCGAAACTTTTTGAGGGGTAATTGATCGCGGGGACGTAGTCCGCGGGAACTTCGAAGTCGGGAATCTGCCTGAGCCATTCCGCGACGATCACCGTCAGTTCGATCCGCGCCAGGTGGGACCCCAGGCAGCGGTGCGGCCCGCCACCAAACCCCCAGTGCCGGTGGACCTTTCCATCCATCACCAATTCGTTGACCGACGTGGCGTCGCTGTCGTCGCGGTTGACCGCGGCCATGCACAACCGCACCGATGTGCCGGGTGGCAACGTCATGCCGCCGATCTCGACGAATTGGGTGGTGATCCGGGGCGCCACCGGCGCCGAAGGCTCCAGTCGGACGATCTCTTCGATGAAAACCCGAATCTGCCTTGGGTTGTCGCGGAGCAACTCGCGCAGCTGCGGTCGCCGCGCCAACTGGAACAGGCAGAATCCGATCGCCGCCGTCACCGTGTCCAGGCCCGCCAGAATCAGCAGATGGCTCATGCCCAGCAGTTCCAGATCGCTGAAATCACCGTCACTGCCCATGATTTGCGACAACATGTCGGATCCGGGGTTCTGCCGGCGTTGCTGGATCGCATCGGCCAGATACGCCAGCAGCTGCTCACTCTTCTCGATGTCGGTCTGGGTGATGTAGGGCTTGTCGCTGACGACGGCGTCCTTCCAGTCGATCAGGCGGTCGCGATCCTCGATCGGCAGGCCGTAGAGGTCCATGAAGACCTGAAACGGATACAGGTGTGCGAAGTCGGCCATCACTTCGCATTTGCCTTGGGCGGCAAGGGCGGCGATCATTTCGGCGGCGTGCCGCTCCAGCACCGGGCGGGACTTACTCAGACCGAGCGGGCTGAAGAAGGGCTGCAGCACCTTCCGGTACCGCGTGTGCTGCGGCGGGTCGAATGCCAGTGGCAACACGGGCAGTGGGTGCCCGGGGGGCTGCAGGATCGTCGACGAGAACACCTTGGGATTGCGCAGCGCGGCCAGCACGTCCTCACGGCGGGTGATGTGGTAGTGGCCGTTCATGAACACCACCGGACCGGCGTCGCGCAACGTCTTCCACCCGACGCCCCGGTCCTCGGCCATCGGTAACTTCTCGAAATCGAGGCGCGGTAGGTGGAACGTGCCTTGCTGGCCTTGGCCAGGAGTGCTCATGGGCTCTCCGCTTGTCTATCTTGATCTGCTCACCGCTGCGGCGGGGACTTCGTCGGCACCGTTTCCAGCCGGCACACCAATATCGCATGTGTCGCAAAGGGACACGAATCCGACCGCTGGCCGGTAGCGGCGTTCAAAGCGCCCGGCCCCGCCCGGCGGGTATCTTCTACACTTCAACGAGCGGCTGATATCCGTCTGGATTGTTTCGCAGAACCGGGTAGGGAGGAAACCTGATGAGGGTTCGTCTCGAACAATCCAAATGCGTGGGTCATGCCCAGTGCTACGCCGTTGATCCGAATCTGTTCCCCATAGACGACTCGGGCTATTCGATCCTCGAAGAGCACGAGGTGCTGCCCGAGGACGAGCAGCTGACTCGCGACGGTGTGGCTTCCTGCCCGGAAATGGCATTGATTCTCGAAGAGGACTGACCCGGCGCGAGTGCCGTGTGGGCAGCAGCGACAACGATTTGAAAGCAAACCCCGAATGAACAAACAGTTGCCGCAAATGAACTGTAGTCGACGGGGAATGAACAGTCCCTGGCCTGGAATGAACAATTGGCGTCGCGTGTCGGCGCGCGCCTGATAACGAACTAATCTCATCCACGAGCGGCAGTTCGGGAAGATGTGAACTGTCGCTCGGTTGCTGACAGCAGGGGATCAATCGAGGCTAAAGGTGCACGTTGTTCCTGACCGGGCGTCCGAGAAGCGTGGTGCGAGACCACATTTGGGCACCGGGCACGGAATTGGCAGGATGCGCCGGTCAGCCCGCCGACTGGGGTGGCAGACCGAGAGGTCTGAGTCGGTGATTCCGGGCGGTCAGCGACCTACGGGTGGCAATTGCTTACGAAGCCGTGACCACGGCCACCACTGATCCGATGCGACTGCCGCGATCGCCAGCGATCGCGGCCAACTGAGGAGAACAGGTGTTTGACTTCGGGGCGTTACCGCCGGAGGTTAATTCCGGTCGGATGTATGCGGGTCCGGGTTCGGGGCCGTTGATGGCTGCGGCGGCGGCGTGGGATGAGATTGCTGCTGAGGTGGCTGCGAGGTGTTTGACTTCGGGGCGTTACCGCCGGAGGTTAATTCCGGTCGGATGTATGCGGGTCCGGGTTCGGGGCCGTTGATGGCTGCGGCGGCGGCGTGGGATGAGATTGCTGCTGAGGTGGCTGCGGCGGCTAGTGGGTATAGCTCGGTGGTTTCGGAGTTGACGGCGGGGCCGTGGGTGGGTCCGGCGGCGTCGTCGATGATCGCGGCGGTGGTGCCGTATGTGAGTTGGTTGGGTGCGGTGGCGGGGTTGGCCGAGGACACGGCCAGTCAGGGTCGGGCGGCGGCGGCGGCTTTTGAGGCGGCGTTTGCGATGACGGTGCCCCCGCCGGTGATTGCGGCCAATCGGGTGTTGTTGGCGACGTTGATCGCGACGAATTTCTTTGGGCAGAACACGCCGGCGATCATGGCGACCGAGGCCCAGTACCTGGAGATGTGGGCCCAGGACGCGGCGGCGATGTATGGGTATGCGGCGGCCTCGGCGACGGCCTCGGAGTTGGCGCCCTTTGATGCCCCGCCGAATACCACGACTCCCGATGGGGTGGCCGATCAGGCGTTGGCGCTGACTCAGGCCGCCCAGCAGCCGGCGGGTAACGCCGCCCAAACCGTGGCCTCGAGTACCCCGCAGTTGGCGACCACGCAATTGGTGAGCACCGCGGCGCCCCAGGTGACCGCGACGTCGTCGCAACCCGGGCCGTTTACCTGGTTGACGAGTGCGATTCAGAACTTCACCCAGAGTGGGTTGCCCACCCCGACCAACAATTACCTCGGGCTGAATCCCACGTTGTACACGGTGATCCTGAAGCAGACCTCGGGTCTTGCCTATTTCTCGAACGGTATACCGGCGTTTTGGTCCCAGCTTGCCCAGCAGTTGGTGTCGGGTCCTGGTGGTAGCACGGCCGGTGCCGGCGGTGCGTGGTATCCGACGCCGCAGTTCGCCCAGTTGGGCCTGGGCAACCTGGGCAGTCTGAGCAGCAACGTCGTCTCGGCCGGTGCCGGGCAGGCCAGCCAAGTCGGGGCGTTGTCGGTGCCCCAGCAGTGGGCCACGCTGACCTCGGCGGTCAGCCCGGCCAACGCCGCCGAGGCCGAGGCCCTTCCCGTCCAGACCGCCGGGGCGGGCGCGAACGCCCCGGGCAACGCCCTGCTGCGCGGCATGCCCACCGGCGCCATCGGCCGACGCGCGGGCGCCGCCGCGGGCTACTCCCACAAATACGGCTTCCGCTACAGCGTCCTCACCCGCCCACCATCAGCCGGATAG
>NZ_JACKUR010000009.1:0-1833 GCF_025822865.1 Mycobacterium paraffinicum | reverse complement strand
CAACGCCACCGCGTCCCGCTTGAACTCGTCGGGATAATTTTTCCTTGCCATCGGTGTCGATCATCTCGCTTCCCCCGCCAATCTTGCGGGATTCAGCGTGTCCAACACCTGGGGTCAGGACCCACTCCCGGTGCGTACCCGTCATCAACGTCGGCCTGGCGCACCCAGGAGCGCATTGACTGCACCCCCGTACCCGAGCTGCCGGGCAACCCGCGACACCGTTGCCTGCTCGGACCCCAACTCTGCGACTGGTCGGCCTCTTCCCTGACGACGATTCCGTGGGCATACCCGCATCCTCATCTCCAAGGTCAGGAACTCCCAGGATTTCCAGGGCGATTCATCGTCAGGGAATTAAAACGCGTTTGCAGCCCCGTCGGTCCCGCTCACAGTACGGCGCCGTCGTCCTTATACCGCTCTATACTTTCCCAAGGAATGCCAGCATCGAGCAAAACCTCTTCTGTGTGCTGACCGTGCTCCGGCGCTCCTATGGGCACCACAGGTTGCTGATCGAACTGCACCGGGTTAGTTGGCAGAGCGTAGGGCGCGCCGTTCATTGCCACGACCATCGGGATATAACCGTTGGCGATGACCGCCGGATCATTGCGAAGTTCACTGGGATCCTGCACGACAGTCCAGGCGCCCGACAGTGGCGCCAGCGCCTCACGCCACTCGTCGGCGGTATGCTCGGCAAATACCTCGTCTAAGATTCGGATGAGTTCCACACGGTTCAGGAATCGCGAGTGCCCATCGGCGAATCTGGTGTCCGTTTCCAATTCCGGGTGGCCGATGAGATTCATCACCTCGCCATAGAACTTGTCGGCTTGGAGCATCATGAGCATGACGTACCGGTTGTCTTTCGTGCGGTAATTACCGACTAGTGGATTAGGGGAATCGCTGTGATCGAACGAGGGCAACGGGGACTCAGAGTAGAGGTAGCTCGCGGTGACCACCGGGGTCATGGCATAAGCGGCGAGCCCTAGAAGTGATACGTCGACCACGGACGCCTTGCCCGTCGCCTTTCTTTTGTAGAGCGCGGCGGCGACGCCGCCGGCGATCGTCATCCCCCCTAGCAGGTCGCCTAAAGCGGGAGTCTGCATAATGGGCTGGGAGTCTTTAGGAGTCAGCGCCTGCGACACGCCGCCGCGCGACCAAAACGAAACAGCGTCGTAGCCAGGCCGATCCGCATCATCGCCCTCGGGCCCATAACCTGATCCGCGGGCATAGATGATGTCAGGGTTGACGGCGCGGACGTCTGCTACGTCGATGCCGAATCGTACGCGCCTGCTGGGCAAGTAGTTGGTCAAGAAGACATCGCAGGACTTGGCGAGTTCGAGCACGACCTCGCGGCCGCCCGCTGTGTTCAGGTCGATACCGATAGATTTCTTGCCTCGGTTTGGCATCTCGATCATGTAGTTGACCCCGCCCTCGCCTGCAGGCACGAGACCCATAGTTACCAGACCGCGCTGGGGGTCTCCGCCCTCACGCGGTTCGACCTTGATAACCTCCGCGCCCCATTCCGCGAGGACCGCTCCAGCTGCAGGAACAAAGGTCCAAGCCGCGACCTCCAGCACCTTAACGCCCTGCAGCACATCGTTCACCGTCATCTTCGGCCTTTCTTGATCCGTCGCTCAACTGACTGCGTATCAACCTTAAACAGTTATCATTATTATCTTAATACTTCGGGAGTTAGCTGCCTCTGGCGTCGTGGCGGGTCTGCTGCACGAATAGGTGACATGTCCAGTTACGCGGCCTGATCGGCCGGTGGGGTCATGATTGCTTCGAATTCGACGGGGGTCAACCGGCCCAGGGCGAGTTGACGGCGTCGTCGGTGGT
>NZ_JACKUR010000008.1:0-7627 GCF_025822865.1 Mycobacterium paraffinicum | reverse complement strand
CGACTGGAAGCCTTGCGCCGCAACGCCCTCGGATTCAGAAACCTCACCAACTACCGCTGGCGCTCACTACTGCACAGCGGCGCACTCCACCAACTCATCAATGCACTCTGATTTGCGAAGAGCCGGTTTATCCGGCGCTTGCCGAACCAGGCCCGGTAGGCGAGGTAGGCCATCAATACGGTGAGGCCTCCGGTGCTGATCAGGCCCAGCGTCGTGCCGTGAGTGCAGACATTCAGCACGAACGGGGCCAGGAACAGCACAGCCATCAGTGTGTAGAGGGCCCGGGCGTAGCCGGAGTTCGTCTTCACGTGCGCATTCTCCCGTCGTGGGGCGTGGCTGCGATCAGTCACCGCCCGTGAGGACGTTCATGAATGGGCCGCAGACGCAGGTGCCAGCCGCGAACGCCGCTCGACACGATGAGACCATGGCCGGATGACCACCCAAACCTGCATGGGTTGTGGCCTCAAAACCCGCTACTCGTATGGGCGCACCTGCATGGGTTGCGGCCTGGAAACCCGTTACTCGTACGGTGGACGTCCGGATCGTCTCCCGCGGGCCGCAGAGCTGTCCGCGGCGCTGACGAGAATCATCAGCCTAAGCAGTCGGCATCCCACGGCCGCGCTAGCGCTGACGGTGCCGAGCGTGATCATCGGCTTAGCCGCGGTCGCCACGTACCCGTTCGTGTTCGTGCCGTTGCTGGTTTTGCTCAGCGTGGCTTTGGTGGCCTCAGCCCGCTACGAGGAAGCCCGCAACCCCTCGAAGTAGTGGGTTGGGGGAGGGTGCAAGCGTGTACCAGCAGACAGCCATCCGGCGACACCAGTGAGTCACCGCGTGACACCAGTGTCTGAATCCCAAGATCCAAAGTACTCAGACGGCTTCCCGCCTCAAGAGCCAGCGCATTGAACCAACCCAAATGCCCTCATCACAAGCGCCCCATGGGGTTTCGCGGCGGCGACGATCTCATCGCTACTCAGACTGCTCAAAGTTGAGACGCGACAAAGTGCTTGAACGCTTAGAGGAGCGCGAGAACCCGGTGTCAACGCCTGCTGAAAACTAACCCTGAAACAAATCCGGAAACTTGACCCCCAACCGTCCTAGTGATCGGTTTCGCGGTGGACTTCGTAGACGATCCAGCTGCGGTCAAGGATGTGGTCACGGCCGATTGGCCGCATGCCGACCTTGGCTAAAACGCGTTGCGAGGAATGGTGGTCTGGGTCGACGATTGCGAGTATGCGTTCGGTTCGGTTGGCTAGTGCCCAGGTCAGGCATGCTGATGCGGCTTCGGTGGCATAGCCGTGGCCCCAATGAGGGCGTGCGAAGTGGAAGCCCAGCTCGAGGTCGTTTCGTCCGGGCAGGAATTGCAGTCCGCAGTCACCGACGAGCAGGCCAGATTCCGACAGGGTCACCGCCCATTTGCTGACGCCGTGTCGGTCGTGATGGCTGATCAGTTCTGTGACCCGTTGGCGAGTGCCGGCGTGGTCGCGGACGCCACCAGGAAGGATGAACCGTCCCGGGTTTTATGCACACCTTCCTTTGAGGGAAGGATGGCGCGATGGCGATCAGGTACGACGAGAACACCAAGGCCAGGGCGGTGCGGCTGGTCCGCGAGCATGTCGGTGCCTACCAGACCGAGTGGGCGGCGATCAAGGCGATCGCGGGCAGGTTGGGGATGAGCGCAGAGACACTGCGCAGGTGGGTCCGCCAAAGTGAGATCGATGCCGGTGAGGCGGCGGGCGTCTCGAGCGAGGAGAAGCGGGAGCTTCGCGAGCTGCGCCGCAAATGCAAGGAGCTCGAGTCCACCGTCGAAATACTCAAGGCCGCAACAACTTTCTTTGCGCGGGAGTGCGACCCGCGACACCACTGATCTGCGCGTTCATCGACGCCCACCGCGAGAAGTTCGGGGTCGTACCGATCTGCCGGGCACTGGCCGTGCATGGCGTGCAGATCGCCCCGCGCACCTACTGGGCACACCGCGCGACAGCGCCGTCAAAACGGGCGCTGTGGGACACCACGATCACCGAAATCCTCGCCGGCTACTACGAACCCGGTTCCGACGGCAAACGCCCGCCGGAATGCCTGTACGGCAGTCTGAAAATGTGGGCGCACCTGCAGCGGGAGGGTATCCCGGTGGCGCGGTGCACGGTGGAACGGATCATGCGTGCCAGCGGCTGGCACGGGGTGACCCGCGCTCGTCGCATACCACGCACCACCGAACCGGATCCGGCCGCGGCCCGCGCACCAGACCTGGTGGGCCGGCAGTGGCGGGTTTCAGCGCCAAACATGCTGGTCGTAGCCGACTTCACGTATGTGCCTATGACCTGCGGGTTCGGCTACACCGCGTTTGTGGTCGATGCTTACGCCGGGCTGATCCCCGGCTGGGAGTGCTCGCTAACCAAAGACACCGGCTTTGTCGAACGCGCGCTGCGCTACGCAGCGCAGTTCCGTCTCCGCCAAGATCATCCGTTCAACGATGCAATCCATCACAGTGACGCCGGAAGTCAGTACACTGCAATCCATTACGGCGAGACACTGATGCTGGCCGGGCTCATCCCATCGGTTGGGACGGTCGGTGATGCCCTCGATAATGCGTTGTGCGAGACGACGATCGGGCTCTACAAGACGGAGTGCGTCCGGGAGAGTTCCCCGTTTCGCAGCGGGCCGATACGCACCCTGGCCGACCTGGAGAACATCACGTCGGCGTGGGTGAGCTGGTATAACGAGCACCGGCTCATGCACCGACTTCGGCGGATCCCACCCACAGAAGCCGAGGCCGAGTACTACGGGCGGCTGCAAGCCGGCGACGGTATCGGCCGTCCGTAGGTCCGGCGTCGCGGCGGGGGTGCGCCACCGAACGCCACTGCGGCCCGGCAGACTCAGAGCTCGTGGCGGAGTTGTTGATCGCGGTCAACCCGGACGAAGACTCCCGGCTGCCGTTGTTGCTGAGGGTCCCGCTCGCTGGCGGTGACCTGCTGTTCCGCACGTCGGGGACCTGGCCGCGGGAAAAGGCTTTGTTCGCCTACCCGGTAGGGCTGGATGAGTGGCCCGACGATCCGGTGATCGTCGAACGAGTGCCGCTGCGGTCGTGCAGTCGGCGCGGCGCGGCGATCGACGTGATCGCCGAGCGGTCCCGGCACAACCGCTCCCAGCTCGTGTTCACCCAGGCTCGTGGCCGCGACGTGGTGTTTTGGCAGTCGCCGCGCACCCGCAAGCAGGCGCGCCCGAACGTGCGCACCCCGACCGCCCGCGCCCACGGCATCGAGGTCTTGCAGATCGTTGTCGACAGTCACGAGCAGTACGCCTTTCGGTTCGCAACCCAGCAGGTCACCACGGTCAAGCGGGCGCTGCCGTGCGGGGACTACGGGATCGTCGTCGATGGTCAGCTCGTCGCCAGCGTGGAACGCAAGTCACTGGTCGATCTGGTCGCCAGCCTCACCGGCGGCAAGCTGCGCTACCAGGTCGGCGACCTCGCCGCGCTCCCGCGTGCGGCGGTCGTGATCGAGGATCGCTACTCGCAGCTGTTCAAGCTTGACCGCGTCCGGCCCGCGATGGTTGCCGACGGGCTCGCCGAGCTGCAGATCCGCTGGCCGAACGTGCCCGTCGTGTTCTGCGAGACCCGCCAGCTCGCCGAGGAATGGACCTACCGGTTCCTCGCCGCCGCCAACGCCTGGGCGACCACCGAACACGCTGCCATACAACGTATCTCACCGATCAGAGTCGACATCGCCCACCTCGACCAGGCACCCGCAGCGCCGACACCATCCACCGCGGAAGTCCGCGCCTGGGCTCGCAGCGCCGGCTTGCCGGTACCCGACCGCGGCCGGCTCCGCCCCGAGATCTGGGCTGCTTGGTACGACACCAACTCGCCGAACCGAACCTAGCGTCAACGGCCGCGTACTACGCTCACCACCAGATCGGGAAGCACACCGGTCACACGAAACGAGGTGTGCATCAAACTCGGGATGGTTCAGGAATCGCGTTGCTTCGGGGTCTGAGTAGATCGTGTGCATGGCCTCAAGGTCGCTGGGGCGAACCGGGCGGATGGTCAGGCGCTCGGTTCGGATCGGCAGCCCAGTTTGTGGGCGCGGAAATGCAGGATCGGTTTTCATGACCTCGCTTCTGTGGGACCAACATTTGTGTCTGCCGTTGCAGACCGGCACCGATGTCGCTCCGTTGACGCGCTACCAGCGTGACGGCGGCGCATTTGTGTCGGTCAACGCAGGTTATTCGCCGCACAGCTTCAACGACACCCTGGCACTGCTGCGGCACTACCGTCTCGCGGTCGAGGGCCATCCGCACCTGGAGCTGGCGACCACAGTGGGGGACGTCTCAGCGATCACCACCAGTGGCCGCATCGCGGTGGTCTTCGATCTAGAGGACTCGCGGCCTCTCGACGATGATCTCGCCAATCTTGCCGTTCTGGCCGAACTTGGGGTGCGCACACTGCTGCCCACCTATAACCATGCCAACCGCGCCGGCAGCGGATGCCTCGACACGACCGATGGTGGCCTGACCGCCTGGGGACGTTCGATCATTGAGGAAATGAACGCGGTCGGCATTGTCCCCGACGGTTCACACTGCAGCGCCCGCACGGGGCTGGATATCTGCGAGACATCCACCGGCCCAGTGATTTACAGCCATTCTTGCATGCGTGAGGTCTGGGAACATCCCCGCAACATCAGCGACGACCAAGCCCGTGCCTGCGCGGCCACCGGCGGTGTCATCGGAATCACCGGCGTCGGCATCTTCCTTGGACCAAATACGCCCACGCTGGAAGCGATGACTCGGCACTTGGAATACGCCGTTGACTTGGTCGGCATTGACCACGTCGGCATCAGCAGCGACTTCTCCTTCGACTACGCCGATTTCATCGATGAACTCACCCGCAACCCGCACATGTTCGACGACGGCTACACGCGTTGGGGACGGATCCAGTGGATGACCCCCGAGACGCTACTAACGCTCGGCGAGCACCTCAGCCAACGCGGATGGGCCAGCACCGACATCCACGCCGTCCTCGGCGGCAACTTTTTCCGCGTGGCCCAGCGTGTTTGGCGCACCTAATCGCACGGGGTCATTCGTGGGCAGTCCGGTTGTCTTTGGTTAGCAGTTGGCGGCGCTGGCGCGTGCGGTAGGGATCGCCCGTTAGGGTAAGCACTTCGGCGTGGTGCACGAGGCGGTCGATCATTGCTGCGGCAACAACGTCGTCGGAAAAGGTTTCTTCCCAGCGTCCGAACGGGAGATTCGAAGTCACCATGATCGAGCCCTGCTCATAGTGCGACGCCACCAATTGGAAGAACAGGTTCGCCGCATCCTGGTCAAAGGGAATGTAGCCCACCTCATCGACAATGATCAGTTTGTAGCGACGGATCTTCTTCAACTCGGCCTCCAGTCGATTCGCATGGTGTGCAGCCGGCAGACACCGACGATGCTGGTGTCGAAAGTTGGTCGTTCGCCCTCTCACGGTGGCAAGTGATCGACCCGGGCTGACGGCGAACAAATCCTTCGCTGACATCGTGTCTTTGGTATGAAGTTCGCAATGATCGCCGCGCTGGTGTTCGCACCGCTGGCGCCGTCGCCGGGTGACCAGTGCCCGCTGGGCGCCCCACCCGCCACAGACGGGCAGGGCAAGCAGATGGTGTGCGTGCATCATCACGAGTTGAACCACACAAACATCTGGGAATATCCATCTGACAACTGAAGACGTCGTCCGTCCTTGATGATGCACAGCCCATAGGAGGCTCCCGCTGGCTCGTTGTCGCCGGCGACAGAACACACGGCTACTGCTGCCCGAAATGCTGGGCTAATCAGTGACGGCTTCAGTGTGTTTGCGAGGCTTACGCTTTCCGGGTCAGAACCGGAGCGCGATTGGGCGGTGCGACCGGCCGGTGGGGATTCGTGCGTGCCGGCGCATCACTGACGACGATTTTCCCGCCGGTGCAGGTAACGAGCTTGCCGCCGACGATGACGCCCTGGCCCTCGTCAATCGGGATGTCGTAGCCATCGGGGTCGGTGTAGTGGCATCCGCCGCTCGGGCCGGTGGGCCCGTTGGGCTCGGCGTAGGCGGTGGCAGGGGCCAACGCGGCGATGGCCAGCGCGCCAAACAGCGTGGCGGCGTAGTGGATGCGAGTTGGTTTGCGGGTGGTGTTCTTCATGGTGATCTCCTTCAGGTCGTCGCGGCCCGTCCTTCGGGCTGCATTCATAGACCTGGAGCAACCAGGAACATCGAAAGGGACACTTTCCCTTGTGCGGGGTGGATGGCATGCCATACGCACTCGGCTCGACGAGCTGCTACTGCAGGCGACCGGCGAGACGATCGAGAGTTCACGGAGTGACTGAGCGGAAGCTGCGCGGTGTGAGGGGTGAGAAGGTGCCGACGAAGCGTGCGCCGCGAAAGGCCGCGCCGAAATCTGTTGTTGCGGCGGTGGCGAGCGGTGATTATGTCCTTGGACGCCCAGCTAAGGGGCTTTTCGGTTCCACGGAATCACCGACACGGTCGACCCTACCCGGGTACATTGTTGGCCTCGGGCGAACAGATCCTTCGGCGGAAAAGCGGAGTTGACCTCATGCCTCGTGTCGGCAAAATCCTGGTTGGCCTGATGATCGCTTGCGGCGCCGCTGCGGCGACCGTAGGCATCGCACCCGCGTACGCTGACGAGAACTCGTACTTGGCTGACTTGCAGGCTCACGGCGTGCCGTTCCTGATCCCGGCCAAAGCTGTCAGTGACGGTTACCGGGTATGCAGCGAGATCCGTGCTGGCGAGTCACCACAGACCGCGGCCCAAACCTTCGGCATCTACTACAACGCGCTCGGGCCGACGATCGTCGACATCGCTCAACACGACCTCTGCCGCGACACTTTGCGCTGAGGTCACATGGAGATCCCATACAAGTCAATGCGACGACTTGGCCGCACCCGCAGTCTAGGGCTCAACTTTATGGATAGGTGCAGAGGACCGCGGGTGGGTTCGGTGTGCACAGCGGCGCTATGGCGGGGGCGCAGCTTGTTACCGGCATTGAGACGCCGGCCATCAGGGTCAGCGCGAGTATGAGCTTCTTTCCCCTGGTCATGGACTGAGA
This sequence comes from Mycobacterium paraffinicum, assembly GCF_025822865.1. Lineage (NCBI taxonomy): Bacteria > Bacillati > Actinomycetota > Actinomycetes > Mycobacteriales > Mycobacteriaceae > Mycobacterium > Mycobacterium paraffinicum. The sequence goes on along the minus strand of NZ_JACKUR010000008.1, from coordinate 550 downwards.
GCGTACGCCCGGCCGCGCGGCGCTGGTGCCCGTTTCCGCGAACATCGTGAGGCTGAGACCGGGCCACCCCTAGGAGAGCGAGGGGCGACCCGATCAACAGGTTTACGTAGACCACTTGCGGTTCGGTTCCAGGAAATTTCTAGATCGGGAGGCCCGCCGCAGGATAAAATGGTGGCCTCGGGCAAAGTTCCTTCGACAAAAAGCGGAGTTGAGTCATGCCCCGTGTCAGCAAGATCCTCGTTGCCTTGATGATCGCGTGCAGTGCGTCGATGATGTCGGGGTGTGGCTGCACCAGCACTGTCGTAGGGGCGGCTGGCGGCGAAATCCTCACGTGCGGGTTATAGGCGGCCCGCTCTCTGGTGCGAGGCTCAGGTTGACATAGCCGGGCCAGGCAGTCTGCGGCTCAGCGAATCGACTGTGCGGGTCGAGCAATGATCAGAACTTGTGGATGACTCTCGGCGAGGCGGCGTAAGTGGGCGCACCTTCCCGAGGATGATCTGAAAGTCCTGTTGTTCTGATCAAGACCGGCGTTGGCGCGCTGGTTGGGAAG
>NZ_JACKUR010000007.1:0-7961 GCF_025822865.1 Mycobacterium paraffinicum | reverse complement strand
CGGCTTACCCGTCTCCCGCACGATCCGCACAGCCCCATCCCGGAACTCACGGTCATACTTCTTCCGTTTCTCTGACATCGCTACCCCTTATAGCTGATGCCTCTACGGTCTCGGGGGAACCTCACCTCCACCGCCCACACACTCGTCATCGAAGGACCGTCCTACCGCCAACGGCACCGGGCCGGCCAAGTTGACCCCAACACCAACACGAGCATCCTCATAACGCGCCACGGTGGTCCCATCCCCCTGGCAATCAGGTGGTACCCATCACCCTGGCAAGCGACATTTACCGCTGATCAGCGGCAGATTCGTGTAATTCGACCCAGCTCCTGTGTCCTGATCGGGTCGGGTCGTGTCGTCGCGTGCTGATGAGCCCGGTTGATCGTGGCATCCATCGACACCGTCCCGTCGAGCTGGCCGCCGACATCAGCCATCGCCAGCGAGAGGCCTGGTTGTGCGGTTATCCGGTCTGGTGACGACCGGGGCGCACCGATGCTTATCCCTTGATGAACGAGGCCGATCGCGGCCGTTTGCGCAAGCAATTCATCATCCACACAAGGGGACAGGCGTATCGGCAGCCGGACGCGATCGGAGCAGAGTAACCCGGAGCACAACGAAATGGCGCTGCGCGCGACGAACGCGATGGATTGATCAGCCGCCGCGGGCGGCGACCATTGCCGACCGGTTGACCTTCGTGGCAGCAGTACGGGGTATTTCGTCAACCAGCTCAACGGTTTTCGGTACCTTATACGCAGCGAGCCGCCCCTTGGCGAACGAAATCACGGATTGAGGGTCCGGCCGCCGCCTTGTGTCGGCCGCTTGTATCACCGCGTGCACCCGTCGCCCCCATTGCGGATCGGCGAGTCCGATCACCACTACATCGGCAATGTCGGGATGATCGATCAACGCTGACTCGACCTCGGCGGGAAAGACGTTCGCGCCACCGGTAACGATCAGGTCAGTTCGTCGGTCGACGATATAGAGGTAGCCATCGGCGTCGAGGTAACCGAGATCTCCGGCGGAGGTGAAACCGTCGGAGGTCGTGGGAAGGGGAGCGGCTCCCCCGATGTAGCGGTATTGGCCACTCATCGGCGACCGGAGATAGATTTCTCCGATCTCACCGGGCGCGACGGTCGCGCCGTCGGGCCCGATGATCCGGATTTCGGTGTCGCGGAATCCCTTTCCTACACTTCCCGGATGCTGTAGCCACTCGTCGCCGCGAAGGGCAGCCAGGCCGAGATTTTCGGTCATGCCGTATGAGAGCACGACGCGCTCGGGGCTGAGCAAGTCAAACCAGCGCCGCAGCAGGGTTTGAGGCATGACAGCAGCGCCCTGCAGTATCCATTCGATGCTCGATAGGTCGCGGGATTCGATATCGGGTTGGTCGGCCATGCGCGCCAACATGGTGGGAGTCACGGTGAAGGTTGTGATTCGGTGATTTTCGATCGCGTCGAGGACTAGTGCGGCGTCGAACTTCTCTATGACCACCAAACGGTCGCCGCCCAGCAGATAGCTCAGCGGAATGAAACCGTTGGTGTGGTACATCGGGGCGGGCACCAGGATGGTCTGAGGTTGGCTGACCGATGTCCAGCGTGCCATGAACGGCGTGCTGCTCGCCGGTGTCCACAACGCTGGTGCGGTATTGAGGATGATCTTGGGCAGTCCGGTCGAACCAGAACTGCAAATGCCATTCAGCGCTGGAGGTGTTACGTCGGGCAATGGGGTCTGCTCAGCGCGGGTGGCGAGATCTGCGATGTTCTCTCGGTTAGCGTCGGTGAGCACGAATACCGGGTCGATGACGTCTAGGAGGCGGTTTTGTTCCCATTCAGGCAAATCCCAGCGCATCGGGACCGGCACCGCGCCCAGCTTCCACGTAGCTAATGCGGCAAGCACTATTTCCACCGAGTTCGGCACGGACAGCGCGACCATCTCTCCGTACCCCACGGACTGTGACTGCAGGGCACGAGCCCAGGCATTCGCTCGACGTTCTAACTGTTCCCAGGAAAGCGTTGTCTCGGTGGCGTCCCGGGCTATGAACGTCAGCGCTGTTCCATCCGGATTTTCCGCCGCCCGCACACTGAGCTGACGGCCATAGGACACGCCAGTTGCTTGCGGCGCCACCGTCGATGGATGTACGTCAGACATGGCCGTCCTGTTCGCTTGCAGCGGCATTGGTACGAGGGGCTATAACAACCTCAATCTTTTTAAGATAGCAAACTAAGGTTGGGGCCTCGATGCGGCCCGGGGCGCCGCGGTCGATCTCTTCGCAACGCGACTCGCTAGCCACTTCGACCTGAAAAAGTCGGGGCGTGGCGGTCGCGACGACGACTCCAGCATGAACGCGTCGCGTTTCAGTGCTCACCGCGCCCGGTATAATTCACTCATTTTCCTATGCCAATATATTAACGATTTGGGTACCGTGTGAGGGGGTGCGTGGATGGCGGCAATGCGGGTTTCTTTTCCGAGAGCTGCAGTGAGTCCGCTTGCCGACGTGACCTTTCCGTTGAAGGGCCCGAAACGGTTCATCGTCGGTTGACGCGTGATGCTGGAATCTAGGGCAACGGTGAGGCTGGCAAGTGCAAGCCCCGACTCGTGCGCTTCGGTCGTGAATCGATACCGCCTCGACGTCTACCTTTTTCCCTGACGGACGGCGTCGAGTCGACCGGCGAACTGCTGGTCGATCGCTCGCTTAGTGGGTGAGCGTTAACGATATTCATTCCTGCGGCCGCAGACCTCAGACCTTTGCGCATACTTAGGCGCATCCTGGGCCAGTCTGACTCCGGCGATCGAGGCGCCGTCCGCGCCCACCGACGGCACACCACCGGCCGTCAGCGCCACGATGGCCCCTGAAGATATGAAATAACTGGCATCAGCTGTGTTCTTCATACGCCGACGGCCGCGGGGACCTCACCGTCTGGGGTGACTCGACCCCAGACGGGCTCCCGGCCAAATGCGTCCTCTCGAGCACCGAATGAGTTCGGCAGCAAGGGCATTCAAGTGACAGCCCTGCGTGCAATTGGACGGGCGTCGCTATCCGATACGGAGGCCATCTACTCCGGCGCGCCCCATCAGGCGGCGAAGTCTGACATATTGTAGGAAGTTTGTAACATCAGTATCGTGCCCGCAGAAGGAGAGTCTATGGTCTTCGACCCTGACGTAGTGCACGCCAAGTACCTCGCCGAGCGCGACAAGCGCCTGGTTCCCGGTCGGGCAGCCATCCGAGACCTGACCCGCGACGAATGTGTGGCCGGGTACCGGGCCGACCCCTTCACGCCCTACGTCGAGCGTCAGCCCGTCATCGACGATCCCGAGGTGGTGGTCCTGGGCGGTGGCATCGCGGGGATCCTCGCGGGCGCTCATCTGCGCAAGGTGGGTGTCGAGCGCATTCGGATCATCGACGCAGCCGGCGGCATGGGCGGCACCTGGTATTGGAACCGCTATCCGGGTGTGATGTGCGATGTCGAGTCTTATCAATACCTTCCGATGCTGGAGGAGCTCGACTACATCCCTACTCGGCGTTACGCCTTCGGTGAGGAGATCCGTCAGCACCTGCAGGCGGTCGCGGACCGCTTCGACCTGACTCGGGATGCGCTGTTCCACACCGGGATCACCCAAGCCACGTGGGATGAGGGCGCCGGTCGATGGAGGATCCGCACCGATCAGGGCGACGAACTGTCGTGCCGTTACTACGTGCTGGCAGCGGGCATACTGAACTTGATGAAGTTGCCTGCGATTCCGGGCATGGACGACTTCAGCGGACGAGCCTTTCACACGGCCCGCTGGGATTACGGCTTCACCGGCGGCAGCCCGGGCCAAGTGCTGACCAACCTCGGAGATAAGGCCGTCGCGCTCATCGGTACGGGAGCCAGTGGGATACAAGTGCTTCCGCCGCTCGCCGAGGCCGCCCAGCAGGTCTACGTCTTCCAGCGCACGCCGTCGGCCATTGGCGTCCGGGGAAACCGTCTCACCGATCCGTCGTTCGCTGCGGGATTGCAGCCGGGCTGGCAGAAGACGCGGATGGACAACTTCCAATCGATCATGTTGGGCAGACCGGTTGATGTCGACCTCACGGCGGACGGCTGGACGCAGCATTACGCCGCGGTGCACAACCCACCCAGGATCAAGGGTGCAACCGTCGAGGAGTTCATGCGGAATGCCGAGGAGATCGACTTCGCGATCATGGAAGAGCATCGGCAGCGAATCGATAAGCTGGTCAGCGACCCTGATGTCGCCGCCGCGCTCAAGCCGTATTACCGATATCTTTGCAAGCGGCCCTGTTTCCACGACGAGTACTTCGATGCATTCAACCGCCCGAACGTCACCCTGGTCGACTGCCCCGCCGGTGTCGAGCGGATCACCGAGCACGGACCGGTGGTAGGCGGCAGGCAGTTCGAGGTCGACTGCATCGTGTACGGCACCGGCTTCGAAGCCGAGATAACACCGCTGCAGCGCCGCGTCGGCCACGACATCGTCGGGCGCGGCGGCACGTCGCTGGCCGAGAAGTGGGCCGACGGAGCCGCCAGCCTCTTCGGGATGATGAGCCGGGGCTTTCCGAACATGTTCGTGATGCCCGCGCCCGGACAACAATCGGTGGTCACCGTCAACTACACTCAACTCGCCTTGCTCGGTGCGGAATTCGTGGCCGGCGCCGTGGCGCTGCTCGAGAAGCAGGGTGTAGCGGTGTTCGACGTGAACGCCGACGCCGAGGCCGATTGGATAAGGCAGATCGTCGACACCTACGTCGACCCGAGCGCCGTGATGTCGGCCTGCACGCCGTCGCGCCTCAATAACGAGGGCGATCCTGGTGGTGTGAAGCCGCGCGATACGAACTTCGGCCGCGGTTTTGGCGACTTCTTCGCCTACCGTGACTTGCTCGAGGGGTGGCTCGCGTCGGGCGAACTTGACGGGTTGGATCTGGCGTGAGCGATCGGCGGCGCGTGGTCGTCGTCACCGGCGGTGGCGGGGGGATCGGTGCAGCGATCGCCGAATCCGTCAGTCGCACGGGGGCGTTCGTGGTGACCGTCGATCCGCTGGTCTCCGTCGATGGCTCCGAGCGACTCCCTCAACCCGAGAAGACCACCGCGGGGCGCATCGCCGCGGCCGGTGGCGCCGCCCGGGCCTCCGCGGTATCGGTCACCGACGAATCCGGGATCCGGCGGTTGTTCCGGGACCTGGCCGACGAATTTGGCGGGCTCGACGCCGTCGTCAACGTCGCTGGCATCAGCCGCCCCACAGGCTTCGCGAAGGGAAGCGACGAGGACTGGAGCAGTGTGCTTTCGGTGCACCTCGACGGCTACCGCAACGTACTCGGCGCCGCCTTGCCGTTGATGGCGGCGGCTGGAAAGGGGCACATCCTCGGAGTCACCTCCGGATCGGGGTGGCGTTCGGCCGACGCCGGGGCCTACAGCTGCGCCAAGCGGGCAGTGGCCGCGCTGACCTGGCAGGTAGGCCGCCACGCGCCCGGCGGAGTGGTGGTGAACGCCGTATCCCCGATTGCCGCTACCCGCATGGTGGCGGCCGCGCTGGGTCAGCCGCAGCTGACGAGCGCTTCGACGACGGGCGGGCTGTCGTTGGGCTCGATGCCCGCCCCCGAGCACCTCGGCCCGATCTGCGCTCACCTGAGCAGCGACACCTTTGATGCATGCCGCGGGCGGGTGCTGTTCGTCGGCGGATCCGAGGTCGCGGTGATCGACGAGCCCAGGCTGATCGAGGTTGTGCGCATCGATGGCGTTGCGTCGCCGGCCCACGTCATCGACACCGCGACCCGCACTGCTTTGGCCCCAGCCGAGACTAATCAGGTCAGCGGAGGCGGAAGCAATCCGCGATTCGGGCCGATATTCGACCAGTCGCCCGCCGGTGGCCCAACCATGTCCGTCTCGCGGTCGTGCGCGCTCGTCGCCGACGTGCCCGAGGTGACGGCGACGGTCTCCGGTGCGCTGGCGGCGCACGGGGTGGAATGCTACCCGATCGAATCCCCCACGCAGCTGTCCGATCTCGACTCGCTCGACGCAGTCGTGGTCGCCGTGGCGGGCGGCCGGGCTGCAAAGGGTGCGGCCTTCGACTGGGAAGTCGTCCTCTCCGAACACGACAAGATCGCCGAATGGATCCACTCCGACGCCCAGTGGGCGCGGGCCGTGGCCGATTTCGCTGCTACAGGAAACCGCCCGGTCCGGCTCGTCACCGTCACCGCGGCGAACACCGCGGGCGGCCGCAGTAGGGCTCAGGCCTCAGCTCAACTCGCCCGGGCGGGGCGCAAGGCCACCGGCGATCTGGTCGTGCCCTTCGCCGTCAGTGCCGAGTCCGCCGACATCCCTTGCGCATTGATTACCCACCTGGTGTGTAGTCCTTCAGCCGCCGACCTCGCGGGTGCCGAACTGGTTTCCGGCGCAGGGTGGATCGGCCTGCGCAGCCACCCACGACCCATCGGCAGCATCAGCTTCGGCGGTCCCGCCGTGCCCGCATGGTTTGACGACGCCCTGCGAGAGGTCGTGGCGCCCCGATGACGACGGCCAGCGCGAAACCGGCGCGCATTGTCGATGCCCACGTGCACTTGTGGGATCCCGCCCGCACCGACTGGTACCCCTATCTGTCAGCGGCCCAAAACGCCCTGAACATGGGTGACGTCTCGGGGATGTCACGCCGTTTCGATGTGCCCACCTACCTGTCCGAGGCCGCCGGATGGAACGTCGAAAAACTGGTCAACGTCGCCGCTGCTACCGGCGGTCACTCGGTCGACGAAACCCTCGAGCTCGACCGACGAGCCGACGCCGACGACCATCCCGATGCGATCATCGGCGGCCTGCCGCCCACCACGACGGTGGCCGAGGCCGTGGCCGCCCTCGACATACAGCTGGCGGCGCCCCGCTTCCGCGGTGTCCGACCGATGGGGGCTGCGGAGGGTCCGCTGCCCGCTGGGGACATACTTCGAGCCTTGCACGAACGGCAGCTGGTGTTTGAGCTGGCGGTTCACCCCGATCAGCTCGCGGCGGCCGCCAAGGGGCTGAAAAGTCACGGCGACCTCGTCGTGGTGGTCGAGCACACAGGCTGGCCCCGCAACCACTCCGACGAGGAGCGCGCCCTTTGGATGGCGGGCATCGACGCGCTCGCAGATCTTGGGGACAACGTGGTGTGCAAGCTCTCCGGCCTTGCGATGGCGCTCAGGTCAATGGCGCCCGGCGTGTTCGCCCCATGGCTCGAATACGCCATCGACGCGTTTGGCGTCGACCGGTGCATGTTCGCGAGTAATTTCCCCGTCGACGGCATGCACGGCAGCTTCGAAGACCTTTACACCACCTACTGCACAGTCACCAACGGACTCGACGAAGATGCACGGGACAAACTCTTCGCCGCCAATGCCGAGCGGATCTACCGCTGCTAGCGGGTAATTACAAGCGCCGGCCGGAAGACGGCGGGCTCGTGGAATGATTGGAATTTCGAGCACGTGATTCCAAACTTCAAACCAGGCCTCGAACGGTGACGGATTCACACTCCCTACTGATTCTCGACCGGATTTGCGAAACCAGATTTAGCGCCATCGGAAATGGATCCAGAGGCGCAACGTCATTTTTGGTGGCCAAATCCTGGCACAAACAATTCGTTCGTCAGGCACGGCCTCACACGATGGGAAGGAGGTCAAGTCGATCAATGCGATCTTTGCGCGAGCCGCCGCCGACAGCGCCCTGGATAACTCCGATGGATCTTGGTATCCGTTCGACCATGCGGGTCGCACCTGGGCAAGCGACGTCGTCGAAGCCCGATAAGGCGAACGGAGCTGGCCGAGAGCCTCGTGTTATTGCAAACACCGGATCCTAAGCTCATTCGCCATCAAAACCCATTATGTGCTTCCCCTGAGATCGTGGAGGGTTTCTTAAGCCGCTTCCGGCTTCTGACTGTTTTCCCTGATCTCGTAGTTGACGGGCGACAGTCCGTCTGCGGCGCTGTGTCGACGCTGATGGTTGTAG
>NZ_JACKUR010000006.1:0-596 GCF_025822865.1 Mycobacterium paraffinicum | reverse complement strand
CAACGCCCTGCTGCGCGGCATGCCCACCGGCGCCATCGGCCGACGCGCGGGCGCCGCCGCGGGCTACTCCCACAAATACGGCTTCCGCTACAGCGTCCTCACCCGCCCACCATCAGCCGGATAGCAGCGGATATGAACACAACCCATTCGCTTTATCCGCGGCGGGATTTTATGGAGAGCCGGTTGCGGCCGCGCCCGGTTGCGACGAGGGCGCAACGCCCCGATTGTGGCCCGGTGACGGGCGACGGCGACCACCGCGAGACCGTTTTCCCACCTCATGACGGACAAGCGGCCGGACGCCCGGCGCTCGGCCAACTCCGGCCAGCCAAGCCGCGGCAGCCGCGGGCGATGCGCCCGCGCCCGGTCGCCGCCGACGCCAGCCGGTCGGCTGGGCCGGTGGCCGGCCAGATCCGCCTTATCGTCTTTCACTACTCGAGGTCATTCATGCAGCTGCAACGCGGTAAGGGGTAATTGGTGTTTGATTTTGGGGCGCTTCCGCCGGAGGTTAATTCGGCGCGGATTTACGCCGGTCCAGGGTCGGGGTCGTTGATGACCGCGGCGTCGGCGTGGAATGCGATTGCCGCGGAGTTGCAGTC
>NZ_JACKUR010000005.1:0-2253 GCF_025822865.1 Mycobacterium paraffinicum | reverse complement strand
CTTCCCAACCAGCGCGCCAACGCCGGTCTTGATCAGAACAACAGGACTTTCAGATCATCCTCGGGAAGGTGCGCCCACTTACGCCGCCTCGCCGAGAGTCATCCACAAGTTCTGATCATTGCTCTCCCCGCCCCCGACATCGCACAAGGCCTGCAACGCGGCGACGGCCGAATCAACCCATGGCAAGCCCAACGAGACACCGTCTGGCCCATCATTGAAGGAGACTGCGACCAATGACCGAGTTTCAGCACGACCTAGTCCTAATCGTCTTCCCCGTCGCGCTGGCGATCCTCTACGCGCAGGTCATCAGCCTCACCCGGCGCGTCAAACGCCTAGAACAGCAACGCGACGACAACCGCTAACACAGACGTGAGGGGCTGGTGCCGGGAGATTCCCCCTCCCGGCACCAGCCCCTCACCATTGCTCCGACCGACCCTCGTCCAGCGGCGCAAACGGCACAGTCTCAGCCCCAAACGCAGCCCTCGGCCCCGCCGGATCATCAGCCCAACACCACTCCGCGAACGCCTCCGAACCCCGGCCATGATCAAACAACGCCCGCGCGGCGTCGCCGGCCCCACTCCCCACCGGCAACGACAAGAACCGGAACCGCACCAACGCGTCCAATTCCCCCAGCTCAGCGATACCCAAACGCCGCATATCCGCCTGCGTCAGCAACGACAAAACCGGATCGCTGGATTCGGACTCGACGGTATCCGCCGCCGCGCGGTACCGCTTCTCTGCCCGCTGCACCGCCCCCAGCGACAGCCCCAATTGCGCCGCCACCTGCCGATACGGCACCCCATCGTCCAGCAGCGCCGCCACCTGGCGATCCTGCAATCTCTGCCCATCACGCATGAAACAAGTATCCCCCGGCCGCACCGATACGCCGGCATTTGCGCAGGCCAAACCATGTTTTTGCATCGCACCGAAAAGCCTGCAATATCAACGCGATTCAAGCACACCGATACACCCCGAAAAGCATTGCAAAACAAGCGATTTCAGCCAACGCAACCACCCAACCCAATACGCCAGAACGATACAGAATCAACACGAAAACCGTTGAAAACAAGGCGATTTGACCGAACATGATAGCCGGTTGAGTCGCGGAGTGATACGCCTACGCGATACAGCGAAAACCGTTGATATAGGCCAACATTCGCCGTGCCAGCAAACGCGAAAAGAGTTGCAGCACAACGGGTTGCGGGGAGAGATTATGCGGCCTACCGCTCCTGCGGATCCACTTGTCGGAGACTTTGCTGGGCGGCCACTTGCATCGTGTTGAACTGCACGTTTCTGCATACACTGGTTAGCTAGTTGTGTACGGTCACGTCCAGTATCGGCCCGCGGAATCGGTTGCGTGGCAATCGGTTTGGATTCGCTGTTGCGCGCAGCAAACTGGTTGTGCGGACTGGCTTTTGGTGCTGAACCTAGTACTGATTAGGTTGCGCGAGTGAGTATTTCGGTAATATCAGTGTTGGGCGCTGTTGGTGTTCTGGTTGGGTGAAGTGGTGAATGTTGTTGTGCTGATTATTGTTTGGCTGTTAGCTGCGGTCGTGATGGGTGGTGAATGGTGTTGTTTTGCAGGGCGTTTTGGGGGGTGGCAGGAATTCCACTTGGGGTAGGAATTCCACCCTTGAGCTGCGGCGATGGTCTTTGTTCGAGGTCGGAGATTGGTCTGCATACCATACGGCGGTGCCCCGCTGGGCGGATATCCGATAATCTGGAATTGGGGTCTGACCTGTATGAATCGACCCTAGAATCGCCGGGTGGACATCCTTTCCGACGACCAGTACAAGGTGCTGGGCTTCATCTCGGCGTGTAACAGGTGCTCTTATCACCCGACCGCCGAGCAGGTGATGTTGTGGCTTGAGAATCCCGAGCCGAGGAAGGCGCAGTATCGGACGGTTCGACGTCCGTCTGTGTTCGACGCCGTGATCACGCCGCCTGCCTGGTCCGCCGGGGCGTGGTTCCTGGAGCCGGCGGCTTCGTCGTCGCGGATGATCGATTCGATACTTGGTCTTAGCAGCCTCAACAGAGACGCGAAGAATCTGTCGCAGTCGCTTTTGCAGCAGTTCGCCGGGGGCACTTACCGGGAACGTGTTGCTGACGCTGAGTCGCTGATTGACTATCTAGTGGTGTGTCCCGCAAATAATTGGCTGTTGGTTGGTATGATGTCTTGCATGCGACCACCTGTTCCAGCTCTGTTGGTGTCTGCGGGACAACGTGAGGTTCTTGAGTCTGTGGCCCGCTCGT
>NZ_JACKUR010000004.1:0-1292 GCF_025822865.1 Mycobacterium paraffinicum | reverse complement strand
TGCGCACAATGTCCTCCGCGGAATGCCGCTTCCGACCAGCCATACGTTTCATCGTCCCTTCTCGGCCCAACACCGGGCCACAGGACTCTAAAACTGGATGGACTCATTCACCGGGAACACGCCACCAACCGATCCGGAGTAACGAGTGTGAGCCCCAAGCCGGGTCGATCCTGACGCTCCTGCGGCATCGGCGGCATCCTCTGGACAGCCTGGAAGGGGAGAACTGCAACCCGGCTAGAGGGAAGATCGGAAACGTTCAAGGGTTGTCCGGCGGTGTCGACGGTGCGCTCATCGAGCGGCAACCCCTTGGGTTGCCGAAGATCTCCGAACACAGCGACCGCCTAGCGCCAGGTCGTCGGGATGACTTTGCGTCCCGCAGGTGGAGTGCTGATCGGAGACATATTGGCTCGTGGTGCCCTGAGGGCCTCGTCTCATCCATCAAGCGGCACCCAGACGCCGCCTATCCAAATGCCCCAGTGCTGAAATCCGTTATCCCATACTGGTCTGGCCGAAGGGGACCATGGCGGCACTGGAGGAGGCGGAGGAATGTCTTGCGGAGCATATGGCGGCGCGTAGGGTGGTCGAGGTGTCCACCAAGCTGGCGGCGGTGGTGGAAGTTTGCACTCCTTTGTGACCGCGTTCCACGACCAGCCCGGCTCGCATTCCGCCGAACTGACCCCCGGCGGCGATACTGCTACAGCTACCCATGACACAGACCCGACCGCGACGAACGCGGTTAAACGACTAACAAAGCTTTTTATCGCAGACCTCAGCAAAGTGACCACGCGGTACCGACCTCCTTTCTGAAGTGAGGATGGGTCTTAGCTGCGTTAGTAAACATGGCGGGATGGCTCCGCTTGAACCACCCAGGTTTCATGCACCCTCGGGCTTCTATGAGCCGGCCGGTCGGTCGGTCACATGTAGGGAATAGTACTGTGACCCGTCCCGGTGAGTCCGGAGACTGCGTTCGTTAAATCACCCTGCTTTTGGTGGGGTGCGTCTGTGATCGTAGTGGAGCGTCTCGACGGCCTCGGGAGTGAAGTCGCCGAGGTACTCGTGAGGCGTTCGGTGTTAAACCAGACCACCCATTCAGCGGTCGCCAGCTCGACCTGGTTGACGTCGCGCCACGGGCCTTGTCGGCGGATAAGTTCGTTCTCGAACGAGCCGAGGGTCTGCTGCACGAATAGGTGACATGTCCAGTTACGCGGCCTGATCGGCCGGTGGGGTCATGATTGCTTCGAATTCGACGGGGGTCAACCGGCCCAGGGCGAGTTGACGGCGTCGTCGGTGGT
>NZ_JACKUR010000003.1:0-830 GCF_025822865.1 Mycobacterium paraffinicum | reverse complement strand
CGCAGCCACCTCAGCAGCAATCTCATCCCACGCCGCCGCCGCAGCCATCAACGGCCCCGAACCCGGACCCGCATACATCCGACCGGAATTAACCTCCGGCGGTAACGCCCCGAAGTCAAACACCCACGAACCCCCCCGGCTCGAACGACATGTGTTTCCCTCGCGAGTGCTATTGGCGTGCAGCAGTGAGCTTGTTGCGAAAGGCTAGATCGCCGCGGAGCCCCGTCGCTGCCGGCGACGAGACCGCCGGAGGGAGGCCCGCTCGGCGACGGGTGCACAGGAAAACGGGCAACGAGACGTTAGCGCCCGCGAGCCGCGCCACTACCTGCGGGGACGACGCGTCGGCCGGGTCGCCATCCACCGGCCATCCACGAAAGCGACGGACGATCGACCGCGGTGTGGGTTAAAAATCCGGTCGCAGATAAAGCCCTCGCGACATTCGCCACGACGGCGGTCTGACGTGTGCAGGGCGGGGCGAGGGCTCCGCCGTGCGCGGGCCGTGGGCGCAACGCGAAACACGCTTTAGCGCGACACTTTTCGCGCGCTAAAGCGTGCTCCTACGCTGGCAGAAGCGACCGGTGGCTATCCGGCGAAGGGGGGTCGGGCCATGACGGTGGGGCGGAAGCCGTAGCGGGGTCCGGCGCCGGCGTGGGTGCCGGTGCCCATGCCGGCCAGGGGCATGCCGCCGAGCAGGTTGCCCGGGCCGCCGGCTCCTTCGGGGGCGGCGCTGATGGCGCTGACCGGGATGGCGGTGTGTCCCATGGCCGGCACGGCCGGGCCGCCGGTCCAGGCCACCGGCACTGACAACTTGCCACCGATGGAGGCCGCGC
>NZ_JACKUR010000002.1:0-271 GCF_025822865.1 Mycobacterium paraffinicum | reverse complement strand
TACCAGTTCGGCGATGTCGACGCCCACGGTGCCTTGATCCGCGCCCAGGCCGCGTCTCTGGAGGCTGAGCACCAGGCCATCGTTCGCGATGTGCTTGCTGCGGGTGACTTCTGGGGCGGTGCCGGTTCGGTGGCCTGCCAGGAGTTCATCACCCAGTTGGGTCGCAACTTCCAGGTGATCTACGAGCAGGCCAACGCCCACGGGCAGAAGGTGCAGAGCGCCGGCAGCAACATGGCCAGCACCGACAGCGCCGTTGGGTCCAGCTGGGCCT
>NZ_JACKUR010000001.1:0-402 GCF_025822865.1 Mycobacterium paraffinicum | reverse complement strand
CACGGCTACCTCAACGACGTTCCGCCGGCTGAGTTCGAAGCCGCGTTCTACGATGCATCACGGACCGACCAAACCCTGGTCGAAATCCAATAGATCGAGCCTCCGGGAGAACCAGGGCGTTTCAACTCGCGGATGAAATCCCGGCTGGCCACCGCTGCGCTCACTAGTGGGGTGGCCCGTCGCGGCGATGTGCGTCGATGAAATCGACTACTCTTGTGTTACCGGTTGGGCTTCCGCCCGAAGAAACTCGCCGGTGACTCCAGTTGGGGTCAGGACCCAACTGGTGAGCCGCTTCCAGTTCGTCGCCGACCACCTCGACACCTACCCGGTGAAGTGGCTGTGCGCGATCGTTGAGGTCGCGCGTTCCTCGTTCTACGCCTGGCTTGCTGGTGCCGATGACCG